>JADGAT010000100.1 GCA_015231885.1 SAR324 cluster bacterium
TCCCCCGAAGATTTATCCCAAAAATGTTCCTGGTTGCTTGAACATCCTAAAGAAAGAGAGGAAATGCGTTTGCTTGGTATCCGTCAAGTGGTCAAAGAAAGGAACACTTACACGGCGAGACTTCAAACAATAATTGAACAAAGTGAGGGGACAGATTGAAAAATCTCTTTGCCCTAGGCGAGCAATCAACACTAATCATTTATCGATTATGCCAGAAATTTCAGTAGTTTTGCCGGTTTACAATGGGCAGGAATATATTAAGGAATCTATTCAGTCAATTCTTCAGCAAGAGTTTTCCGATTTTGAATTGATCATCACAGATGATGCCTCTCTCGATAAAACACCTGAAATTGTTGCTTCATTTTCTGACTCCCGGATTCGTTACACAAGACAGGAAAGCAATCGAGGAATATTTGGTAATATAAACGCAGGATTTCAATTGACGAAGGCACCCTTTGTTCAAATTTTTTCTCAAGATGATGTCATGCTGCCTGCTTGTTTAGAGGAACAAAAAAAAAAATTTGAGCGTTTTCCAAAAGCCGGAATGGTATTTTGCCGTTTTCAATCGATTAATGCTGCAGGGAATATCGCACCTCAGAATTTTGATCCTCGCATGTTTTCAGAGATTCCTCCTTTGATTCCTGTAGAACATTCATTTCGTTTTTTTACTGCATTTGGTTGTCTTCCAGGGAATATTTCAACCGTAATGCTTAGAAAGGAGTCTTTTTTAGAAGTAGGGAAATTCAATGAAAATTTACCCTATGTCGGTGATTTTGAATACTGGGTCAGACTTGGAAAACAATACCCGATTACCTTCAATTCAGATAAACTGGTATTGGTGAGAGGTCACAAAAAGCAAGGGGGGCATGTCTTGAATAAAAATTTGGAATTGCTACAGCAGGAAATTCCGCTATGGATATCATTAATCCACTCCTTTCCTCAGGAAAAGATCGCTTCAGTTGAAGAATATGTTCTCAAAATCAGGGGAGCTCAATATATGCATTGGATTGTCAAGGTGCTGCTCAAGGGAAAATGGAAAATTGCGCGAAAAGGATTAACTCAGTTGCAAGCCCCGTTCAGCCTCCTGAGGCTTTTGAAAGCTTATATCGTCACTCTCAACAGCAGAATAAAACCACCCTGGTCTCAAATACTGGAAGAATATGCTAATTCTAATCAGTAATTATTAAATGATTGTGAAGTTCTTTTCGTTAAAAATCGTATCTTGGATCGCCTTAATCAGCGCCTTTGTAGGTGTGGTTTTGATGATAGTTCGCTTGTATTATGCCGTTTCCTTTGAGGTTCCCCTGCAAGGAATTACTACCGGTGCCGAAGCGCAATCATTGAATGCGTTTTGGCGATACATCCAGGGCGAAACAATTTACCGAGAGATCCATAAAATACCATATGCTGCCCCGGTTTATAATTGGCTCTACTTTGCTTTTTATGGCACAATTGCCGGACATCTTCTTGATGTGATGTCTTTGGAAGATCAGTGGCTTCCTACTGTTGCACGTCTGATTACTCTCACCGGGATTATTTGTGGAACCGTTCTCACCTATCATTTTTTTATTCGTTTGTTTAAGGTGAATGAACCGGAATTGAAACGACTTTGCTTCGCATTTTCTCTTTCACTATTTTTTGGTCCTTTGGTCGGGTTTTTTGGGATTGCTGCAGCACCTGATATTTGGGCACTGGTCTTTGATGTTTCTGCAACATATCTGTTTTTCCGATACTATCAAAAACAATCGTTTGCCATTGTTTTGGTATGCTTTTTTGCTTACCTTGCCTGGGCTTTCAAGCAGATTTTTGTTTACACTCCAGGCACGATAGGCCTGTTTTTACTACTGAAAAGAGATTGGAAAAATATTTTTCTGCTGTGTTTGTTGCTAGGGGGAGCCTGGCTTGCGACAATGGCAATCGGAGGCAGACTTTATATTCATAACATCCTCTTTCTAGGAACCACCAATGATTATTTAGTTGCGGTTTTTATAAGAAATGTTTTGAAGTTTTTTGAGAAATCGACTCCAGGGTTAATTGGATTATTGACGATAGGAAGCTTTCTGGTTTTCAGACCAAAATTAACCCTGGAAATGTTCATGCAACCCTCAATTCGGTTTGCCTTTTTAGGAATTTTTGTTTCAGCCTGTATTTCTTTGCCAACCAGCGCAAAAGCTGGAGCTGCAGAAAACTACTACTTCACATTGTCTTTTTTTATTCTTTTTGCTGTTTTAGCAACTATGATTTGGCTGTTGCGTCATCATCCTGCACCTGAAATTCCATTGGCAGGGTTGGGAGTCGGATGGATTTTGAACGGGGTGGCTGTTTTGTCCGTTCTGCTTGGGATAAACGGAGTCTTATCAGTTCGTTCTTATCATGAAAACTTGATGGAGGCGAAATCATGCATAAAAGACTTGCCCAAACCCATTTTTGCAGAACACATTTATCTTTCTTTAGAATGGATGAATCCCGCTGAAAATCATTTTGTTTTGGGCTACAATTATTTTACCGATCGTCGAGCAGGGATCAAATTTGAACGTGGAGGAATCAATGGTCTAATTAGGGAAAGGTATTTTGGATCCCTGTTGCTTAAAAAGCAGAATGGATGGTTTGATAGTGCTGATTACAGTCGAATTGCCAAACCCTGTGGAGAGTTTCAGGTTTATGTTCGAGGTTCTGATTGATTAAAAACCAGTTGTTAGCTCAGGTTTCGATTTATGATAAGAAATGTATTTTGAGTGCTCCATTTTATAATCATTGAATGGAAAAAAAGGTATAGTTATGAAGTTTTTCCAGAAATTTGTATATATTAGCTTGGTTGCTTTATTAGTCATTGGCTGTAGCTCAGATCTGAAATTATCGGTTGATGAATCGGTTTGGGTTGGGCAAGAAATAGAGTGTTCAGTCACCGGAACCTGGCAAGAAATTTCTTGGTATATTGACAATCAGCGGGTAGGAAAATGTGAGGGACAAACAAGCTGCCAAATTCCCGCAGCCAAGACGGGTAAATTTAGGATAAAAGTGGAAGTAAAAAATCATTACAAAAGTGCGTTTGAACCAGCAATCGAGGAAAAAAAGGAAAAAACGGTTTTTGTAGCAAAAACAGACCCTGATCTCATCGGGAAATGGAGGATAAGAGAAGATTTATTAAAAAATAGTGGAGAGAACGCTTTTACAGATACGCTGCCAAGTGCATTGAATGAAGATTCGACTTTTAGAGAAGAGTTGGAGATTACAAGAGATGAGTACATTGTCACCAAAGTACTTCATGGAGCAGTAGAAGAAAAAAGATACACTGCAGATCAGGATTCCGGAAATGAGCTGTCAATTTATTTTAATGGTATTTTCATTCGCGAGGAAACCTATACGTTGAGTGGTGATACATTAACTCTGGAACATACGAACTCTGCGGATGCTTCGGTGAAAAAAGTCTTCAACATGTTAAAATGATGAGATGCGACCGTTAAAGAGAAATTAAAGTGAAAATTTTATTGATTAGTCCGAAATACAATGCACACATAATCGCGCCCCATTTGGGATTGGGTTATCTCTCTTCTTCGTTAAAAAAAGATGGACATCAAGTGCTGGTCATGGATGGACTTCGTGAAGAAATTCAATATGATCCTAAAGATTGGGATTTGGTCGGAATTACAGCGATGTCTACGTATTTTCCAGAAGCGGTAGCAGAAGCAAAACGTGCCAAGTCCTATGGGTTAAAGACCATCATTGGTGGGCCACACACTATTGCAATTCCGAGGCAAAGCTTAATTGATGCGGCAGCAGACTATGCTTGTGTCGGAGAAGGCGAAATCACCTTGCGTCAATTGGCTTCCGAATTGCCACTTTCTGAAGTGGAAGGATTATTATATTGGGAAAATGGCGAAATTAAACAATCTTCTCCAAAACAATTTCACAAACAAATTGATGATTTTGGGCAACCAGACTGGAACTCCATTGATCCTAGATCGTATCCTTTTGCTCCACATGGAATGATTGCCCGAGCATTTCCTCTGGCTCCGATCATTACCAGTCGCGGCTGCCCGTACCGCTGTACTTATTGTAGTGCTCCTATAACAGCAGGAAAAGGTATGCGATATAGAGATCCGGTACAGGTGGTGGATGAAATTGAAATGTTAATTAAAAACTATGGAGTACGAGAAATTCAAATAGAGGATGATAATTTTACGATTAAACGATCTCATACTGTTGCCATTTGTGAAGAGATTTTAAAACGAAATATCAAAGTTTTTTGGAGTTTACCCAATGGGGTGCGAATTGATCGACTTGATCGGGAATTAATTCGATTGATGAAACGGTCCGGTTGTTATTTAATGGCCTTAGGAATTGAGTCTGCGAACCAACGTATATTAGATATGGTAAAAAAACGACTGAATCAGAAAATAGTGAAAGATATGGTTCAAGAAGTGGTTGATGCCGGAATCGAAGCATGGGGATTTTTCATGGTCGGATTTCCAGGGGAAACTCGCGAAGAAATCCTCAACACTATAAATTTCGGTCTAACCCTTCCTTTAACAAGGGCTCAATTTACTAAAACTACTCCACTACCTGGCACGGAGATGTATGATATTTGGGTTCAGGATTATGCTGGAGGTGAACAGATAGACTGGGCTACATTTAACTATTATCAATTTTCAGCCGATTGGTCTCAAGTCACTCCGTCAGAACTTGCCAATCTGCAAAAGTGGGGGCACTTTCGTTTTTATTCTCGCCCAAGCCGTTTTTTTAATATCATTCGTCATTTGAGACTGGATCAGTATCGAACTGCTTTCAAACGCCTTTTCAATTTGAGCAAAAATTCAAATTTGGAACAATTACAATAAGGTAATAGCGTTCCTATCAGAAACATTCTCTTATCGTAAATGTATTGTATTCGACAGTTACTGGCAAATATCCAATACAATTCTCCTCTTGCAACCGTCATGTTTGTCTGACTGGAATTCTTTTTATTCAAAGTTACAGCTAACATCATTATCAAATCCAAAATATATTGGGCCCAACCCCTGCATTTCATTAAATAACGTGGATGAAATGAAAAGGAATTCAATGCGTACCTATGATTACTTGATTGTTGGTGCAGGGTTTTTTGGAAGTGTTCTTGCGGAACGGATCGCCAACGATTTAGGCAAAACGGTTTTGGTGATCGATAGACGGCCCCACATTGGGGGTAACTGTTATTCTGAAACTGATCAGGAAACGGGAATTGAATTCCACCAATATGGGACTCATATCTTCCATACCTCCTCTCAAAAAGTTTGGCAATATATCAGTCAATTTACCGATTTTAATGGTTATCACCATCAGGTGTTGACAACCCACAAGAATCGGGTCTTTCAAATGCCGATAAATCTCGAAACGATCAATACTTTTTATGGTCTCAACCTAAGACCTTATCAGGTGGAAGATTTCCTCCGCGCCGAAATTGCCAAAGAAAATATTGGCAATCCTCAAAATTTGGAGGAAAAAGCAATTGCACTGATCGGAAGGCCTTTGTATGAGGCTTTTATACGAGAATATACAATCAAGCAATGGAATCAGGATCCGAAGAAGCTTCCAGTGAATATTATTAATCGACTTCCGATACGATGTAGTTACAATGAAGATTATTTTCTCGATGCCAGATGGCAAGGGATTCCGTTGGAAGGATACACCAAATTATTTGAACGCCTTTTAAATTCGGCCAATATTGATGTGGAAACCAACTGCGATTATTTTGAAGTACGCAATGAGTTAAAATACGATAAAAAACTGATCTACACGGGTCCCATTGATCGATTTTTTGACTACGAGTTGGGTCCCCTAGAATGGCGATCGATCGAATTGAGTAAGGAAGTCATCGAAGTTGAAGATTATCAGGGAACTTCCGTGATGAATTATGCCGATCTCGAACAGCCTTATACTCGTATTCATGAACCCAGGCATCTGCATCTAGAAAGGCGATATTCGAAGAGGAAAACGCTAATTTTTTATGAAACTTCAAAACAGGCAGAAGGAATTGACCCGTTTTATCCGGTCAGTAGTGAAAAAAATAAAAACACTCTAGAGAAATATAAGAGTATGGCAAAACAAGTTAAGAATGTGGTTATCGGAGGACGGTTAGGAGACTATGCCTACTACGATATGGACAAAGCAATTGCGGCTGCTCTTGCTTGTTATGAAAAAACTATCGCGAAAAACCAGTAAAATGACTGCAAATCAAAACAATCCAATATTGGCAGTCATTATCCCGGTATACAATGAAGAAGGATCCATCGCCAAAGTCATTGAGGAATGGACAAAGGAACTGCTCGCTTTAAAGATCCATTTTCAGATACACGTATATAATGATGGTTCCAAAGACAAAACTCTGGAAATTTTGAACCAACTGAATGCATCCAACCCTCATTTGGTTGTTCATGACAAACCGAATAGCGGTCATGGTTCAACGATCCTTTTGGGATACCGGGAAAATTCCGATGCGACGTGGGTATTTCAAGTGGATTCGGATGACGAAATGGGGCCAGAGAGTTTCAGAGCATTATGGGTGCATCGAGATCAATATAGGTTTATGATTGGACGCCGCTATGGAAGGGAACAACCGATTTCTCGCAAATTCGTCAGTTTTGTTTCTCGGATTCTGGTTTTTTTGTTATATGGTAGAAGCATTTATGATGTCAATTGTCCTTATCGTTTAATGAAATCTGATGTTTTTAAATCATGTTTTTCTTCAATTCCTTCCAACACCTTTGCTCCCAATGTCCTCATTGCAGGGTATGCGGCCCATCATAAAATGAAAATCGTAGAATTGGATGTCCCTTTTCGGAGTCGGCAAACGGGTGCCGTTTCTATCTATAAACTTAAGTTGTTAAAAGTGGCTTCCTTGTCTTTTTTGCAAACCATTTTGTATCGAGGAAAAATCTGAGGTAAATGAAAGGATGCAAAAAAGTTCAAAACTTCACATAATTCCTCTTCTCAGTGTCTTTGGTCTGACCTCCATTTTTTTGTTTTTCCACTTTTTTGCTTTGTCTAGCGTCAGTCGCAGTTTTGATTCTGCGGTTTTGAAAGCAGGTGTGGAAAGGGTGTACTGGCTTGGAGGAGATTTTTATACCACCATGTTCACACATAAAGGCCCCCTCTGGTCTTGGATTCATTTACTAGCCTACTCAATAGGGAAGGCAGATTATTTTTGGGAAGCCGTCGGTTTTCTGATTCTTGTAGTTGCCATTTTGAAAGGCGTGCTTCTTTTTTTATGCACTCGAATTGTGGTGAAAAATCGTTGGTTCCGGTTTTCTTTTGTCTTGCTTGTCGTTTTGTACCTATTGAGCGGAGTAGAGGAGTTTTCCTACCGACTCTATTCAAGAAATTTGTCAGAATTGTTTTTGTTGATTGCTGCGACTGTCATTTGGCTAGGGTATTACTACAAAAGGGATTTAATTCTTGTGGCAATGGTCAGTGCCGTATTTTTGGGACAAGCGGTGTTAATTATGCCCACTGCAGCGATTTCAGGGAGCATGATTGCAGTGTTTTTTTTGTGGGAACTGAAAACATCCCTCAACGCATCCAATCAAAACCTGTCGACAACAAAATTGTTTTTATTGGTATCGATTGTTTTTATTTCTCTTGGATTGCTTTCCATCCTCAGTACCCCGCTTTGGTATTGGAACAAAGGAGAATTTTCAGAATTCTGGAATGGCTGGTACGTCTACAATACTTTTTATACCGATGCGACCAATCGAAGTTTTTGGCAAATTTTAGAGAAGGGAATCGAAGACTTTGCTCGTCATCGAATTAATTTGTCACAGCTTTTCATCTACTTTTTTGATTTCTTTTTGCTGATTCATGTCACTCTAAAGTATAGAAAAGAAAATCGACTTTTTTGTCGAATGCTGTGGACGACTTTTGGCTGGTGCTTAGGAGGCATCTTTCAAGTAATTTTGTCGCAGCGTTTTTTTGGCCACTATTTAATTTGTTTTGTTTTCCCACTGTTGATTCTTAACTGCCTATTGGCGCTTTATTATTTCCGTTCTTTTGAACAAAAACCAGTTTGGCTTATAATTCCATCCATAATTTATTTGCTAGGAAGTGTGAGCCTTTCAGGCAAGACGATATTTGTTGGAGTAAAACAATTTTCCAATTTTGATTTTTATCACGATCCCCAAACTCATGCCGACCGGGTTAATTTTAATTTGTTTCAGAAAGTGAATGTTGTTCAACATTATACAGACCCTGGAGAATTTATTTATTTCTGGGGAGGAGACGATTCACGAGAATGGGAACATTATCAACGCATTCATGCGACTCGATACATTGAACAACGATGGCTAATTGGAAGAATCTATGGTGGCGGCATCCAGCAAAAGTGGGTTTTACCGGGAACATGGCAAAAGTGGGAAAATGATATGGTAGCAACACCACCCAAAGCAATTGTGGTGGAAACGCCCTCCCACATCGATGCGTCTGATGTAAAAGTTAGTAAATATCCTCGGTTTGAACGAATCCTTAAAGAAAAATACCAATTGGCTTATTCTGATCAAAAAGCTTCCATCTTTATTGAAAATAGAAGAATGCAGGAAAGAAAAAGTCGCGATTTGTCGCTTCCTCAAAATCATTATTTAGAAGATTGCGAAGGCAAAGAATTCTCTATCCACAAAAAAGAGGGGAAATATCAGATTTCCTATGCAATTCGTTCTCGATCAAATAGCAGGCATTTTTTGATTGAAGTTGATCAAAAAACCCTCCAAAGTCATCCTTATCAACTATATTTTTTTTTCAAGCAAATAAGTGGTTTGCACTTGGAAATTGTGAATACTAATATCATTCGCCTGCACTGGGAATTCTTCAATAAACCGAACACGGTTTGTCAAGCAAAGCTCATTTCATAAATGCAATAATAAGCAAAAAGAGAAAATACAATTAAATGAGGAGCGAAAAACAACCATGAATCTCTTGACAAGCAAACTTTTTTTTTCCCGTGTTTTTGCAGCGGTCTTGATTGCTGATTTTTTAAGTTTGGTTATTCTTAATTTATTTGAGATGCCGACCTACAATTTAGTTTATGTCTTTCTTCCTTCATTTTTTGCTGCGCTGCAAATACTTTTCAAATTTCGGGTTCGTCGCACGAGTTTTCCTTTAGATCCCCTCGCTTTAGTGTGCGTCGGTTTTACCCTGGTTTTATTGACAATTCCCCGATTAATCTATTTGTTTGACTGGATTCCAGGGGAATTCGCCTTAGTTGTGAGTGATGATTATGGGCGTTTGGCCGATTTGATCCCGATGACACTTGCCGAAAAATACCCGCTTCCGCATCCTGGAAATATCAATTATCTTTTGTCTTACAATTATGCCAGTTTTTACCCGATGGCACTTTTCAAATTTCTTATTCCGTTCCTTTCCCTGAAGGATACTATTATTCTTGGAAATCTTCTCTATCACATTTTGATTTTGATGAGCCTTGTTGAAATTTCTCATATGCTATTGTCGAGCGCGGTTTCTATTAGGGTTTTCATTTTTCTCTGCACCTTGTTTGGTGGGTTGGATTGGATTATGGATACCCCTTTGACTTTAATTGGTCATTCCGAAAACTGGCAGGCAATGTTCAATGGAAATACGCAAATCACAGCATTTTTTGTTGGCATGTATTGGACAATCACTCATTTTGTCGCTTTTTATGCATTGGTCTTATCGTATCTCTTTTTATTCTATACCCGTATCTCTCTTCCGGTATTGAAAATAGTTACTGTCCTGCTTCTCTGGGCTTCTGCTTTTTATTGCAGCCCATTCAGTGTGATGGCTTTTCCACTTTTTGCTTGGGTGCACAGGAGGCTGCTTTGGAAAAGGTTTTGCCAATCGTGGGTCTTGCCCTATGTTGTTGTGGCGATGATGGTGCCTTTGTATATATTTTTCAATCGTTTGCCTTCTTTTGGATTTGTCACTTCAAATTTTCGCTTTCCGTTCACAGAGCAATTCTGGCTGGATAAGGTTCTATCCACTCCTATTTTTTTCACATTGGTACCCCTGATTGAACTAGCAGGAGTTCCATTTGTACTTTTGTTGATCACGAAAAAATTGCCTAGAGTGGATCGGCAGTATTTTATTGCAGCGGTCATTTTTTTTGCTGTGACTTATATTGTTGCTTATACCGCAGAGAATAATTTTTCTATGCGGGGTATGTTCTTACCAACCCTGGTTTTTTATTTCCTCTTTGCAAAACATGGAGTTCCTTTTTTGGGTCGAATCAAATATTTCCAGTGGAAGGAAAATTTATATAGCAAAGGGATAGTGACAGGTTTGGTGATGATCATGGTAATCGGTACAATTGGAGAAATTGGCGGTCGAATGGCTGAAGGGTTGAGAAACACTTCGATAACATATAACTTCCTGAATCGAGAACTTCCTCCTCATTTAAAAACAAAAGATAGCAAGTATTCCCAGCATAAATTCAATGCAGAAAAATTCACGGAACCGGTCAATTTGAATGAAATGCCATATTGGGAAAAAGAAATTGTTCGTCTGCCACGCCAGGGGTTTATTCGCTAAGGTCTCACTAGAGAATTAGATTTGTCGATTAAAATACTAAAACTACTAGACAAAGTGACCCCTGGTGCCTCTCGGAGTTTGAGTTGGGAAACTCTTTTGACAGCCCTATCCTTGCCGGCATCAATTCTTCTCAATCGAACCTTGGGTGCTGAAGATCGAGGAGTCTTGGCTCTCGTCGTATTGATTCCATCTACTATGTTTGGCTTGGGTGGGTGTCAGTGGTATCGTTTGGTCAAAGGATTGATCACCTCCCAGCAAATATCATCCAGAGAAGCCTGGCGGAGGACTCTCTTTTATGCTTTTTTGCTCTCTTTTATTTCGGTTCCTCTTGGGATGATGGGCAGTCTGTTCTATCCCAATATTCCTGATCATGTCCGTCTGCTCAGTGTGCTGTACTGCCTGACATTTCCAGTATTTTTTCTAACCGCATGTCTTGGCTCCATCTATTTGGCAGCCGGGAGCGTAGATGGGCAGTACTGGATTCGGATTGCTCAGCAAAGCAGTTATCTGATCTTATTGTTTGGCTTGTATTATTGGGAGCAACTTTCAATCATGTCAGTTGTCTTATCCTATATGTCTATGCATACCATTGCATTGGCTTTTGGATGGATTCATAAAAAAAAATTGCTTATGGGGACCTATGAAAAGACGCGACCGCCCATCTCGATTCTGGTCAAAGGATTTTTTCCTTATGCCCTCAGCACTTTTGGAGGACGAATCGATATTTGGTCCTTTTCCCTTTTTGGCGCCGTGACAACTCTTGGGCAGTACTCTGCAATTTTGGGTCTGATGATGCCGATTGGTCTGATTTCCAATGCTTTAGGCAGTGGAAGTGTGGCCAATCTGGATTGGACTCGTCAAGAGGTGGTGCATGCGTATCTTGTTAAAACGGTGGGTATCTTGCTTTCTGTTTTGGTCATCATTTTAATTGCAGGAAATTTGGGAGGCGCTTACGTTTTGGAATTGATTTTGGGAAAGAGTTTCGAAAGTGGTGCCTGGCTGATCACGTGGATTGCTTTAATCGTCGTAATTCAGGCTGCCGTCGAACAATTCCATTCTGCCTTGCAGTTGTCTGGGCTGCAGAATGCTTATTTGACGATTCAGACCATCGAACCCGGGGTTAGGTTAGTGCTTGTGTTGGGTTTAGGATGGTGGTTGTCTGAAAAGGGAGTTTTACTAGGAATGATTTTTTCATCTATTTTGATGGTTTTCACTTGCTTGTGGTATTATATGTATTCAAATAAGGTGCTGGAGAGCAGATATGAAGCAGAGAGTGAATGATGTCAGCGAACTATGGAAGCTGGAACTGGAGCAAGGGGGATATGAGCATCACTGTTTTTCTGAAAATGAGATTGGTCAGCACAAGAAATTGGGAAGAG
>JADGAT010000101.1 GCA_015231885.1 SAR324 cluster bacterium
TGGGTAAACTGTTGAGATCAAAGACGACCGTTCTGATCTGCCTCAGGGAGGCAAACAAATCGACGGTCCCGTCAGCTGCGAATACAAGAGGCATTGAAATTATTCTCCATTAGTAAAAATTAGGAAGCAACTGCCATATCATGAGATCGTTGAATTTTTGCATCTAGCTCTAAAGTCATTTCTTTAATGAGATCCACTGATTCTTTCACAAATAATTACTCGGCACATTCATTAAAGATATAAGCAGGAATTTCATCTAAAATTAGTTGATATCCTTTACGGTTCACAAAATACGAGATTTTTCCAAGCTCCATATCACCTTTACAATAATAGCATCCCATTTTATCCCCTTTTTCTTATTTTCAAGTCTACTTCCCATTTATCTAGATTAGGAAGATATGTAGAAATTACCGCTAGATATTCTTGTTTTGGTGCACAAACTATATGGATGACTTGCTCTGTTGTAACTCTTGCCATCATCAAACTACTATGCCCCCTGGCATCTTCGGGATAGTTTTCAATGATATCCCTTTTATTTGTTACTTCTTCGACTTCTTTCCTCAAAATTAGTCTATTAGGAGAATTTAGGTAATACAAAGCATGAGGTGTAAAAAGGATTTTTCTAAATGCTTCAGAAATTTGTAGTTCGATGTTTTTCATCTAATCGCGAAAAAATGGATTCTGTGCCAATTTCTTGATTTTTTCCATGGAACAAAATTAGGTCATTTCAGGGAACCTGTCAATCTTTCCTCATCGCATTCCCTCTTGTCTATACAAAATAAATAAGCTAAAAAGAGAGACATGTTTTAAATTGCTTCAATTTTCACATGCCTCTATCGGTTCATGCAGCATTTTTTCATCTTTGTCTTTTCTCTTTTTTTTATTTTCCCTCTTATTTCCTGTGGTGGTTCCTTTGATTCAAGAACTGTTTCTTTCAGGGATACTTTTCCTACTCCTCCGAATATTGAAAATCAGATCTCCCATGCATGGGAGAGGGTTAATTTTCCTGTGGCAGAAACCACAGAAGTTCAGATATTCATAGAAGCCAACTCCCAATTTGAAGGCATTCGCTCCATCTGGAAATGGAATCCCAACTTGGGAAGTAGTGGGAATTGGCAAGTCTATCCCCAAACGGACAACTACCCTCTATTGAATGAAATCATCCCTGGGGAAGGATATTGGATTCAAACCAGAGAGAATGACGAATTTACCGAAGGATTGGTCGCCTATTACCCTTTCAACGGAAATGCAAATGATGAAAGTGGCAACAGAAATCACGGAATCGTCCAGGGGGCATCTTTGACGACCGATATCACTCACACTACCAATCGTGCCTATAATTTTGATGGAGAAGACTTTATTCTGGTTCCAGATGCTCCGGATCTTCATTTTACACAGAATGATAGCTTTACTGTATCGTTTTGGATCCGGATGAAAGGAAACACCTCCGGCTTCCTTTTTGCTAAATATAGAACAGACAGTACTCCGACAGCATTGAGCTTTTTTTCACAATTTGTTTCATCAAAGTTTCTATTCATTCTGGATTCCGCTCATGTCGATCAACAATTTGCTCAAACCCGCTCTATTACGGATATTGAAGGAGAATGGCATCACATAGTAACCACTTATGAAAATAAAATCATGAAAATCTACTTGGATGGAGAAATTGGAGGGAGTAACACTAATACGCTCGATTCAGGAGATACATTCCCTGCGGGTCCTCTCATCATCGGAGCTCTCTCCTATGAAGGAACAATAGGGAGTTTTTTAAACGCGGCTCTTGATCAATTCCGTCTCTACAATCGAGCTCTCAGTGGTGAGGAAATCCAAGCCTTGTATGAGTTTGAGAATGCACAATGAAAAGAGAGGGTATGCTAAGTTGAGCTTAAGAGAAGCCGTAGAGCACCGGGTTTAGTTATTAAATAGTGAACCATTTTGGTTCATTATTTCTGAAATAGTGAAAAACCCGAATCGCTTTTTCCATTTTCAAATGTTAGATGGTTCTCAAATCAAACACTAAAATATTACTTGTGCTAATCACTCCGATCCTCCAAAGTTATGAGAGTATTGAAACAAAGCCTCTTATTATTTTCCCTGGTTTTTCTCCTTTTTGCCTGTGGAGGTGGCGGCAGCAACAATGTTACCAGCGGAGAAATCCCTTCTCCTGGAGATGAGGAGGAAACCAAAAAGATTAAGGAAATTATCGGATTGTTTTTCCTTTCTAGTAATTCAACCGACACTAGCCGTTATCAAAGAACGATTTCCAGTAATATTATCGCATTGATGAATAACGGTGGAGTTACATTGCAAACAACAAAAACAGACTTGGGAGGAAAATTTACATTCACAGGGATTTCCAAAATAAATGATGAACAATTCCCCCTAAAGTTAGTCACCCAATATGAAGGACAAACTTACTCTTCAGTGATTCCGGCCTCCTCAGGAAATTCAGAAACACTCACTTCGCATATCAATCAAATCACCACAGCCATTGTCAATTATGTGGCAAATGTGAGTATTATGACCCAGGAACGATTGGATGTCATTGCCCTATTAGTCATGTCTGAATTGTTTGGCGTCAATCAATTAGGGAACCTGAATATCCCTCCAAACCTTTTCATCAATAGCGATTTTGAAAGCACCAACAGTCTGGGAAATCTGCTGCTCAATGCGGCAGTTCGCAGTGGTATTGATCTGTCAGTGATTCCTGACAACCGACCACTTCTGACTGATCCATCATATGTCGCTTCCCTCACCATAGAACTTCAAAACCTGGCGGATACGACCAGCGTATTGGAATCCTTGTCTCAGCAGCCCGGTTCCTCTAACGTTTTGGCACCTCTTTCCCGTCTGTCCAGGGCGAACACCACGGAGGAAATTGATCTTTATCAAACACAACTGCTAACCGAAATGAACGGAACTCTTGATGAATTGAATCTCCTGCGCACAGCATTGCAAACGACGATCAGCCAAAACCCGGTTGCTCCGGAAACACCAGAACTGATTGTCGTCGAAAGCCTACAAATTGTCGGAGGTTCTGAAATGAACGAAGTCTCCTCCAGTACATTTACCATTACCGCTCAATACAACAATGGGATCGTTGAAGAAGTAGTCCCTTTTTGGAAACTGCTTGGTGGTGGCGGAGCTCTTGTGGATGATACCGGCACGATCACCTCCGGTTTTGTCACAGGCAATCAATCCTTCACCTTAGTCGCCAGTTATGGAGGAAGAACCACTACCAAAATTGTGACAATCATTGACAATGACGCCTACCTTGTTAGTTTAGTGATTAATGGAGTCGATGAAATCAATGAGAGCGCAACATCCCAATTTACAGCTACCGCTACATACAGTGACGGGACAACGCAAACTGTCCAGCCCACCTGGACGGATAATACCTCCTATCTGGTGGTTGATGGTACTGGACTGGTGACAACGTCTATTGTCAATAATGACCAAACTCTCAAAATTTTTGCCAGCTTCAATGGGGTGACTACCGATAAGAGCATCACAATCAAGGATTTGACCAAATCCCTGACCAGTATTGAAATCACTGGTTGTAGTATCCAGATGGATGAAGAAAGCACCATGCAGTGCCAACTCACTGCTTTTTACGATGATAGCAGTCAGGAATTCGTCACACCGACCTGGAGCCTGCAAAGCAACGGGATCGCCACGATTGACTCCAAAGGCAATCTGATTGCTTACAATGTCTCCGGCAATCAAACCATCAAACTGATCGCCAGTTATGGAGGATTGAGCACCGATCAAAGTATCATCATCCAGGATCTCACCAGATCGCTGAATGGGATTCAAATCATCAACTGTGATTCAGAAATCAATGAACAAACCACCATGCAATGTCAACTGACCGCTTCTTATGATGATGGCAGTCAGGAAACTGTCACGCCGACCTGGAGCATCCCTAGCGGATATGCTTCGATAGATTCTGCTGGAATCGTCACTTCCCATGATGTCAGTGACGATCAGACCATCCAATTGGTCGCCAGCTATGGAGGATTGACAACCAATAAAAATATCACCATTCAAAAAATCATAGCCAGTCGACTGTGGGTGCTGGGTGGCACTGACGGAGATTCTTTTAAAAACGATGTCTGGTCTTCCATTGATGGGATCACCTGGACCCAAACCACTGGCAATGCTGGGTGGAGTGGGCGTCGGCAATATCAGAGTCTGAGTTTTAATCAAAAAATTTGGATACTAGGTGGAGATGCCGGTAGCTACAATGGAGATGTTTGGTTTTCTCCGGATGGGCAGGCCTGGACTCAAGTTACCACTAATCCTGGCTGGGATGCGCGTACTTTATCTGGTAGTGCTGTGTTTCAGAATAAAATGTGGATCTTCGGAGGCAGAGGAGTGACCGACAATTTTGGTAGATTTGGCGATGTCTGGTCTTCAACCGATGGGCAAACCTGGACCTTTGTCACCGGCAACCCCGGTTGGGAAGCAAGACATGCCTTTGGCAGCACGGTTTTTGATGGTAAGCTCTGGTTGATGGGGGGAAACTGTTGTGGGGGACAATACACCAATGATGTTTGGTCTTCTGAAGATGGAGAAAGCTGGGTTGAAGTGACAGAAGGAGCAGGGTGGGCGGAACGAGAAATTACCGCCGTTGTCCCTTTCAATGGAAAATTGTGGGCCATGGGAGGGTTCAATGACGACGGTTATTTGAACGATGTCTGGTCTTCCACGAATGGCCAATCCTGGACTCTGGAAACCTCGGATCCAGGGTGGTCAGGAAGGGATAAATTTGCGGCAGTTGTTCATGACAATAAAATTTGGGTCATCGGAGGAAGAAATGAGGCTAATTTGAATGATGTTTGGTCATCCAGTGATGGGAGAACCTGGACGAAGATCACCAATACTCCAGGTTGGGATGGCCGCTACGGGCTTGATGGCGCACGTGGGCCTTAACTTGATTCACTCTTCCTCAAATCTCTTTTTGGGTATTCCTGATTGACGAATGATAGATTGTAATGTTCCAATACGGATTTCTTTATGATTTGGAACAGGAACAGTAATCGTGGAGTGATCAGATTTCTTCTGCATAATGATGTGACTTCCACGTTGTCTGACTTCAAAAAAACCATACTCCGAAAGGATTTGACACACTGCTTTAGCTGAAAGTAATTTCAGTTTACCCAATGGCTACCTCCAAACGGGTTATAAATACTTCATCATGTAACCTTTCTTCAATCTCAGAAGTGGATGCACATTCAAAAAATAATTCGATGGCTTCCACCAAATTGGTGCGAGCCTCTTCAATACTGTTCCCCTGGCTGGCAATATCCAACTCTGGACAAAAGCTAACATATCCACTACCTTCTCGTTCAATAATTGCGGTAAATTGCTTCTGTTTTTTCATACATCCTCTAAGATCATCTCTTTTGCCTGCATAGTGCCTCTTATACTAGTTTTCTGCCATGGTTAGTCAATTACTATTTCTATAGATGTTGTACACTTTTACAGGAAGAGAAGCAAATGAATCGAGTATAAACTCAATAATCTAAACTAAGAATATCCTTAATGAACCTTTTCGGTTCAAATTTTTAAAATATTACACATATTAGAGTAGAATTTTCAATCTTCGGGTGTTATTTAATTTTCAGGCTGATCAGTAAAAACAATCAAATTTATTTTGGGGTGCCTATGAAGTTGAATCATATCAGCAGTAAAAATGGATTTGTATGAGAAAAATCCCTTTACTCAATTTGAAGGAGTTGAATCTTGATATATTCAACTACAAGGAAGCTTTAGATTTCTTGAAAGATTATTTCAATAAATCCAAAGCAATGAATCGCAAGCTTTCGAATCGTTATTGTTCGACTATTTTAACCGATGGGGAATTCCCGACTTATGTCAGTAAAATCTTACGTGGCGAACGCTTGATCAATGAACAGTTTTTATATGATTTTATTGAAAAAACCCAAATGGACATGGAGAGCGCACGCTACTTTGAATTGCTGGTCCGTATTGCCCGGTTGAAAGATAACTCTAAAAAACGCAAGGAGTTTGAAAAAGAGTTGAGAGAGTTGCGGATGGCCAAAGAATTGACCTACACCATGGATCATCTGACAGCTGCCAGCATCTGTTCATGGCTCCATCTTGTTGTCCGGGAAATTGCGCTCTTATCCGATAGTGTCGATTTACGCACGATTCAAAAATCGCTTCTCCCTTTTGTACTGGCAGGAGAAAAAGACGGCAAGCGGATGATTTTGGGTTGTATTGCAGACCTGATTAAAGTGGGAATCCTGATTGAAAAAGAGGATGGTGCCATTGAACCGCAGGACAAGCATATCACCTTTAAGGACCGTGATGATATTATTTCTAAAATCATCAAAGAAGCTCACTTTGAGGTATTGAGGCAAGCGATAAAGGCGCTAGAAGAACCAAGAGTCAGAAAGGATGAACGGGATTATTATTCGGTGGTGATTGCGACCACACCCGAACAATGCGTTGCCTTTCAAAAATGGCTAAAAGAGGCTCATAAAAAAGCAAAGAAAATTTTAGATGCCCCCAACGGAGAGGCAACCCTGCTGGTTAATTTTGCCTCCCAATTTTTTCCGGTAACCACCAGCATTGAAAATAATAACGAGGTTCCCAAGAAGTTGTAAACACTCACTTTTGGCCAGTGATGGACGGAATCTATCTCATTCCGTAGATTCAGATTTGTCATTAAAATATTATATTATGGATGATTAATTATGAAAAACATTGAAGCATGGTAGAGAGGGGGAAGAGTAATTTTGGAAGCACTTAGTTGGTCAGAAACATTTCCATCAAAACAGGGTCATTACCTGTAATGGAAATCACTGCCTCTCTTATTCCACTCTACTTGATCAGCAGCAGATTACGGATTTTTATCAGTAAAATATTATTTTTTAGAAGGAATTTCTATGATTTGAACGGAGATTTCTGAAAAGGGTGTACTGTGCCCATCGGCAATTTGGTGCCGAAATGAATCAATCTCTTAATGAAAGGTAGACTATGAAAAATTTAATCGAAAAAACAGGCTATTTTTTGATGATAATGATTGCCCTGATTCTGATGGGGTGTGGTGGTTCCGGCTCGAATAATAGTAACGACGATTCAGACGCTACAGAAACCGCTCAAACCACTACCAGTACCACCACCACTACACTTCCTACAGGTCCAGTCCTTTATGATGATTTTAGTGGTAGCTTGATCCGGCCTGATTTATGGGATGAAAATACATCAGGTGAAGGTTCAAGTTTAGCAATTGAAAGCGGGGTTTTGCTGGCAACCGCTAGCAATGATGGAACAACCTCAGGTACCGCTAGTTTATCCTTTAATCAACAGCACGAATTAGGCTATGAATCTTTTCAAGCAGATATAAAAATGAGGAGTGCCAGTGGAGAAGGGACTCGTAAAGTCGTCTTATCAGGATTCGCATACAATACGGGGTTACGAAATGATAACAGTAGCAATATTGGCGAAGTGAGTGGTGATGTTTCCATCACTTCTGAAGGAACTGTCTCATATAGAGTCGCTTATGAAGATACATCCGGATCGACTGAGATTGTCTCCACAGCGATCACCACTGTTGATGCGACAACTACCCATACTCTTTTGTTGGGATTTGATAGTGAAACCGGTACTTTTGGTTTCCAGATCGACGAGGACGATCCTGTGACTTATGCCATCGACACAGCTCTGTATCCGATTGTCACGAAAGGATGGCGTTCCGCAGGAGTGTACGCAGGGGCTTTTGGAGAAAGCAGCGGAACGGTCATTGCGGAAATCGATAACGTTAAAGCTAAGAGTGCTAGTGAATTGAGCAGAACTTCCGGCAGTGTCCAGTACAGTGTGGTGGAGGGGGCATTAAAAGCGGTTATTGAGGAAACCACCTCGAATAAACGACTTGCATTTATCCTTCCTCCCCATCCCTTTTCAACGACTCCAGTGACAAAATTGGAAGCCGATATCACGATCACCGGTTATCAAATCACGGGAGATCGGTCACGAACCCGCGCACAGTTGTATATGGCATATCAACCAGAAGCAAACAGGGACAACGGTTTAGACCTGATTAGTACTGCAGGAAGTATTTTTGATGGTGGGAGCGGTTTACAATATGGAGGATTTGCAGCACACGTCACGGCGAGTGACTTTAGTAATGAAGAGGAAATTTTAGGGGTAGGAGATGTATCTATAGAACCCAGCCTCAATCAGAGCTATACGCTTTCAGTCGAATACGACGAAGCATCTAATTCTCTCATTCAGACAATTAATGGTCAGTCAATCACCTTTGATCTCTCAGGGGTTTCAAATTTTAATCCAAATGAATTTTATCTGGCCAGAATTAATGTTGATGTGAATCGATTAAATAACGAAGGGGATTCCGGATCCATCACTGCTACCATTGACAATGTCAAAGTCAATGGAGAACTTTATGATGATTTCAGCAGTGGGATCATTGATCCACGAAAATGGATCGTCAATGATCCAACCCAGTAATGATTTTACACTCCTCCCGTATTCCGTTGCTTTGCAGGAGATCTGAGACGCAAAACCTTCAGATGAAAAGCAACGGAACGGGATAAAATTAATTTTTAAGAAATTGGATAAACCCTGCTTTCATAAAAGGTTTTATTAAAATTATAAAAATACTCCATTTATTAACAATTGTTCTATTGTTAGCAGGATGTGGAGACGTTGCATCAGAGATCAACGGCCTCAATAAGATCCTGGGAGTCGAAGAAAAAGATACGGCAAAAGGGGAAGATGACGATGAATCCTCAATCATAGTTGGGGATGACGATCTTTTAACAGGCATTTTTGTTGATGCAGCCGTCGATGGAATCACTTATACAGGAAGTGGTGCATCAGGAATCACAGACAGTAACGGAACCTTTAAATACAAAAGTGGAACATCTGTTACTTTCTCCATTGGGGGGATTACTTTAGGAACCGCAACCGGGCAATCCCTGATTACCCCGCTTGAAGCTGTTGGTACTAACGATGCTGGCAATCAGCAGGTGGTCAATATGCTGCGTCTTCTGCAAACTCTGGATGACGATGGCATTCCTGAAAACGGCATCACAATTACTGAGGCAGTTAGAGCACAAGCAGCAAACCAGACGGTTGATTTTAATCAAACAACAACCAATTTTGACACCAATACAACAGCAGCAATCGCCTCCTTAACCTCCGTCAGAAGCTCAGGAACAACCGCTTTAGTTTCTGTCTCATCAGCGGTCTCTCATTTTTCCAGTACAGTGTCCAGCTTGGGAATCTCTATTTCCAGTTCTCCCGTTGACATCTCCCTCAGTGCAAGCAGTGTGATTGAAAATCAAGCTTCCGGTAATACTGTTGGTAGCTTAAACAGTGCTGATGCTGATGGAGAAACCCAGACATACTCCCTGGTTTCCAGTACAGGCAGTACAGACAATTCTTCCTTTTCCATTTAGGGTTCTTCTCTTTTAACGGCAGCCAGCTTCGACTATGAGACAAAAAGTTCCTATAGCATTCGAGTCAGGTCAACCGATTTAAGCGGCAATATCTATGAGGAAGTTTTCACCATTACAGTAACTAATACCAATGATACTCCTTCTGATATTAGTTTGAGCGCAACCAGTATCAATGAAAACAAATCTACAGGAACAACAGTCGGTACCTTGGATACGACCGATGATGATAGTGGTGATACCCACATTTATTCCCTGATCTCCGGAACAGGCAGTACGGACAATGCATCGTTCTCTATTTCAGGTTCTTCTCTTTTAACGGCGGCTAGTTTCAGCTACGAAACGAAAAGTTTTTACAGCATTCGCATCCGCAGTACCGATTCCAGCGGAGCGACTTATGAAGAAGCCTTTACGATTACAGTGAATAATGCCAATGAAACACCAACCGATATTGCTTTGAGTGCAACTAGTGTTCCTGAAAACCAATCCTCCGGTACTACTGTGGGTACCTTGAGCACGACGGATGTTGATAGTGGAGATTCGCATACCTATTCTCTGGTTTCGGGATCAGGAAACTTTAGTATTAGCGGCAGTTCTCTCCTCACTGCGGCCAGTTTCGATTATGAAACCACGACGTCATACAGCATCACCATTCGTACTTCGGATTCGTCGGGTTCTACCTTTGATGAAGCTTTTACCATCAGTATCACCAATCTCGGAACACAACAGGGAGGAGCTATTCAGGGTGACACAACCTCATTTAGTGGTGTGGTCACAACTTATGCTGGTGATGGAACTTCTGCCACTACTGATGGGACTGGAACCGCTGCTCAATTTAAAGTGCCTGCTCGGGTCACGACTGATGGAACCAACCTCTTTGTGACAGAATCTTCTGGCCATGTAATCCGCAAGATTGTGATCTCAAGTGGGGTGGTTACTACATTGGCTGGTGATGGAACAGGAACTACTACTGATGGAACAGGAACTGCTGTTCAATTTAATGCTCTTTCCGGAGTCACTACTGACGGCACTAGTCTTTGTGGAGTAGAGGCAAGTGGACGTGTCATTCGTAAAATACAATAGATTCTGGTCAAGAGTGATTCCTAATATTATTTAAATGGAGAACAGATCAAGATAATGAGGAGACACACAATGTCATGGGCTATCCTGTTCAGCTTAACCGTGATTACATTAATTTTTATTTTCCCCGCTTGTGGAGACGTCGCATCAGAGATCAACGGTCTGGATAAGATCCTGGGGGTCGAAGAAAAAGATTCGGCAAAAGAGGGTGATGATGATGAATCCTCAATCATATTTGGAGTTGACGATCTTTTAACAGGTATTTTTTTAGATGCGGCTGTGGAAGGAATCACTTTCACAGGAAGTGGTTCTTCAGGAACACGGATAGCAATGGGTGATTTCAGTACATCCGAGGATCCAAAGTGACATTCTCAATTGGTGGTGTTACATTAGGGACGATCACGGGAACTTCTACAGTCACCCCGATCAATGTGGTCGGAGCTACCGATGAAAGCGATCAGCGGGTGATCAACATGCTTCGCTTCCTTCAGACCCTTGATGATGGCAATGCGAATAACGGGATTAAGATCACAGCAACCACAAGGACAGCCGCAGCCACTTCGTCTGTTAATTTCGATCAAACGCCGGGCAGCTTAACAAATGATACCTCATCCGTTGTCTCAACTTTGGGAGCAACGACCACGGCGAAAACCTCATCCTTGGCCTCTGCTACTGCGGCACTAACTCACTTTCAAGTGACTTTATCTGCAAACAATATCGCAACAATCACCGTCTCCAGCGATTCAAAAACCCTCTACGACGATTTCAGCAGCGGCACAATTAGCTCCAGTCTCTGGGGTCAAAGTGTGAGAGATGGCTCTTCACTGACTGTCCAGAATGGGGTAATAGTTGCATCAGCAGTTCCAAACGGTAGTACTGCTGGAAGAGCAGCAATTACGTAAGCACTAGATAAACCCCATCTTACAGAATAGTTTTCATTATGCCATAGTGGTCTCCTAATCCCAACCCTTCATGGAGATGATCGATGTCAAAACCTTCCAAGAAACCTGAAAAAAAGCCAGCTTTTTGGCAAAAGCAAATTGAGTACTGGAAGAGCAGTGGCCTTTCTCAAGATCGCTTCTGCCAGGAAAAAGAAATCAAAAAATCTACTTTTCAGTATTGGAGGCGGAAACTGTCCAAGGAACATGAAACCATTTCAATTGTTCCAGTCAAACTAATGGAGGAGACTCCAGCGATACTCAAGAAAGAATCGAGTGGCTTGACAATTCAGTGTTCTGATCATTTTTACATCGATTTGTCGGTGGGCTTTGACCCACAGTCTTT
>JADGAT010000102.1 GCA_015231885.1 SAR324 cluster bacterium
TTTGGGAAAAATTGTTAATAACCTACTCCTGATTGAGTTGCAATTTCTACTAATTTTTAGATCGGGTGGCCGAACTTACGACCAAGCCCAACATTCTGGACTACTGCTTTCAGAATGTTTTCAATGGAGAGAGCAAAGTTGCCTAAGATAGAATGTTTACCCCCCTCCCTAAATCGGGGGGAATTGGAAAGTTTAGCAAGTGGAACATCTAGAAATTGTAAGAGAACGTTTATCGGAAGGGAAGTTTGATTTCAGCCATCATGCGTTCAAACGATCCGTGGAACGGAATATCAGTCTTGCTGAAATTCGGGAAGCTGGTAAACTTATAGAAGTCATTGAGGATTACCCCGATGACAAATATTCCCCAAGTTGCTTGTTGTTAGGATTGACTGTCAATGGGAGACCGTTGCACATTCAAGTGTCGTTGGGGAATCTAGAAATCATTAGGATCATCACTTTGTATGAACCTGATGAAAACGAGTGGATTGATTATAAGGAGAGAAGACGATGACGTTCCAATGTCATGTATGCGGTTCTCAGGAAGCCAAACAGGAATTCGTGCAGGAGGTTTTTCAGGTCAATGAGAAACCTGTTCTGGTAGAACATATTCCCGCTTCGGTCTGCCGTTCTTGTGGTGAGATGGTATTCAGCCCTGAAACGACTGAGATGATTCGTAAGACATTGCATGGTGAAGCCCATCCGGTAAGAACCATGCAGATGGATGTTTTTAACTTCGGTCAGTTTCCTGAGGAAGTTGGAGTAGTCTGATTTTACGTTAGAGATTTCCTTATGAAAATCCATCCCATATTGACACCCTGCCTGTTAAAAAGTCCTTCCATTTTGCCTTTGTATTCCTTTGCTTGTGTCACCTATTTGTTACCCGGATTTAATTGAGATCAATAAAATCAAGGGTTTAAGCCCTGATGAAATGATCTGTAACAATTTGTAACAGGGTAAATAAAGGCAAAAAATGGGGCTCAAAAAAACTTCTTTAATGACGTCAAAGCCTTAACGCGCTATCTTGTCTTTGATAATTGGGGCCATTTGTTAGATTTCATGATCCAACAGATCGAACTGGAGGCCCCTATCGAGCCAGGATAATTTTAAAATGAGAATTGCTGCACCCTGGGATAGACCCTATCCAAGTTGCTTGATTTATGGTAAAAATGAAAAAGGGGATCCGGTTCATAGTGTATGGGCTTATGATGAGGAAACCGGAATTGCCATTATGATTACGGTCTATCGCCCTGACCCAGCAAGGTGGATTGACTGGAAAGAAAGGAAACAATCATGAACTTTGTGAAATATTGTACCAGATGTGGTGGGGACGTTGCGGAGAAAGAGGTACGAGAAGTCCTGCATGGCCGTGTAGACACCGCTTTTATGAAAGTCAATGTCGGAGTATGTTTGAAGTGTGGAGAACGTTTCTATACTCCTGATACGGTTCGTAAGTTTGAAAATATTCAGAGCAAGTTGGAACAACATGATTTTTCTGGTTTACAGCCATTAGGACAATCCTATGAGGTGGTCGCATGACGTTCCAACGCCATGTATGTTTTTCACAACGCAAGAGGGCAAAAAAGAAAAAGCATGAGCCTGGTAAACGCACCAGACTCATGCTTTAAAACTCACAAAGGGCAATACTAACCATTCCCTTTTTCAAATTCCTTCATAAAGGAAGCCAATGATTCAATTCCTTCCATCGGCATTGGATTGTAGATGGAAGCACGAATCCCTCCTATGGCACGATGTCCTTTGAGAGCATACAACCCATGATCCAGTGCTTCTTTGAGAAATTTGGCTGTTAGCTCGTCAGAAGGCAAATGGAAAGGGACATTCATGATAGAGCGATGATCTGGATGAGCCGCACCTTTATAAAAACTGGAACGATCCACTACGTCATAAAGCCGGGCTGCTTTTTTCTTATTATTTTCTTCAATGGCAGCAACGCCTCCTTGTTCTTCCAGCCATTCGAGTACTAACTTGACCACATAAATAGCAAACGTACTGACCGTATTGGTCAAAGAATTGTTGTCAGCCGCTGTTTTGTAGCTGAGCAGCTTTGGCGTTTCCGGCAGCTCATGACCCATTAAATCTTCACGAATCACCACCATGGCGACCCCAGAAGGCCCGAGATTTTTTTGTAAACTCGCATACATGATGCCAACCTTGGAATAATCAACTACTCTGGATAAAATATCCGATGTGGCATCAATCACCAGCGGCAGATCGCCTGTTTCTGGAAGAGCACGCCAGCACGTACCATAAATTGTATTGTTGCTGGTAATATGCAGATACGCAGCATCCTTGTCCAAGGTCGCAGCATCCAACTCAGGAATCCGATCGAAATTGGTTTCGGCACCACTGGCAACCACATTGATGTCACCATACCGTGCCGCTTCTTTATGCGCCTGCTTTGCAAAGTTACCTGTTTCCACATACAAGGCTTTTTTTCCGGGGGACCGGCCAATTAAATTCAGAGGTACTGCAGAAAACTGCATTTGCGCACCACCATGCATATAAAGGACTTTATAATTATCTGGCAGATTGGTTAATTTTCGAAAAAGAGCATTTGTTTCATCAACTAAATTTTGAAAATCTTTGGAACGATGGCTGAGTTCTACAATAGATACGCCCAATCCATTGAAATTTAGTAATTCTTCCTGGACTTTTTTCATTACAGGAATAGGCAGCATGGCAGGACCTGCTCCAAAATTAAAAACACGTGATGTCATGGATTTCCTCTCTGGTGATTAGGTTGTGGTTTAATACATGGTGATAAATCAAATCGTTTTTATTATAGATAGCGCACAGAAATCACTCCCTCGATTCCTTCTAATGCCTCTTTGAGGTCTACGGGAGGGGGCGTTTCGAGATCAATCAGGTTATAAGCAATATCATCTCGGCTTTTATTGATCATATCGGATACATTGATGTTTCGATCCGCGATGATTGCCAGTGCTTTTCCCAGCATCTTGGGGATATTCTGATTGGAAATAGCAATGCGGTGTCCACCATTGCGATCCAGGGAAATATTAGGGAAATTCACCGAATTTTTAATATTTCCATTTTCCAGAAAATCGATTATTTGATTGGCTGCCATCACGGCACAATTGTCTTCAGCTTCTTCTGTACTTGCTCCCAGATGTGGTATCAAAATCGTATCGGCTCTGCCTAATAAACTGGGATGGGGGAAATCCGTAGCATACCGAGACAGCTGCCCGCTTTCCAAAGCGTCAACCAAAGCCTCGATTTCCACAATTTCAGCTCGTGAAAAATTCATCAGTCGACATCCTTTTTTGAAGGAGGCGAGCATGTCTTTGTTAATCATATAACGGGTTGATTCCAATGCGGGTAAGTGCAAAGTAACATAGTCTGATTTGGATACCAATGATGGAAGGTTTTCCATTTTCTGTATCTCCCCTGACAATTTCCATGCGGCCTCTACAGACAATCCAGGATCATATCCCAGCACTTTCATGCCCATCCGAAGTGCTGTTTCAGCGACTGAAGAGCCTATTGCTCCCAGACCAATCACCCCCAGAGTTTTTCCTGCCAGCTCTTCGCCTTTGTACATTTTCTTCTGCTTTTCAACCACTTTGTGCATTTCTGCTGGATCCTGTGTTGTCATTTGTTTGACAAAATCAATCCCACCCAAAATATCACGGGATGAGAGCAATAGTGCTGTCACAACCAGCTCTTTGACGGCATTTGCATTAGCTCCAGGGGTGTTAAAAACGGTAATCCCCTTCTTTGTACATTCCCCAACAGGAATGTTATTCACTCCAGCTCCTGCTCTGGCAATGCCTCGCAATGTTGGAGAAAGTTCTTCTGGAGTGATACGCTGGCTTCTTACTAAAATGGCATCGGGATGCCTAATCTCACTGGCAATTTCATATTTTTCACGTGAAAAGCGTTCCAAACCGTTCACAGAAATCTGGTTGAGTGTCAAAATCTTAAACATAGTACTCCTGAAAAAATAAGGTAATTTAGAAACGAATTTATCTATTGTACGAATGGGTAAAAGTCAATTGACCAATAACACGTCTTTAATAAAGTTTGGCTTGTCTTTGTTGGTCAGATACGTTTTTTTAATAACCATGAAGGATACAGCAAAAAGTGATAAAAAACCAATACGAAAAAATGATTTATACATGCGCATCTCTTTTGGGGTGTGGTTTGTCATTGCAACGCTGCAAGCTGATCCCGAAGGGAACCAGACCGTTTGGGTTCCTCTTTGGCTCGTCTCTCTAGCAATATTGCTCTGGTTTACTTATCAGGATTGGAAAGATACCAAAAAAGAAAAAGCAGAGACGCAGCGCTCCGAAGAACCTCAAAACATTTGAGGATTTTCCTCACGCAAACGTTCCAGGGTAGCAACAATGACCTTGGTCGTATGGTCAAACTCTAAATTCACAATAGCACCGACCTCCTTGAACCCCAAAGTGGTACGAGATAATGTTTCGGGAATCAGGCAAACAGAAAAATAGTCTGCTGCCACTTCCACAACCGTCAGACTGACTCCGTCAATAGCAATCCAGCCCTTGGGGACCAAATATTTGCTCCACTCGGATTCATGATGGATGAACACCTCTTTATTATTCGGAGTCGTCTTGATTTCCTGAATAGTCCCAACTGTATCGATGTGCCCGGTTACATGATGTCCGCCCATCTCTTCCCCAACACATAAAGCTCGTTCAATATTGACCCGATCTCCCACGTTCAACTTTCCCGCATCCGTGCGGTCCAGAGTTTCTTGAATCAGATCAAATTCGGCTTTCCCATCATTGCATGCGACGGCAGACAGACATATTCCATTGACAGAAACACTGGCACCCATTTCCAAGCCAGCTCCTAAATCATCCAATCCAATTCTTAATCTGCGTAGACCCGGCTTGTCTGTTATATCTTCTACCAGGCGAAGTCCTCTAACAATCCCGCTGAACATATCTTCCTCTCTTTAGCACCCATGAAATTTTAAATGATAGCACTTGAAAAAATACTCCATTGATTGAATGATTACTATCAAAAAGACAAGTTTTGACTGAAAATCTGGGCTGCTGCCAAGTCCATTGACAAATACAGACAAAACACGCATATTCATTCGCATCAGCCCGAATGATGATCTCCCCTCTCCGGGCAAAAAACTGTATTCTGCTGCAGTAAAGCCAGTATTAGCTTGCCCTGACAGATATTTGATAATTACTGAAAACAAGATTGTATGAAAGCATCCCCACACGAAATTCATGACCGAATAGCCCAATTATTGCAACATTTAAAAAAGCACACCATCGATTTGTATGTTGTTTCTTCCATGGACGAGCACCTCAACGAATATCTACCCATGTACCGGCAGCGTCTGGAAGCAATTACCGGATTTTCTGGTTCAGCGGGAACAGCACTACTTTGCTGCGAAGGCAAACACCAACTGTTTGTTGATTCTCGCTATCATTTGCAGGCAGAACAAGAAATTTCTCTGGAGCTATTTGAATTGCAAAAACTTGGTTTGAATCAAGTGCCAACCGTAGAAAAATGGTTCTCTCAAGAAGAAAAAAAGCGTGGTTCTTTGAAAATTGGATTCGACCCATTCACAACGAGTCCAAAAACCTATCGGTTTTACCAAAAGAATTTGCATGCTTCCAACTCTCAGTTGATCCCAATCATGCCAAACCTGGTGGATCAAGTCTGGAAAGAATGCCCCAATGCACCATGCCAGCCTATTTATCTATTGGATCCATCATGGACAGGAGAAACTGTAGAATCCAAGCTAGGGCGAATACGGGAAAAGATGGCAGAACAAGGTGTGCAGGTCCTCATTTTGAGCAAACTGGATGAGGTGGCCTGGCTCACCAATTTACGAGGAAATGACATCGAGAACAATCCCGTTTTTGAAGCCTATTGCGTGGTTGGATTAGACAATGCCATCTGCTTTTCTCGCATGACTCCTGGAGAAGAAGTGCGGCATCATCTTGGCTCCTGGATTCAATTTGAATCCTATGATCACTACAGAAAATGTCTTCAATCTCTCGCAAAACAGGACGACCTCAAAATCTGGCTGGATCCTGCGACCACCACCATGGGGACCTACCTTTCTCTCCAGAAGCAAAAGAAAAATGGACAGCTTGAAAAATCACACCTCACCCGTTTTCATGAACAGGAAAATCCAATCGTTTTGTTCAAGGCCCTGAAGAATTCAACAGAAATTCAACAAATTCGCAAAGCTCACCACCATGCAGCATGTGGGAAAATTCGCAGTTTTGTAAGGCTTGATGACATGCTCGAACAAAATCAAGTAGTTAGTGAAAAAGATTATGCTGATTTGCTGAATGAGGAATATGCAAGAGAGGAGGGATTTGCGGATTTGAGTTTTACCACAATAGTTGGATTTGCTGAAAATGGTGCCATTGTGCACTACACGACCCCCAGCCCTGAAAAAAAAATAGAACCCGGGCACTTGCTGCTCATTGACTCTGGAATCCAAATTGCCGGTGGTACAACCGATGATACTCGTACGCTGAGCATCGGCCAACCCTCTCAAAAACAAAAAAAGATCTATACCAGGGTGCTCCAGGCACACATCCATCTGGCAACACAAAAATTTCCAGAAGGAACAAAAGGAGATGCGCTTGATGGAATCACCCGTTCGTCATTATGGAATGCAGGTTTAGATTATGGGCATGGTACAGGGCACGGAGTAGGAGCGTTTCTGAATGTTCACGAAGGCCCGCATAGTATATCACCCCTCTCCCATACGGTTTCTCTTCAGCCTGGCATGGTTGTCTCCAATGAGCCGGGATATTATGAAACGAATTGGGGAGGAGTTCGTCTGGAAAATCTATATGTGGTCACTCCGGCAGAAGGCATGCCCCGTCATCCTGGTGGAAAGTCCTGGTTACAATTTGATGCACTCACACTCATTCCATTTGATCACAAACTGGTTGATTTCTCATTACTGCGAAAAGAAGAGAAGCAATGGTTAAAGAAATACCATCAGCAAATTTGGAGCAATATTTCAGGCTACTTGGAAGGGAACGATTTGGAATGGCTGCGAGCCACTTGTCAAGCGTTTGAAAAGTGACTCGAAGTGTTTTGATGATCAGGCCTGGTAAGTGCCCTTGCAATAATTAGATCCTGTTTTCTTTTCAATTCCTCTATCATTGTAGGCAAGATAATCCAGTATTTTGAAAATAGTTCCCAGCTCTTCAGGTTGGCCCACTCCCGCAGCAATATCTTCCAGAGTCAATGCCCGGCCTGCATTATTTTTGAGATATTCCAGCACTTTTGTCTGCAAACCAAGAATGGTACCTGCCGCTTTCTTTCCGGCTTCGACACCTGGTTGATGATAAGCATTGATGTGAATCAAAGAAGCATAAAGCCCAACCGCTCTTTCGTATAAAGCAATCAATGCCCCGATGGAGGTTTCATTCACTTCATTAAGGGTAATCGTCAAAGACTCGCGTTCATTTTCATACAAAGCCTGCTCCGTTCCCAGCAAAAAACCTTGCAGATAATCTCCGGCAGTGATTCCAGGTTCCACTTCCATCAAACGGCCTTCTCTTTCCTGTAGAACTTGTACAAAGGTGACAAAGAAGTCAGACAGCCCTTCCCGAAGTTGCTGTACGTAGGCATGTTGATCCGTAGAGCCCTTATTCCCATAAACCACAATACCCTGATAAACATTATTGCCAGAAACATCTTTTTCTTTTCCCAAAGATTCCATGATCAATTGCTGCAAATATCTGCTCAAAAAAATCAAGCGATCTTTATAAGGAATGATGACCATGTCTTTTTTGCCCTTTCCATCACCAGCATAGTACCACATCAACGCCAAGAGAGCCGCAGGATTTTGTTCGATTTGGGGCTGACGGGTAATCTCATCCATATCCGCAGCACCTTTCAATACAGCATTAATATCAATATTTAACAACGCTGCAGGCAACAACCCTACAGCAGAAAGCTCAGAAGTCCTTCCTCCCACCCAGTCCCACATTGGGAATATTTCCAGCCAGCCGTCCTGCTGCGCCGTTTGCTCTAGGGCGCTACCCGTCCCCGTTACTGCTACTGTATATTTGGAAAAATCCAAACCAGCCTTCTCATAAGCTGCTTTTGCTTCAAGCATGCCGTTTCTGGTTTCTTTCGTACCTCCTGATTTAGAAATCACCAAAACCAGAGTCCGTTGCAATCCTTGACCTATCTGTCCCAAAACTTGGTCTATCCCTTCTGGATCGGTATTATCAAATGTAAAAAAATTCATGCCTTCCTGTTTGCCCAGGGCTTGATAGACAAATTGAGGCCCCAGTGCAGAACCGCCGATCCCCACCAGCAGCACATTTTCAAACAAGTGGCTATCTGGTGTTTTGATCACACCTTGATGAATATCTGCAGAGAACCGTTTAATTTTTGCAACCGTTTGCTTAATTTCTGTGCAAAGCTCTTCAGTAGGAGCCAATTCAGGACTTCGTAACCAGTAATGACCCACCATCCGATTTTCATCAGGATTTGCAATGGCACCAGCTTCCAGTGTCTGCATTTGTCCAAAGGCCTCCTGCATCGGTTTTTCCATATCTTTCAGAAAATTGTCAGAAAATTGCATGTGAGAAATATCCAATGCAAGTCCAACGGTTTCGTTAACATTCAGGTATTTTTGATATCGTTGCCATAATTCTAATTTTTTCATAGTACTCACTTTTGAGATGGAGTTAGTCTTATTGTCTTTTGACATATTCGTCTTGTATTGACATGCTAAACGCTGTTACCAACGGTTCGGATAACATATAATATGGATGCTCCAAAAAACAATGCAAAAGGTGGCCTCCTCCAATTTTATATCTGTTCGATCTTTCGTATTGTCTTTTGAGCAACGCTGGGGCAACCTTTTGTCATTCTCTAATTTTTAGAAAGTTTCTATGTTCAAAGATACAGACATCACCCTCATTCTGAAATCCATCCAGTTTGCAGCACACAAACACCGCGACCAACTTCGCAAAGATGGGCAAACCCCTTATATCAACCACCCCATTGAAGTGGCAGAGGTATTATGGGTGGAAGGAAAAGTCAGGGATCCGCGTTTAATTGCGGCAGCTATTTTACACGATACCATTGAGGATACAGAAACCACGCCTGATGAGCTGCGCGGATTGTTTGGGCAGAAAATTCTTTCCTGGGTTCAAGAAGTTACCGATGATAAAAGCCTATCCAAGGCTAAACGCAAACACATGCAAGTCATCCATGCTCCGACTGCCAGTAAAGGAGCAAAACAAATCAAGATTGCTGATAAAATTTGCAATATTCGTGACCTGATCCGCCGCCCTCCTGCCAAATGGCACGTAGACCGCAAACAAGAATATCTAACATGGAGTGATCAAGTCGTTGAAGGTTTGCATGGCTGCAATCAATTACTAGAAGTGTCCTATGAAAAAACAATGGCAAGGGCATGGAGCAATATCAAATAGAAAAAGATGAAATACCAATATCTGATTTTTGACTTTGATGGAGTGATCCTGCAGTCGAATTCTGCTCGCTTTGCAGGATTTGAGCAGCTGATGCAGGATTACCCTGAAGAACAGGTACACCAATGGATGAAATACATACACACAAGCGGAGGGATTTCGCGCTATTCAAAAATCCGCTATTTTTTTGAAGAAGTTCGCAAAGAATCTGTCTCTGAAAAGACTGTATACATGCTGGCACAAAAGTTTTCTGACATTTCCAGGCAAAACGTCATCGATTCACCATTTGTTGAAGGGGCAAAAGAATTTTTAGAGCAGCATGCCTCTAATTATGAATGTTCCATTATTTCCGGATCAGATCAGACAGAGTTGAGAAAAATTTGTCAAACCATCGGGATTGCTTCCTATTTTACAGAAATATTAGGCTCTCCTGTGGAAAAAACAGAAAACATGGCGCAGTTCCTCACTCGAAACAAACAGAGCAAAAAAAGGAGTCTCTATATTGGTGATTCAACCAATGACCTGGAGGCTGCTGCTACAAATCAAATAGATTTTCTCGGTTGTCAATCTGGTTTGGTTGATTGGGAACAGTATGGAGTTCCTTATATTTCCAACCTATTTGAGCTTTCCAAGAAAATTAATTTATTGTAATAGAATTGGAGTAAAATTGTTTCTTACCCAATAGGGGTCTTTCATAACGCATCAACTCATTCCCATCTAAAAACTATGTCAACACAACAAATCGAAAAAGTGATCGGACTCTTACAGGATGATGGCTCCAATATTGAGCTATGGGCCGCAGAATTCTTTACAGGAGTCATTGTTGCCGATGGAATCATAGACCCGGCAGAACAGCCCTACCTGGAGTCATTACTGAAATCTACCCTGGCCAAACCTGATATCAATCGCAGCATTCGAAAAATACTGGAGGCTAAAAAACCACCTCAATTAGAAACAATTGAAGTGGAACCCGATATTGCAAAAAAGATTTTTAAATGCGCATTGGAAATCTGCTGTTGTGATGATGAATTGCACTATACTGAGATCCGCTTTATCAAAGAAGCCGGCGAGTCTTTGGGAATACCGCCTCTTGAAGTGCATGTCATGATTGATCAAAGTATACTGGCCTTGAAAGCAACTTCTTTTGATGAATTACTCACAAATTTGAATGAAAAAGAACGCTACTGGTTTGCCATCGTTATCTTAAAAGTCATTTTTGCTGATGAGAAAGTCAGTAACAAAGAGTTTTTATATTTTAGTGACATCTATGATTTGACAGAAGATGCTGATTCTCTTTTTAATGAAATGCAGAAAGAATTCTCATGTTTTGATGATGTCTATGAATTGACAGATGAAGCAGAAGTACTGGTCAATACGATGCAGGAAGATTCCATGCAGTTGACCCTGGACAAACTGCCTAAAATGAATTTTGACAGCAAGCGGTCTGGTCAAATATTAAAATATTTATTGACCTTGACGATGGTCGACAAAGATTTTGATGAAAGAGAAGTTGACTTGATTCAAAAAATTGCCAATTTGCTGGAATATGACCGACAGCAACTTAAAGAATTGATAGAGTCGACCAAAAATGCTCTGGGACTTTTGTCGTAACTTTAAAATTCTTCTTCAAACATTCCGTAATTTGTTTTGAGCATGCCTAAATGGTGATAGGTTGTTTGAGCAGCATGGTTATTGTTTTCCACATAAAGACGTAAGCCACAAATGTCTTCTTGCTGGTTTGCCAGATTTCTGATGTGAGTGTACATTTGGCTGAAAACACCTCTACGCCGGTATTCTGGTGAAATATAAACACTTTGAATCCACCAGAAAATACCATTGCGCCAGTCACTCCATTCTGTTGTAATCATCAAACAACCCGTTACCTGCCCATGTTGTTCCGCGACAAGATAAAATCCATACTCCGGGTTTTTCATTAAATTATCCACTCCTGCCGAAACAACAGAAATATCCAGAATTTTATTCTCCGTTTCCTTGGCCATTGCCCGGTTGAACTCTGCAATGACGGCGGCATCATGTTCGTTGGCGTAACGAATGTGCAGCAAATCCTTCATAAGGTTATCCAAAATAAAATGTGCTGGTTCCAAATATCACTTACCCAGTTAAATTGGGAGAATTCTATCGTAAATTTTGAGATTGACAAAGCAATATCACCAAAAAACGATGATTTCATTAAAACTAACACTAATTTTTGATTAATTAAAATTAAATTTGATTATTTTAT
>JADGAT010000103.1 GCA_015231885.1 SAR324 cluster bacterium
TCCAATTGACGAAAACTGTTGCCGATACTCTTTTTCAAAAGCCTCCCAGGGAACAACACGACTCAAAACTACCCAGCGATTATTCGACGATAATCTGCCTTCAAAGGGCAATAGAAATTTTTCAAAACTCATTTGACGTAGGTCGGACGAATACATTTTATTCCTGATAAAGTGCAAAGGTTTTAGACAAAAACACTCAGAATCCTTGCACAATTTCAGAAAATATTCAAGTTAACTAATTGATTTAATTAATAATAATTGTTTTTCAGGAAGCTCCAAATACACTCCTTGTTCTAATGCGACAAGACAAAATTGAAATCCTTTCTCAAGATCAGGATCGTCATCAAAGAGGACCATCGGCATTTGGACAGGCCCGGTTTGACGGATCGGAACCCCATGATACTGGGATTGTACTGACAACCCCAGGCGCAATTGATTACCTATTTTTTCCAGATACTCCGGCACCTTGGCTTCTTCAAGCAACGTTAACGTCGCTAAGACGGCAGCCATCGGAGAGGCCTGGTACCAAAAGGATTAAGTACCTCTCTTTAGTAAGCCTTAATTTGTGGGGGAGATTCACTTGCTCTCAATTCTCTGAGACAGTTTTATATCAATTTGATTTTTCAAAATCTTTACATTTTGCGTCAATAAATTGGCATTTTGCGTCGTTGTTGCCGGGTTTTTTGGGATTCCCATCCCTGTAATTCCTATTTTCGGGGAACAGGCTTGATGAATTTAACGGTTTTTTTACCAGGAAGGTCTGTTCATTCCACTCAATCATTCGTGAAATGTTCATCGGAGTTAGAGAAGCTCTTTTAAAAACTGAATAGTCTGGCAAATCGTAAAGGAATGATGGGACCGAATCTCCAACAAATCAGAGTCGTAGGTGACAAGGTGGGTCGCATTCCCATTTTCGGCACACAATACAAAGGCAATATCGTCTCGATCTTTTGGGTATTGGTACGAATAGAAATGATAATGTTCAATTTCAACTCTCTCAGCAAGAGTACGAATGTCCGCCAAAAATGAAATAATAATCTCTTCGGCAAAATTCAGTTCTCTAAGCTTACGAAAATATTCTTGCAGGGTATCTAGTGAATAAAGCAAAATAAACTCATCTTGAAGCCATCGTTCAATTAATTCTCTATTGGGGCTGTCAGGATTTTTGCTTTGTGCGGATATAATAACGTTGGTATCAGGAACAATGCGGAAAAGTGATTTCATTAGATTGATTTTATATGTTCATCGATTTTATCCTGTAGTTCCAAAAACTCTTTTTTCGCATCCTCCTTTGTAAAACCTGCTGCTGTGCGTCGTTCTAATTCTTGATCGGCTTTTTGCAGGGTTTGTACAAATGCAGGATCATAGATTTGTTTCATTATTCGAATATTCCCTCCTTTCTCTCTTCTAAGTACAACTGAAACATGTTCTTGGGACAAAGCATCAAAAATCGTTTCCGGGTGAGCTTTGAGTTCATCTAAAGAAATTTCTTGGACTTCTTGCATGTCTTTTTCCTGTTGTTCCAAAGTTTTCTGAGTCATGATGAAAATGATTATCTGCTGAAAATTACTGTACAGGAATATCTACTCTTGTGCAAATCCACTTTTTCGAAGAAAGTTCATTCCAATACTTCGGACAGTTTTGAAATATCCATAAATTATTTCTTATTCCGCATACAGAATCTATGTCATTCCGGGCGAAGACCCGGAATCCAGAGAACTTGCCAAGAGACTCCTGGATGCCTGATCAAGTCAGGCATGACACAATCATTAGAGGTGTTTAAATTATTTGGAACTTAGCACCTGACTCTGAGTTGCAAATAATTCAGATAATTTATTTAAATAATTGAAATTATTCATTTTTTATTTACTAAAGGGTAAAGAACTGTCCGAACCATTGTCATTCACCAGTTCTCAATATATCATGAATCCCAGTAACTATCGGGTGGCAACCCCCTAGTGAGAGATCTTTAGGGGACGGCCTTCCGATCTCTCCCACTGGTCGAGATGACATGTGTATCTTCCCGCCTTTTTAGTTGGCAGTGTGTGGTTAGTCCCGGTAACTTTATCTCCATTAGCGGCACCAGAAGGCGTTCAATCTCCTCCATGGTAGCTTCCAGACAGAGTTCTGCCGTTAGTGATTAATACTGCGGGAGAGTTGTAGCCTAGCTAGGCCTGAAAAAAATATAAATTTGAATGCTCTTAAAATATATTGAAAATATTACTTGCATTTTGCAATTAATTGTAATATTCAGCTAATTGAAAGGAACAAATATAATGATTAAATTCTACCAACCACAAAAAGGGATTTCTCTGAAAGGGGTCCAAGAATTCAACCGAAGTGTCATTCTCAAGGTCATTCACGAGCGTGGTGTATGTTCTCGCGCAACTATCAGTTCAGAGATCGAACTTGATCAAGCGACAATTACTCGAGCCATAACCCAGCTTATAGAGGATGGAATCGTCGAGGAAGTAAGTCTCATGAAGGGGCAACGCGGGCGTCGCTCAATAGGCTTAAGTTTAGATTCTGGTCGTTTCAGAGTGATTGTTGTGCGTCTGCAGCGGCTCAGTTTTTCTGTTGCGCTCTTCGACTTACTTGGGAATACGCTTGATCTGGTTGAAAATGCTATACCCAGCCAGCAATCACCCAAACAAACATTTGGAAAAATCGTAGAAATTATTGACACCCATCTGGTTAAGCTAAAAGAAAGCATCATTGGGATAGGTGTTTCTTTACCCGGGCCATTTCTTGAGAAAGACGAACGCATTATTCTCATGACAGAATCCCCAGATTGGCAGGTTTTTAACCTCATTAGCGAACTCAGAGGCTATTACGATGAAATCTCAATTTTCTCCAATCATGACGCAAAATCAGCCGCGCTTGCCGTGTGGCGCGAGATGGGTATTGCTCTAGAATCAAAGGTAATGCTCTACATTTCAGTAGGACAGGGTGTTGGATCCGGACTTGTAGTCAATGGGCTTGTTTTCAAAGGTAGCCAAGGGATTGCCGGTGAAGTGGGGCACACCTCCATCGATATGAACGGTCCACTTTGTAAGTGTGGAAATTATGGATGTCTGGAGCTTTACACTTCCCGGCTTGCTCTGATTCGAAGCATTCAGCAGAAAGCGAAGAACAATTCAGAAACATCATTAACAGAAGATGCTTCATTCGCTGATGTGGTCAGTGCTTATCATGTCGGCGATGATCTTGCGGTAACAGAGGTTGAGCGAGTCGCAAATTATCTCGCACAAGGTATTGTAAATTATATCAATCTAATAAATCCTGATCTGATCATCCTTGGAGATGAATTCATGGCATTTGGCGATACATTTTTGAAAGCCGTGGATAAGTCTGTAAAAGCTTCTGTTTTGCCAAGCATCTACCAGAACATCCGCATGCAGCTTGCTAACATCGAGGAGGATCTCGTGTTGAAAGGTAGTTTCCTTTATGTCTTGGAACACACGCTTTTTGTCCCCTCCAACGTTGCTCCAGGAAAGTTGATGGAGGAGGGTTTAGGAATATGAAAAGTGAGAAATCAACTTCAAAAATCATTCATTGTCTTGGTGGAGCGCTTGTCGATATCCTCATTCACCCTGTTCGAGATTATCCACGCCCGAAGGAAAATACTTCTGTATTTGTAGATTCCATGTCCTTCTCACCTGGAGGAGGCGCAACCAACAGCGCGGTAACCCTTGCTCAAATGGATTGCCCCGTCAGGTTGTTCAGCAAAATAGGCGATGACCATCATGGCGATTACCTCACGAAAAAGCTTCAACAAGCCGGAGTAGATGTGAGTGCCCTTGTACGCATTGAGGAACAGGAAACTTCAACAGTCATTGTGGGTGTGCACGACGATGGCGATCGAAGTTTCATCTCTTATCACGGAGTTTTGGGAACATTTAGTCTCGAAGAAGTTGATCGAGAACTACTGCTGACATCTTCTTTTCTGCTCTATCCCGATCTCTTCAATTTGCCAGGTATTGATGGTGAATCGGTTTACGAGCTTCTTCGAGAAAGCCAGAGCCGGGGTGTGACCACAATTGTTGATATAACCTGGGGAATCTCAGGTTTGCAGAAGGAATTGATGGAGGCCGCACTTCGCTATGTTGATTACTTCCTTCCCAGTGCTGATGAATTAAGATTAATGTACCCACAACTCAACAATGAAGAGATTGTTGAGTACCTTCTAGCCAAAGGAGCGAAGACGGTCGTATTGAAACTCGGATCTGAGGGGGTACTGGTAGCCAATTCACAGCGTTCTTTTCATGTACCGGCTGTGCGGACACAGGATGAAGTAGTAGATACTACAGGGGCTGGAGACAACTTTAATGCAGGGTTCGTCTATGGACTAAGTCTTGGCAAATCCCTTGATGAAGCAGTGGCTTTAGGGAGCGAAGTCGCTGGGGTTTCTATTGCGCGTATTGGGGCTTGGACTGACAAAAAAGAATTGAAAAATGTTTTGAAACAATTCGGTTTGTGAGGAAACGATGGAGTTAGAATTGACCGTGAATGGTTTTACTGATTTAGTTTCGTTCCCAGAAGAGGAAATAGCAGAGGTACATCTGCCAATCCTCAAGCAAATTCATAAGCTGGCGAAAGAAGAATATTCGTTCATTGTACTCTTTGCCGGTCCACCAGGAACAGGAAAGTCAACCATCACCGCTTTTTGGGAATGGCTCTCCAATCAGGATCCTAATCTTACGCCCATTCAGGCTCTGTCCATCGACGGATTTCACTATCGAAATAACTTTCTATTACAAAATAGCATCAAGCGTGATGGTCAAACTTTGTCGCTAATGTCCATCAAGGGCGCACCAGAAACTTATGATATTCAGTCTTTAAACACTGCTCTCGATCAACTCAAGCTTGGTTTCGCTACCTGGCCCTTTTACGATCGTAATATCCATGAGCCTATCCCTGGTGCTATTGCAGTCAATGCTCGTGCTATTGTCATTGAAGGGAACTGGGTGCTGCATGATGTCCCCGACTGGAGGTCCTTAAGGGACAAGGCGAATTTGAGCATTTTTCTTGAAGCGGGTGAATCTTTTTTAAGAGAGCGGCTTATCAAACGCAAACTGCGTGGAGGGAATACAAAACATGAGGTTGAAGCACACTATCAACGGAGCGACAAACCGAACATCGAGCTGGTGCTGTCAGGCCACCTGCCGGCTGATATCACTCTTAGTTGGAATGTAGTTGATCAAGTTAAGCGTATCTCGATGCCAGGTGCCTTATCATACAATTACAACATGGAGGAAAAATGCTAGACCAACAACCGATTCTAGAAGTAGAAGACGTCTCGAAATCCTTTGGGGGTGTCCAGGCACTTAAAAGTGGTTCGTTTAAGCTTTCGCGGGGAGAAGTCATTGCGATTATTGGAGCAAATGGTGCTGGAAAATCATCATTAATCAAAATTGTAGCAGGTGTGTATAAACCTGATAAGGGCCACATTACTATCAAAGACACAGTCATCGATCCGATGCATCACAATGTTGGTTATATGCGCCAAATGGGGATTGAAGTTGTCTATCAGGATTTGGCAATCGTCCCAAACATGACGGCACCGTACAACCTCTTTCTTGGACGCATTCCACGGAAGTTCGGAATTTTTGTTGACGAAAGAAAGATGCGTAAAAAAACCGAGGAAGTCCTGGCTGAGTTGAAGGTTAAAACGGTGCAAAGCTTGTCCCGCCCAATATCTGAGATGTCCGGAGGGCAACAGCAAAGCATCGCAATTGGTCGTGCAATCGCCTGGGGTAAAGAAATCGTAATTCTTGACGAGCCGACGGCCGCCCTGGGTCCCAATGAAACCAAAGAGGTAGAACGTGTTGTCCATGAGATCAAAGACCGCGGAACAGCTGTCATCCTAATCAGTCATAACCTTGAACAGGTTTTTCGGCTTGCGGACCGGATTCTGGTGGTACATCACGGTATCACATCAAAAGAATTCCAGAAAACCGAAGTAACAATCGATGAATTGGTAAAAGCAATTACGCTGGGATAATAGGATGACTTATGACAATTCATGAAAAGACCAATGAGATAAAATCACAGGAGTCGGGAGGACTTTTCCAAAACTTACGGAACAACGGACTGTCAGATCCTCAGACACGTACAAAAATGATGGAGCGTTTACGCGATAACGTTCCTTTCATCGCGATTACCCTTGTGATTTTACTATTTTGGGGAATCAGCGGTGACCGCTTCATGTCCTTGAGAAATTGGACGTTCATTGCACAGCAGACGCCTGTACTGTTGCTGCTCGCATTTGCCCTACTATTGGTGGTGACCACCGGTTCTATTGATATCTCGGTTGGCTCGAATCTGGGTTTCAGCGCCTACATGGCCGCGCTGGGGATGCTCTGGTTCGGTACCATGGGGTTTCTGGTCGGTATCTTTGCCGGTGTGTTGATCGGTATCCTCAACGGAGTAATCTTCTCCCTTTTCAAAATCTCCTCATTTGTGACCACGCTGGCGATGCTGATCATCGTGCGGGCAGTGTTGGTGATCGTCTCGGATGGTCGTTCAATCTATGTCTCCGATCAGCCTATGAGCAACAGCAATATTACCTCCATTGAAGCAAAGTGGTTGCTCGACCTTGGACAATTTCCTCACATCCTCTACGTCTCTATTGCCATCACATTTCTGCTCTGGGTGGTCTATGAAAAAACCATTTTCGGGCAACAACTTAAAGCGCTTGGCGGCAATGAGAAAGTTCTTCGCTTAGCAGGGATCTCTGTTACCTGGTTCAAGATTCAGGTATTCGCTGCGGCCGGTTTCATGGTCGGACTGGCTTCCTTTATCAATCTGGCGCGCTCTGGCGCGGCAACCGTTCAGGCTGGTCAGATGCAGGAACTCGATGCCATCGCTGCGGTGGCGTTAGGAGGAACTGTGCTCACTGGAGGGCACGGTAGTGTGCTCAAAACCGTTGTTGGAGCCCTCACGCTCACCATTGTTGCCAACGGCCTCACCATCGCAGGTGTGCCTCCTTCCTGGAGCATGATCGCGCGTGGTGTGCTGCTCATCATTGCGATCGCAATTTCTTTGAACCGCAAGCAGATTGATGTGGTGAAATGAGGGGAATGCAGATGCCACCTGTCTTCCTTTGCAACCGTTCAACCTTATCTGGAGAACTGCCTATGAAACACAATCCTTGAAGCGAAAATCATTTCTTACTTGAATCTTTAACATTTATATATATGAGGCATTATGAAAAATTTAACGAAATTACTACTATTCGTACTGATACTGGCTCCCATGCATTTTGCAGAGGCAGTAACCCCCCGCAAGGATCTCGTTATCGCTGATCTGGGGCAACCGCAAACCAACCCCTGGGTGATCAACCGCCATCGCTTTCAGGAGTGTGTCGCTCGTGCTTTGAATATTAAGCAGATTCTCGCAGACGACGAAAACATGGAGAGCAAACACGTCAGCCAGGCTGAATCACTTATATCCCGTCAACCGGATGCTTTGGTTTTTAACCCGCTGACTTCGCCTGCGGGAGCACAAGTTGCCCGACTGCTTGAGCGTAACCGTATTCCTGGCATGACTGCCGGACGTGTGGTCGTGGCCGATTATGATAAGGAATATAAAGGCCAGTTCCTCATTGGTCAGATGGGAACCAACCTTGAAGCTTGGGGTGCAGCGATGGCGCAGGCAGCTATTGATGCCGGGCACCGTAAAATCGCCATGATTTGGAACCCTAAGGATGTCATCACCACCCAATACATATGGGCCGGAGCACAAGCTGTGATCGACAAAACTCCGGGTGCTAAAGTCATCATTGAAGGGCGCGACCGTCTGAGCCGAGAGACCGGCATCAAGTACGCCGAGCAGTACGTTGCTCGCTTTAATAAAGGTGAACTCGACGCTATTATTGTACTCGGAGCTACCGCAGGACTGGGCACCCAGTTCGCACTGGAGCAGGCAGGGCGCACCGAGGTTGATGTCATCACCTGTGACATTGACGAACAAGTAGCGCAGCACATCCGGGATGGCAAATTATCTTTCAGCATTGGCGGTCACTGGATGGGCGGAGGTTTTGCGCTGATTCATCTTTATGATTACCTGCATGGTTTCCCCATTGAGGACACACAGCCTGATTTCAGTCTGATTCCCGTGACAGCTAAAACCGTAGACGCCTATGAGCGGCAGTTCCTGGATAGTTGTGTGCTAACGCCCAACGAAATCCGGAATTTGTCTCGTGTTTACAACCCTGACGCAGATCTTCCCGGTTTCATTGAGAACTTTGCGAAAACCTGGAATCAGTAAAATCATTTCATGTCTGCTTCGGCAGATGTTAATTCATAGCCAAAGGGAACTTGCCTGCTAGCAGTTCTCTATGGCTTAAATTTCAAAATATTCATTCAAATTATAGAGCATACATATGGCCCGAATAACGTTACGTCAACTACTGGATCATGCGGCTGAGGAAGGTTATGGTGTTCCTGCGTTCAACATAAGCAACATCGAACAGCTCATGGCCATAATGAGGGCGGCTGAGGCAGTCGATGCTCCGGTCATTTTGCAGTCCAGTCGCGGAGCCCGAAGTTATTCCAGCGATGCCATGATCCGACATATGGTCGTGGCAGCTGAAGAGATGTATCCAAACATTCCCATCTGTCTTCATCAAGATCACGGCAACAATGAAGCAACCTGTTTCTCAGCAATTCAGAATGGATTCACCTCCGTGATGATGGATGGATCCTTAGAGGAAGATGCCAAGACCCCGGCATCCTTCGACTACAACACCGACATCACAAAACGAGTCACGGCCGCAGCACACGCCGTTGGCGTTTCTGTAGAAGGTGAATTAGGCTGCTTAGGTTCATTGGAAAGTGGGCAAGGTGAAAAAGAAGACGGTCACGGTGCAGAGGGTGTTCTCAGCCGAGAGCAATTGCTGACCAATCCATTACAAGCGGTGGACTTCGTTGCCCAAACCAAAGTCGATGCGCTGGCGATCGCGATGGGGACATCGCACGGAGCTTATAAATTCTCTCGCAAACCCGATGGCGACATTCTAGCAATGGAAGTTGTCAAGGAAATCAATCGCTTGATGCCGAGCCTACATCTGGTGATGCACGGTTCGTCGAGTGTACCGCAGCACCTGCAGGACACCTTCAATGAATACGGTGGCGAAATGCCGCAGACGTGGGGCGTTCCTGTTGAAGAAATTCAGGTAGGGATCAAGTACGGTGTACGCAAGATCAACATCGACACGGACTGCCGGTTGGCGATGGCAGGAGCAATGCGCAAAATTTCTATCGAAAAGAAGTCAGAATTCGATCCTCGCCAGTTCCTCAAACCGGCCATTGAGGCAATGCAACAGCTCGTCAAGGAGCGTTACGAGCAGTTCGGAACGGCAAGCCAGGCTTCCAAAATCAGAGTCATTCCCGTGGAAGAAATGTCCAAGCGCTATCAATCCGGGGAACTTTCCCTAAATTGAAAAACCAACACCGAATGAACTAGGAGGCAATATGGGTTTTGACGCGGCACGCCATCAGGAACGTATCCAGAGGGTAGAGGAGCACATCACCAAAGAAGGGGAGCGGATCCAGCAGCATCCATGGCGGGAGCACTACCATTTTCAGGCGCCCGTCGGTTGGATGAACGATCCTCACGGTTTGATTCAGTTCAACGGGCGGTTCCACCTGTTCTACCAATACCATCCCTTCAGCGGCAAATGGGGCACCATGCACTGGGGTCATGCTATGAGCGATGACTTGATCCACTGGGAGCACTTACCGGTTGCCCTTGCCCCGAGTGAACCCTACGATGGCTGGGACGGCGGTGGCATCTTCACTGGTTCAGCAATTGTGCACGAACGAGAGTTATTGCTGTTTTACACAGGATGCGCGGAAGATCGACAGGTGCAGTGTCTAGCTCGCTCCAAAGACGGGGTGAACTTCGTTAAGTCTGACCACAACCCAATCCTATCAGAGCCTCCCAAAGGCATCAACCCGCACGACTTTCGAGATCCCAAAGTCTGGAAGCACGGCAAGGGTTGGTACATGGTCACTGGGGTGACCGATGGCGTCAGCAACTTGCTTGAACCTTCCAGCCACGAACGCAACGGCTTCGGCAAAGTCTGCCTTCACCATTCTCCTGATCTGTACAACTGGGAGTTTGTCAATTATCTGGTCGAGAGTCGGGGAGAACTCGGGAGCATGCTGGAGTGCCCGAATTTCTTTCAGTTGGATGGCAAGTGGGTACTGATGTATTCCCCGATGGGCCTGCAAAATCGGCAGGTGATCTATTTGACCGGAGACTTTGATGAGCTCACTGGCAAGTTCCACTGGACCACAATGGGGGCAGTGGACTGGGGTTTTGACTATTACGCCCCCCAGCACTTCCAGGATGAGCAGGGGCGCAATTTAATAATGGCTTGGATTGGTTCATGGCCGTTCATGCCCTGGTGTCGAGGTCAGTATGACACCAGCAAGTTGGGTTGGTACGGCGGAATCACTCTCCCCCGTCAGGTGAGCTTGTGCTCGGATGGCAAACTTCGTAGCCAGCCCGCTTCGGAAGTTGAGCAACTGCGAGAAAATCCACGTCGCTATGGTGCCCGCACTATTGAAGACAATGCACCCTTTGACTTTGAAGCAGGAGACGGAGTGCACGGAGAAATCCTGGCCACGTTTGACCTAACAGAGAGTACAGCAGAAGCAATTGGTTTCGTTCTGCGTGGTTCAGAGGATCAGCAGACTCTGCTGGAATTCGACCTACGCTTAGGCGAAATGATTTTTGATCGCACTAACTCCGGTAACATCTCAGCTCATCAGAGGCGGTGCCTGCTGGAGTCTGCCAGTCAGTCTCAACTGTTCGTACGCATCTTCCTCGATAGCATCTCTGTGGAAGTGTTTACCGATGGTGGACGCACCACGATGACCAACAACGTGTTCTCCGACCCTGCAAGCAGCAACTTATCAGTCTACACACGCAAAGGACGCGCATCATTACGCAGCCTGCAAACCTATGGTCTGCGCTCGATTCACTCCGAATGATCCCACTCCACGGGACCAACGTTGCTTCCACAAAAACGTATTGGTCCCTCCTCGAAAGATGATGTATCTATTGGCCTGTTCTTCTAATTAGATGGGTAACCGGTGATCAAAAAATTGCTTTAATAATTATATCGAACTAAGGTTAGTTTAGTTTACATCATAAAGGAGAGAAAAGATGAGATCGATCAACATCCATGAAGCCAAAACAAATTTATCTCGCATTGCCGAAGAGGTCGCTGCCGGGGAAGAAATTATTGTGGCCAAAGCTGGAAAACCTAAGATGAAACTGATTCCTCTGGATTGCAAAAAACAGATAAAATTGGGCGCTTTAAAAGGAAAGATCCGGATCAGTCCAGATTTTGATGAACCGTTACCTCCAGATATGATGGATGCTTTCTATGGGTTCAATCAATGAGAATATGACTGGATACGCATATCCTTTTATGGTGTTTAGCAGAAAGTGAGGAATTACCGACGGAGGCATGCCAATTGGTGTTCTCTGCTGATGAAGTTTACGCCAGTACGGTGAACATTTGGGAAATTGTGGTTAAGCACTTGCCATCCAACTGAAAGAAATTCGGGCAC
>JADGAT010000104.1 GCA_015231885.1 SAR324 cluster bacterium
CCGGAAGAATAAAGAGGATGTTTACCAAATGATAAAGGAATTGAAAAAGAAAATGTGTCTATTGTGTACGAGGAGTACTAATTCCTCCTTGTGGAGTTCCGGTTTCACAGGGAAGAATTGTTCCTTCCTGTGTCGCCATTTCTTCCTTCAGGATTTGTCGAATCAGTCCTAAGAATCTTTTGTCTGCAATCCGTTGTTGAAGTATCTTTATCATTCTTCCATGGGGAATCGTGTTGAAGAACTTCGAGAAGTCGATTTCCACCACATGGGGTCTATCATTTTTCTCAAGAGAGCAATAACAGGCATTTACAGCATCATGGGCAGACTTTCTTTTACGATAACCAAAGTTGTTGCGGATAAATAATGGTTCATACAGGTTTTCGAGAGTTTTTCCGACCACCCAGTCGACCAGTTTATCCTCAAAACTTGCGATGGCAATCGGTCTAGTCTTTCCATTTGATTTCGGAATCAGGACTTCCCTTTTTGGCAAAGGTCGGTAGCTTCCCTCTTGAATTCTTTGTTCCAAATCCTCGAGATTGGCTTGCAGACTTTTCCCATAGATTGCTTTGCTTATTTGATCGGCACCCAAGGCCTTTGATCCATCTAGGGCCTTGTATGCCTCACGAAGCGTTTCTCTATTGATATGCTTCATGAGATTAGAGAACAGAGCTTGATTATCCTGTGCTCTACGACTTATTCTAGTCTGCCAGCTAGAAAGAAACTCTAATTGCTCAGAACTTCTTCCTCTCTGCCCATCTGCTCCACTGTTGAAAGTGGGATAGGTGCTGTGAGCTAGATTCGGCCTTTGTTGGTCCCTTCGCTCCATAGGCGTTACCCTATTTGTTCACTACTATGAACCAATCTGACTTCCTTAATGAGAATCATACTCCTCTTGAACTGGTCATTCTTGATTTCGTATTTTAGCATCCTGCTTACCCATAAAGGATCTCCCAAGTTCCGGCGTTTACTGTATCCACATGCTGTGCTCTTAGACCCCGGGGAAGCTAAAATAACTATGCTCATTTTAGTGTTGCCTTCGCTTAAATATGAACAGCTCAGCCTTCCCACATCTTTAATTATCTCTCGGAGCTCCATCACTTAAGGGTGGTATTTCACCCAACGGCCTATGGACTCTCTGTCTACACTTCACTTGCTTCGTTACCTAACAAGCGCAAGACTTGATACAAGGCTCCCCCTTTAGGGGATTATCTCGACAGGACTTGTAACTTGTGTTACTCACCTGCAAGCAAACGACAGCTTTGCTTGGCGTACCACAAAATAATCTTACCATTAAAATGAAGCGGAAGGAAGATCTCCTTTGGAATCGGATGAAATTTTAAGTCGCTTTTGCTGCATTCCCCTCAAATTTCAATCTCACTTGTGTCTTGTTCTTCAACAAAATGAACTTCCCAAAGACTGGCGAGAAGAACCTGCTCCTCTGTCTACAAAACAAATTGGGGATCAATGGGTTGCTGATAAAATATCAGTTATTTTAGAAGTCCCCATCGTATTTCCATCAAGGATGGTTGAAAAATCTTGCGAAGAACAGGGGTTTTGTAATATTTTGATCATTTATAGTCTTGATTCCTCCTGTCAATAATACCTTCATAAAGGCTCCTCTATGGCGCTGACTCGCTTACTTTATACTCTTTATCAAGTCAAGAATTTTGCAGACAGGCATCGCTCGCTGGCTGCTTTTTTGTATGTGACCATTGGTGTCATTCTGGGAGACATCTTTTTCCATGAATATTGCTATGACATGTATGCTTTCTATGTAGAAAGACTTTTTGGACAACCCCTGCACAATGTAGCTAATGTACAAATGGATTTTACTCCGGAAGTCTGGTTGGCCCTGCTCAGCATGGTCCTTGGCACCTTGATCATTGTGATTTCCATTGCATCCCAAAGTATCCCCAAATTGATCGACTTGTATATGGAGGACTGGGCCAGCTTGTTTTATGTCTGGCTGCTCATTATTTCCGGAACTCATGCGACATTTATCAAATTGTATGGCGAAATTGATTTGATCCGCCCCTCCAGCCGAGTGTTCAATATTCATTTTCTGTTGACGATTTCGGTGGTCTTCGCCTTTCCCTATATTTTTTATATCCTGAAATATACAAAACCAAGCAATGTCATCAACAAAATTTTTCAAGGGAACTTAAAACGCATTCATCTGCTTTCGGTGTGGCGCTACAACCTGATTGTGACGATCCCCCGGCTCGTAGAAGAAGTCCAATTTGCCATTTTTGAAGCAATGAACCAATTGGACGATTTGCTGGAATATGTTTCCTTCAAAGAACCAAAGGCTGATATCATCCAAAATATCAGCATGACGATTCAGGAATATGTTCAAATAAAATCTTCCATCAATCCTTTGTTTTTTAAGGTCAGTCCAAAGGTGCGTTCTGACATTTCATTCAAGACCATGATTGGGCAATTTGGAGATATGGAGGACACGTCTACGTTTTATGAACAAAAATGTTTTCGGCTGATGGGAAATGTTTATATCAAACTGCTGGAAGAAGGGCAATTTGACTTAGCATCACTGTGTGTCGGCGAAATGACAGCAGTGGGACGCGTGGCCATTGAAATAGGCGATGATGCCTTGGTGGATGTGCTGATTATTCGTTTCAATACGATTCTTCGCTTTGGGATCAAGCATGGTGTGAAAAACAATGAACCCCGTAATTTGTACAATGCCGCATTTCATTACGGTCGTTTCATTGAAGCCTTGGTCGATAACAAAAAAGTCGATCATGTCAAACGCTGCTTTTCCTATCTGCGGATTTACGGGATGGAAGTGTTTAAGCATGGAAAGGCCAGTCCTTCCATGTATTTCATTGTGGATGTGTTTGCCGCTGAAATGAAAAAAGTGCTAATTTCCATTTATGAGAAAGAATGGGATGTGGAGGTTCAAAATGGTTTACTCAATGAAATTTTACAAGTCGACAATCCTCCTGATTATGATAAAGAAGATTTGGACCGTGGCCTTTTGATCAACAATGGCGTGCGTGTTTTGCAGATGGGGTTGGCCCTGTTTTATGCACGAGAAGGCAAAGACGAATTCGTGATGCGGATCATTACCGATGTTTTGGATGACTTGGATGTTCTGGGGGAATCCGCATTCCATCGGGTGATTGATTCTACTTGCGGGCGATTGCAGTTTTCCGGTCCTACCTTCTGGGAAGATACCGATAGGGGAAATTTGAATATTTACTATACTCCAGATCAGTCAGAAATTGCATCATTCAAGGAAATGCTTTATGAACATACACGAAAAAAAATCACCGAATCTTTGAAAAAACGCTATTCCCTGACATCAGAAGAGTCACAGCTGCTGGTTCAAATGTCAAAATTGAATGAAAAGCATGAAATTGCTGTGCTCGTTCAATCTCCGGAAGTATTTGAAAGCACATTATTGAAATTAACAAATATTGATCAGGGAACATTATCCAACCTCGTTTCTCTCCGCGAAAAGCTGGAATTTCATTCTGATAATCCTCAATTGAAAATCATGACCACCCGTCAAATTGCAACAAGCACACAGCTGGAGGTTTCTTGTCGTCACATGCAGAAAATGCTTTCTTTTCAAGGTGTGGTGGCTTTCTCTTATCTGAACTATTTTTATTTGCGGCTTCCGCAGCAGGCAGAAGGTGTCAATTGGCAGGATTTTGAAAAAGTCACGTTTCGCTTCAAACCGCGTCGTCAGAAATTCACGTATCAGTTTGAATCGACGTTTGAGGGGCCTCCCATGAATAATCACTTATTCAAAGTCTATCATGTGGATTTGGTGAAAGTGATCGAAGGGTAAAACTCAGGCTTTGGAAGGCTTGTCGGATTCAACAGATGCGCTGGATGGTTCAGCGTCTGGTTTCGTAGACACGGTTTCTGGGGGTGGTGAAACATTAGGCTTTGCAAAGGCATTTGCGATGGTTTCCAATTTGTCTTCGGGAGAGGCAGCAGAAGAATAAGTCAGTTTGTTCAAGTCGGTAACAACTCCTCCAAAGTCGTTTTCTACCATATCTTTGACTTCTTTGAGCTCCGTTTCGTCAACAACTTTGTTCATTTCCTCTTCCACCGTGGATTTGATGTCATTGGTGGCCCTTTTCAATTCGGCCAAGCCTCGTCCTACCGAACGCAGCATCTCTGGAAATTTCTGAGGACCGATGATGACCAGAGCGACTACCATGATCATTATTAATTCAGGCATACCAATACCAAACATTGTTTTTCCTTTATCCGTAATAGTTAGCGATCATCTTTAAGAGAAGCATAAACTGGAGTCATATTTTCAAAAATTTTGTTTAGTTTCTTTTTTTCGCTGTTTAATTGGATTTGTCGACGTGCCAAGTCAAGAAATTCCTGGCTGGTATTTTTATCAAGCCCCAATTTTCCACCCAAATAGACGATAAAACTTGCATCGCTTTTTGAGATAACTCCATTGTTCACGACAAATTGCATGAGATGATCAAGGATCTCTAATACTTGCTTTGATGGTACTTTTAGAACCTCTAAATCTGGAATCTTACGGCTTTTGATCATCTCTACGATATGGTGGACTTTTTCAGGATCTCGGTCATGAGAGGCAATAGCACTGACATAAATCATTTCTGCTTTGCTCACCTTGCCATCGGCACAAATCAAACCGATGGAAGCTTCAATCACCCAGGATTTAATTTCAGGCTCCAGAAAATTTAGAAATCGTTCAAAAAATACTCGGTCATAAAGCTCTGCATCCGTCAGGGTTACTTTTGTGCTTTTTGTAAAATTTTCCACCACATTGGCATTCAAATCTTCAATAATTTTTTTCTGTTCAGCCAGCTGGTAATTGGCAATAAATTTTTTAGCGGCTTCGTTGATGGTCAGAACGAGATCAGATGTTTCCCAGGGTTTGGCAATATAGCGATACAGGTTGGCAGCATTGACGGCATTTCCAACTGCATCCGCATCCGCTTGTCCCGTCAATAAAATTTTGATGGTGGTGGGATGATTCTTGTGAACCTGGATCAGAAACTCATCGCCCCGCATTCCCGGCATGATTTGATCGGAAACAACAACGGCCACTTTGATTCCATCCATTACTAATTCTTCCAGAATCTGCAACCCTTCTACGGCACTCTCCGCAAATTCCAACGTCCAGCCCTGATTACAGATGAATGCCAGTTCATTGCGCAGGCTGTTGAGGATTATTTTTTCATCATCAACACACAGTATGCCTAACTTCTTCATAATGGTTTACCTGTAAAACTATTTCAAATTATTCAAACATTTTCTCATCATCGACAACAACGGTCAATTTTTATCTGATGTTCTTGACATTTCTCTCTTTCACTGACAGCGTGCACAACATGGGATTACAATTTTTATTCCAGAACAATTTTCAGGAAGAAAAAATGCAGACAAAGCATACTTATTTTGCCACAGCCCCCAGAGGAATGGAATCGATCCTGATGAGGGAACTCAAAGCACTGGGAGGCAGCAACGTCAAACAAGCCTGGTCTGGAGCTTCATTTTCAGGCAATTTGAAAATAGTATACCAGGTTTGTCTATGGTCTCGGATTGCCAACCGGATTTTATTGCCTCTGTCTTCCTTCAGGGCGGCTAACCCTGATGAATTGTACCAGGGAATACAGCAAATCGAGTGGGACGAGCATCTGGACTGCAAGGGAACCCTGGCTGTTGATTTGCAATCATCGCGATCTGCGATCACACACACACACTATGGAGCATTGAAAGTCAAAGATGCGGTGGTGGATCAGTTTAGAGACAAATATGGTGTCCGCCCGGATGTGCAGCTGGAGTGTCCTGATATCCGAATCAATGTCTATCTGTTCAAAGACCAGGCAACGGTGAGCCTTGATTTGTCGGGAGAAAGCCTGCACCGCAGAGGCTACCGAAAGGAAGGCATACTGGCACCATTGAAAGAAAACCTGGCTGCGGCGATCTTGATCAAAGCAGGATGGCCCAAAATGGCTAGAGCTGGAGGCGCTTTGATTGACCCGATGTGCGGCTCCGGTACCCTTGCCATCGAAGCGGCGTTGATGGCCGCGGATTTTGCGCCCGGGATGCTGCGGGAGCACTTTGGCTTTTTGAAATGGAAACAGCATCATCCTCCAATTTGGGAAGAACTGATCGCTGAGGCAGAAGACCGGGAAAACTCCGGCATCGTGAAGCTGCCGCCCATTTTTGGCTATGACACCAATCCGCTGGCAATCAAAGGGGCATTGGCCAACCTGGAAAGATCAGGATTGACGGGGTTTGTGCATTTTGAAAGAAGAGAGATGATCGACTGCCAGCCTCCAGCTGATTTGAAAAAGAAAGGATTGCTGGTGGTCAATCCTCCTTATGGAGAAAGGATTGGTAAAATTCGAGAATTGAGGCCGCTGTACGCCAGTCTGGGAAAACAGATGCAGCGGTATTTTCAAGGGTGGGATGCTGCTGTCTTTACGGGAAATACGGAGCTTGGTAAATCCATAGGACTCCGAGCCTCTAAAATATACACTCTCTACAATGGAACACTCAGATGCAGTTTATTGAAGTTTAAAATTTCGTAACTGCTGTTCAGATGTTTGCCAGAGGCTGATACTATTTGGTCTCGGTTGTAATCCAATGCAAAAAATCGGGATTGCCTCCCTCAATGGGAAGGACAACAACACAAGGACAATCGTAGCTATGGAGGGTTTTTACAGCTTCGGTGAGTTCTTTGATGAGGGATGCCTTGGTTTTGGCAATTAAGACAGTTTCCTGCCCTTCTTCAACTTTTCCTGCCCACCAGTAGAAGGAGGTCATGTGCTCAATAATATTCACACATGCTGCCAGCCGTTTTTCAACCAATTGCTTCCCTATTTCTACAGCCTCTGTTTTATTTTCAGTGGTAATGTAGATAAGGTGGTGCTGCTCGCTCATTAGAATTTAAAAGAAAGCTGTGGCTGTCAGATGCGGGTTGCCGTTTGCCTGACAAGTGCCCGTTTCAGTTTGGCTTCATGCTTTTCAAGCCGCTGCTGCTCGGTCTCATCACTGCCAAATTTACCACTAAGCGTTTTCAATGCTCGTTTTTCAGCATCTTGTGCGCGGGATACATCAATATCTTCTGCTCTTTCTGCCAACTCTGCCAGAACAGTGACTCGATTGTTCTCGACTTGAGCATAACCGCCATGAATTGCCAATGCTTTTCGCTCGTTCCCTGATTGGTAGCTCAGTACTCCAGAGGCCAGGGATGTCAAGAGGGGAATGTGTTCTGGAAGAATTCCCAATTCCCCTTCTGTACCAGGCAAAGTGACTGAATCTACAGAATCTTCCTCAATAAATTTTTGTTGAGGAGTAACAATTTCTAATTGTAAGCTCATGATTTAGAATCCTGTGTGTATCAATGCTCAATCAGCCAACGTCTTTGCTTTTTCGATTGCCTGTTCGATGGTTCCAACCAGATAAAATGCCTGTTCGGGTAAATGATCAAGTTCCCCGGAAAGGATCTGCTGAAAAGCCGTGATGGTGTCCTTGATATCAACGTATTGTCCGGACATACCCGTAAACTGTTCCGCTACAAAAAATGGTTGAGAAAGAAAGCGCTGTACTTTTCGTGCTCTGGCAACAATGGACTTATCTTCCTCTGACAGTTCGTCCATCCCCAGAATAGCGATGATGTCCTGCAAGTCTTTGTAGCGCTGCAGCATTTCCTGTACGGCACGTGCTGTATTGTAATGCTCTTCTCCAACCACATCTGCTGCTAAAATTCTGGAAGTAGAATCCAGAGGATCCACGGCTGGGTAAATTCCCAATTCTGCGATTTGTCGGGAGAGTACAACGGTTGCATCCAAGTGAGAAAAAGTCGTGGCAGGAGCAGGGTCCGTCAAGTCATCAGCAGGAACATAAATGGCCTGTACGGAAGTAATGGAACCATTTTTAGTGGAAGTAATGCGTTCCTGGAGCGCACCCATTTCTGTGGACAACGTCGGCTGGTATCCTACCGCAGAAGGAATACGTCCCAGCAGTGCAGATACTTCTGAACCTGCCTGGGTGAAACGGAAAATATTATCAACAAACATCAAGACGTCGGCATTTTCTTCATCACGGAAATATTCTGCAACCGTCAATCCCGATAAAGCCACCCGTGCTCTTGCGCCAGGAGGTTCATTCATCTGCCCGTAGACTAAGCTGGTTTTGTCCAGTACGCCTGAGTCTTTCATTTCATTCCAGAGATCGTTCCCCTCGCGAGTTCTCTCTCCTACACCCGCAAACACAGAGAATCCTCCGTGTTCAGCAGCAATGTTTCGGATCAACTCCATGATGACAACCGTTTTACCCACTCCAGCACCACCAAACAATCCAATTTTTCCTCCTTTGGAAAACGGACAGAGCAAATCAAGAACTTTAATGCCTGTCACAAACATGTTGGCAGAAGTTTCTTGCTCGTCAAACGTCGGAGCTTCGCGGTGGATTGACCAACGATCTTTATGATCGATTTCTCCTACTTCATCGACAGGATCTCCCGTTACATTCATAATTCTGCCCAAGACGCCCCTGCCCACAGGAACCGTAATCGGAGAATCTAAATCTTTCACCTTCATTCCTCGGGATAAACCTTCGGTTGCTCCCATAGAAACGCTGCGTACCGTGTTTTCTCCCAAGTGCTGCTGGACTTCGCAAATCAGAAGCTCTGATTTGCCATCGACTTCACGTTCAATTTCTAATGCATTAAAAATTGCAGGCAAATTGCCTGATTCAAATTCGACATCCACTACAGGACCCATGACTTGGATAATCTTACCAATCTCCATGCTTCGCCTCTTTCTTTAGTTATTAGTGATCAGGTTAAATAATGTTGTTTGCAATTTACAGAGATTCTGCACCACTGATGATCTCAATCAGCTCTCCGGTAATTGCAGCCTGCCGTGATCTATTATAATACAGCTGTAATTTTTCAATCAATTCGGACGCATTCTTTGTTGCTGAATCCATGGCCGTCATTCGTGCGCCATGCTCTCCTGCAATCGAGTTCAGCCATGCCACGGCAACACGATTTTCTGCATATTTTTTCAGCAATGTGTCTAAAATCTGTTCTGCTGGCGGTTCAAATAATATTTCCCGGTCATCCAGACTTTCTTCTTCACTGGAAGAAGGCTCAATGGGCAGCAACGTCTCAATGGTGGGCTCTTGCGTCAAAACACTGATAAAATTGGCATACGCCAAGTAAACGCGGTCAATTTCGTTGTGTTCAAATTTGTTAATATGTTCCTGCACTACTTTCTGCACAGTGTCACGGTGCTCTGTGACAGGAATGCCCGTGTAATTTTCCAGAATCTTATGATTCGTTCGTTTGAAAAACTCCTGCCCTTTTCGACCGAGTGTTGTGAATTGGGCATGATCGATCTTATTTTGATCCAATTCTGCCATCAGGGCTTTGCACAAGTTTGAATTAAATCCCCCGCATAAACCTCGGTCTGATGTGATCAGAATGACAGCAACACGCGCTTTTTCCCTTTGTGCAAACAAAGGATGATCCTCTGCTGAAAAGTTTGAACTCAACAACGAAACGACTCGTTTCAATTTGTTAGAATATGGCGTTGCCTGTTCATAATTATCCTGAGCACGTCTTAACTTTGCCGCAGAAACCATCTTCATAGCACTGGTGGTTTTCTGTGTGGTCTTGACACTGTCAATGCGCTTTCGTATTTCTTTTAAATTGGCCATCTAAATCTTTGGAAGATTAAGGTTAATCAAGCAGAGAATGTTTGAGAAAACTTGTCTAAGGCAGACTTTAATTTTGCAGTCAAGTCATCATCAAATGCCTCTTTCTCTTCAAGCGCTTTTTTCAGGGTGGCTTCCTGAGAATTCATGTATGTCAGAAACTCCCGCTCAAACTTAAGTACTGCAGAGACGGGGTGCGCATCCAAATAACCGTTACTTGCGGCAAAAATCGCCAATACTTGGTCGACCCACGCTAAGGGTTGGTATTGCGGCTGCTTTAGTATCTCTACCAGTCGTTCTCCGCGAGCCAATTGCTGCTGGGTTGCTTTATCCAGGTCACTTCCAAATTGAGCAAATGCCTCTTTTTCACGGTATTGTGCCAAATCGAGACGCAGGGTGCCTGCAATCTGTTTCATGGCCTTGACTTGCGCGGAACCTCCCACACGGGACACCGACAGTCCCACGTTAATCGCGGGACGAACACCAGAATTGAAGAGCTCAGTTCCTAAGAAGATTTGTCCATCCGTAATGGAAATCACGTTTGTAGGAATGTAGGCAGATACGTCTCCTGCCTGCGTTTCAATGATGGGCAATGCCGTTAAGGATCCGCCGCCATAGCTTTCATTCAGCTTACAGGCACGTTCCAACAAACGGCTATGGAGATAAAATACATCTCCAGGATAGGCTTCACGGCCTGGAGGACGGCGCAGCAGCAAGGAAAGCTGGCGATACGCAACAGCCTGTTTGGAAAGGTCATCATAAATACAAAGAACATGCTGGCCTTTATCACGGAAATACTCTCCCATGCTGACACCAGAATAAGGAGCAAGGAATTGCAGGGGGGCTGGCTCAGAAGCAGTAGCACTCACTACGATGGTATAGTCCATCGCGCCTTCATTTTGCAGCTTTTGAACAATTTGTGCCATGGTGGATCGTTTTTGTCCAATTCCTACGTAAATGCAAATCAAATTGCCGCCTTTTTGGTTGATGATGGTGTCCATGGCAATGGCTGTTTTTCCTGTCTGACGGTCACCAATGATCAATTCGCGCTGCCCTCTACCAACGGGAACCATGGAATCAATTGCTTTCAATCCGGTGGCCATGGTCTCATGCACTGATTTTCGCGTTACAATTCCTGGGGCAACGACTTCCACCTGGCGGGATTCTGTTGTATTGATCGGTCCTTTGCCATCAATAGCAACTCCCAGAGGATCGACAACCCTGCCCAGTAATGCGTCACCTACCGGCACTTCAGCAATACGCTCCGTTCGTTTGACGGTATCGCCTTCTTTGATGCTGCGGTCACTTCCAAAAATCACAACCCCAACGTTGTCTTCTTCCAGGTTCAAGGCCATTCCAATAGTTCCATCTGGAAATTCTACGAGCTCTCCAGAAACGACGTTGTCCAGACCATGCACTCTTGCAATTCCATCTCCGACTTCCAGAATGGTTCCAATTTCAACACTAGTGGTTTCTTTATTAAAATTTTCGATCTGGCTTTGTATGATGGCACTGATCTCTTCAGCTCGAATTTTCATGGTGATTTAACCTCTGATGATAGATTGATAAACACGAGTTAATTGATTGCGGAGGCTGCCGTCTATGACCACAGAGCCTATGCGGGTTACAATTCCTCCGAGAATAGAATCGTCAACATGGACACTAGCATGGACTTTTTTACCGGAATACTCCGAAAGCCGCTTGGTGATGTCAGTAATTTCTGTCTCAGACAATGG
>JADGAT010000105.1 GCA_015231885.1 SAR324 cluster bacterium
AGCCAAAGAAGTTAAGGATACAGCCCGACTTTTTCCAGAAGATGTGTATTCAAATCCAAATGCCATGACCAGAGCCTTTAGACGGCATTTAAACGCGCTTGGATTGACAAATAGAAAAATAAAAGCCTGCCATTCTTTCCGGGCGGGGTATGCTTCTTTTCTGTATGCAAACGGAACTGATATAGAGACTATTCGCGCCTTAATGGGACATAGCAATATTGAAACTACAAGGATTGGGAGGGGGTGTGGGCCTACAATATCCAAATATTGGTCTGCCATTACTTGATATATTTCAATTGTGCCAGGGCGTTTATCAATATTTTTTCTTTCAGTGTCGATCCAGTTCTGAAATATTTTATCTATCGCAATTCCTTCTGGATCTACCTGCAACTCTTCTTTCAAATCTTCCAGGACTTCCAGCCAGCGTGTCATGCAGAGAGCTTGTACTTTTTTTTCTTTTCGCTGGGTTTTATTTGGAATTTGCCCTTCTTGATCCAGTTCTAGCTCAATAAAAGAATAGAGTTTTCTCTGATAAATTTTATCATTCAGATAGAAATATCCTTTTACGACTTTCTCGCGTTTGTTTCGATACCAGCGTGTTTTTTGGGTGGGGGGTTTGTGCCTCATACCGTGCCATAAGGTATTAAACTATATTTTTTTTCCTATCCAGACGACCTTACCAACAACAGATAATTCATGCGCGTTGGATTCGTCTAAATACTCGTCTTGAAAATCTTCATTTTTGCTCGAAATTTTGATTCGTTTTTCTGAAAAAAGAAATTGCAGCTGCTTTATCCTCAGATTTCCATTCCAGTTGATGACATACACACCATCATCTTCTAATCGTTGTTCTGTCAATTTTACTAAAACTGAATCACCTGCTGTTATTAATGGTTCCATCGAATTTCCGGCCGCACAAATCATGACCAGTTTGTTCGGATCAATTCGCAAAGAGTCGTGTATCCAATCCTTTTTGAAAGGCAGGGTTTCTAGTATTTCCTCATTTTCTGGGACAAATTGACCATCGCCACAACTTGCAATTACATCAAACCTCGGAAGCCAATAAAAATTATCTATGTTGGGTTTCAGGTGGTCGGATGTTTTTTGTTCATTAAATGCTTCTACTTCTGAGTCAGACAAATTTACAAACATATTGCCACTTCCAGATAAAAGCCAGGAAGCACGTATGCCAAGTGAATGTTCTATTATTTCAGCATTTTTGATGGTGAGGAGATCTTTGTCATTTATTATTCTTGACACATAGGATGGAGTTATATGCAGCAATTTCGCTAGGTCTGTTTGCGAATATTTTACGTGATCAAGGGCTTGTTTAAGTCGTTTTCCCGAAGTACCAGCTTTTTGTTGAACTTTATTCAAGTTTTCAGTTGACATAATATTTTTAGTTGTAGTAATTTAAAGTTAATATTTAACTTTCTTAAACAAAAGCAAAATGAATGACGAAATACTGCTTTTAAAGCACCAACTACATATCAACTACATCAAACAAGTTGATTTGGCAAGGTATGCGGGCGTATCAGAATCTCTAGTATCTATGACTTTTAGAAGTAAAATAGAATCTAAGCGTGTAGTAAAAGCTGCAAAACAAATGCTTGCTAAAAAAAATGCTGATCAACACAAAAAAAATAGCGTAGTTGATTTTTATCTCACGCAGGATGCGTGTTCTATCGGGCAAGGATGCCCTTGTGGAGAATAGGGGGTGCTTCCGTGGCAGGTCTCACTCCCTATTTTATTTATAGGATACTTCATTATTTTTGTCAATGTCAATGACCACAGAACAAAAATTAGACAAGGCATTACACGAAATAGCAGAGCTGCGCCAAATGCTGGGGCTGATTGTTGACTCATTGCCGGAGGTGGCACGGTATACCAGTATGCATGATAAAGAGGTTTTGGAAAGACGCGAACAGAAAATATTGGATAGAAGCATGAAAGGTTTTTAACGGAGAAGAGAATATGAGCAATCCCATTAACCAAGATTTCCCAGAGGATCTTTTATCCGACGGCTGGGAACTGAGAGTATGAATATAGAAACAAAAACATTTATACGCGCTGGATGAGATGAATAAATCGAAAATCATCGTTATTTGGTGGAATGAACAAACATGAAGAAAGGCAACCATGCAACAAAATGCTTTAGCGGTACAGCAACCACAAGAAATGTCTATAAAAATACCTGCAAATATGCAGCAGCTTCAATACCAAAAGGAACTGTTGAACCACAATTGGAAACTCTCCGAAATTCTTGCTAAATCCGGTGTGGTTCCAAAAAATTACCTGAATAATCCCCATTCAATCTTTGCCGCCATCACGCTAGGGCAAAGATTTGGGATGGATCCCATGACAGCCATTTCAAGTGTTATGGTGGTAAGTGGAAAGCCGTCATTTCCCGCTCAAACTATGCTTGCCATCGTCCAGGGGTCCGGGTTGTTAAAATCGGGTCCAGAGTTTGATCGTGAATATGATAAAGCAAATAATGTGATAAAAGTGACCTGCAGGGTACAACGTCAAGGGCGCACATTGCAAAGTAAATCCTTCTCGCTAAAAGATGCAGACCGTGCCGGATTGTTAAAAAATACAGGGTGGCAAAATTATCCAGAAAATATGATGGAATGGCGCAGCCTTGCCTTTGTATTGCGGCTGGAATTTGCGGATATTTTAGCAGGTATCTACAGCACTGAAGAAATGCTGGATGTTTCAGAAACCGATAACTTCACCACCAGCTCTACCACGGTGTCTCCTACCGGGGACGAGTCAATACAAGATCACTATTCAAACGTCCCATCGCAGACCAATCTTCCAGATCCGGAAACCATAACCTGCAGTGAAACACAACAACAAGAGTTAAAAAACTATTTTGACGCGCTTCAGTGGTCCGGCAAACAAATACATGATTTTCTAAAAGAACAAGGGACCGGCGGCAACTATAATAAACTAACAGGAGCCGAAGCCGAGAAAGTACTTTTTTATCTGCAGGCTATACTTGATGAGAAAGAAGATCTACAAGCTGAAAAAATAGATGATGCGGAAGAATTTGAGGAAGCAATGGATAAGGGCAGGTAATGAGCGGAAATCAAGAATATTTTGCTGCAACAGTACCAGCACGGGTGTGGCAGGATAAACGGTTGAGCCTTAACGATATCCGTTTATTATTGGCTCTGATGTCGTTTAATGGCGGTGGCCTGTGCAATCCTAAATTAGCGGCCTTAAAAGAACGGTCAAATTTGTGTAAACAACGGATTCATGAATCAAAAATAAGGCTAAAAAGATTTGAATGGATCAGTGAAAACGAATCCGGCTTTTTAATAAATATGGAAAATTCAATTGAATTAGTTGGTAACGGAAAACGTGACCATGGTCACGGAAAGTGTGACCGGGAAAAAGTAACGGAAAGTGTGACCCGTGGTAACGGAAAACGTGACCAGAAAGTCACGGAAAGTGTGACCGGCGGTAACGGAAAACGTGACCAGCCTATTATAAGGAATGAAATAGAAAGTGAAATAGAAAGTGAAATAGAAAAAGAAATAAAAGAGTGCGATTCCGCACAAATCTCTTTTCCTGAAATTGCAAACCAGCTCATAGATTTTTTAAACGCAAAAGCAAACAAAGATTTTAGACATACCAGCAACAATAGAAAAAATATTATTGCCAGATTGAAAGAAAAATATTCAAAAACAGATTGTGAGTTTGTAATCGAAAATCAAGCAGCTATTTGGTTGGGAACAGAAATGGAAACATATTTGAATCCAGAAACGCTTTTCCGTCCTTCCAAGTTTGAAAAATACCGAAACACCCCAAAATTCATCCCTAAACAGTCTAAACAACAGCAAAAGACCAACTACGGGTCTACAATAGCAAGTAAAAATGTCGCTAAGATGGATACGTTTATAAAAAAGCATACTGAGGCAATGAATGGTTCGCAGCCTCCAAAACAAAAAATAATTCAACAAAGGGCTTTGCTATGAACAAAAATGAAATAATTGAAGGAATCGTTTTAAAGCTCTGCTTAATTTATAACGCAGAATATTCAGATTATTTGGGTGTGGTTTGGTGTGAATTTCTAGTGGAATTGACAGCAGAGGAAATAAAACAAGGCTATGATCGGATAAAAGAGGAGTACACAGCAAACAAAATGCTGACACCGCAACAGTTCAAAGAATATGCAACAACGGCTAAACCAAATGATGGCTTTAAAACGTTGGAAGATGAGGCTCTGGACCAATGGCATAAACTTGTAGGTCTAGCGAAAAGGACCGGCTCGTATCGGTCTTTGTATTTTGAAAATGACGCGGTCGCTCAATGGGTCCGCAATTTTGGAGGATGGCCTGAATTCTGTCTAGTCGAGGAAGACCAACAGAAATGGGTCAAAAAAGATTTTGTTGCCGAGTATGCAATTTTGCGCCGGAGTAAAAATAAATTTGATCCGTTGGTGTTGGGGCGAAATGATCGCGGAAACTACAAACTCATTGCAGAAGGCAAAAGCAAACCTGATATTAAATTTATAGGTGAGTTTACATTTCAAGAAAAACAGAAAGCTTTAGCAGGGCCAAAAAGTAAAAAGCATTTACGACTTGTTGGATAATAACAGAGGTAGACACTCTCAACCATGGGGATCCGTGATTAGTATTACACACAATTTGAAAGAGGTTGCAAAAAGATTGAAGCGCATAGAAAAGCAGATTCCCTTTGCTACTCGTAACGCAATCAATGCCACAGCGTTTGATGCACAAAGAGAAGCCAAGGAAGCGATGCCCAAGTTTTTTGATAGACCAACACCTTTCACAGTAAAAGGTGTTCAGGTCAATAAAGCGACAAAGCAGAATCTTAAAGCGGAGGTTGTCATACCAGCTAACCGGGAATACCTGGGAAGGCAAATTAAAGGAGGTGTATTAGAACCAAAAAAAGGAAAGGATCTTATATTTCCCGGCCCTGCACAATCATTGAACAAATATGGAAACATTCCTAAAAACCGATACAAAACACTGAGGTCAAAATCAAATGTCTTTGTTGGACAACCCAAAGGACAAACTAACAGAGGGTTTGGAGTGTACCAGAGGACTGGAAAAGGAGGAAGCAAAGGACTGAAGAAATGGATCAACTTTGTACCACAAGCTTGGTACAAACCCCGTTTTCCTTTTGCACAAGTTGTTAGTAAAGCTATCAATAAATATTTTGATAGAAACTTCACGAAAGCATTTCAGCATGCAACGAGAACCGCAAAACGATGAATACCAAAAATTTTCGCGGGTCCTTTCGGGATTTCAAACAAGGGTTATTGCGCAAGCATGAATTTTTCCTAGCGATAGAAATTTTTTAGAACTCATTTCCATTTCCACAAATGAAAGACTTTATTGTAACGATTGATGAGCTGTCAAAAATAGTGGATCTATCCGAACGAAGGATAAGGCAATTGACTGCAGAAGGCATTATCAGTAAGTGCGGCCGTGGCAAGTATGATCTTAGATCTGTCTATAGGGAGATGGTGGTTTACTCTGCTGAAAAAATGATACCGAAACAGGAAAAACCGGAAACGCAAAGTGATGATCCGCAAGATATTGAAATATCAAAGGCTCGTCTTGTGGCAGCTCAAGCAGATCGTGAAGAGTTGCGCCTGTTTCAAGAGAGAGGGGAGCTCATTCTGGTCAGCGATTATGAGAAAATTCTTGGTGAGATGGCTTTCTTGATCAAAAACAAGCTGCTCTCCATACCTCCGCGACTTTCTCCCATATTGTATCCAGTTAACACACAATCAGAAACCAATACCTTGTTAAAAAAGCATATCAATGGAATCCTCGTTGAACTCTCAGACCTTGTTGCAAACCGCTCCACTCGCCCTTCAAGCGATAGTGGAAGCAGAGAAGAGACTAAGCAAGGCCTTCCTTCCTCCTCCTGATTTAACAGTTTCTGAATGGGCGGACCAGGAAAGAGTACTGTCTTCAGAGTCAAGTGCTGAGCCAGGGAGATGGCAAACCAGCCGGACGGAATATTTGCGCGGAATCATGGATACCTTCAGTGCTCCTGAAATACACACAGTTGTTGTGATGAGTGCTTCTCAAATTGGAAAAACCGAATGTCTGAACTGCATCATCGGATACTTCATGCACTATGATCCTTCTCCAATCCTGGTCATGCAGCCCACTCTGGAAATGGCAGAAAACTGGAGTAAGGAAAGACTGGCCCCCATGCTGAGAGATACCCCAGCTCTCAAGAGCCTGGTGAAAGATCCAAGATCCAGGGATTCAGGAAATACCCTACTGCACAAAAAATTCCCTGGCGGCTCTGTTTCAGCAACGGGATCCAACAGTCCAGCTTCGCTTGCAAGCCGTCCCATACGAGTGGTATTGGCTGATGAGGTGGATCGATATGGAGCCTCTGCAGGGACAGAAGGAGACCCTGTGGATCTTGCCAGAAAAAGAACGGCAACTTTTCACAATCGGAAAATACTTCTGACCTCGACGCCTACCATCAAAGAGCTTTCACGAATCGAGATGGCATTTTTAGAAAGTGATCAACGGTATTACCAGGTTCCCTGTGGTGAATGCGGAAAATACCAAAGGCTGGAGTGGAAGCATGTCAAATGGGAACACGGGCAGCCAGAGACAGCACACTATGAATGCTGTCATTGTGGAGAACCCTGGGATGAGTCCATGCGGATCTCTGCAATTTCAAAAGGCAAATGGATTGCTACCAAAGAAACCAGAGGAATTGCTGGTTTTCATCTGCACGGCTTGTACTCCCCATGGATCCCAATTGCAAAAGCAGTTGATGAGTTTCTGAAAGCAAAAGCCTCTCCGGACACATTGAAGGTCTTTGTGAACACCTATTTTGGGGAAACCTGGGAAGACGAGGGGGAGCAGGTCGATAACACAGGTCTCTTCAATCGGCGTGAAAAATACGAAGCTGAGGTTCCTGATGGGGTTTTGGTTTTAACGGCAGGAGTTGATGTGCAGGACGACCGTCTTGAATTTGGTGTGATTGGCACCGGACTAGAGGAAGAAACCTGGCAAATTGACTACAAAATTATTCATGGAGATCCTTCTACCCCTCAAGTGTGGCTCGATTTGTTGCTGGCCATCAAGACAATCTACAAAAACAAAGAAGGAAAGGGATTTAGAATCCAAGCAACCTGTATTGATTCGGGTGGCCATTTCACTCAAACAGTGTATGGCTTCTGTAAGCAAAACATGAGGCATCGTGTGTTTGCAATCAAGGGAAAAGGGGGCGAAGGTGTTCCGATCATAGGCCGTCCAAGTCGAAACAATATTGGCAAAATCAAATTATTCCCAGTGGGAGTGGACACAACAAAAAGTCTGATTTATAGAAGACTTAGAATTTTGCAGCCGGGTCCCGGGTATATCCATTTTCCGATGGGGCATGATCAGGAATATTTTAAACAATTGACCGCAGAGAAGATCATCATCACCAAGCACAAGGGCTACCCAAAAAAGTCTTTTGTCAAGGTAAGACCCCGCAATGAAGCATTGGATGTCATGGTTTATTCAATGGCCGCGTTTCATTTACTAAACATCAAAAAGCTGGAAGACCTCAAAGCACAAATGGCGGATACAGGTACCCCCAAGTCAAGAGGTCGGAGGTTGATCAGTCAAGGTATTAACCTTTAGTAGAAAGAGAGAGGACAATGAACTCAATGGAAGGCTTGATTGAAGATCTGGAAAACAGGGCAGCCTACTTTTTAACCAAATCAGAGACGGCGGATATCTTCAGGTGCTCCCCCTTCACCATTGCCCGTTGGATTGAAGAGGGACGTTTGAAAGCCTGGAAGCCCAAGCAGAAACACTTGATTTGCAAAAGCTCCGTGGTTGAACTGTTAAAGGAAAATAAATGTACTTAAATTTTGTATCAATCATATTCCTACAAGATGATCATGGGCATTTGTGCACACACTCTATTTGACATACTCTCGCCCAGACTGTAGTGTTACCAATAGTGTGCCATTTAATGACGTGGCAGGATCCCTGGAATCGATTTTCAGGTTAGATAAGATATTTAAAGCAAAAAGGGATTACATTGAATAAAAAATGCTATGTCATTGCAGGTCCAAATGGTGCTGGGAAAACGACATTTGCTACAGAGTTTCTGCCAATGGAGGCCGAATGCTTAAATTTCATAAACGCTGATTTGATTGCTCAAGGTCTTTCGCCATTTCAGCCTGAAAAAATGTCGATAGAATCAGGAAAGTTAATGCTTCAGCGTATTGATGAATCGGTTAACAAAAATGAATCATTTGCTTTTGAAACAACTCTCAGTGGAAAAGGCTATATCAAGAAAATAAAAAACTGGAAGTCGCAAGGGTATGAGGTTATCATTTATTATCTCAAACTTCCGTCAGTAGAATTCGCAATTGAGCGGGTTAGATTAAGAGTTTCACAAGGAGGACATAATGTCCCAGAGCATGATATTCGGCGTCGATTCGGAAGAAGTTGGAACAATTTCAATAAAACATACAAGAAGGTTGCAGATTCATGGAGTGTCTTTGACACATCAGGTGCTCAACCTATTGTTATTGAAAGTTTGGAGTAACATTAATGAAAGAGCACACGGATTATACATTACTCGGGCTGAAAGCCTTACAACGGGCCGCTGCTAAAGTCACTGAAAATGCAAGAAAACACCGTATAAAAATACCAATATGGAAAGATGGGATTATTGAATTTGAAATCCCACCCGAAGCCCCCAAACAAAAGAATAGAGATAACGTGTGATCCCTTCACCATTGCCCGATGGATTGAAGAAGGAAGGTTGAAGGCCTCAAAGCCCAAGCAGAAACACTTGATTTGCAAAAGCTCGATCATTGAGTTGATACGTGACAATCAATGCACGGATGCTTAGCATTTTCAGGCAGCGACCGTATCAATACCTCGCGCATTGGCTATTTCCATGTCTCCAATCATCCGTATTTGAACAGGAAAAAGGGTCGTAACAGCAATTGTATCACCACCAAGTGTAACAAATTCCACTTCATAGCCTTCTCCATTGTTGTGGACTAACACAACAGTGCCAATATCTCCTTTCGCCAGCTTAAAGTCAGGAATATCTTCTGTTAGCACAACACTATCTAATTCGTCAATCATGTTGTTTTTCCTTTCAAGGGATAAGCCGTTACAAAAATTGGCTGGTCTGTACCATGTTTGATAAACCAGACTGACCGGATACTTGGGTTTCTCTCATCAAGAGATACCAATGTCCCTTCAATAATATACCTCTTGCCAAAGTTTGATTTCTCCATTCCAGCAATTTCATGCTGAACAGCATGTTGTTTCAATGCCAGTGCAAAAGTTTTCCATTTTTCCTGAGAAAAGCCAAATCGCAAAAAGAATTTTGCTTTGCTGCATCCGTCTCGATGTTTAAGCGATAAAAGGTAATCCGTAATTTTGGCTTTGGGAATAATAACTTTCTCACTATCTGGTAGTTTCATAGTTTAATACAAGTTGTGCTTTTCTTCAATTACCAAAAAAACATGGACCATTCATTATAGCAAACTTTGGATTAATCAAGTCAACATTTATTCATCTTTACCCATTGCCCGATGGATTGAAGAGGGCCGTTTGAAGGCCTGGAAGCCCAAACAGAAACATTTGATTTGCAAAAACTCGGTGATTGAGTTGGTAAGGGAGAACCAACCCTCATAGTCTACAGAAAAACGATACCAAACTATTGTACAATTTCAGCTATATCCTTACCTGACCTTCAGATTTTTTTCGTTTAGCGATTTTTTCTATAAAACCAAAATTGTCGTTGTCCAAGTAGATAGGAATATGGATGTTGGCATCAGAATTGAAAAATTGGCCTCGCTCTCCTTTGGAAAAATCATATTCTTCTTTCATAATTTATTCCCAGTATTGAAGTTCTTCCAGTTTTGCGGCTTTACGCGCAGAGATAATTCTTTTTAGGATCCCACTCAAAATTGTATTCCATAGGCTATTCACTTCCTGCATAATATTCTTGAATTTTTCAAAAGCTCGGTCATTTTTTTGATAAAAAAATTACTGAAAGAAATAACTCCACAATTTCTTGGAAATCTTTTGGAGTACTTCAATCTTCCTCAAATAAATGATATAGTGAAATAAAAACAAACTCAATCATGAGGTACAATTATGTCAAATCCCATCAGCATTGATCCCGAAATCATGGGGGGAGAACCTTGCTTTGACGGAACACGAGTTCCTATTCGTAATCTTTTCGATCACATCGAAGATGGTGCTCCTCTGGAAGATTTTTTTGCAGGTTTTCCTCGTGTCAACAAAAAACAAGTGATTGAAGTTCTGGAATTAGCCCAGAAATCACTCCTCAGGGAAGTGAATGAAAATATTGCTGGATGAATGCATAGACCATCGTTTTCGCAGAGAATTCGCAGACCATGACATTGCGACGGTGGGTTCTATGGTTTGGAATTCCATAAAAAATGGCGAACTGCTTAAATTAGCTGAACAAGAGTTTGATGTGTTCATCACCGCAGATGCCAATTTGCGTTTTCAGCAAAATTTTACTCAACTGGACCTCGCAATAATTATACTGAAACCCAAACGCAATAAATTGCAATACTTGAAACCACTTGTTCCCCTGATCAACGAAGCATTAAATTCACTACAAGGAGGTGAGGTCAAAATCATTTTGCCTCCACAATAGTCGTTCTTTTTTCCTTTCGCGATTTTTTCACATCCTGATGCTACGGTTCACCATTGCCCGCTGGATTGAAGAAGGGCGTTTGAAGGCCTGGAAGCCCAAGCAGAAACACCTGATTTGCAAAAACTCGGTCATTGAGTTGATAAAAAACAACCATTGCTCATAATCCCCCCACCCCGAAGGATGGGTGAAACCGATGCATTAAGGCTTACGAGCGATGCCTATGCTGGTTTCAATCCGCACCCACCCCGAAGGATGGGTGAAACGAAATGATGGATATATTCACAGAATTGGAAGTACGTTTCAATCCGCACCCACCCCGAAGGATGGGTGAAACCCTAACAACACGTATGTGTCAGCTTCAAGCAATTAGTTTCAATCCGCACCCACCCCGAAGGATGGGTGAAACGCATGTGGCCCCAAATTCCTGGGCTATATTCCAAGTTTCAATCCGCACCCACCCCGAAGGATGGGTGAAACGGGGCTGTTGGTTCTTTGTTTGACGTAGAAGATGTTTCAATCCGCACCCACCCCGAAGGATGGGTGAAACAATAGCCTATAGCATCAAAACAGGCTAACACAAAGTTTCAATCCGCACCCACCCCGAAGGATGGGTGAAACGGTAATTCACTCGCCCCAACAACCCTATAGCAGCAG
>JADGAT010000106.1 GCA_015231885.1 SAR324 cluster bacterium
ACAAAAAATCGAACAAAAAAATGGAGAAGGATTGCTTACACTGCGCTCGTTCCTCGCTCCGTTTCAGCAACCTCTCATTTTAGACGTTATAAGAAATCACAAGGAATACTGGTCCACGATTTTAAGCCAGATTTGGTTTATCTGCGAAAAGAGCTGCTCACGTAAGAGAAACAGTATTATTGGATTCTTCGGAGTTATAATTATGAAAAATCGACAAAACTTGGTTTATTTAGAAAAAAGCAGCAACTTTTTTAGGATTCCCATGTATCTATTGATACTCTTATTGTTGGGGATATCTCCAAAAAGCACATACAGCCAGCCGAAGCAAAAAATATCTGTCGCATATTGTAAAGATTGCATTCCTATTCATTACCAGGGTGAAACTGGTTCTGCTGCTGGTCTAATGATTGACTATTGGAAGCTATGGTCGCAGAAAACAGGGGTTGAAATTGATTATACTGCGGGTACTTGGGATGAAACACTTAATATGGTTAAAACCGGAAAAGTGGATGCTCATGCAGGTTTGTTCTACACAAAGGAGCGAGATAGCTACCTGGAATATGGGGTTGCTTTACGAAAAATGACCACCCATGTTTTTTTCCATCAAAGTATACCACCGACTTCCCGCTTTGAAGAATTAGCAGCCTACCGTGTCGGAGTACTCTCAGGCGACACAGTTGAGGGGTTTTTAAAGAAAAAAATACCACCTACTAATGTTGTAGGCTACCCAACCTATGGCGACCTAATATCTGACCTTCACAATCGATCATTGCGGGTATTTGCTGCTGATACTCCTACTGGAATATTCCACCTTAAAAAAGCAGGATTGTTGAGTGATTTTGATTTTATTTCAGATGCTATCCTCTATCCCAATAAATTGTATGTGGCATCACGAAAAGGGAATCGAAAAATCATCAAACAGATTAATGAAGGTATGTCGCTAATCACGGAGGAAGAGCATCGACATATCGGTAGGCAATGGATCGGAGATAATAACAAGAAACAACAAAGTGACGCGCTCATTGTTGCTATCGACCGTGATTATATACCGTACACATTTATCAATGCACAAGGGAAACCTGCGGGAATGATAGTCGATCTTTGGCGAGAATGGTCCCAATTGACTAAAAGAGAAGTTCGCTTTCGGGCTACAAGTTGGGCTGATACCCTGGAAGGTTTAAAAAGCGGAGAGATTGATATTCATTCTGGCCTGTCTTACTCTCTAGATCGCTCAAAATGGATCGATTTTTCTCAACAAATCTACCGAAATTCATCACGCATTTATTACCCTGTTGAAGGTGATTTTTTTGGTGATATTTCTCAGTTTAATGAACGAACTCTAGGGGTTCGAACAGGAACTTTTCAGGAAGCAGAAGTAAGGCGCCTTTATCCAACTGCCAAGCTTCTTAGTTTTAAGACTACAAAGGAGATGGTTGAGGCATTGATTGATCAAAAAATTGATGCCTTATTACAGGAAGAACCGATAGTAGAGTCGCTGCTTCGCCAGATGGGGTTACAAGGAGAGCTTCGCAAGGGAAAGGAACGTTATTTTGTAAGTACAATCCATGCTGCGGTGCTTAAAGGTAAAGCAAACTCCACTCTACTAAAGGACATCAATAAAGGCCTGAATAGTCTAAAAAAAGAGAAACTGGCGACTATCGAATCAAACTGGATAACTGACCCAACATTGCGCTTTTATGGGAAGGGGATGTATGACGCTGACATCGGGATAAGCTATGAAGAACGCCAATGGCTGAATGCTCACCCTGTCATTCAATTAGGTTCTGATCCAGCTTGGCAGCCTTATGAATATCTAGATAAAAACGGAAGATTACAAGGAGCCAGCGCTGCTTTAATGTACCGGGTAGAAGCTATTTTAGGTGTTAAATTTCAGCCACCTAAAAATATTCCATGGCAGGAAACTCTGGCTGGAGCTAAAAAGAGCCAAATCGACCTCATCACAGCAGCGGCTCCTGCGGAGGAAAGAAGAGGTTTTTTGAATTTCACAGCACCCTACATGGCTTGGCCTAACGTCATAGCAATGCGCAATGATATTACCAGTGTAAGTGAATTAGAGGAATTGCAAGGAAAATTAGTAGGTGTCGTGCGAGGTTATGCTACTCACGATTTGATTCGGAAGAATTATCCTGGCATTAAAATTCGTCCTCTCGATAACGTACCTGAGGCACTAAAAGAACTGTCAAGGGGTGCCATTGATGCCTTTGTTGGTGCTCCTGAGACGATCTCTTATTATAAAAATGAGTTGAGAATAAAAAACATTCTCACCGTTGCGACTACCCCACACAACCTTCAAATCAGCCTTGCTGTACGAAAGGACTGGCCTGAACTAGTCAGGATTCTGGATAAAACCCTTCTTTCTATTACTCCGCAGGAGTATAAGCAAATACTTGAGGAAGCTGGACTTTCACAGCAAATAATTCTGGACGAACCTGTCACCGAACAAACAGGGCTTTTACTTGGACAAGATGCGGTCACTATAAATCTAGTCATAGTAGTGATTGTATTATTTTTGTTGGCCATCGCACTTATGCTGCGTTCACAAAAAACACCATTTTTTAAAAGCTTAAGCGGGAAAACAGCCTTATTTATCACCGTTGTTTTTGTCTTCCTTGGTGCAGCAACAATGTGGGTATTAGGTTTGGTAGATGAGCGAATATCAAACCAATTAGGAATGTTTGTAGCGGAGAAGCATGTTCTTTGGCACAAAGAGAAAGTTATAGGTTCAGTACAAAGGGAAATTGCTCTTGCCAAGCAAATGGCAGAGTCAGAAATCTTGCAGCGCTGGGCTATTAATGAGGAAATCCCTAATAAAGCAAAAGACGCCCGCAATGAGCTTCAGAAATATCATGATAATTTTAAATCAAACACCTATTTTGTTGGCTTGGCTGGTTCCAGACATTTCTATTATGCAGACAAAACCAATAAAACAGTAAAATTAAAGGTGATCGATACCCTGACGTTAAATGATGAGGATGATATTTGGTTTTTTAAGACTTTAGATAATCCAGCTCCTTATAACCTAAACGTAGATCACAACGTAAAGCTGGGTGTGACCAACCTTTGGATCAATTACCCCATGCGTGATAGAGAGAATACATACGGCGTGGTGGGTACAGGTGTCCCTTTGACTGAGTTCATCAAGGACTTCATACGTAAAGATACAGAGGGAGTGTCCACGATGATGATTGACAGTGGCGGTGCAATACAAGCCCATCTTGATGAGAGTAGAGTTACACGCAACGCATTGGGGCGAACAAGTCAGGGGAACGAAGGGATATGGGCTTTGATCGAGAGTGAAAAAGATCGTAAAATGCTCAAAAAAGCACTAACAAAACTTAAAACCAGCAGTAGTGATGAATCAACATCTTTGACCTTAAATCTGGAAGGACAGCCTACCCTTGTTGCGATTGCCTATTTGAATCCTCTTGATTGGTATTCTATAGCTATGATTCAACATGGTGGGACAGTAGGCACTGAGGAGTTAGGGGTGTTAGCTATGGTACTGGGTATTTCGTTGCTGATTACACTAATATTGGTTGTGATTGTACAAAACCTGTTGATTATTAGACCTTTATCTTTTCTAACATCAGGTGCAAGGCAGATGTCAGAAGGGGATTACAATGTACAAATTGATTTGAATCAAAGCGACGAAATTGGGGAATTAACCCAAACATTCAATACAATGTCAGCCACCATTGCAGACTATACGAGTAATCTTGAACAAAAGGTGGAGGAGAGAACAATAGAACTATCGAAAGAAATAGAAACCCGTAAAGAAGCAGAAAAAAGAGCAGAGGATGCCACTAAAGCCAAGAGTGATTTTCTTGCAAATATGAGTCACGAAATCCGCACTCCTATGAATGCAATAATGGGTATGACCCACCTTGCATTAAAAACAAATCTAACTGCCAAACAAGAGGACTATCTCAAAAAAACAAATAATTCCGCAACTTCTTTACTCGGGTTGATCAATGACATCCTGGATTTTTCCAAGATCGAAGCAGGCAAGATGGATATGGAATCCATTGATTTTCATCTTGAAGATGTTTTAGAGAATGTTTCCACGTTAATCTCGATCAAGGCCCAGGAACAGGGTTTAAAACTTGTGTTTGATACAGATTCATCTGCTCCGCTTTTTTTAAAGGGTGATCCACTCAGGTTAGGCCAGGTGTTAATCAACCTTTCAAATAATGCGGTCAAATTTACAGAAAAGGGATGCGTAACCATCCAAACAAGATTAGTGAAGGAAAAAAAGGGAGAATATTTACTCGAATTTTCTGTGCAGGACACAGGAATTGGTCTGACAAAAGAACAAATTGGAAAGCTGTTTCAATCTTTTTCCCAAGCTGATAGCTCAACAACAAGAAAATTTGGTGGAACAGGGCTTGGGCTTACCATTAGTAAGCGGCTAGTAGAGTTGATGGATGGGAAAATATGGGTAGAAAGTGTACCAGGAGAAGGAAGCTCTTTTATTTTTACTGCTACCTTTGGACAGGGAAATGAAGAAGAGCTTATGGAAAAAAGGAATTCTCACAAAGACTTCGATGAAACTTCATTAGAACCAATTTTGGGTGCCCGTATTCTCCTTGTAGAAGACAATGAAATCAACCAACAAGTTGCACAAGAGGTATTGGAAGGGGCAGGATTTGTGGTTGAAATTGCCGAGGATGGTGTAGAAGGTGTCAACAAGGTAGGGAAAGCATCTTATGACGTTGTGCTAATGGATATTCAAATGCCCAATATGGATGGATACGAGGCAACCACTGAAATCCGAAAAAAAACTGAATTTGTTGACCTCCCTATTTTGGCTATGACTGCAGGTGCTATGGTAGAAGATATTGAAAGAGCTATGGATGCAGGAATGAATGGTCATATCTCCAAACCGATTGAGATCAAACAATTATTTTCTTCCTTAATCAAATGGATTAAACCTGCGGAGAGAGAAATTCCTGAAAGCTACAAAAAAAATACCGCTGAATCTGGAAACACTGATTTTGAAACTGAAAAAACGGTGAAAAAACTCTATGAGCTAGCAGGTATTGACTATCAAGCTGGTATTACCAGGGTGGCTGGTAATGAGAAACTCTACAAAAATTTACTTAAAAAGTTTGCTAAAAGCCAAGCAAATTGTTTAATCGAGATCTCAAATGCTTTAGATAAAGAGGACAACTCGTTTGCACTGAGACTCGCTCATACCCTAAAAGGTGTCGCAGGCAATATAGGGGCGACTGAATTATTTGAAGAAGCAGAAAAACTTGAAATTTGTATTAAAGAAGAAAATTTTCCTGAAACACCTAGCCTGGTTAAGTCTACCCAGGATGCTCTTAGTCAAGTGCTGGAGTCGATTGCATCTTTTGAAAAAAATGAAACTATCTCGACCAAGAATGAAGTCCACAAAATGACTAAAAGTGAGGTAAAAGGGTTGTTTAAAGAGGTTAAAGAATTGTTAGATGACGATGATTCTAGTGCAGGAAATTTATTTGAAGAGTTGCGAGACCAATTATCTGAGCTGGAAATTGAGGCGAATTTATTAAGTATAGAAGAAGCTATTGGCCAATATGATTTTGAACAGGCTGCAGAGGAGTTAAGCAAAATTGAACAGAATTTAGAAAGACTAAAGTAAGACTGCCATTAGAATGAGGTTCCCTCGATTTAATGGAGTCCTTAAATCAATTTTTGTCCAAGCAGGATCGTGCACCTTTATTTCCCTGTTTACCTTCGACTACTTTCCAAAAAGCAAAATCCAATGGAGCTTTCTGGAACTCCAACGTCTGTAAACCCGCTCTACACCTACAAAAATGCTGCCTTGCCGCCTCCACCACCTACCAACCTTGTCCTTTTTAGTATTGGAACTTTCAGAAAAAAGGGGTCAGAGTAAAATTGTTTGGCATAACAAAAAAATTCAGCGGACTCCTATCGTCGCCGCTGATTATAGCCGTTATGTGAGTGACGAGATCGAAGAATGGCGATACTAGGCAAAGCTCAAGGAATATTTAGACTCGCAGATAGTGATAAGTCCGTCGGCTCATTCCTATCAAAGGAAGACATCAAACAATTTCTAGGTGTAAATGACACTGACCTAGATATTTTGAAGTTCACAGACGTTGATGGAATAGAAGCAATAGACGAAAGAAAAGTGCAAAAAGCATGGTATGGAGGCCAAATAAAAAATGCACCGCCAGTTGAGTCTTCAAGTTTAGATGAGTTTCTATTGCTATCCATTGTTCGGAAAGCGTTGCCGGGATGTGCTATCGAGAGACAAATAAAAGTCAAAAGATTCAAGATGGATCTTAAAATCACCTTTGAAGGAAAAAGTCTTTTCATCGAGTTTGATGGCCCATCCCATTTTGCTATTTCACGGTACGGCCCACCTAAGCACGAGCCTTTTAGAAAGAAGAAAATAGTCGAAGAAGAAACAGGGATTGAGGTTGCAAATTGGGCGTATTGGATTCAAAGGTGTGAATCTAATGTAAAAGCTTTGTTTGACAAGAGCATCAAAGGTTATGGCGTTCTCTGGAGCACTAATGTCCACTTTGGAGACTTCTATTTTGATAACTCGGCCGAAATAATTGAAACCATAAATTCACGATTCAACGCTGATCGTAACGGTTTTGGCTATTTTTACGGTCCGAGCACATTTGGAAGGAACAACCCAGAACATCCAATAGTTGAAAAGATCGTTTCTGGTTCCGAGCCTGTTGCTAGGATTCTCCCTAAAGGATTTGAGGAAAAAGAAAGATGGTTGCCAGAGAAATTAATAAATATCACATAACAAGTAGCTCCACCGGACAAAATACTCGCTGCGCTCGCATTTTTCCGGTGAGCTAGGCGTTCGATTCAAAAAAATGGCATGCAGTCAAACCGTATTTTTGATAAAAAGTACATCAGATAACACGAAATCAAATTCTGAATTATTCTATGAAACGAGACGATTTTATAAAATACATCGAGGAAAATGAACTGGAGTTCAATCAGTACATCCTCAACAAGGCTTCGGTTGGTACCTGGGTCAGAGACAACCTTCGGGATTTAGCACGTGTTGATGAACCAATGATCAAGATGTGGGGAATGGAAGGACAATGGAAGCCCGGAGAGTGGTTGCCCTTCCAGGAAAAGATGTTGCCCATGATTAACAAGCTTTCTGAATCGGACGCCCAAAAACTAATGGGGGTATTCTCTGGGAAGGACCCATCAGACATGTTTGTGATCAGGCACGGTATCATGAGACCTGACGGCACTGAAAGAATGTGCGAAGTGAGAATTGAGGTTCATTCCCGTGATGATTCCGGTATGCCCCTGGTGATCACCGGTGTAAACATCGATACAACACATCTCATTGCTCTGAATGAAGCCCTGAATGAAGCAGAGGAATCTCGCATTGAAGCTGTGAACGCAAATAAAGCAAAAAGTGAATTTTTAGCCAATATGAGCCACGAAATCCGTACCCCGATGAATGCAATTATTGGGATGTCACATTTGGCGCTGCAGACGGATCTCAACCCCAAACAGAAAAATTATATTGAGAAGGTACACCGGTCAGGAGAATCGTTACTAGGGATTATCAATGATATTCTTGACTTTTCGAAGATCGAGGCTGGAAAAATGGATATGGAATCCATTAATTTCAATCTTGAGGATGTAATGGACAATCTCGCAAATCTTGTTGGATTGAAAGCTGAAGATAAAGGATTGGAACTGCTTTTTGATGTGGCAGTTGATGTTCCGATGGCGCTCATTGGTGATCCATTAAGGCTAGGACAAATTCTGATCAATCTGGGAAACAACGCAGTGAAGTTTACTGATGAAGGAGAAATCGTTGTTATCGTGAATGTTCAAGAGGTCAATGAAGATTCAGCTATCCTTCACTTTGCTGTTAAAGATTCTGGTATTGGGATGACCCCAGAACAGCAGGCAAAGCTTTTCAAATCGTTTTCTCAAGCCGATAGTTCCACTACACGCAAATATGGAGGAACCGGGCTTGGGTTAACCATTTCGAAACATCTTATAGAAATGATGGGTGGAGAAGTGTGGCTTGAGAGCGAATCTGGTGTAGGAAGTAACTTTCGATTTACAGTCAAGTTTGGAGTGCAATCTGGAAAACTGGAGAGTCGAGTGAAACCAACTCTACCTGAACTTCAGGGACTTCGAGTGTTAGCGGTGGATGATAATGCGACAGCGAGACTGATTCTGTGTGATATTCTTAAATCATTTGAATTTGAAGTGGTCGCTGTTTCGTCAGGTCAATCCGCTATAGAGATCATAGAAAGTTCTGATCAAAAATTTGATTTAATACTGATGGATTGGCAAATGCCCCACATGGACGGAGTTGAAACAACTCGAAGAGTTCAGAAACGTGGTTCAGCACCACCCATAATCATGGTCACCGCATACGGTCGTGAATATGTTTGTGATGAGATTAAAGGGGTTGAATTTAGTAGTGTGATTTCCAAGCCAATGAATCCCTCTATATTGCTTAATTCAATCATGGAGGCTTTTGGCCATCAATTGCAAGAAAATGGTACAAGCAAAAGCTCTGTGGACAATATCACGGAGGTTACACGAAAATTAAGAGGAGCCAAGGTCTTATTGGTTGAGGATAATGAAATCAATCAAGAGTTGGCACTGGAACTCTTGACCGGCAATGGAATCATTCCCGCTGTAGCCGAAAATGGTCAGGTCGCCCTAAATATTCTCGAAAAAAAAACATTTGATGGGGTGCTAATGGACTGCCAAATGCCTGTAATGGATGGTTATGAGGCAAGTCGTATGATTCGTTCTCAAGAACGTTTTAAAGATCTTCCCGTCATTGCAATGACGGCCAATGTGATGGTAGGAGATCGAGAAAAAGTCATGGAAGCAGGCATGAATGATCACATTGGCAAGCCCATCAATGTTAATGAAATGTTTAGTGTGATGGCCAAGTGGATTACTCCGAGCGAGCCTTTTGTAGAAACTGCTGAAACACAGGCTACCAATACCACTGAAATAACAGAGACAACCATTTCAGAAAATGTCCTCCCACATTTACCTGGGATAGACACGGCGAAGGGACTTGCAACGATTCAGAACAATCACAAACTTTATCGTAAGTTGCTGACCAAGTTTCGTGACAATCAAAGAGATTTTGAAGACAACTTTCGCAATGCACAGCAAGGCGATGATCCGCAGGCCACAACCCGTTGCGTTCATACCCTCAAAGGAGTCGCCGGCAATATTGGCGCTAAAGGAATTTATGAAGTCGCTCAGGAACTAGAATCGGCCTGTAATGCAGGAATGGCTGTAGAGAAAATTGAGCCCCTTCTGGTGAAAGTCGTTTCCGCATTGGAGTCGGTGATCAAAGGACTCGAAGTTTTAAATCACCCTGCTTTTGAGACTTGTGTGGGGAATGAAGGTGATTCCGTCAAAATAGATCTTACCATTGTAAAACCGCTCATCAAAGAATTAACCGAACTTCTTGAAGATGATGACACAGATGCTGCAAACGTCCTTGAAAAACTGCGAGAACTTCTTAAAGGATCTGAAGTTGAAGAACTACTATCGAGAGTTGAGCAATGTGTTGGTGAATATGATTTTGAAGGGGCATTGGATCATATGAAAATTGTCGTAAACCAGCTTATTTCATAAAGTATTCATTACAAGGAAAGACCTTGTTTATACTTTAAATAGGAGTATGCAACGAAAAATCGAACAAAATGATAGAACAGATTTTTGACCCAGCGTTTTTTTCGAAATATTGTGCAAGGTTTTAAGTCTGTCTTTGTTTCAAAAATTTATGTCGGGTCAAAAACTGCTCATCATGGACGTTAGCCACGAGAAATGAGTGAATCATACATAGTCCGATGCGAAAGGTGCGCACAAAGAAACCGCGTCAAGGAATCAACTACAGATGGGGTCTATAAGTGCGCCAAATGTGGCGCAAAACTTAAGTCGCCGTTCCTCTATGTTGTATTCGACAGTGAAACCACCGGTCTTCCCAGCAGCCATTCTAATCCGCACCTAGTTCAACTGGCGTGGTCGGTTCATGATTCAGAAGGAACTGTGTTGTCTGAGAAAAATTACACGATACGACCGGATGGCTTTTCTATACCTCTCGCATCAACACGCGTTCATGGGATAACAAATGAAATGGCGCTGGCTAATGGTGTGCCACTTGCGCATGTTATTGAAAGATTTCTGTTTGACGCGGATGTCGATGGAGCGCGTCTAGTTGCACACAATATTAGTTTTGATACTAAGGTAATCGGGGGGGAGATTGCACACGTGGGTATGACATCGAAGTTTGACCAAAGGCCGCAGTACTGCACGATGAAAAGCACCGTAAGTCTTTGCAAAATTCCACGAAGGGGTGGAGACTATAAATGGCCATCATTACAGGAGCTTCATTTGCATTTATTTGGTAGTCATTTCCAAGGTGGTCATGATGCAATGAAAGATGTACAAGCGACAGCAAGGTGCTTTCTCGAGTTAAGGCGTCAAGGCTATGTTAAATATGGCTAACAAGGCGCTAGTTCGGACGCAAACTACGCTGCGCTTCGTTTGCGCCGCACAGCTTCAACGTTAGGCAATAAAGGAGGACAGATGTTAGTAAAAGAGCAATTTAAGGATTGGAAATGGAATGCGGCAACTGCTTTGGCATTGAGATGTGTTCGACGGGTTCAAGCATTATTAAATAGTGAATGTGGGTTTGGTAGGGATGATGGATGGGAAATAGAGTGTGCCTTAACATTATCTGAAAAAATATGCTCAAGCTCTCCCTATGGAAGAAAGAGAAAATTTATTGAATATTCCCAGTCTGAAGCTGTAAAAAATGTTGGTTATGCCTGCAAAAAGATTGCTGAGAATTTATCGAAAACAAAACCGACAGGATGGCAATTGGCATTTCATATCGCAAATGCAACATACTTTGCAACTCATGCTGTGGAGAGCGGTTTTCCGTCAGATGATGCAATCAAAGCAATTGAAGAGACAATTGACGTTTTAAACCATGCGACTACAATATCCGGGTCATACAAAGCAATTGAGATCTCGATTAAACAATTTGCTTGGCTTTTAGCAAACTTT
>JADGAT010000107.1 GCA_015231885.1 SAR324 cluster bacterium
GTGCCTTTGAAGACAACACCGTAGACGAGGAAAAAGACAAGTCATCTGTAAAGGTTATTTATGTACGAGCCCTTAGTCAATGCAAGCGTTTACCAAAGAAATCGGGCGAACATATGATCACGCCCTAACATTAGTGATTAAATAGTTGATATGATCCCACAAAAAATAAAGTGGATAATCCTTTTGATATCCTTGGCAATAGGACCTGTTTTTTCCGTCAACGCCTTGGAAATTTCAGGAGGAGTGACCGTTCCTTCAGGCGGCATCATCAATTCCATTTATGTATCAGGAACACCGATTGGAGGGGTGACTCTGAAATTAAAAACTGAAGACAATCTAGAATACACCGCATTTTTTGGAGGAGGATTTGGGCTGGTTTCTATTGAAAAAATAGAGAAAATGGGAGGAGAAGGAGTGTTTGGACAAGGAGCTTATGGCATCTTTGGAGGCTCTTTGCCATTAGCACTCAACCTGGGAGGAGGGTTGAATCTGTTCCAGATAGGAAACTTTGGAGTTCGTATTCAGTACGTTACCCTGATCAGTGGAGGAGGGACGGTTCTGGGTTCAAACAGCGGAGGTCCTTATTTTTTAGGTTGGTCGTCTTTATTGGCATCTTATCGGTTTTAACAAGAAAAGGGAAAAATGCAGCTCCAGACAAAGCAAATGATAGCGCTTCTTTTCAGGCACAGTGCCATGATTGGATTTTGCCTGACCAGCTTGTGCGGTTTCACGTTATTTACAGCCAATGGCACCTTCATCAAATGGAATGTCAGCAATGGAGATGTGGTTTCATTTATCATCAATCCGGCTGACTGCGACTGCGATTTAACAGAAGAGCAAATCGAAACTGCACTTGAAAACTCAATGAGACGCTGGAGTGAAGTCAGGGGTTCTTATTTTCAATTTGAAAACCTGGAAGACTCTTCTCCTGAGCTTTTTGAAGAAGATACCACACTGGGAGATACCTCTCCAAAGTATGATGATGGTTTGAATGTGATAGGATTCAGCAGCGACGTTCCTTCACCTTTTGCAGGTTTCACCCGTTTTAAAGTCAAAGGCGACCACATCACAGAAGCCGATGTTTATTTAGGTAAAGGACTGGATCTCACAGAAAAAACCCTGGAATCTTTGGTGACCCATGAATTGGGACATGCATTTGGATTGGGACACGACCATGCCGACGTGGAATCCGTCATGTCCTATGGAAGAGATTCAAAACGACTGCGTTTGGGGGTCGATGATGTTATTGGCATCACCACTATCTATCCCAAATCCGGCAGAGAGCCCAAACCTGATTTGGGTTGTACCACCATTGGACCCATTGATGGAAATTCTCCATTTTTTGATCAGGCGTTCTACAATTTTTTATTGATCTTCATTGCGATAGCGATGCTTCTTTTGGCCCTCAAGCACAGCCAAAAGAAGAAGTCACGAATCGATACGGTGGCACAACCTCCGCTCTTTCCATTCTTCAAGGGAATGGTTTCAGGAATGCTTCTGTTGCTTGTGATGGTGGCCTGTGGAGACATCATCATGGAAGAAGAGGAAACAAACAGCAACCATAAAGTCAGAGAGGTTTCATTTTATTTTGAAAAAAAAGCTGCCGCACGAAGTGTGCAAGCATCATCTCCTGGAGCAATCATTGATGGCGGTGATTTTTTCACATTAGTCAAACCTGTCATTCATGGAGACAAAGTGACCTTTTACTGCCCAAAAGGAAAATGAAATGCGACTATGCACAGACAGGTTCTATATTCGGTTCACTCCAGCATATAAAAATTCTACGGGTTTTATCCAGTCTTTGAAATGAAGGACAGTCGGTCCGATGCACACTGACCCCTCGTCCCTGAGTCAGATAGCCATGAATGTTATCTCCTTGCTTCGGAGAACAGCACTTGGCAAAATGGACCAGCATGTCGCTCATGCCATCCACCATGACAAGCTGGTTTGAAAAATTGGATGTTTTTTTCCTTTTTCTCTTTACGGGAGCATCCGTTGGGGTGGGTATTTCAATCTCAGCAGGGTCAATAAACCATGTCAACACTTCATCCGGCTTTAGGGTTCCTTCACCAATGGAACATAAAATATGTTCCAGAAATTGGTTCTTCTGCTTTTGAGCCATCCTTTCCAGGCGACCGTCTTTCATCATACGGTTCAAGTTGAGAGAGTGACGTTTGAACAGCTTATCCAGAAGCATTTCTCCTGATTTTTTATTAGCTTCACGCTCTCTTTCCCGAACGGCATGACGGATCTTGTTTTTGGCTTTAGATGTTTTCACAAACTTTAGCCATTCTTGATGAGGATTTTGTTTAGGAGACGTGATCACTTCGAGGTGGTCTTCATTGGAGAGGGCATCATCGAGTTTGATAATTTTTCCATTTGCTTTTGCCGCTATCACATAATGCCCCACGTGCGTGTGGATTGCATAAGCAAAGTCTACGGCCGTCGCGCCAGCCGGAAGCTCGACCACATCATTTTGAGGAGTGAAAACATATATTTTATTGGTGAGCCAATCCATGCTCGGGGCTTCAAAATCAGGAATATTTTGCTTTGCTGATTGGGCTTTTTTCCGGAGGGTGTTATAGAGTTCGGTATTTTTTTTACCCAGCTTTTGTTCCCGCTTGTATTGCCAGTGAGCCGCTATGCCAAATTCAGCAATTTCATGCATTTCATGAGTCCGGATTTGAATTTCAACAGACTCTCCTTTTTCATCCAGCACCGTGGTGTGTAAGGAACGATATCCATTTGGTTTGGGTTTGGAAATGTAGTCTTTGAATCGACCTGTTTTAGGTGTCCAATGTTCATGAATATAGCCCAATGCCTGGTAGCAGTCATGAACGTTATCCACCAAAATGCGGAATGCCGTCAGGTCCTGGATGCGATCAAAGTCATAATTCACTTTTTTGAGTTTCTTATAGATCGAGTAGAAACGTTTGTAGCGGCCTTGTACCTTATGGGAAATGCCCAGGCGTCCCATTAGTTCACCGATTTCTGAGGTGATTCGATCGACCATCTCCAGGCGTTCATTCCTTTTTTTTGCCACTTTCTGCTTCAACTCATAATACATTTCAGGAGTCACATACCGTAAAGCAGCATCCTCTAATTCCGATTTAATCCAGAAAATACCAAGTCGTTCTGCTAACGGCGCATAAACCGATAAGGATTTTTGGGCAACAGATTTTTGCTTTTCAGCAGGAAAATTGGCACTACCCTCCAATTCATCCAGCCGAATGGCCAAAATTAAGGAAAGCAGCTGCAAATCTTTGGTTGATCTAATGATCATCTTCAAAAAAAGTTCTGCCTGCTGTTCATTGCGAAGACTGGGGGAAAGCGCAAAAATACGCTGCAGCGCATGATAATGTGCTAGAGGGAGAGGAGGAATAATTTCGTTTTGAATGGGAAGATTCTTTTGTTCTGGAAATAACAAAAAGAGTAGAAATGCTTCAATGTAGTCGGCATTGAGCTTCAATTGTTGGATTTTTTGCAGAATAGAGATGCTCCGCTCAATATCCACTCCCTGGAAGCTATCAGCAGTTACAATTTTCCACAACCAGTTGATTGAATTTTGTGAAATCGAATCAACAGATTGTAATGTTGTTTTGAACTGTTCCAACATTACCGATTCTCATCGAATGTCACTATCTCAATATAGTATTTTATGATTGTGTTTGATTTTCTGGGTGTTCTACAACAGTTGCCGTTTTTTCCTCTTTGTTATGCTCCAATGTTGGGTCTGCCTGTTTTTCTCTTTTAAAATTATTGATCATTTTCCCCACGCCTTCCCCAATCAAAGGAAGCCGTTTTGCACCAAACAGCAAGACCACGATGGTTAAAATAATAACCAATTCCCAGATTCCTAAACCAAACATACTGTCCTCATTTTAGTAGGTAAGATAATTGTACCGAATATAAAAATACTAACAGACCCCCAAACAATGTCAAGGTGACGTTTGAGCAAGTAATAGCACAATTGCCTGGGCGGCAATGCCTTCCTCTCTGCCGATAAACCCCAAGTGTTCGGTGGTAGTCGCCTTAATAGAAACACAATTGACTGATACCTGGAGGCAATCTGCAATTTTTTGACGCATACTGGGAAGATGAGGGTTCATTTTAGGCTGTTGGGCCATGATAGTACAATCCAGATTGACCACGTGATATTGATGTGCAACTACCGTCTGATAGACGTGCTCTAAAAGGAGCATACTGTCCGCCCCTTTGTACTTTGGGTCAGTATCAGGGAAATGCGTACCGATGTCACCCAGCGCCATTGCTCCCAGCAGAGCATCCATAATGGCATGCAATAATACATCTGCATCGGAATGTCCCCGCAATCCTTTTTTAAATGGAATCGGAACGCCACCCATCATCAAAGGACGATTGTCTACCAGTTCGTGTACATCAAAACCAAGACCTACCCTCATCAGTCTCCATAGATTTCATGAGGCAGCCAGGTTGCCAAACCAGGCCAAAACCAAAGGATGAACAGCATTACCAGTTGGAGAGCAATAAAAGGGATGACCCCTCTATAAATCTGCATGGTGCTGATAGAAGACGGAGCTACTCCCCGCAGGTAAAAAAGGGCAAAACCAAATGGAGGAGTCAGGAAAGAGGTCTGCAGATTCAATGCAACCATCACCCCAAGCCAAATCGGGTCTAAGTCCATCTGGAGCAGCACAGGCCCGACAATGGGAACCACCACAAAGGTAATTTCAAAAAAATCCAGGAAAAAGCCCATAACAAACATCAGCAGCATGACGGCCAAAAATGCCCCAACGACACCTCCCGGCAAATTGGACAAAATGTTATGCACAATTTCATCCCCCTCATACCCCCGGAAAACCAGCGAAAACATGCTTGCTCCGACCAAGATGATAAAAACCATGCAGTTGACTTCTGTAGTGGTCCGCATCACCTCTTTGAGCATTTTTAAATTCAGTTGCTTTTTAAATGCCGTGAGGATCAAGCCTCCCATGCATCCAACCGATGCCGCTTCTGTGGGAGTGGCAATTCCTGCTAAAATGGAGCCGAGCACCCCAATGATCAATAAGATAGGAGGAACCAGCACTTTGACGACTCGAATCCACATGTTGCCGCCAGCCAGTTCCACCAGGCGTTCTTTAGGAAATGCAGGGGCCGTATCTGGTTTTAGGAATGCAATAACAGCGATATACGCGATATATAATCCCACCAGCACCAGACCGGGGAATAAGGCACCCACAAATAGATCCCCCACTGAAACCGATCTGGGTGAAAAGTTACCCATGGCCAATTGTGCCTGCTGGTATGCCGAACTGATCACATCCCCCAAAATAATTAAAATGATGCTGGGTGGAATGATTTGACCCAGTGTTCCCGATGCTGTCACAATACCAGAAGCAAAAGAGGGGGAGTACTTGTATCGAAGCATGGCCGGCAGAGAAATCAATCCCATAGTGACCACCGTGGCCCCGACAATCCCCGTAGAAGCTGCTAAGAGAGCGCCAACAATACACACCGAAATCCCCAAACCCCCACGCATGCTACCGAACAGCATTCCCATCGTATCCAGCAGATCTTCTGATATTTTCGAGCGCTCCAGGGTCACTCCCATAAAAATGAAAAGAGGAATAGCAATCAGGGTTTCATTGCCCATGATGCCATAGATTCTTTCTGGAAAAGCACCTAAAAACACAATATCAAAATTGCCAGTCCACAGTCCAAAAAAAGCAAAACCAATGGCCGTACCCGCCAAGCTAAAAGCGACTGGATATCCCAATAATAGAATGATCACTGCTATCCCAAACATGAGCAGTGGCAACATTTCGTTATACATTTTCTTCCACAGGCGGATCAGCTTTACTAAGTGACGGTTCCAGAAAATCCAGAATACTTTGTGCGGCTTGAGAGAGTCCCTGAATACCAACTAAAACTGGAAAAACAAGAATGATGCTTTTGAGTAGAAAAACGGCAGGAATCCCCCCTGCCTCTTTGGAACCTTCCAACACTCTCCAAGAATCTCTCACATAAGGATATGCAAAATATAAAATGATACCACAGGTCGGAAAGAGTAGAAAAATCACACCAAAAAAATTAACCAGGGCCTTCTTTTTTGCATCCATTGGACGATAAAAGATATCAATGCGGACATGCTGATCCTGCAGCAGAGTGTACCCCCCAGCCACCATAAAGACCATACCGTGCATGTAAATTACGGATTCCTGCATCCAAATCCAGCCAATATTAAAAATATAACGCAGAATCACGATCAGGAAAGTGACCAACGCCATCACCAGAGTCAACCAGGAGACGCTACGTCCCGTCACATCATTGAAGGCATTGACCCACTTGATAAAATTTTTCAATGAATTCATAAATTGTTTGAAAGGACGAGTGAAGAATGGTAACACCCTTCACTCTGAGCAAGGTTGCTTTTTATGAAAAAGTTAAAGTACGAGCAAGACTGTATCCTTCTTCTCCAATACTTCCCCAACTGACCGATTGCCTGCGGTAGTTGTTGAAGGAGTTATATACTTTTTTTGTCAAAGCATCTTTTTCAGCGACTTCGGCCACCACATCTCTACTCAATTCTCCCATTTTTTTCAAAGTGGCATCATTAAAGCGCTTCAATTTGACATTGTGCTTGGTGACTAAATCGACCAGAGCCGAATTGTTCTTAGTCATGAATTCAGAAAGCATATCATTGTATGCCGCCTTATTGGCTTCTGTGACAATGGATTGCAGATCTTCTGGCAATGCTTCATACGCTTTTTTATTCACAAAGCATTCTAATACGGTACCCGGCTCATGCCATCCAGGCCAGTAATAGTATTTGGCTGCTTTATAAAGACCAAAGGCCATGTCATTGTAAGGCCCCACCCATTCTGTGGCATCAATGGCTCCTGATTGAAGCGATGGAAAAATTTCTCCGCCAGGCAGAGACACAGGAGTGGCTCCTGCTCGCTTAATGACTTCTCCTCCCAAACCGGGCATTCGCATTTTCAGCCCTTTGTAATCGGCAATCGAATTGATTTCCTTGTTGAACCAGCCTCCCATTTGGACTCCCGTATTCCCGGCAGCAAATGGTTTAAGATTGAAAGCTCCATAAACTTCATCCCAGAGTTGCTGTCCTCCGCCATGGTGAATCCATCCTGCCATTTCTTGAGCATTGAGGCCAAAAGGAACCGCAGCAAAAAATTGAGCGGCTTCGCTTTTTCCCTTCCAGTAATAAGCCGCTGCATGCCCCATTTCTGCCGTTCCTCGGGAAACCGCATCAAATGATTCGAAAGCAGGTACTAATTCTTTGGCGCCATACACTTTGACGGTGAGTCTTCCTCCCGACATCTCACCAATGATTTTTGCCAGGTGATTGGCTCCTGTTCCAAGGCCTGGAAAATTCTTGGGCCAGGTGGTCACCATTTTCCAACGATACTTTTTTTGAGCATGTACGGCAGGGGCCCCTGAAATCACAGCGCCTGCTGCAATTGCACCGGCACCCGCTTTTTTAATAAAAGTTCTTCTATCCATATTGTCTCCTCTGTATGGTTTCAAAAGATAATAGTACAACTATTTGTCTATGTTCCTGAAGATTACCACAAAGCGCAAAACTGCACTGTGCACCTTTCTAATCCTAATGATTTATAGAAGTCAAGTCGTCTTGTTGGAATATTGCAGAGAAAAATTGTGATCAGGGGAGTACAAAAAGGTCAGAGGAGTTTCCTGGAAACCATGTATTTTATGATTGAAAGGATGCCACTGCATCTTCTTCCGTATCAAAAATGGATAGAATTTTATTTAATTTGAGCTTTTCAAAAATTTTATTTGTGAGGGCAGCAGGTTGAGAAATCGCAAATCCGATTTGCCTTTTTTGAGTTTCTTGAAAGAGTTCCATGATCACACCAATTCCTGTTGAATAGATGATCGTCGATTCTCTCAAATCTACAATAAATGCAACCGGCAATTCTGTTTCCAATAATTTAGCAAAATAAGCACGAAATACTTGGATATCACCTCCGAACATTTCGCCCGTAATTCGAATGATGCAGATATTATTTTTCATGCGGTGTGTTAATTCCATGACAGTCTCATATGCTTTTATTTTCAATTTTTAATAAGATGACAGTCTTTTATCACAAGTTTTACCAACAGTAAAACTTTTACTAAAATTTTGGACTTTGTTGCTTTAAAATTTTCTATTTTCTCCAAATGGTGTAGACTTCGCATTCCTATTACAAATAACACAGGATGTGGAAAAACAATCAAAGAGTGATAGGATAAAAATAATGACAGTACTGTCAATATGCAAGGAAAGCTCTTATGGAACCGATTTATGTCGTTGATGATGAACCTGCCATTTGTGAAACACTAGGGGGCGTATTACAAGATGAAGGATATTCTGTTGTTTCCTGCCCTGATGCTCAGACATTATTTAAACGTATTCCCAAGCAAAAACCCTCTTTAGTCTTGCTGGATATCTGGCTTCCTGGTGCAGATGGTATGGAAGTTCTGCAAGAATTCAAAGGAGAGTATCCCGATATCCCCGTAATCATGATCAGCGGGCATGCCGGAATTGAATCGGCAGTGTCATCTATCAAGCTGGGAGCTTATGATTTTTTAGAAAAACCTCTACATTTGGATGTTTTATTAGATAAAGTGTCTGGGGCGCTCGCAGACAAACCTAAAAGAAATAACAAAGAACTGCCCTCTGATACACGTTTGGAGGTGGCAATCTGCAGAAAATCGATTCATGCGGATAGTATTTCTCTGGTCGAATCCGAACAACCTCAACGCACTTTAAAAAAGAATATTGTGCTCAATGGGACAGGTTTGCTGAGTGGGCGCAACACAGGTATTATTATGAGCCCGTTGGGAGTGAATGAAGGCATCATTTTCCAATCGCTGGATGGGTATGCCATTCCTGGAAATATTACATCATTGGAAAACTTTTCTCAAACCGATATCAACCAAACCTTCACTGCCAACTCCACCGTACTCGCCAGCAATAATCGCCGAGTACGCACCATTGAACATTTGATGGCCGTCCTGCACATGTTCGGCATCACCAATGCTCAAATCAAAACAGATGAAGAAATTCCAAATGTAGACGGATCTGCCAAAAACTTTTGCCAGTTGATCCATGATGCTGGCATTGTGGAACAGTCGGAAAATGCTCAAAAAGTAGTATTTCATGAAAAAGTAGGAGTGGGCCCCGAAAATTTGAACGACAAACATCTGTATATTGAACCTTTCCAGGGTTTTAAAATCAAAATGCGTGTTGATTATCCCGCCCCTATCTTTGAACAATGTTATACCTTCAACCCCAAAGAGCAATCGTTTGAAGATGAAATTGCCGCAGCACGATCTTTCAATACCTTTGAAAATATTGATATGGCCCAAAAGATGGGGAAAGTGGGCAGTGGGTATTTACATTCGCACATCATCATGCATGATGGAAAGGTCATCAATACAGAATTGCGATATCCCGATGAATTTGTCCGCCATAAAATATTAGATTTGATTGGAGACTTATACATGCTCGGATGTTTCATAGAAGGCTCCATCACCGCCAACATGACTTCCCATGGTTACAATCAGGCACTTGTGAAAAGAATTCATACCATTCTCACAGAGACATCATCACTTCATTAAATTCACATTGACATGTCTTATTCCCGCCACAAATGCCGCGAATACGCGTTGCAAATTTTATATCAACTCGAAATCATCACCCATTCCAGTGTTGATCAAGATATCAATACGTTTTTGGATCAATTGGATGTTTCAGAAGATGGCCGACAGTTTGTAACAGCTCTGGCCATTGGCACGCTAGAGCACCAAAACGAAATCGATAATCTGCTGAAAGAAAATATGGAAAAGTGGCGCCTGGAGAGGCTGTCGGTCTTGGTCAGAAATTTACTCAGGTTGTCTGTCTATGAGCTGAAGATTTCAAAGGAAACTCCATATGAAATCATTATAGATGAATCGGTGACACTGGCTCGAGATTTTGTAGACGAAATTGCACGTCGTTTTGTCAATAAGGTTTTACAAAATATTCATGACTCTTCTCAGCAATAGAGGAGTCCGGCAGTTGCTCATTCTCCCTCTGAAACATTTGCATGGTGTGCGTTCTTTTGCCGTTTGGCTTGATTGCGATTGTTGTGAAAATCGTCTCCTGACCTCAGGCAGAGAGTATGCCCTTTTTGTCGGAACACTTCATATAAAATAATGGCTGCCGCAACAGAAATATTATAACTGGCAACCATTCCAGCCATGGGAATATAAATCATTCCATCACAAATTTCTTTCAGTTCTGTAGACATTCCTGAACTTTCGGAACCCATGATGATGATGCATTTGTCCGGAAAACAAAAATGATTCAACAGATGTGCAGTGGGTCCAATGTCAGCAGCAAAGAACTGGAATCCCTCTGATTTCTTTTGAACCGCAAATTCCAGCAGGTTGGTCACTTTGACAAAATTCATCCATTTATTGGCACTTGCACTGGTTTTTTTCCCAACTTTATTCAACTTGGGAAATTCATTGTAAGTGTAATAAAGATTAATTGTTCTGATCCCCAGGCCATCTGCAGTTCTGGCAACCGCAGACACATTGTGAGGATCCCAGACATTGTCGATCAATAACTCGATATTCTCGATTTTATTTTGATAATATTGTTCGATCAGTTTTTTTCTTCGCTTGTTCATAAAATCACAATCTTTATTTTTAATTTGCATACCCCTCGTTTTTTAGTTTTTTGAGGGGGTTCCAGCATGCTTCAATATACTCTGAATTAAATCTTTTACACGATCAACACGTTTGGCAAAAACCGCATTCTCGATTTCTCTTAACAATTTTGGGTAAGGCGAACTGTAACCTTGGCACAGCTTCTCTATTTTTTGGATCTGCCCACTGATGTGGCTGGTTTTAAAATGGGGAATTTCGGCAAGTATCTTAAATTCTTCAAGTATTTGCTTGTCGAGTGCATCTGTCATTGTCGGCAGGGCTTCTTTTGAAGGGATCTCAATTCTATCCACATTTTTCTTTTGCCTCAAATATTTACATAAAACAGGAAGTAGCT
>JADGAT010000108.1 GCA_015231885.1 SAR324 cluster bacterium
CCAGAGTCAGAGAAAATCATGCTGTCGCATGGGCAAGCTAGATTCTAAGGGGGTGGCCGAACTTACGACCAAGCCCAATAAATGCGATGATCTTCATCTCTTTGCCACAGTTTGGACATAACAAGGGATCTACTTCGAAGATTTTATGAATCAGACGTGCCCAGTTTGCACTGGCCTTTGCCTTCCCTTTGATCGTTTCTATCTCCATTGGACTCTCGCTGTATGCTGCCCTCTCTTTTTCTTTTCTCTCCTTGCCCCGATAAGAGCTGCTATAGATTCCATAATAAAAAGTAATCGTTTCGTAGGGTGAGGGAATATGTCCTGCTAAAAGAGCCATAAACTCCAATATATCGTAATGGGCCTTTTTGGAAGAAGAGGTTGGCTTTTGTTTCTCATACACCGTCACGGTGTTTTCTTCTGGATTAAACTCGACTCTCTCGACCGAGATGGCTGCCCGGCTCATATATCTGGCAATTTTTTCAATGCGATCCCCGTTGGATCCATTTATTTTTTGTTTACTATGAACATTGAAACCAGAGTTATGGTTCCAGGACATCAGCAAATCGATGATCTCCTGTGTGATAACATCCTGTTTGAGTAAGACAGTCAATAGTCTTGCCCGGAATAGTTGTGCGATGACTTCAGTAGCAATGCTAAATGGTTGGTAGAATTTATAAAGATCATTTTCTTCAAATACTTTCATTTCGGCTTTTTTGTTTCACTTCCTCCTCAATCAGAAAGTCCGATCACTCCGTTTTTTTCACTAAATTAAAGATGACCGCCTCATAGTCTTCCTGAAATTCTTCCCCATATTCCAGGGCACTTTCATTTTCTTCATCATAAATCCAGTTGATGGTGATGTGTTTTCCTTCTTCAGCGGCTTCTTCAAAGGTATCAAATAGATCCATCAGCACTTTGGCTGAACTGCTGTTGAAATAAATGATTTCTAGATTTACCGTGATAGCGTTATCCTCTACTTGCTCCAGATATTCTTCCAGCCAGGTGAATACAGGTTCATAAAAGGCCACAGTATTTTCCGGATAAGATTTGCCTAGAATTTCTAAAACATGCTGTTTGTTATCAAAGGCAATAGCAGGGGTATATTTAGTCGCAGCGATTTCTAAACAATCCATCCTGTCCTTTCAAATAAGAATTTTGATAGAGAAAAACGAAAACTCTTCATCAATGGTTTGGAAATTAAATTCAATCGGTTTGCTGGATTTACGGGCCATTTCAATGAAACCCAGCCCTGCTCCTTTACTCCCTTCCTCAGGGCCTTTTTTAAGTTGTTCTTTGTATGCTTTCTTGAGCTCGGTCTTGTCCATTTGCTGAAGTTGGGTCAACTTTTCACGGAACGTATCCACCCTGGAGTTAAGGATACGGTTACCGCACGTGACAAAATAGTGGTCATCAGCATAGCCAATGGAAATAATGCCAAACCTTAATTCATATTCTGCTCCTGCTCCATCACGATCTGGAATTTTTTCTTCGGAGTAGTGAAGAATGTTTTGGGCTTGTTCCACCATGATAGCAAACACTTTAGAAATCCTGGAAGTCCCTGCCTCTGCCAGTTCCATTTTTTGTTTGACCGTCTCTCCAATTTCTACCATCAAATTCTGGGAAAGTGGACCATTGAAACACATAAAAATCCCCTGCTGCATGAAATCCTGGTAAATTTTGTACAATTTGTCAGACATCCTTTCTCCTTAATAGCAGATAAGCAAAATAATCAAATCATACTCTGAAACCAAAAACAGTGACGTCATCTACTCGCTCAAGTTGACCCTGATAGGCTTTCAATTCGTTCAAAAGAATATCTTTTTGTTCAAACATTGGTAAATTATAATTCTCTTTTATCACTTGTTTAAAACGTTTTTTTCCAAAGCTCAGTTCTTTCTCCCCGCCTAATTGGTCTAAATATCCATCAGTTGTTAAATAGACACAATCACCTTCCTTTAATTCAATAACATGTTCCTGAAAATGATGATTATAGTCAGAAGAGCGGTAACCGACACTATGACGATCCCCCTTGATCATTTCCAGGTCCGCGTTTTGGATTAAAAATAATGGTGTATGAGCACCCGCAAAGTGAAGAAGTTTTGTTTGTTTATTAAATAGAATCACTCCTCCATCGAAACCAGAATTTGATTTTGAATCTTTTGATTCCTGTTTTAAGGCCTTTTTAATATTGGTATTGAACTCACTTAATAGCATAGCTGGATGAGACGATTTGCCAACTTTAATATCCGCAATCATACTGCTTTGAATTGCTTTAACAAGGGATGTCATCAATGCTCCGGGCACACCATGCCCGGCACAATCGATGATAAATAGCAAAAATTGCTCTTCATCAATTTTTTCTACAAAATAAATATCCCCCCCGACGATATCCTTTGGTTCCCAAATGATAAAAAACTCATCTAGAACGGATCGCATTGTTTCTTCATCAGGTAAAAAAGCAAATTGAATCATGGAAGCATGTTTTATTGAATCCGAAATCAATTTGTTTTGTTCCTGGATTTCACTCTTTTGTTTAAGAAGATCATTGGTATAATTTTCCAACATAATAGCATGCTGATCGCGCAGTTTTTCCAAATTGGCACGATTCGATTCTGAACGCTCCAGCTTTTTTGTTAATATCTTAACTTCTTTTTGAAGCTTTTTGATCTCCTTTTCTTGCTCCATCACTCAACACCAAGAAGTAAACTGACAAAGGTTTCATTATGAAAGCGGGATGGATTGTCCATTTGAATAGGAGCAATTTCACCATAACCGTAAAATCCAAATACCTTGAGTTCAGGGTTAATCGTTTTCAACAGTTCATATTCTTCATTGGTTCGAGTTCCTAAAACCTGCTTTCTTCCTGAACAAGAAAAACATAATGCAATTTCCGGCTTCTTGCCCGGGTATTTTTCTATGGATTGAGACACAGACTGTTCACTGGCTTTGATAATTTTATCATGGGTTGAGTGTGTTAATTGTACTTTTGTATTGGGAGCAATATCACCAGCAAACACGATAGAGCCCTCTTCTTCATTCAATACAAGTGGCGCTCTTAAATAAAATTTTTCGGAGGTATCACTTTCAAATACAGCCAATGGATACACTCCTAAAGGAAAAATATTTTCTCCTAAATATTTTTTAAAAAAATCTTCTGCCGTAAAACCATCAATGGTGTAAACAACATTGTTCTCCACTTTTGTAATAATTCCTGGTTGTCCAATGGATGTCCAACCACTTTGTACTCCTGAACCAAACAGAATTGGGCCCGAAAAAATCAGAAAGGGAACAGCATCTTTCAAAACTTCGGTTTTATGGAATTGGTAGGTTTGCTCAAACTTCCATTGATCTGCGGCAGCACCTCCAAAAATAGGAAATTTTTCTCCAAAAGTACTTTTAAAATACTGTAATATGACTTCGACACTTTGAGTTATACTGACTGAGGTAAAGACACAAAATTTTGCTTCCTGTTGCGATTTAGCTTTTGTGTCTTCAATTGCCGCAGCGATATTTTGTTCCATGTTTTCAGATAAATTTTTTGCAACACCAGATTTAATATCTACTTCATCTGAATAAAAAAGAATCAATAAGACAGAATCTTCAGCAAATCCCATCGCTGAAGACATTTCCCCATCTGTTGTACATCCAATTAATTCTATATCAGGGTATTCTGCATTGATTTTTTCCAACAGAACATCGAATTCATGATCTACCGAAGAATATAAAATCCCTGCTTGTGCTTTTAAATCTCCAAGTTCCTGTTTACATTGTTCCAATATTTCATCAATGGCATCTTCTGTATCAATATCTTCTGTGTGACCAATGGCTGCTTTTAACATTTTTCTCCTATTATTTGTGTTCTAAATAATTCAATCAATTGATGAAATAATTCTCACAAATTTGATTAAATCCATTCCATAATATTTTTTCCAAATTTGATTGATTGCTGAATTTTGATCGGCTCGTTGAGAGTTAAAAAACAAATCAACCTTTTTTTGAAGCTGTTTGTCACTCTTTCTGAACATCCAACCGATTTGATCCATTGAACCTATTGGAAAAGCGATTGATAATTGTGGATATTCATTTTGAGTAATCCACATGGCTGAATCAGCGTCAAAAATGGAAAAGTTCGCTTGTTTATTGACAAGTTGCTCCAACAAAAGATTTACATTCATCAACGTAATTTGAATCGGATTCTTTTGAAAAGAGGTTTTATTTTGTTCAACCAACCATGAGTGAAAAGAGGTATTTGCCTCAACCACGGCAACTTTTCCAGAAAGATCCATTGGTTTATGATATTTAATTCGCTCTGATTTATGAACTATCACCATCATTCTGCTGGGAAATAGCATAACAAAGTCCATTTTTTTTAATCGCCAATCATTTTTAGTTAAATTATTGGGATAAATATCACATTCACCACTGGCCAGATACTGTGGAGTATACTCTCCGTCATGAATAATTTTTCCCTGTTTATTTTTAAATTGATCACTCCACTGAATATGTGTGTATTTTGGCTGAACTCCTTTTCCTAAAAATTTGGTAAATAGCAGCGTCTCTTCATACACGGGCCCCTCATATTTACAATTTTTAACACACTCCTTTGGACTCGCTGTAAAGAGGGAAGGATGAAAGCTGGCCATACAAAATCGTAATTCTCCGGTTTTATATATTGTTTCAAGTGATCGAGCATGAGTTTTTTGTATAAAAAACAAGGATATGAAAAATAAAAGAGAACTCCATTTTATCATTACCTTCATTGATAACCCCCCATAGTGAAATATAGAAAAATGTTGATACAATTTATTTTGGAACAAGGTTGATCTCCAATGAATCAAAATCTTCCTGAAAGCCTTCCCCCGCTTCTTCTGAGTCCTCATCCTCCTCATCATATTCCCAGTTGATCACAATTTTGCTGCCATTTTCCTGTGCGTCAACAAACAAATCAAACATATCAAAGAACAATTTTGAACTGGTACTGTTAAAATAATTGATTTCAAAATCAATGGTTGTTGTATTGGAAGTGGATTCAAAATATTCTTTCAACCATTTCATAACAGGTTCATAAAATTCAAAAGTATTTTCAGGGTAGGATCTGCCCCGGATTTCCAGGATGTGAGTTTCGGTATTAAATTGAATCAAGGGGGTATGTTTCGTTGCTGCAATGTTTAAATTTTCCATTGTGATGTCCTGTTTCTAAATATAGGCGATAAATTCAAAAAAACTAATTGTGGAATCTACTTCTAAAAATTGATACTGAATTGGCTCAGTCGCCTTTTTCTGAATTTCCACAAACCCTAAACCTGCTCCTCTCTCATGAGCGTCTTTACCACTTCGCCTTAATTCCCTGTAGTATTCTTTTAGTTCATCTTTATTCATAGATTGAACTTTTCTGATACGATCAATCATATTCGATGTATGCTCTTGTTTTACATTATTGCCACTTTTGACAAAGTACTTTTCCTTTTCCTGATCAAACCCGATCAAGATAATTCCAATACTTTCTAAAATCTGACTTTCATTTTCTTTACGATCACTTGAGTAGGAAATCAGGTTTTGCGCCATTTCCACAAAAATTGTAAATAGATTTTTGATTGTTTTTTTATCAATTCCTTCCCCTTCCAGTTTATTCTCAATGGTTTCTGCTATAGATTGTAAAATAGTGTGTGAAAACAAACCGCTAAAACTCAACACGACTCCATCATTTTCTAACTGAGTTTTTAGTTGCAATAATTGACTTGGCATTTGCACCTCTGTTTTTTTGTTTTATCAAATCATTTTTGGTCCAAAGCAATTGCCCCGTCCCAGTCTTCCGGTAAATCCATATGCCGCAACTGTTTACACCGTTCAATATGAGCTTTAGCGGCTTTATCATCAGGGTAAGCTTCTAATGCTTTTTCAAACAGAGCAATAGCCTTATCCCATTCTTGACGTTTTCGTTGGGTCAAACCTCTAAGAATAGACCGTCCTGATTTCCTTTTCATCTTTTGTACTTCAGGAGCATCCATATCAAAAATTTCATATAATTCCACAGGTTCTGATTTACCTTTAACCTTAACCCAATCCAGCTCCCGATGCTGATATTGTGTTGGATCTCTGAGAAGTCTTAATATTGAAGCACTGATCATAATTCCAGCACCGTATTGTTTCGTCAATCCCTCTATTCTTGAAGCTAAATTTACATCATCACCCAGAACAGTAAAGTCCATCCTCTGTTCAGAACCAACCGTTCCAATCATTACCGTTCCACTATGAATCCCAATTCCGGTGGCAATCCTGGATTCTCCCTGTAAGGCTCTGTCATCATTCCACTGCTCCAATGCTTTCTGCATCCCTAATGCAGCTTGTACCGCATCTTGAGCTTCCTGCGAGTTGTCCTTGGTGGGATGATCAAACAGCGCCATAATGGCATCACCTATAAACTTATCAATAAATCCATTGTTATCATGAATGGATTGATTCATGAGGGCAAGATACTGGTTTAAAAACTGAAACAATTCCTCTGGGTCCATTGTTTCTGAGATGGTGGTAAAAGAACGAATATCAGAAAATAAAATTGTAATGTAGTCGGCCTCTCCTTTTCCAATCAATGCTTCATCAGCTCCTGATCGGGATAAGCGATTTAGAAATTGAAAAGGGACAAATTTCCCAAACATATTCGTAATACGTATGATTTGTTTAGCATCTTCCTCAATCTTGTTTGCCATACTATTGAAGGTATTATCCAACAACTCCAATTCATCCAAATCTTTTTGATCTCTATGAACAACGGGTTCATTTGGATTGATAAAGTGTTTTAAATAAGAAACAGCTTGTGTATTTGACTCATGCAGTTTCTGACCAATCCCTTTCTCTGAAATCATCTTTGCTTTATTTCTTAAAGCAAGGATCGGTTTGGTCAATTTGGTGGCGTAAAAAATTGCGCTCCAGAAGCCAATAATTAAAGCGATTCCCCCGAATATTGAACATAAGTACAAGAGATAAAATATCGGTTCCTTCAGGTCTTTGGAAGAAATCACCCCAATTACCGTAAATGGATAATTGGATAATTTCTTGTTCCTGAGAACAATGGATTGATACTGATCTGGAATATCCTGATAAAACTTCCAATTCTTACTTACCACTTCAAAATCTTTTGTTTCCTCAATATTTCTTTTAGGTTGCTGGACGGAGAGTTCACCCTGAATATTTTGAGAGGCCATCGTAACAAAACCCCGTTTCCCAATGAGAATATTACCAAATAATTTTTCATTGATAACTTTCGGGTCTAATATGACGATTATGTAACTTCCTTCAATTTGAACTCCATCTTTTTGGAATGGCTTTTTAATTAAGATAATATTTTGCTGAATTTGTGGATTAAAACGATTCAAGTTGAGGGTTAAGAAGCTTTCTGATGGTAATTCTTTTAAATTTTTTAGCCCGTCAAACTTTTTTTGATGGTTTTGTATGAATTCAAAATTTCCAGAATCATCATAAATGATGTTACCGTCCTGAAGTAAAAAAAAATGAAGTAACCAGGGTTCTTTCTTTCGAATACGTTCAAATTCGAGCCTCAAGCTAGGAACAAAAATACCCGCTAAAGCAGAATCCTTAAATATCGTTTCTATGAGGGGATTACTTCCCCAAATTTCGAGATTATTTTCTCGGACTTCTAAAAAATTTTGAAGAATTGACCTGCTCTGTTCCAGGCTTTGAGATAGCTGCCTTTTTGTTTCTTCTTCCCAAAATTGTGCTGTTGTATAGGCAATGACTAATGTGAGGGAAAGAATGATGCTGAATACAATTCCAAGCATCATTACTATCATTTTGGTTTTAATAGAATGTATTCGGAATAACATCATTCCAGATCAAAAAAGACAAAGAGATTTGCAATATGGATTGCCATTAGGACTGAACAAAAATATGCACACGCTGAGCTTGTTTCACATTTCCTTTATCATTAAAACTGAAGAATCTCAGAGCTTTCATTTTGTCCTTTTGGGAAAGATGGAGTGAGATCCAGTTATTGTACCAATCAGTTTGACAAGAGTCCTTTGCCTCCGTATATTGGCTGTGGAAATTAACCTGTACTTCATAGCATAACAAATAGTCATTTGCTACCAAGAAGTAAAGAAATAGACTGTCAGACAAGACTTGTTTCTAATGGAATCAAAAAAACAAACCTTATTTTCCCGTGAGGAACAAATCATAGCAGAAGCAAAGGATATTCTAAAAGTGAAAGAATATCAGGAGCATCCGCTACATGATGAATTTTCGGTTTTACTGAAAAATTATAAAAAGCTTTCTAAACAAATGAGCCGTCTGGTCAAAATCAACGATCGCCAGCAGGCAGAGCTCCAGCAAAGCAGTGAAGAACTCAAGACAACATTGAGTCAACTGGAGGAGCAACACCGTCAATTACAGGCAACTCAGGACCAGCTGGTCGAATCAGAGAAAATGGCAGCCCTTGGCTTGCTGGTTGCCGGCATTGCCCATGAAATCAATACACCTTTTGGAGCCATCCATTCTTCGGTTCACCATATTTCTGCTTCTCTAGACAGCCTCTCCCAACTGCCTCGCTTCATCAATACCCTTACTCCGGAAAAGCAAAATTTATTTTTTGACCTCCTGGAAGCTGACTCTATTGACACAACCACCCTGAGCACCCGGGAAGAACGTAAATTGCGGAGAGAACTGCAACAGAAACTGGAGACAATGGGAGTGGATGATTCACGAAAGTTAGCCACAGAATTGATACAATTGGGACTATTAGAAAATCTGGACCCCTTCTCTGCTCTTTTTCAGGATCCTGTCGCCCAGGAAATTGTTCGTATTGCCAGCCAATGGAAACAGCCCCGACGAGGAATTGAAAATATTGCTATTGCCATGGAACGGGTTTCCAAACTGATATTTGCTTTAAAGAACTATGCCAGGCAGGATTTGACAGGAGATCATAAAACAGAAACCGACTTGCGGGAGAATGTAGAAACGGTGCTCACTCTCTATCAAAACCAATTCAAACAAGGCGTGGATGTTGTCCGGGATTTCGAAGAGATCCCCCTCCTTCATTGTCATGCCGATGAATTGATCCAAGTCTGGACCAACTTGATTCACAATGCCTTGCAGGCTATGAAGCAGAAAGGAAAGTTGGTCATTAAAATCTACCAAGAGGATCAAAATATTGCGGTAGAATTCATAGATAGTGGCTGTGGTATCCCTCCCGAAACCATAGACCAAATCTTTAAGCCCTTCTACACAACCAAACCTCCTGGAGAAGGAACAGGATTGGGGCTGGATATTGTTAAAAAAATTATTGACAAACATCGTGGGACCATCGCTGTAAAAAGCAGGCCGGGATGCACAAACTTTATGGTCTGTCTCCCCTTAGACGATTAGAGTTTTTTTGAATTTTATAGGAAAGACGATGAGCAATTTAGCAATCTTGTGTGTGGACGATGAGAAAGTCGTTCTCAATAGCATGAAAGATGAACTGAAGACTGTGCTGGATGAAGGGATGGTGCTGGAGTTGGCAGAGAGTGGCGATGAAGCCCTTGAAATCACAGAAGAGTTTGAAGAAGATGGCACCGATCTGGCCGTTGTGATTTCAGACCAAATCATGCCTGGCATGAAAGGTCATGAATTTCTGATTGAGCTGCATAAAAAGCACCCCAACACTGTCAAAATTCTGCTCACAGGACAAGCCGATGCGGATGCCGTTGGCAATGCCATGAATCAGGCCCAACTGTATCGTTATATTGCAAAACCCTGGCAGTCCAAGGACCTGACGATGACGGTTTCCGAGGGAATCAGAAAATACCTGACCGATTGTGAGCTTCAGGCACAAAAAAAACTGATTGAAGACTTAAAGGCCAATGCTGCTCAAAGCTTTGTGACTGCAGCAGAAATAGAGATGAGTGATGAAGAATTGTATGATAAAGTCTTTTTTGAACGATTTCTCCACTTTTTACCCCCTGAGGCACAACAGTGGGTGATCAAGGCCAGCATCGGAGTAATTTGTGTAGACGGCAAAATTGATAAAACCGAAATGATTTATATACAAGCTGTTGCCTCTGCTAACAAAAACAAAGACCATGTTCAGCAGATTGTGGAGATGGTCAAAGCGAGAGAAGTTCCCCGACTTAATGCTCTGAAAGTGGGAATTGAGATGGGATTTAAAATTCTCAACAATTTGATTCGAATTGTAGTGTGTGACGAAAAAATTTCCAAAAAGGAAGCCGAATACCTTCTTTACCTTGGCGGTAAATTGGGACTGAATAAACAAGTCATACTCTCTATGATTGATCTGGCACAAAAAAGGATGAGTCTCAACAAAAAGGCTGAAAGCCTCTTCATCAGCGTCAAAAACATGACCCCTGAATACACCACTTATACTGCTTGATCGTCTCCGCGCCAGATGAAAACTCACTGCCTTTCTAATATTGTTTTGATTATGGTTCCCCCCTAAAACTGGGCAGGCTCTTATTAACCCTGTTTTTTGTCCAAGCAAAGGAGAATTATAGTACTACTCAGCAGAGCCCTCCCATTTGCTGCATATTTTTTTGAAATTACAGTACATGCAAAATCGATCATTCTCTGTCATGATAAACCGTTCTTCATTTGCCTGGTTGTTCCCAATATCTTCCAATAAAAATTGCATATCTTGGATGGACGCAAAAATAGTTTGGATCTTCGTTAATTAGTGTGTTACCCCGAAGGCCCCAGCTCAGCTAGGACTTGGAGTTTAAAGAAATCAAAATTTCTGATCCCATAAGCTCTCCACATAATATTGCGAATAGCATGATTCATTCCCTCAACCATTCCATTGGTAATACGTTTGTCAAAAAAGTTGAGAATTTGATTCCACCAATTGCGCAATGTTTTGATAAAGCTGAGGAGATACTTGTTGTTGAGATGTTCCACTTTATAAATCCACACACTTAAGAAACGTCCAGCTTGCTCACG
>JADGAT010000109.1 GCA_015231885.1 SAR324 cluster bacterium
AGTTTTAGGAGAAAGCTACAAAGTGAAAGCAGCCCCCAGCGGAGAAAAAGCATTGAAGAGTGCCGGCAAAAAGCCGCCGGATCTGATTCTGTTGGATATCATGATGCCGGAAATGGATGGCTACCAGGTCTGTGAGCAATTAAAAGCAAATCCGGTGACTGCGGATATCCCGGTGGTCTTTGTGACAGGAATGACAGAAAATGCGGATCAGGAAAAAGGAATGGCGATGGGAGCTCGGGGATACCTCACCAAACCGGTGGATGCAGACAAAGTGATCGCTATGGTCGGGGAAATTCTTTCCTGATTCTGTAAATCTGTGATTCGCATCCGTTTTCCTTTATTGAATTTGCCTGTTTCTTTGATACAGGCAAATCTTGGCGTACTGCCAACAGGTACAGTGAAATTCATCGATTTTCAGGATTAATAGGTATTGTGTCCCCGTTAAAAATTTTTATTGGAACAGGTGATTTTTCCGGAAAACGATCAAGCTTCAAAATCCAGCAATACCGCTCAATGAATATCAAAAAAGAAATATTTGAAAGTTGCTTACTGCTGAGTCTTTGCCTGGTTTCATTTTTTGCCTCAAGCGCGAATGCAGATGCTTTGGATATCGGTCTTGCTGTCGATCCTGTTCCCAATGAGGTGACTGATGAGATTCGACCGGGATCTCATGTCAAATTGTTCCTGCCCAACCTTCCTTATCTTGCAATTTCTCATGCCATCAATGCTGCTTTAGTAAGACCTGCCAACAATGACAGAGGTTGGCAATATGATCTCGCAGATAGTCATAGCAGCATCGATGACAAAATTTGGGAGTTTCGTTTGCGGCAAGGAGTGACATTTCAAGATGGCACGCCGTTTAATGCAGATTCTGTATTGGAGAATATGTCAGAATTTGTCAAGGAGCCCTTTACTTTTTCCAAGCTCAGTAAAATATTGAAGCAGGTAGAAAAAGTCGATGAATACCGAGTCCGATTCCATTTGTCTGAGCCCTATGGTGTTTTTTTGCACGATGCTACCTGGCTGCAGTTTTATACCAGATCTTATCTCCAAAAATTTGGTTGGAATGGCAAACCGAATTGCCCTAACCTGGCAGAACCTGGACCCTATGCACTGGGTCCCTACATTCTCAAAGAAGGATATCTTGAGGGGGACCGCAGCACTCCCAAAGTGGTTCTCAAGGCGAATCCTCAATATTGGGGGAAAGATAAAGCAAAAGTAGAAACCATCACGATCTATACTGCGATGGAAATGAATAACGCACGTAATTTGACTTTGTATAGCGATGGAGAGATGGATATCACGCCAGTTCCTTTTGCCAATCAAGTGGAAACGGTGCTTTCACCCCATGCGAAACTGGCGGTATCTCCTTCTATGAATAATTACGCACTGCATCTTAATTTGATCAATGGAAATCCAGCATTAATTGATGACCGAATTCGTTATGTGATCAATCACGCCATCGACCAGGAATATTTATTGAATCTCTCCATGTTGGGTGAAGGAGTGTTGTCACCTACGATGGTGTCGCCGAATTTTTACCGGGTGAAAGAAGCGATTGATTCTTTGAAGAATTATCTTGCTGTGCATTCCCAAACCCATGATGACAGTATCGAAAACCTTCGTTTGACTGTTGAGAATTATCAATTGGAGCAGGGGTTAGATCCAAAAAAACCGTTGGAATTGACGCTTCTTACACAAGAGAGTTTTTTATTTCTAATTGGCGATATCCAGTATTTTTTGAAGCAGGTCAATATTGAATTGAAAGCCAATATTGTCAGCAGCGAGAAACAAGTCTTTCGTCAGCTTTTCAGGACCTGGAAAAATCAGAACGAAGAACTCTGGGATTTGCTACTTTGGGGAAACTACGATTGGTATAAACACCCCTGGGCCGCTTTTTTTGTCTACAAACCTTTTTACTCCTGGTCAACAATTCCTCCCAATGCCAAATTGGAGAGGTTGACAAATCGTTTACTGCAACTAAATGTTGAATCAGACAGCTATGTTCCTTCGATTGCTGAATTTATACGGCATGTCTATGAAAAAAATTACATGGTGTTTTTACCCACTCCGAACAATGTCTATGCGGTCAATAAAGAAGTGTTCTTTAATCCGGGTCGCTCTGCTTATATTTACCTGCGTGATCTGCAGGTGTCAGCGCATCATTGGTCGGTACGTGGTGAACAGGTTTATCCTGAAGTGAGAAAAAGACCACTCCAAATCAATCGGCAAAATTTTTAGGAACCTCATGTCGGCTGCTGCAAAAAAAAATGAACGAACCATCTCTCACCGGATTATTGCGCTATTAATCATTGCATCATTGCTGCTGATCGGGCAGAGCCTATTCAATTTGTTCAAATTGGATCAAGTCGATCATTCCCTGAGTACCGTTCATCAAACTGCGAGCGATCTTGAAAAACTCGCCCGCGAAATTTCGACTCCAATTGCAGAGATTCGAATGCTTTCAATGGAGTTGGTTTTATCTCCGAATCAAAAAGACATCAGCATTAAGGGAGATCAACTGGATGAACAGATTAATGGCTTTGAATCTTTGTTGGTGAACTGGCGTCATCGTCTTAGTGAAAGTTTTTATGATCAAACGACTCGGGTTGAATTTCAAGCCATTGAGTCGGAGTGGCAAACTTATTTGCAGGCGCTCACAAAAACTCGATACTATATGGAACAAGGGATTCGGGTAGCAGCCTTCATCAGCGTCACTCAGCAGGAAAAAGAACATTTTCAAGCGCTGCAAGACGCCGTATCGGAATTCCGGCAGACCCAGTCGACCCTCAATCAAACGACCTATGAAATTGCTCAGAGCGATTCAACGTTTTCTTATTATACCTTAATGGCGACTGCCAGTGTTCAAATCATCATTCTTAATATTATTCTTTTTCTTGTCTACCGTATGTTTCGGACCTATATGCATACGTCTGCTTTAAAAGAAAAGGAGTTGGCAGATGCAAAAGATATCGCTGAATCTGCCACAGAGGCGAAAAGTGATTTTCTTGCCAATATGAGTCACGAAATCCGCACACCGATGAACGCGATCCTGGGAATGACCCATCTTTGTATGCAGACAGAGCTGACCGCGAAGCAGCATGATTACCTGAGCAAAGTTCACAGCTCCGCTAATGCGCTTCTCGGGATCATCAATGACATTCTCGATTTCTCTAAAATTGAGGCAGGTAAGATGGATATGGAGACAATTGATTTTAACCTGGAGGAGGTTCTGGGCAATGTCTCCACCCTGATTTCGGACAAAGCGCATGACAAAAAGCTCGAATTTCTTATCCAAAGCCCTGTAGAGATTCCAAAGTTTCTCATTGGTGATCCGCTTCGGCTCAGCCAGGTTTTGATCAATCTTGCCAACAATGCGGTAAAGTTTACGGATGAAGGAGAAGTGGTGATTGCCGTTTCTCTCCTTGAAGAGGAAGTTGATCGAACTGCAACAAATGGGGATGTTGCCAACCTGCTTGAAAGCAAGCGAATCAAATTGCGATTTGCCGTCCGAGATACCGGAATTGGTTTGACAGAGGCACAAATTAACAGGTTGTTTCAGTCTTTTTCTCAAGCCGATGCCTCCACCACACGAAAATTTGGCGGAACCGGACTGGGCTTGACCATCAGCAAAAGCCTAGTCGAAATGATGGGAGGGGAGATTTATGTGGAGAGTGTTGCTGGAGAGGGAAGCTCCTTCATTTTCACCGCCGAATTCGGCCAGCAGGTCATCAGGAAAGAAACGGTGCTGGTGCTTGCCGAGGAGCTAAAAGGCCTGCGGGTTCTTGTAGTGGATGATAACGAAACGGCGCGGCAGATTTTTCAGGAAATTCTGGAATCTTTTGAATTTAAAGTGGAGTTTGCCTTTACAGGCGGCAAAGCAATCGATGCCCTGACTTCGTCAGAAAAGCCTTTTGATTTGATCATCATGGATTGGAAAATGCCGGGCATGAATGGGATTGAAACCACGGAGCAGATCAAAAACCATTTGAAGCTTCCTCAAGTTCCTAAAATTATTATGTGCACTTCGTATGGCAGAGAAGAGTTGATGAAAAAAGCAGATGGAGTGGGATTGGACGGCTATCTAATGAAACCGGTCAATCCTTCCGTCCTCTTGGATACTGTTTTGCAGGTTTTTGGCAAAGCGACAACCGGAGGCCAACCAAAATCCCTGCAAAGTAGGGGAGGCCAAATACCTGAGATTAAGGGACTGGACGGAATTCGCGGAGCCCGGATTTTACTGGTGGAAGACAATGAGATCAATCAACAGGTTGCCCAGGAACTTTTGGAAAGCCAGGGCTTTTTTGTTGAGATTGCCAACAATGGTCAGGAAGGCGTGGATAAAGCGGTAACGAACCAATATGACGCGGTTTTGATGGACATTCAAATGCCGGTGATGGGCGGCTATCAGGCGGCAGAAAACATTCGTAAAGAAGACCGTTTAATAGAACTCCCGATTATTGCAATGACCGCCAACGCGATGGTGGGTGATCGAGAAAAGGCATTGGCAGTCGGGATGAATGATCATGTGGCCAAACCGATCGATCCGCAAAACCTTTATGCAAGCCTCGTCCAGTGGGTCAAAGCAGGAGAACGCGAGCTCCCCTCAAGTTTCACCAAATCCGAAGAAACGGATGAAAAAGCCGAGGAAGGATTTCCCTCCGAGCTTCCCGGGATAGACTCTTCTGCCGGACTCTCACGGCTGGGAGGAAATACTAAATTGTACCGTAACTTGTTGAACAAATTCGCTCAAAATCAGGGATCTGCCCTCAAAGAGATTCAAGCAGCCTTGCAGGACAATGATATTGAATTAGCGGAACGCCTGGCTCACACCATCAAAGGGGTTGCTGGAAACATCGGCGCCATGGAACTTCATTCGGCAGCTCGTGATCTGGAATCAGAAATCAAGGATGCTTTAAATCATCAAAATCAGTCTTCTGACCGCGCCGTTCAGCGGAGCGAAGTAAAAATAACGGCTGATCTGTTGGAAAAAGTTCATGCACATCTGGAGCAAGTGCTGACTTCGATCGCTTCACTGAAAAACGGAGTAACGAAAACTGAAACAGAAGCTATTTCTTTTGATGTCGCCGTCGTAAAATTGCTCGTGCGTGAGCTGACAGAACTCTTGGAAGACGACGACACTGAGGCCGCAAAAGTTTTGGAGCAGTTGAAACAACAAATGCGAGGGAGTGAAATTCTTGACGAACTGGACCAATTGGAAAATCTGATTGGGCAGTATGATTTTGAGGAAGCCATAGAGTGGTTAAACAGATTAGTGTCAAAACGAATGGAATTTGCTGTCGAATAGCTCACGATTGCGAAAGGTTTTAAGGAAACTCTGTTCTATCCACTGAAGTTCTCTTATATTGGTGAACTCCTTTATCTTTCAAATGGAGGTTTAATGAAAAAAGCAGCAATGGTCGTTTTCTTTATTCTTTTTGCGACTCTATCGGGCGCAGAAGAACAAATCACGTTGATGACTGAAATTTTTCCACCCTATCAATATTATAGTGAAGATTTGAAACTAACTGGAATCTCTGTTGAGATCATTGAAGCCGTAAAAAAAGAGATCAACAGCGAGATACCGATCAAGGAAGTACCCTGGGTGCGAGGAGTGAAAATCACAAAAAAGAAAAAGAATAATGCCATTTTTTCTATGTTAAGGACCCCTGAAAGAGAGAAACTCTACAAATGGGCGGGTCCGCTAGTTGATCTTTCGGTGATTTTCTTTAAAAAAACAGGCTCTCCAATCGTTCTGAACTCATTGGAGGACGCCAAAAAGGTCGGTAAAGTCGGGGTTACCCGAAACGTTGCTAATTATGAACTGTTGTCGGCAAAGGGGTTTACCAATCTGGATGTTCTGCAAAATGGGGCGGATGAAAACAATATTATTAAATTGATAAAAGGTCGGATTGATTTGTGGGCCAGTACCTATTTTGGAGGCTTGTATAGTGCTAAGAGTCTGGGGCATGCCGGTATGATTAAACCTATTACCAATATTCCCATTTTTAAGGGACAGCTCTATCTCGCATTTAATTCCAAAACCGATGACACCATTGTCAATAAGTGGCAAGCAGGTTTGGATAAAGTTAAATCCAATAAAACCTTTGACAAAATAATCTCAAGATATCAATAGCAATATAGAGAGTAGGGCGAAGCAATGAAACTTGGGCCATTTATAATGATCGCCGTTTGTCTTGGAATTTTGTTTCCGGGAATTCTCAGGATTGATAACGTTGCCTATTCGCAACCGATCAGCAGTCTTGATGATACTCCAGTGATCTCTGAACCTTCAGATGTAATCGGACTCACTCCCGGGGAAATTCTTTTTCTTAAGCAACTCCCCAGCCTTCGTATAGGTGTGAAGACTGATTACCCTCCCTATGAATTTCGTGGTGAAGATGGAAAATTTAAAGGAATTTCTCAGGACTATGTCGAAATCATCCGCAGCAAGCTGAACATTGCCATTGATATCCGACCCATTGACAGTTGGTCAGAAGCGCTAAAAGCGGTCGAAGAAAAAAGCCTCGAACTATTCTCGGCAGTTTCCGGGAACACGACGGGAAATGAATTGCTTAGTTTTTCGAGTCCGTATCTCTCCTACCCTCATGTGATTGTGACTTCCAATCACTATCCCAAGGTGACGGGATTCCAAGATTTCGTAAACAAGAAGTTTGCCCTGGCGAAAGACGACTCCAACCTAACTTTGATAAGGGAAAACTACCCTTTGATGCAGATTCTCAACGCTGATTCTCCTTTTGAGGCACTGCAAATGGTTACAAACGGAGAAGCCGATGCAACCGGAGGTGATTTAGCCGTCTTTGAATATCTGATTCACCGGCACGCTCCCACCACTATGAAGATCGCCTCCTTGAAGAATCTGCCGATGCATAAACATCATTTTGCAGTGCGCAAAGATTGGCCGGACTTGATCAATGCTATTCAAAAGGTACTGGATTCAGTGACAGAAAAGGAGCACACGCAAATTTCTCAAAGGTGGGTTTCTTCTGAGGAAACACTCAGGACAGGCCCCGTTGAGGGAGCAGTTTCTCGCTCTGAATCCGGAGAAAACAAGCAAAGTTCTTTGATTGAAAAGATTGCAGTTTTGAGTGCGAGGCATCTCTATAACTTTGATCAGGAACAGCTAAAAAACGTGCTCACTCCCTACCTCCAGGACAATCCGTCTGTTAAAGCACTGCGTATCGTTGAAACAGTTGACAATGATGTGATGCTGCTCTTCTATAGAGAAGGAGATCTGCTTGTTTTTGATAAACCTATCCCGGAAACAATGCTTGATTTCAACAATGCCAAAGGAAACTCTTTCTATCGAGGAGATCATGTAGGAGTGATCGAGATCTATCACCAGGAAACCGAAGACTCAACAAAAAAGCTAGGGTTATCCGAAAAAGAGCGTGCCTGGCTGAAAAGCCATCGAGTTATTAAGGTTCACAATGAATTGAACTGGCCGCCGTTTAATTACAATATCAATGGGCGTCCAACTGGAATGTCTATTGATTACATGAATATGCTGGCAGCACACAGCGGAATTGAAGTGAAATATGTCTCAGGCAATTGGGGGGAACTGCTTGAGATGGCTTTTGAAAAAAAGCTGGATGTGATGTTGAATATTGTCAAAACAGAAGAAAGAATGAAACACCTGCTTTATGCGGGGAGTTATGCAAAAAACCCGAATGTTATTGTCGCTAAAGAAGAGTCCAATGTTTCTGGTATTACGTCTCTGTTTGGCAAACGTATCAGTTTTCCCTCCGGTTTCTTTTATGAGGAACTCCTCAAGAAAGATTATCCCCAAATCAAGCTTGTTCCAGTGAAAGACTCATTGGCTAGTTTGAAAGCCGTACAGTTTGATAAAGCGGATGCAGCGCTGGGAGAATTGGGAGTGATGAATTTTGTGATTCGGGACAATTACTTGACAGGACTGGCGATCAAAGGCGGCTTTGATACGGGGGATCCCGAAATCACAAAACTGAATATCGCGGTACGAAATGATTGGCCTGAATTGCAGTCGATTCTCCGCAAAGCGATGGCATTAATTCCTGAAGAGGAGCACCAAAAGCTGAAGAACAACTGGCTGCTCAATAACAATGAAGAGGTGAGAACTTCTGAAAGAATTAGCTTGTCTCAAGAAGAAAAGCAGTGGCTAGCGAAGCATCCTGAAATTCGGCTCGGGGATGACTATCAATGGGCACCCATTTCATTCATAAATGAAAAAGGGAATTACACAGGCATCAGTTCCAGTTACATTCGATTGATAGCGAATCGTTTAGGAATCGAAATGATTCCTCAAACGGGTCTTACCTGGATGCAAGTCATGGAAAAAGCCAAGCGAAAAGAAATTGATATTCTCCCCGCCATCATGAAATCTCCTGAAAGAGAAAAGGAATATCATTTTACCAACCCTGTCTTTACAACTCCTTTTATTATTGCAACCAGAGAGGACAGCTCAGCAGTCAGTGATCTACTAGATTTCAATGACAAGAGAGTCGGAGTTGTTCGAGGGTATATAACTTCGGAAATCCTGACAAACGAGTTTCCTGCAGTTCAAAAAATTGAATTCAACAATCTTTCCGAAGGGTTACTTGCACTGAACGGGAATCGAATTGATGCTTTTGTTGATGCGCTGGCAACGGTCAGTTGGGAAATCAACAATGCGGGACTCAAGGATATTAAAATCGCAGCAATCACGGATCACCAATTGGAACTGGCGATTGCAGTCAGGAAAGACTGGCCTGAATTCATTCCAATCCTTAATAAAGCCATCAATTCCATTTCTGATGAAGAAATGTCGGCAATACGCAATGCCTGGATTGCAGTCAATGTTCAATTTGGTTTGGATCTTAAAACAATTCTCTTTTGGGTGATCCCGATAGGGGGGGTGGCAATATTCGTTTTGGGTTTTGTCATGATCTGGAATCGTCGCTTAGGCCGGGAAATCAGCTATCGCACCTCATTGCAGGAACAACTGGAATCGGCAGAAGAACGTTCCCGTTTGTTGTTATATTCTGCGGGTGAAGGAATCTTTGGTGTAGACACCCATGGAAAAATAAATTTTATTAATCCTTCGGCAGCCAGCATGTTGGGGTATGCTCAAACAGAATTGATTGGTCAGGCGGCCCACCCTGTGATTCATCATTCTTATGGGGATGGGTCACATTACGACGTGGTCCTTTGCCCGATGTATCGCGCCTTCACCTATGGGGAATCTGAAAAAGTTTCGGATGAAGTTTTGTGGCGCAAAGATGGTACCCCATTTGATGTCGAGTATTCCAGCACGCCTATTGAGAAAGATGGAGAAATTCTGGGAGCTGTGATCACATTTCTGGATATCTCAGATCGGAAAAAGGCAGAAATGGAGGTAGAAGCGGCCAGGGAAAGTTTAGATTTGGCACTGAAATCGGCAAAGATGGGAACTTGGAAATATTTTGTAGCAGAAAACCGGTTGGAAGCAGATGAAAATTCTAAAAAGCTTTATGGACTTGAAAATGAGAAACTGGATGGATCTATAGGGCAATGGTTCACTTTTGTTCATCCTGATGACGTGGCTCCCATTGCCGAATTGATGCAAGACACCATGGCCAATCAAATTGTTGATTACAAAACAGACTTTAGGGTTTTGGTGCCAAAAGGCACGGTACGATACATTATGTCCATCGGTAAATTCACCTATGACGCGAATGGAGAGGCGACGGAGGCCTCCGGCCTGGTTTGGGACATTACCGAGATAAAAGAGGCAGAAATAAAACTCTTGGAAGCAAAAGATGCTGCAGAAGAAGCCACCAAAGCTAAAAGCGATTTTCTGGCTAACATGAGCCACGAAATCCGCACCCCGATGAATGCGATAATCGGGATGTCTCATCTGGCCTTGCAGACGGAACTCAATCCCAAACAAAAAAACTATATCGAAAAGGTCCATCGCTCAGGAGAATCCTTGCTGGGCATCATCAACGACATTCTGGACTTCTCCAAGATTGAAGCCGGCAAGATGGATATGGAATCAGTCGCTTTTCGCCTGGAAGATGTGATGGACAACCTGGCCAACCTTGTCGGTCTGAAAGCAGAGGATAAAGGGATCGAATTGCTCTTTGACGTCCCCGCTGACATTCCGATGGCGCTTGTGGGAGATCCTCTGCGTTTAGGACAAATTCTGATCAATTTGGGGAACAATGCTGTCAAATTTACCGATCATGGAGAGATTCTTGTTTCAGTACGGACTATGGAATTCAATGAAGCATCAACAACGCTTCATTTTTCTATAAAAGATTCAGGAATCGGTATGACTCCAGAACAACAAGGAAAGCTTTTTCAGTCTTTCTCTCAGGCCGACACTTCAACCACTCGTAAATATGGTGGAACCGGCCTGGGTCTGACCATCTCAAAACGCCTCTGCGAGATGATGGGAGGTAAAATTGGGGTAGAGAGCGCAGCCGGTCTGGGAAGCACTTTTCAATTTACTGCCATTTTTGGTCGGCAATCTGGAGTCGAGGAAAGACGAGTCAAACCATCGCTGCCTGAACTTCAAGGACTGCGGGTCCTGGTGGTGGATGATAGTGCCACTGCAAGAGAAGTTCTGGTTGATATTCTCAAAGGCTTTGAAT
>JADGAT010000010.1 GCA_015231885.1 SAR324 cluster bacterium
TATTGTAATTCGATCCTCATTAGCAAGGTAGATTTATCCATCGGTGCTTGAAAATGTATGGTACTTCACCTCGGATGATATTGCATTAAGTTCTTTAAGGCGGTTAGCAAGCATATAGCTGGGGCCTTATCAAGCCGTTGGGATTCCCCTGATTTCAACCGATTTTTCCAGAAAGTTTCTTATTGATTTAAGCAACTGAAATTGAAGGTGAAAATTAGAATTTCAACCGATTTTTCCAGAAAGACTATTTGATTTACTTAATATTTATTTATACTCTCAATTTAGAGACTAATAATTATTCACTCGTTTTATTAGACCGTGCCAATTATGAATCACATGCGAGCAGTAAAATTATTGGCAGTATTTTTTATTGTGACAGGATTATTTTATCCTATCAGGGCGAATGACATAGAGCCTCGTTATCGGATTGCCCTGTTCATCACAAGAGGACCAGGAGACCCATTCTGGGGCATGTTCGTTGATTTCATGCGGGCTGCAACCAATGATTTGAATATGGATCTCGATGTTTACTATGCCGATAGCAACCGTGAAAAAATGAGACAGCAAATTCTTCAAGCTTCAGAAGAGGTAGAAAAAGTGAATGCTCTGATATTTCCAAACTTTAAAAAAGGAGCCCTGTCCTTTCTAAGAATAGCAGAAGAAAAAAAAATTCCAGCTTTTTTAGTCAATTCAGGAGTGACCGATGAGGAGTTTATTGGAAATCCCAGAGAGCAATTCAAATTTTGGATTGGTGAGCTCCTGCCCGATGAAGAGTCTGCGGGATATTTACTAGCAAACCTCTTAATTGATGAAGCGATTCGTTTAGGAAAGTTCGACCCTCAAGGAAAAGTGCAGATATTGGGGTTTATGGGAATTATTTCAGATTTTGCTTCCTCAGAACGAACCAAAGGGTTGTATCGAGCAATTAATTCCCGCCAAGATGCTTTTTTACGGCAAGTAGTCCCGGCAAACTGGCAAAAAGATTATGCTCAATCCAGTTTTCAGATTTTAAAACACAGATACCCATGGGCTTCTGTTGCCTGGTCGGCCAGTGATTTAATGGCCATAGGTGTTATTGATGCTGTGGAAAAACAGCAACTTCATCCAGGTGTTGATGTCATCACAGGAGGAGTGGATTGGACGGCAGAAGGGTTACTTGCTGTTAAAACAAAAAAAATGACGGTGAGTGTTGGCGGGCACTTCATGGAAGGAGCCTGGGCGGCTGTTTTACTGTATGATTATCTTCACGGAAAAGATTTCGCCGATCTTCAACTTCGCTGGAGATTAAAAATGCTAGCGGCTACCCAAAATAACATCGATATTTACTTAGAAAAATTAGCTAAAGACAACTGGGAAAAAATAGACTTCACCCAATTTTCTAGGCATTTACATCCAGAAAAAAACTATAATTTTAGTTTGAAAAGAGTCCTGTCAATGGTTAATTAATTTAATGATTACTCAACTAAGGGCTCGTACATAAATAACCTTTACAGATGACTTGTCTTTTTCCTCGTCTACGGTGTTGTCTTCAAAGGCACATACTCCAGTATGCACAATTGAAGACGCCTTGTAGCCAAGAAAAAATACTTCCTCATCTTTGTCAACGTTATTTCTGCACGAGCCCTAAGGAAGGCGAAAATAATAACGATTTCTTTGGGAAGTTCCTTAATACGGGATGGGAGCATTCTATCCCGTATTAAGGAGATGCCTGAATATAAAATCACTTCGAACGAAGTGAGGTTTGGTATCTCACCATTTATCCATGGAGTCTTTGTACTCAAACTCGTTTCGTTATGCTTTGAGCGGGTTAAAATTATGTTTTAGGAATTTACTATTTGTCATTGTGAGGAGCTAAGGAGGCGGCCAATCCGCACGAAGCAATCTAAATGGCGAAAAGAGTGAAATGGTTACCCGTTTACAGTATATATTTTAAAAATGATTTTTAGGAGGAAATATGATCTTGAATACTTTGAAAAAGGCCTCACTGGCGGCTTTAGCAACTGGTGTTTTGAGTTTCACTGCATCAGCAGGGGAAGTTGAAGTTCTCCACTGGTGGACATCAGGAGGAGAAGCAAAATCAGTTGCCGTTTTAAAACAGCTGTTGGAAAAAGACGGTCATACCTGGAAAGACTTTGCTGTCGCAGGCGGGGGTGGAGAAAGTGCTATGACTGTATTAAAGTCCCGAGTTGTTTCAGGGAAACCTCCTACAGCTGCTCAAATCAAAGGACCATCTATCCAGGAATGGGGGGATGAAGGAGTTGTTGCAAACCTTGATAGCGTGGCGAATGCAGCCGGTTGGGACGAACTTTTACCGAAAGTGGTAAGCGATGTCATGAAGTATGATGGAAACTACGTTGCTGTTCCCGTGAACGTACACCGCGTCAACTGGATGTGGGTCAATCCGGAAGTGTTTGAAAAAGCAGGAGCAAAAATTCCTTCAACGTGGGATGGGTTTGTCGAAGCAGCCGAAAAAATCAAAGCGGCGGGATTTATTCCTGTTGCTCACGGGGGACAGGCCTGGCAAGACTCAACCACCTTTGAATCTTTAGCATTAGCAATCGGTGGATCTCAGTTTTACAACGATGCTTTTGTCAAGCTCGACCCCAAAGCCTTAAACAGTCCCACCATGGTCAAGGTCTTTGAAGCCTTAAGGACAGTCAAAAAATATACAGATAAAGATGCTCCGGGACGTGACTGGAATCTGGCGACAGCAATGGTCATTCAAGGCAAAGCGGCCATGCAGTTCATGGGGGACTGGGCCAAGGGTGAGTTCACGGCAGCGGGAAAAAAACCTGGCACAGACTATATTTGTATGGCTTTTCCTGGAACCAGGGGCAAATTCACATTCAACATAGACAGTTTTGTCATGTTTGATGTAGGTGGTGGAGACGCAAAAAAAGCTCAAGATGCGATGGCACGCACCATTATGGAACCAAAGTTTCAAGAAATTTTTAACCTCAACAAAGGATCGATTCCAGCTCGTTTGAATATGCCTCGTGACAAATTTGACATCTGTGCCCATCAATCCATGGATGAATTTGTTGGTAGCTCTAAAACGGGAGACCTGGTTCCCAGCATGGCTCACGGCATGTCAACCTTTGCTGCTGTTCAAGGGGCAATTTATGACACCGTTACAGCTTTCTACAACTCAGACATGAGTGCTCAGGAGGCTGCTCAGAAGTTAGTCAGTGCTGTTCAGTCCAGTATGTAATTACTCTCTGAATACTACTTCACTCTATTTTATTCCAGATTCTTTGGGATTTGATTACCCCCGAAATACTGTCTTTCGGGGGAAAGTAAATGTTTTTATTTTTTCAATAGAGGTGGTTATGGATACTACAACTTCATCAAGGGCTATCCCTCAAAAGAGCTTAGCAGATCATTTTGAAGATTGGCTGCCTAAGCTGGTGATCTCCCCAACCTTTTTAGCAGCCATATTTTTTGTTTATGGCTACATTATCTGGACAGCATGGTTGTCACTGACCAAATCACGCATGCTGCCCAAATACGATATTGAAGGTTTTTTTCAATATGGAAAGCTCTGGACAAACGACCGCTGGTTGGTGGCCCTGACTAACTTAGGAATTTATGGCACATTGTTCATTGGGATTTGCCTGGGAATCGGATTGTTGATCGCTATTTTGCTGGATCAGCGTATTCGTGCAGAAGGTGCATTGCGTACCATTTATCTCTATCCGATGGCTTTGTCTTTTATTGTGACAGGTACGGCTTGGAAATGGATTCTCAATCCGGGCCTGGGTTTGGAAAAACTGGTACGGGAAATGGGATTTGAAAATTTTACCTTTGGCTGGCTCACTGATTCAGACATGGCGATTTACACAGTCGTGATTGCGGGGGTCTGGCAATCAGCAGGATTTGTGATTGCGTTGTTTTTATCGGGTTTACGAGGGGTGGATGATTCGATCATCAAAGCGGCTCAAGTTGATGGAGCCAGTTTACCTCGAATTTATTGGAGCATTATTATTCCGAGTTTACGTCCTGTGTTCTTCAGTACACTCATGATTTTAGGACACATTGCGATCAAGAGCTTTGACCTTATTATGGCCTTGACGGGTGGTGGTCCTGGCTACGCAACGGATGTTCCTGCAACATTTATGTACACTTACACTTTCACTCGTAATCAAATTGGATTTGGCTCTGCCAGTGCGATGGTCATGCTCGGTGGAGTCCTTGCGATTGTGATTCCCTATCTGTATTCAGAACTAAGAAAACCACGTTAAGGAGATAGCTATGTCAAGTTTTTCAGCGGATACTCCCCATTCTAGTTCAGTGATGGGGCGCATTTTCATATATGGCATTCTACTTATAGTTGCCGGATATTTTTTACTTCCCCTGCTTGTAATGGTATTTACTTCGGTCAAATCAATGGAGGAAATTCGTACGGGAAGTTTGATTTCAATTCCTACTTCCATCACTTTTGATGCCTGGTCGAAAGCCTGGTCGTCTGCCTGTACAGGAGTTGAGTGCAGCGGGCTCAGTGGGTATTTTTGGAATTCCGTTTGGTTGGTTACTCCTACGGTGAGTATCTCTACATTCCTGGGAGCTTTGAACGGTTATGTGTTGACAAAATGGAATTTCAAAGGAGCCGATGTCTTTTTCTCCATGTTATTGATTGGATGCTTCATCCCCTTTCAAGTCATCTTACTTCCGATGGCCAGGACCCTTGGATTTTTGGGATTGGCAGGTACAACAACAGGGTTGATCATGGTTCATATTATTTATGGGCTCGCCTTTACGACTCTGTTTTTCCGTAATTTTTATGTCAGCATCCCTAATGAACTGGTAAGAGCTGCACAAATTGACGGAGCGGGTTTTTTCATGATTTTCTGGAAAATTATGTTGCCGCTGTCGATTCCAATTATTGTCGTTTCTGTCATTTGGCAATTCACTCAAATCTGGAATGACTTTTTATTTGGTGTCGTCTTTTCTGCGGGAGAATCCCAGCCTATTACAGTTGCACTCAATAACTTAGTCAATACCTCAACTGGGGTTAAGGAATACAATGTTGATATGGCTGCTGCGATTATTGCCGCGCTGCCGACCCTGTTTGTATACGTCGTTGCTGGAAAATACTTTGTACGTGGACTGACGGCAGGGGCTGTTAAAGGATAATTCAAATCATCTATATTTTCAATGAGGAGGAACTAATTATGGGCGCACTCACAATTAAAAACGTATGTAAATCTTATGGTCCAACAGATGTTTTAAAAGGCGTTAATATTGATATTCAGGCAGGAGAGTTTTTGATTTTGGTTGGACCCTCCGGCTGCGGCAAGTCCACTCTGCTCAATATGATTGCGGGTTTGGACGGGATCACGTCAGGAGAAATCCAAATTGACGGGAGAGTCGTCAATAACTTACCTCCCAAAGATCGAGACATTGCGATGGTGTTTCAATCATACGCGCTTTACCCCAACATGGACATCCGTCGCAATATTTCCTTTGGTCTGGAAATCCGCAAAGTACCTAAAAGCGAGCAGGACCGCATTGTCAATGAAGTGTCCTCGATGCTGCAAATTGACCAATTGTTGGATCGGAAACCCTCGCAGCTTTCTGGAGGGCAGCGCCAGCGTGTCGCGATGGGGCGAGCCCTGGCCAGGAAACCAGCACTTTATTTGTTTGACGAACCCTTGAGTAACCTGGATGCCAAGCTTCGTGTTGATATGCGCACAGAAATTAAAATGCTGCACCAACGTTTAAAAACAACCATTGTCTATGTCACTCACGATCAGATTGAAGCCATGACGTTGGCTGATAAAATTGCTGTCATGAAAGGTGGAATTGTCCAACAGTTTGGGTCACCTCGGCAGCTGTATGACGAACCTGCTAATATGTTTGTGGCTGGATTTATGGGTTCTCCCTCAATGAATTTCATTCCTTGCAAAGTTGTGAGCATGGGCAATGAGACGGGGGTCGAAATTGACGGAGGTGCTGGCACATTCAAACTGCCGGTGAGGTCCAATCAACTCAAAAGCTCAGAGGGGCAGGAAGTGATGTTGGGCATACGTCCTGAGAAGGTCACTCACAAAATTGAATCGCATCTGGAGAATTCGGACTTTCATTTGGCGAAATGTCGAGTCAGCATCAACGAGCCGACGGGGCCTGATACAAATATTTTTATTCACATGAATGGGGCTAAAGTCGTTTGTCGTTCCACTCCTGATTCTGCCAAAGACCCCGGTGAAGAAATGGAGATGATGTTTGACTTATCCAAGATGGTGTTCTTTGATCCTAAAACAGAGGAAAGGCTTGCTTAGCCTCATATTCTTCGGTTCTCTTATCTCCTCCTCGCCAGTAGCCCCAACAACAGTGTTCTACGTCAAGGGGCTTCTGGCTAAAGCATCAAAGGACGGTATCAGCTTGAAATCAGCTTTGGCCAGAATAAATAACGACACCATTTAGAAAATAGGAAAATGAAAATACTTGCAGCAGATATAGGAGGGACAAACAGTCGGTTTGCCCACTTTGATGTCGAAAATTTTAATGACATCCGTTTAAACTATTTCACAACGTTTAACAGCAATCAAAAGAGTATCAACTCTGTTTCAGATTTAATACAGCATTTCGACCGTATCAAAAGTGATGAATTCAGCGAGTTGTCAGATTATGATATGGCAGTAGTTGCGGTAGCAGGACCCATTCGTGGGAAAAAATGTACCCCGCCCAATATCCGTTGGGAAATTGATGTAACGCAAGTCGAGGAAATTGAAATTCATCTACTCAATGATTTTGTTGTTCAGGCATACGGTTGTTTGCTGCCACACATTTCTTCATCCATGGAACAAATCAAAGATGGAGAAAAGGTGCTGGAAGGCACAATTGCTATTGTTGGAGCTGGTACTGGTCTTGGGCACTGTGCCCTGATCCCCTACGATGGGCTGGGTCAATACTCAAAACGTTATATTCCTGTACCTTCTGAAGCAGGACATGCCCAGCTCGCACTGGTTGGAGATGAAGAAAAAGAGCTCGAACAATTTGTGCTGAAAAAAACCAACAGTTCCAGCGTTTTCAATGAATTGCTGGTCAGTGGCAGAGGTCTTTCTCTGATCCATGAATTTTTAACAGGTGACACACTGGAACCAAAAGAGGTTGCTGAAAGATTTAACGAAGCCCCCAAAACCCTGGAGTTTTTTTCCAGACTGTATAGTCGTGCCTGCAGAAATTTTTGTTTGTCGGTCTATGCAACAGGAGGGCTTATCATTTCTGGAGGTATTGCCGCAAAGCATCCTAAAATCGTCCAATCTCATACATTTCTTGAAGAATTCACAACAGCTCCTTCCCAAGCCGGTGTTCTGGAGCAAATCCCAATTTTTCACAATAAACAGGAAGACATTGGTCTGCTGGGATGTGCCTATTATGGTTTGATGATGTCTCAATAAATTCAAAATGCTCTTTGTCAATTGTTCTATTGATCAAAACCATTATAATTTTCTCAACACCTACCTCAAGTTTGTATATGGTTTCTTTGTTACCAAACCCCAGTCAAAAATCCTCTTTCTTTTGCTTTGCCTGCCTTCTTGAGAATATCCTCTTCTGAAATGGTAACGGCAGATTGGCGGTTTCTAAAAAATATAAATAACTGTTGTGACATCATTTCCCGCACAGAGGCATATGCCGAATCCTGTCCCAGGTCATTGTGCTCATAACAATCATTTTTAAGATCAAAGAGCTGAGGCGGGTAATTTTCATAAAAAATATATTTCCACTCTTTGGAACGAACCATATAGGCTCTTGCCTGGTGAGGAGAAATGTTAAGCTTTTTCCGCACCTGATAAAAGGAATAATCCGCTTCACTCAAAACGAATTCACGCCATGCCGGCTTTTGATTATGCAGGAGAGGCAAAAAAGACTTTCCTTCCAATCGTTGTGTTTTGACATGCCCCCCAACCGCTTCAATAAAAGTGGGGAGCAAATCAATAGCTTCTACCAGTTCCGACGATTGAGTTCCCCTGGTTACATCTGCTTGAGGTCTGGGGTCATGAACAATTAAGGGGATACGAACACTTTCTTCGTGGAAAAGCTGTTTTTCTCCTAACCCGTGATCTCCCAAGTAATCTCCGTGATCGCTTGTAAAAACAATCATGGTATCTTTCATGCGGCCCTGTTGTTCTAAAAATTGAAACAGCCTCCCCAAATGATGGTCAATTTGGCTGATCAGCCCCATATAAGTGGGAATGACTGTTTTTCTGACTTCCTGGCGTCGAAATGTCCGGCTGGCGTCTTCATCTCGAAACGCTTGATACACCGGATGGGGGTTGATTGTTTCTTGATGGCTTGCATTGACAGGTATGACGGAATCGCTAGAATACATATTGTGATAAGGAGCCGGGGCCATGTAGGGCCAATGGGGTTTGATGTAGCTGAGATGGAGACACCAGGGCTGATCTCCCTTTTCTGCATTTTCTGCAATATATTGGATCGCCTTATCAGTCATGTAGGGCGTTTCAGAATACTCTTCTTCAATTCGTGCAGGGAGGGAGGAATGTCTCAAATACCATCCACTGAGTATTTCTCCGCCAAGTCCTTCTGCAGAGTTGGCATAGTCATGCCAGGGGTTTTTCCCTGAATACCCCAAATCATTCAAATACTGGTTATAAGCCAGATTAGAATCAAGGGACTGGTCTGGATGGAGACCATCGTCTCGTACTACAGGATCGAAACCGCATTGAACGATTGGTCTTCCCATTGGAGAGTTAGGGGACAACCCGACTCGCTGCATACCTTCCCAATCAGCAGCCATGTGGGTTTTACCAACTAAAGCGACCTCCATCCCTTCGGGGCGCAGATAATCACCTATGTTGTGAACTCCAACGGACAGAGGAACCATGTTTGCGATGGAGCCATGACTCATCACATACTGTCCCGTATAAAAACTCATGCGTGCCGGCCCGCACATCGGGGCTTGAGTATACGCACAGGTGAATAGCATTCCTTTTGAGGCCAGTTGATCAATATTTGGGGTCCGGATATTAGGATGACCGTAGCATCCTAAATAGTCAGCACGCAGTTGATCACACATGATAAACAATATGTTTCGAATAGGCTCCATGGATTATTAGACGAATTAGTCCTCTTTGATAAAGGTGCACTGCCCTCTAGGTTAGACATCTCCTGCTGTTTGCCAAGCTGACCGCAATAAGATGTTTGGGTTGAAACTTTGGAAATTATTAACTTTCGCAAGAACTAATTCCCTGAATATACTAATGAATACTAGACCTATTGTCAATTTTTTGAGATGAGCTAAAGGCAGGTCTCATGTTGTTAATGTGGCATGAGATCTAAACCACGAACACCTATGATAAAACACTCTCTCCTGCAGCGAATCACGCAGAACAGCAGGAATTGTTGAATATTATTGAAAATGCTGGTACTTTCCTCATCGACTGCTTACGATCGGAGCGCTTGGAATACTCCAACAATCAAAACAAGAATTGATCAAAAAAAGATTGTACTTTATGAATGAACAAATGAAACAGAGAGGCCTTTTATTATTAACCGGCCTGCTCATGCTGGCAGGCTTCAGTCACATTCATGCTGCCGATTGGTATCCCCTTCAGGTGGATATCTGGGACCCTCCTTTCAATAATGACCTCAAACGGAGAAGCGATACATACACTCCTGTGGAGAAGGCAAATCGTCCCTGGAAAATTTGTGTTTCCATCCCCCACCTGAAAGATGCTTTCTGGACAACGGTCAATTTTGCCCTGTTTGATGAGGCAAAGCGATTGGGAGTTCGTCTTCGGATTAAAGAAGCAGGAGGTTATGACAAACTGGACATCCAGTTGGAGCAGATACAGTCCTGCATGGATACCGGAGCCGATGGTTTAATCGTAGGAGGCATCACTTCTGATGGACTCAACGTCCTGGTCGAAGGCTATCTTGCTCAAAAAAAACCGGTAATCGATTTAATCAATTCGATCTCCGCTAAAGGCATTACGGCTCGTGCCGCAGGAACTTATTGGGAAAATGGCAATCAAGCAGGAAAATATCTCAAAAAAGTTACTTCGGGAAACCCAGCAAAAGTTCTCTGGTTCCCAGGCCCCAAAGGTCCAGCCTGGTCCAAAGCCAGCGACCAGGGATTTCGGAAAGCGCTTTTAGAAAGTGACATTGAAATCATGGAAACAGGTTGGGGAGACACAGGCCATGCAAAGCAGGCCGCTCTCATCGAAGCAGCTCTGAGCCGTCACCCTGATGTGAATTACGTGGTTGGAACAGCGGTTAGCGCCGAAGCCGCAGTGCATGTCCTTCGTAAACGGGGTCTGGCAAAAAAAATCAAAGTGATGTCCTACTACTATTCTCCTGGTGTGCATCGGGGTATTCGCCGTGGTCACATCATGGCCTCCCCCACTGACAAACAAGGACTGCAAGCACGATTGGCCATGGATATCATTGTTCGCGCTTTGGAAGGGAAGCCTTACCTGAAGCATGTGGGATCTAAAGTTGAGATTGTAAATCAACAAAATTTACGCAATTTCGATGAAACCTCATCCATTCCTCCACGAGGCTTTCGGCCTGTATTCAGTGTTGATGATTGGGTTGCCAACTGATGAAAAATACACTTCCAAACTCTAGTATTTCTTGGTTTCGATGGATTTCTCCCGCATTGATCCTGCTGTTTGGAATTGTTGGTACCATCGTACTGAGCAACACCTTCCGGCAAGATGCAATCGTTAATTGGGAGACCAATGCCAGGCAGTCCGCCCAATCGCTTTCCGCAACGTTCCTTGGCTGGCTGGAGGAAAGTTACGCTCCTATTTCCGGGATAGCAACCCTGTATGAAAATTCAAACACAGTCACCGAAGATGAATTTTTTAATGCTTACGATGCCTTAGAGTCCCGAGCGACCGCATTTTTTCTGGACACCATCGCAATCCTTCAACCCGATGATAGCAGAGAATTCGCTAAGGACTGGAAGGTGGTGGTATCGTCTGAATCAGATGAATTTCTGATACCCGATCACAACATTTCACAAATCCCGGAATTGGTCATTACACTGGAATCCGCTTTAGAACGCTATGGCAGATTGGTATTAGGCACTCCGCTGCACAACGCCCAGAATCAATCTATATCCGTCGTGGCCTTAGTCACCAATACCCCTTCAGGACCCATTGCAACGGTAGGACTGTTGAACTATCACACATTGATGGAAGGATTGTTTTCCGTCCACACCCCGGTCGGAATGCACCTGAAAGTAGCGGGACGTTTTCCTCAAAAGCACGATCGGGGTGAGCTGGAGCCAGTCATAACTCCACTGCTCAAAAACCCTCTTTTTGTAACAACCACACAGACTATCAGTGCTGAGGCAGAATTGAGCATTACATGGTGGTTCGACACTCAATTTGCTGGCGGTCCGAGCCAATCGCTGGCTCAGGCCACTCTCTGGTCAGGCATCGCCATTACTATCTTGATCACACTGTTTATTTCTGTACTCATTGCAAGAAACCGGGAAATCTCCCGCAGGGTAGAAGAAACCACCGCAGAGATTACAGCTAGTGCTGATCGTTTTAGAGTGTTGTTTGACAATTCTGCAGATCCTTACCTGATTCTTGAGAATGATCGTTTCATCAGCTGCAACCAGGCGGCTGTCAACTTGCTGCAATACCAGGATAAAAAAGAGTTGCTGGGACGGAAACCTGTAGAACTTTCTCCTGAATTTCAGCCGGATGGAAAGCCTTCTCAAGAAAAGGAAGAAAAAATGATTGAGAAGGCATTTCAGCAAGGTACCCATAGTTTTGACTGGATTCATTTGACAAAAAATGGAGAAGCCATTCCAATGGAAGTGACTCTCACTCCAATTGCTCTGGAAGGCAGACAAGTTTTACTAACCGTTTGGCACGATCTGACAAAGCGTAAAGCAATGGAAAAAGCTTTGCGGAGCAGTGAAGAACAACTCAAGTATGCATTAGAAGCCACTGGCGAAGGAATTTGGGACTGGCAAATTGACACAGGACGGGTTCAACACAACCACCGCTGGTGTGAAATGCTGGGGTATGGTGATGAATATCTGGAGCACGATATGGAGTTTTTTGGCAAAGTGCTCCATCCCGAAGACAAGGACATGGTTTTTGAAAAAGTGACCCAGAGCCTGGAAAACGATGAGATTTATCACAGTATCCACAGGATGATTACTGCTGACAATTCCGTCATCTGGGTAGAAGACAGAAGCAAAGTTGTTCAAAGAGATGATCAAGGAGCACCGCAGCGGATGGTCGGGAGTATTGCAGATGTGACCCAACGTAAAGAGATGGAAATCGAGCTTTTAAATGCCAAAGCCGAAGCAGAATCTGCCACTCAAGCTAAAAGTGATTTCTTAGCCAACATGAGTCATGAAATCCGCACTCCGATGAACGCCATCATGGGAATGACCCATTTGGCCCTGCAAACCGAACTGACACCAAAACAGCAGGATTACCTGAACAAAGTCCATAACTCGGCCAATTCACTGCTTGGCATCATCAATGACATCCTGGATTTTTCCAAAATAGAAGCCGGAAAATTGAATATGGAACAGGTGGATTTCAATTTGGATGATGTGCTAGCCAATGTCACGAATTTGATTGCAGCAAAATCCCATGAGAAAGAGTTGGAATTGCTCATCCAAAGTTCATCAGATCTTCCACGTTTTCTCATCGGCGATCCGCTGCGGCTGGGACAAGTCTTGATCAACCTGACCAGCAATGCTGTTAAATTTACAGAAAAAGGAGAAATTCTAATCTCCATCGAACCGATCAAACAGGAAAAAGAAGGCATCGCCCTTCAATTTACTGTCAAAGATACAGGAATTGGGTTGACCCAAGAACAGATAAAAAAATTGTTTCAGGAATTTTCTCAGGCTGATACGTCCACTACTCGTAAATTTGGCGGAACCGGATTGGGTTTGACCATCAGCAAGCGCCTTGTCGAAATGATGGATGGAAAAATATGGGTCGAAAGTGAGCCTGGCAAAGGCAGTTCCTTTATTTTTTCTGCAGTTTTCGGGAAGCAGGAACACAAAAAAGAAATTCAACGGCCACTTGCTGAAGAACTCAAAGGTTTGCGTGTGCTGGTGGTAGACGATAATGAAACGTCCCGGCAGATATTTCAGGAAATTCTGGAATCTTTTTCTTTCGAAATTGCGATGGCCTATACCGGAGGCAAGGCTTTGGACGCACTGACTTCAGCACAGAAACCCTTTGATCTGGTCATCATGGATTGGAAAATGCCGGGAATGGACGGAATGGAAACCAGCCGACAAATTAGCAACCATTTGAATCTGCCGCAAATTCCTAAAATCATCATGTGCACTTCCTATGGCAGAGAAGAAGTGATACACCAGGCAAAAGAAACAGGCATCAATGGTTTTCTAATGAAGCCGGTAAATCCTTCGGTGATGCTCGATACCATCCTTGAAGTCTTTGGGAAGGAACCTTCCGACACGATGGTACAACGAGTGAAAAAAAATGATGACGTGGAGGAACTGGACAACATTCGAGGAGCCAGGATTTTGCTGGTGGAAGACAACGAAATCAATCAGCAAATTGCTAAAGAACTGCTGGAAGGAGCCGGATTTTTTGTTGAGATTGCTAATAATGGCAAAGAAGGAGTGGAAATGGCCAGTCTTGACTACGATGTGGTGTTGATGGATATTCAGATGCCAATCATGGATGGATACGGAGCCACTCACTCAATTCGCAATAAACCTGAATTCAAGGATTTGCCTATCTTGGCCATGACGGCCAATGCCATGGTTACAGACCGTGACAAAGTTCTTGCCGCAGGCATGAATGCCCATATCACCAAACCCATTGATCCCCGGCAGTTATTTGCGGCTCTGGTTGAATGGATCAAACCCGGAGAAAGGATACTACCCGATCATTACACCATACCAGACAAATCGACAAATTCCTCCTTAACAGAGAAGGGTTTACTTCCCGAAGAACTTCCCGGACTGCAAATAAAAACTGGATTAATCCGAGTAGGCGGCAATCAAAAAACCTATTTGGATATTTTAAAAATGTTCCAGAAAAACCAAGGACAGGCCATCCAGGAAATCCAAAACTCTTTGCAGAATCAGAAGATCGAGCAGGCCGTCCGACAGGCCCACACACTCAAAGGAGTAGCCGGCAACATCGGTGCCATGGAGCTGTACGAAACAGCGAAGCAACTGGAGACGGACATCCGGGAAAAAGAAAACAAAATTCCCGAAGCGTTGCTCACTTCGACCCACATTCATTTGCAACAAACCTGTGCTTCCATTGAGGCTCTATTGCCAGTTCCACAGAAACAAGAATCAACATCTGCCCACTCTGCTGATCCAGATAAAGTAGAGCAACTATTCAATGAACTGAGGGAACTGCTGGAGGAAAATGATACCGATGCTTTGGGTGTCCTGGAAGAGCTGCAGGAACTGCTGCAGGGAAGCGAAGCCGGGCCAAAGCTTGAAAAACTGGGAGACTTGATCAATGAGTTCCATTTCCATGAAGCCATCGAGCATGTAGAGGAAACTGAAAAAACATGGAGAAACAGCTTCCAATCCCTGAATATCTGATTGGCTTCCCATTACAAAAGAGTAAGTTGTGTTTAGACAATTATTGAAGAAAAACAAAATTAATTATCAGATCGATCATGAAAGCTAAACCAGTCATTTTGGTAGTGGATGACACACCAGAAAACATCCATGTAGTGATGGGGGTTTTAAAAGAAAAATACAAAGTGAAAGCCGAGGTTCGTGGTGCTTCTGCGCTGGAAGTTGCTTTGAAGAATCCTCCGGACTTGATTCTTCTAGATATCATGATGCCGGAAATGGATGGGTTTGAGACTTGTCAAAAATTGAAAGAATTTCCTGAGACACAGGACATTCCTATCATCTTTCTGACAGCAAAAGTAGAAACACAAGATATTGTGAAAGGGTTTGAATTGGGGGCGGTTGACTATTTGACCAAACCCTTCAATCCGGCAGAACTGGAAGCTCGCATCCATACTCATCTTCAGTTGCAGATGGCTAGGGAACAGCTCGTCGAATCCGAAAAAATGGCAGCATTGGGACATTTGGTGGCAGGAATTGCTCATGAAATCAATACCCCGTTTGGTGCCATCAAATCGTCAATCCATCATCTGGCAGGTTCAATATCAGATGTTTCCCATATCCCCAAGCTGGCACGCAGTCTTTCACCAGAATATCAGGGCTTGTTTTTCCAGCTGCTGGACGAAGCTACTGTCCTCCGTCCCCAGCTCAGCACACGAGAAGCAAGGCAACAGCGTCGAGCCATCAGCAGAAAACTGGAAACTCTAGAAATAACTAATGCGTCTGACCTGGCAGAAAAAATTGTTGACATTGGGATAGAAGAATTCGCCCCATACACTGATTTGCTCAAACACGACCTGTCCTTAGAATTATTTGGAATCGCACAAAACATCAGCCGGCAGCAGGAAATACATCAGGATATCACCACGTCCATTGAACGGGTCTCCAAGTTGATTTTTGCCCTAAAAAGTTATGCCGGAGAAGAGTTAAACGTTGGGCAGAAAACACAAATAGCAATTGAGAATACCATCGAAACTGTGCTAACCCTATATCATTCTCAAATTCAGCAAGGAGTGGAGGTCATCAGACAATTTGAATCCGTTCCTCTCATGAATGGCTGTGAAGAAGAATTGGTTCAGGTTTGGACCAACCTGATTCATAACAGTCTTCAGGCAATGTGTTATCGTGGGACCCTTGAAATTCAGATATCGTCCCAGGACTCCACCATTTCTGTTGATATCATCGACAGTGGCCATGGCATTCCTGAAGATATTCAGGAACAGGTCTTCAATCCTTTTTACACAACCAAACCGCCAGGGGAAGGTGCGGGTTTAGGATTAGATATTACCCAGCGTATTGTTACTAAGCACAAAGGCAAAATACAGTTCGAAAGTCAGGCAGGCAAAACCCGGTTTACTGTCACCCTGCCCTGCTGATTCGGTTCAAAAAACAAAAGGAGACGTATGGACATGAAGCCAACGATTCTAGTCGTTGATGATGCACCAGAAAACCTGAAAATGCTGATGGGCATTTTAAAAGGAAACTACAAGGTAAAAGCAGTGCTCAGTGGAGAAGAAGCATTGGACACCGCATTTAAAAAGCCTCCAGATTTGATTTTGCTCGATATCATGATGCCGGGAATCGACGGATATGAAACATGCCAGCGCTTGAAGGCAAGCGAAACCACCCATGACCTGCCTGTTATCTTCCTCACGGCTAAAACAGAAGCCGATGATATTGTCAAAGGCTTCGATTTTGGAGCCATTGACTATGTGATCAAACCATTCAATGCCTCAGAGTTGCTGGCACGGGTCAACACGCATCTGCAGCTTCGCGCCGCACAACAAAAGGTTGAACACCAGAAAGATCAGCTGGAAGGGTTGGCCAGTAAGCTTTCCAAATACCTGTCCCCCCAGGTTTACGAATCTATTTTTTCTGGAGAAAAAGATGTCAAAATCGAAACGGCCCGAAAAACACTGACTATCTTTTTTTCTGATATCGTGGGCTTCACGCCCAAATCTGAAAGTATGGAGCACAACGAGTTGACAAAGTGGCTGAATCACTACCTCAATGAAATGGCAAATATAGCCCTAAAGTATGAAGGCACCTTGGATAAATTCATGGGAGATGCCGTTATGATATTTTTTGGCGATCCCAAAACCCTGGGAGAAAAAGAAGATGCGATTCAATGTGTCCGCATGGCCAAAGAAATGATGGCTCGGGCCAATAAGTTAGGAGTTGATATCCGCATTGGCATCAATACTGGAGAATCCACCGTTGGTAATTTCGGCAGCGACACCCGCATGGAATACACCATCATCGGGCGTGCCGTTAATCTGGCGTCTCGGCTGGAACATGCAGGAAAGCCCGGAGGTATTCTCATTTCCGATTCCACTTACGAAATCGTTAAGGATATCATATCCTGTGAACCCCATGGTTCAATTCAAGTCAAGGGAATTGATCACGGCATCATGACCTACTGGGTTACTGCCTGAAGTACCGATATATGATGCGAAGGAAAAAACCGATCCCTAGCCTCTCGATTTTATAAGCCCTTTCGAAGAGACTTCATCAATCCTATGGCAAGATGAACGGAGTTTTTGATGCCTGGCAAGCAAACCGCTCAAGTCATTCATAAATTGCTGGAAAGAGGCACTGTTGGACACAGCAGCCCTGTTGAAAAGGGGGGTGTAGTTATCTTGAACGAGCACAGCAAAAGCATCATATTGCTGGTTAGAACAACCCATTAGACCAGCCATGGCCTCCAGATGTTTTCCTCTTCCAGCAGCAGCTTCTTCGGAAAGCAGCTGCCATTGTGCCACAAGATATTTTTTCTGAGTGACTTTCCAATATTCGGCAAAATCCCAGTTTTTGCAGCCTGAGGTTCCCGAAGTGCTGGCGAAAATGAAGGTTGGGGAAGACGTGACATCCACTGAGGACATACCCATGTCTTTTGTTGCAAATCCCATTGGTCCTCCTTCATGGCATGCCTTAGCATTGAAAGGGGACAAAAGTAAAATCATCAAGCTGCCCAAAATCCATTTTGAATGTTTTATCATTATTTTTTCCATAAAATTAGGGTTCGTGCAGAAATAACGTTGACAAAGATGAGGAAGTATTTTTTCTTGGCTACAAGGCGTCTTCAATTGTGCATACTGTAGTATGTGCCTTTGAAGACAACACCGTAGACGAGGAAAAAGACAAGTCATCTGTAAAGGTTATTTATGTACGGGCCCTTAGCCAGAAGCATGGCAGGTTTGCTGCAACTGAGAATCTTGTGAAATCCATTGCTTCAATTGTTTAAGGAAGTGAGCCGCGTTTTCCGAATGAATGGTGCTCTTGAAGGGTTGAGCATCTAAAACATAATACTGCTTCAGCATCGTTGCAAATACAGGATAATCGGAAGCAGGGCATCCCATCAATTGCCCAAGGGTTTCTATATGAATACCATTTCCCTGGACGACTTCCTCCAAAAGAAGTCTATTGCTTCTAACAATGAATTGTTTTTGTTCATCTTCCAGGTATTGGGCGAAATCCCAATTTTTACAACCAGAGGTTCCTGAAGTAGAAGTAATGCTGTAGAACGGAGAAAACACTACGTCTACAGTTGACATGGCAGGGCTTCCGCTGGTGATCCCAAAATATTCTTTCTTATTGCAGTAAGCTCCTGCGGCAGAAGTCAATAAAAACAATAAACTGCAGAATAGAAGTAGTATCCGTATCTTATTATGTGTTTGCTGCATATCCATATGTCCAGAATATTAAGGAATGTTCAAACAATAGCTTAGCCAATCTACTTGTTTTCAACGATCTTCAGCGTTGCTTTACCGGTGACATAGCACAAGCTATGCGCTCGATAAAACGCTTTGAATCTTGATGACAGTCCTGCATAATTTAGCATGTTATTATTTTTGCCTTCCTAACTGAAAATTATTTCTCTATTGCCATGATATTAGAGTCTCTGTTTGGGGAGATGGATCAATCCTTATCGATTTCTTTTTGGATTTTAGTTTGCAGTTGTTGAGCAGGCTGTGATCCTCGTTGAATGGCTGCTTGACAAAAATGAAGGGCTTCTTCATAATTTTCTAATCGAAAATGTAATATTGCTAAATTGAGATAGCTGGGGGCGGCATTGGGTAATAACGTGGTCACCTTGGTAAAAGCTTCGATGGCTGCAAAAAAATCTTTTTGACTGGCAGCCGATAATCCGCGGTTGAAGTACTCATTGATGAGGTAATTCTGCTTATCTGCTGAAGTTTCATCTTCGGCTTTTGGACTTTCCTCAGTCACTTGATTGTGAGTTTCCGGATTTACTGGAGTTTCTGCCTCAATACTTGTATTTGCTGTCACTATGGTTTCTTGGAGAGGATCCGAGCTTTCAGCCTCTTTTTCTTGATTTTCTGACTCATCAACAGACGCTTCATTTTCTGCAGTGGGGGGCTCTCTTTCTTCTATATCATGTTGCCCGGGTGATTCTTTCCGGTCTAGCGGGTCGGTGGTTGATGAAGGGGAAGGTACCGGTTTTTGTTCCTGTACCATTTTGCGTAAAGCACGATCTACTAAACGCTGCATTTCTTTATTGGTGTAGTCTATTTCTTCGTCTACGTCATCGGTAAAATCTTCTTCTGTTGAATCCCTTTGTCCAGTGGCTGTGCTCTCGGCCTCCTCTGCATCATGGGTGGTATAGCCTGTAATATTTTGAGATTCGGGGGGAGCGATCAATTCCAGTTTTTTTTCTAATTCTAAAATGCGTTGGAAATCTCGTTTTTCACGCAAGAAAGAAAGTTTCTCTCTTTCCTGGCTCATCTCCAGTTGATGCTGCATTTGATTTCGGGCAACTTTCATATCGTCCACATATTGCAACAACATCTGATTTTGTTCTTTGTGGAGTTTTATTTGTTGTTTAAGCTCCCGAATTTTTTTTTGTGATTGATCAGCAGTCATCAAGCTTATCCTCTTATAGTGGTGTGAATTTTTACACAGGCTTTATGTCTATATTCCCTTGTTTTCTCAAGCAAAATCAAGACCACCAGGAGCTTCTTCTGAAAATACTTCCAATCGGACTATCGAAAGTCAGCGCCCACTGCATCAGAAATTGAAGAAAATCCATCTTGTTCCAGCTGCTGTAAAAGTTCCTGTTTGATGAATTTAGCAATCGCAGGTCCCCGATAAATCAAACCTGTATAAACTTGGACCATAGATGCACCCGCTCTGATTTTGTCGTAAGCATCTTTTCCTGAAAAAACCCCACCCACCCCAATGAGAGGAAGTTCTGAGCCAAACTCCTGATACAGTTTCCCAATAATTTTTGTAGACCGTGTTCGCAAAGCGGCCCCGCTCAAACCTCCATTTTCTGTATGGGATGGACTCCTTAAATCGTTGCGTGTCAGAGTGGTGTTGGTTGCAATCACACCATCAAGCTTGAATTCATGGATTATTGTAATAATATCATGAAATGTTTCATCTGTTAAGTCGGGTGCAATTTTGAGTAAAAGGGTTTTGTGGGGCTGTCCCTGCATCACCAATTCTTTGCGTATAATGAACAGTCGATCAATCAGCTTGTGTAAAGCTTCCTGCTCCTGAAGCGCCCTTAATTTTTCTGTATTGGGTGAGCTGACATTGATGACAATATATCCAGCATGATCATATACAGCACGTAATGCCGTTTCATAATCATCAACCGCAGAATCGTTCGCGGTGGTTTTATTTTTGCCAATATTGATCCCTAAAATACCATCAGGCGGATTGTTCTTTACCTGTGAGACAAGTGCTGCGACTCCCTGGTTGTTAAACCCCAGACGATTGATGAGAGAATGGTCCTCTGGCAGACGAAATATACGGGGCTTTGGATTTCCAGGCTGAGCAAGAGGGGTAACGGTTCCGATCTCCACAAAACCAAACCCTAATGCAAACAAGGGGTTGAATGCTTTTCCCTCTTTGTCGAAGCCTGCAGCAACGCCAACAGGATTGGGAAACGTTTTATTCCATAACTGAACTTGCAGTGCAGAATTTTCACAATGATACACATGCTCTATGATTTTTCCGGCAACCGGTATCTGGGAAATGTGATGAAGGAGATTTAAAGTGTGCTCATGTATGGTTTCGGGATCCTGGCGAAATAAAATGGGTTGGAGTGCCTGGTAAAGAAAATCTTTATGGATAACATCATTCATGGACGGTTCTCATATTCTACAAGGTTTGGAAATCAGCATTTCTTCTGCGATCACCCCTTCACAAACTTTGGTGACCGGACCTGTCATGTGTGTGGAATAATCGTTTTCAATCTGAATCTGTATTGTTCCTCCGGGCATGTGGACAGCGATATCCGCGCGGCACAAATTGAGTCGGTGGGCAACAGCAGCAGCAGCGGTACTGCTGCTGCCAGAAGCCAGAGTATACCCGGCACCACGTTCCCAAATTTCAATTTGAATATTGTTTTGATCCAATATTTTCATAAACTGAACATTAGTACGATTGGGAAACCTGGAATCAACCTCAATGGCAGGTCCCCATGTTTTTACATCTTCTGCAGAAATGGAGTCACAGAGAACAACACAATGAGGGTTACCGACAGTTGCCGCACAATAGGTAAAAGATTGATCCGCTATCTCCATTGTTTCTTGCAGCACATCTCGTGGTAATCCAGTCACTGGTATTTCACTGCTGTGAAAACTGACTTTTCCCATGGCAACTGTGATGCTGCGTCCCTTTTCTTTTATTTCCGAAATCACAATGCCTCCAGGCGTTTCGATTTGAAATGGTTGATCCTGGACCAGTTGCTGATCCCAGAGGTACCTTGAGAAAATACGAAGACCATTGCCGCTTTTTTCGGCCTCGCTTCCGTCAGGGTTGAAAATGCGAAGACCAAACTCGCATTTATCACTGGCAAGGGGACCTCGTAAAATGCCGTCACTCCCAATACCATAATTACGATGGCAGATGAGTTTGATTTGATCGGGGGTTAAAGCCATACTATCGGGAAGGTCTAAAACGATATAATCGTTACCAAGTGCATGGTATTTGTAAAACTTCATAGGTCTCCTGATCTTATTTTGATGTGGTATTGATTAATCGGTCATTTCTTTAAAAAGTTCGACTGTCCTTGAATTTGAAGTATCCTCGTTTTTGAGCGGAAAGTAAACCGTTGCTGTTTTTTCAGGAGAATTTTCTTTTTCAGGATTGATCAAACCATTGATCAACAATACCTGGTATTCCACTCCATCTGGATGAGGCAGGGAAAGAACATGATGTTCTTCACCTTCTTTCAACTCTAGCTGCTTCCAGTCCAATTTGCTTTGATAAGAAGGCTGATGGATCAGGTAGTTGGCTATTTGCCCCCAAACGGGCAAGCTTCCAGAGGCACCCGTTAGCTTGAAGGGAAGGGGTTGGTTATCGTTTTTTTGACGATCTAACCCGACGTAGGAAGTGATGGTGTATCCTCCCTTTATTGTTGCATGTCCTCCCTTTATAGCAGGCAAGTAGCCAGCATAGGTGGCATTGCTATAATTATTGGCAGTGCCTGTTTTTCCAAATGCAGGAATTCTTAAAGTAACAAGAGAGGCATTATCATCATCCATCTCAATGGCCATCAGCGATTTGACAGAGCGCCCTGTCCCATATTCGACAACGGATCGTAGTATTTCTTGTAAAGAATGGGTTGTTTTTTCGGAAAGAATACGCTTTCGACTGTGCTGATTCTGAAACAAAATATTCCCTTTTGCATCTTCAATCCGGTCAATTAATTTCCAGGCGTTTTGTGATGGTCCGTCGGGGTACTGGAAAATTTCTCCTTTCATATAGGTTTGGTACATCAAGGCTAATTCCTCCAGGGTCACTTCATTAGCTCCTAGTGGAAATGAAAGAATCGGTTTCAGCTCGCTCTGCACTCCTAAAATTTTAGAAATTTTTATTACTGTTTGTAATGCCATCGTGACTCGAAAATCATGATGATAAAACAATCGTTCCGGAGTAAATGGTTTCCATTGCTTGGTTTCTTCAAGGAGCTGCCCCATCAAATCTTTTGCCGTGACGAGCATGGATGATCGAATTTTATTTTCTATCCAGATATTATCTGGCCGAAGGAAGGCCTGGCGCTTTGTTTCGTTCCAAAAACGCTGATAGAGTAATAAATTTTGACGAGTGAGCGGGGACCATTCAGGCTCCAAAGCTTTTTTGTGGATGGCATAAGATAATGGAGGCACCTGTGTTTGTTTAGCGGCTTGCGGCTGGATATAAAATCCGTTGAGCAGAGTTTCATCCATTTTTCTCAAGCTGGTGTCATCGGCTTGGTTAAAATTTTCTTCCAAAATGGTGAGCTTTTCCTGCATGGTTTCAGCAATTTCCTGAAAGCGCAAATAATTGTGCTGTAAAAGTTCCCGTTCTATTTTTTCCTGATACTTTTTTTTAGAATTTTTTGCTTTGTCCACCTCTCTATTATTATAAGCTTTTTTCCAATCTTTCCCGTAGAATAATTGATCCCATGCTTGTGTTTCGCTTGTCGTTGCACCCACTAAATATTCCTGTTTCAACCGATTTTGAACCACTTCAAAAATACCTGGGTATAAATTCCTTTCAATATCAATAATGCCAAAACCATCCCGCAGGCGTGTCTGATATTCTTTCAGCGATTCACCATTGTTCTGGTGGCTCAATTCAGTGAATTCCATCAATTGTTTAAATTGTTGGAGATTCAGATGGTCCAGCAGATGAACCAGCAGGTAAATGCTTGCCAGATTTTCAGATTTAGTACCAGCCCAAGCCATACTGCTCACTGTGTCCTTCGGTTTGTGGTCGGGGCGAGGAAAATAGAATTGCCCTTGAAATGAATAAACTCCGCGCTTGTTAGGAAGAGCTTCGAGAGGATGCCATCCCAGTTCCAGCCCACCCAAATAAACCGGTAGTTTGAAAGTGGATCCTGGCTGCCGTTTGGCATGCAAAGCACGATTGAATCCAGAATTATCAAAACCTCCAATCATGGCACGGACCTCTCCTTCCTGTAAGATGAACACACCTCCGTTCAACTGAGGTCTTTGTTCAATAGCTAACAACCATTGTCCATCCTCCAGTTGTCCATGAGTGGAAACCAGGACTGGATCATTTTTCTTTAAATAGTGAAAAGCTCGTTTGTAGTGAGAGGTCTTGATTTTATGATAAGGGCGCAATCGGGTGACGTTTCTGACAAACTCATCTATAAATTTCTCTTCTACAATTCCTTCGTCAGAACCCAGTTGAACTTTGATGTGGCGTGGCTTCTTTGATGATATTTGTGAGATTCGACCCACATGGAAATTATGATTCAGAGGTTGTTTTTTTCTAGAGAGAGGTTTCTCTATTGGCAGGGTATAGTGGGTGATACGGTATTCCAGATGAGACAGGTGGCGTTTTAGGATAAATTCTCCATATTTTTGAAGCGGATAATCCAAAGTTGTGTAAATATTAATTTCTGCTTGAGACAAATTCTGGATTCCTTTGCCTTGTAAAATTTCTCGCCAAAAGTCGGAACTGAGAACTTCCCGCACCGCATCCATTTGATGGTTTTCTTCAAATTGGAAGGAACCGCGACGGAACTGAACAGGATTTTTGATGGAATCCTGGTACTGTTTTTGTGTGATGATTCCGAGTCTCAGCATATTGTTCAATACATAGTTTCGACGATGTGTTGCTTTCTGTGTGATCGTTTCAATTTTTTTTAGATTGGTGGTGCGGAATGGATTGTAATTAGCCGGCCCTTTGACGGAGCCTGCAATGAAGGCGATTTCAGGAAGATTTAATTCAGAAACAGACTTATTGAAGTAGTAACGAGCAGCAATGGATAAGCCTTGCCCTGTGCCATGGACGTGAAACAGGTTCGTGTAAAATTCCAGAATTTGATTTTTAGTATAGTGTGCCTCTAAACGAAAAGCATCCAAGGTTTCCAAGGCCTTTTCTTTCCATTTTCCCCATTTATTAGTGGCCTTATGCTCAAATAGCAGCTCTGCGGTTTGCTGCGTCAGTGTACTGCCTCCCTGAACGACTTTTCCAGCACGTAAGTTTGCCGTTGCGGCCCTTAGGATTCCAAGCAGGGAAATTCCGACATGTTCATAAAATTTATTGTCTTCACTGGCTACAATTGCTCTCAGGAACAATGGAGGTATGGTATCATCAGAAACGGTGGTAGTGGATAATGAGTGTGGAGAGACAAGATAGTCACGATGGGCATCATTATAGAATGCTCCTAACTTTCTTTTTCCATCCTGATAATAAACAGTGGATTCTGTCAGTACGGATTGTCTGATCCTGCTGATGTCCAAATGAGTTCCCGGTTCAAAAAAAATGAGATGAAATAGATAACCAGTACTTCCAATGGTGACCAACGAGAGGATCAGGGTAAAAAAGAAAATAAATCGTTTCACGTCCTATTCTTCTGGTATTTCATAAATTTGTTTTGCCGGCACCTGGCAAATGGACCGTTCGGGTAGTACCACAGCCGTGAGTTTTTTTCCGTAAACACAACCAGTGTCCAATCCGATGGCATTATCCCGAAAAACTAATCCTTTTTTTGCCCAGTGTCCAAACAATACTAGTTTGGGATCATGATAAAGCTCAAACCAGCTTGGATCTTCGGGATTGTTCAAATCCGTCCCCTGCCCATCCCATGTGCGAATTCTTGTTAATATGTCAGCTGATGTTTCAAAAGGAGCTTGATTGGGAGCAAGGCCTGCATGGACTACAATAAATTCTTTTTCTTCAATAAACAAGGGAAGCCGCTCAAGCCAATGACTCCAAAAAAGAAGCCTATTTCCCATTTGCGATTTTAGCAGTGGAAAGTTATCATAGACGAAAGAAGGATCTTTCAAATACTTCAAAAATCCAAGTTCATGGTTTCCCATGACGGCATCTGCCCGCAAAGATTGTATTTTTTCCAATACTTCCAGGGAACAGGGGCCTCGATTGATAAAGTCTCCAGCAAAAATAAGGCGATCTTTTGTCGAAGCATATTGAACCTGATTCAGTAATTCTTCTAATTCTTCCAAGCAGCCATGGACATCTCCAATAACAATTGTACGTTGACTTTTCATATAAGGTTGTAATAGAGATCTTGTGTTTTCGAGTTCGTCATTACAGCAGTTTTTTAAGGATAATTCCAGATACTAAATAGAACGAATGCTTTTTCTTCGTAAACACCTTAATTTTTTGGTGGATGCTCTCCTTTTTATTCTAATTTACCTCTACCTTTTTCAATACTTTCCTTTCCAGTATTTATTTCTTGATACTGTTATCACAGGGGGGGATACGGGTTCTCATTACAAAACAGCAGCCTATTTGAAAGAAGTTCTGCTGCCGCAGGGGAAAATAATTGGCTGGTACCCGGGCAACTACGGTGGGTTTCCGCTGTTCATCATGTACTTTCCGTTGTTGTATCTGATCGCAGTCTGGATGTCCTATGGGATGCCTTTGACCATTAGTTTCAAGATCATCACCATCATTGGCCCTGTGGTTTTGCCGCTATGTACATATTACATGCTGAAATTGTGCAGGTTCCGCTTTCCTGGTCCAGGATTGGCAGCATGCGGGAGTTTGCTGTTTTTGCTCAATACTTCCAATTCCATGTGGGGGGGGAATCTCTACAGCACGCTTGCCGGAGAATTCAGCTATGCCATCAGCTTTTCTCTCACATTTGTGTTTTTAGGAGCCATGTATCGTTTGATCCAGCAAATTGTGGATCAGGAGCAGCAGATGAACTGGAAGCTCCTGTGCCTGACTATTTTTTTACTAATGCTGATTGGCACATCACACGGATTTACTCTGATTATCTGCTGTCTCAGTGTTTTATATTTTCTACTGTGGCCCCCGTATTTCCTGCGTAAAGTGCTTCTCCTGTCCACCGTTTTTGGAGTGGGGGGATTATTATTTGCCGGGTGGTTTGTGCAATTGTATCTGAACATGCCATATACAACCGCATTCAATATTCTTTGGACGTTCTCATCTATCTGGGAGATCATTCCCAAAATTTTGATTCCGCCGATGGTATTGTTCCTGATGTACTCCATTTATGCCGTTATCCCAGCAGCCTCTCGGTGGCAATTGCTTGCTAATGATGAAAGAAAAGTCATTCCATTTCTCTGGTTTATCATCCTGTTATCGGTACTTTGTTATTTTGGTTCAGAAACACTGAAGTTGCCGGATATCCGCTTCATTCCTTTTGTGCATTTTCTGGCAACAACCTGGGGCTTGGCCTTTTTGGGAATCCTGTTCCGGAATGCATTTGTCTCCAGAATGGTCCCATTCATCATATTTTGCGGCTGTGTCTTGTGGATGAGTTATTTTCGGACAGATGTCAAATACTGGACGTACTGGAATTTCAGAGGATTTGAAAATGCCCCACGCTGGGAAGCATTTCGAACAATCAATACGTTCCTTTTAGGTAATGCTGAGGATCCCCGAGTGGCTTATGAACACAACAAAGTCAACAATGGCATGGGAACGGTGAGGGCATTGGAAAGCCTTCCTTATTTTGCCGGCAGATCCACTCTGGAGGGATTGTATTTCCAATCGTCTTTATTGACACCTTATGTATTTTATACACAATCGCTTTACTCCAAAGAAATTTCCTGCCCATTTCCGGACTATCCGTGCAGCCGCTTTGATTTAACACGAGCCTTGGATTATCTCCAACTTCTCAATGTTGGGCAATTGGTGCTGGTTAGCAAAGAAGCTAAATCAGAAGCTAGAAAAAGGCCCGCAGCTTTTCTACTGCAAAAAAAAGTCCATTATTCGCCTTATGAAATTTGGAAATTACGACATGAAACAGGTTATGTGCAGATACTGAAAGAAGAGCCCACGTTTACAGATCCTGAGAAATTCAGACATATATTTTATCATTGGTTTCGCAACTATAACAAAAATGTAAAATTTCTCTATACATTGCCTGATGCTTATCGCAGCTTTTATGGCATGAACGAGATACCCCTTCCTGCCATGCCTGAAAAAGAAAATGTGCAGGGAAAGATGAATGTCACAGACTGTAAGGTCACAGAAGAAGTCCATTATGAAGCCATTCGCTTCGAAACCAATTGTCCCGGCAAACCTCATTTGCTTAAAGTAGCCTATAATCCAGGCTGGCATGTAAAAGGAGGGCACGGACCTTACCTGGCATCTCCCGCATTCATGCTGGTGTACCCAACAAGCAATCAGGTGGAACTGTTTTATGACAATGTCAAACCAAGACAGATAGGATTGACCTTGACAGGGATCGGGATTGGTTTATTTTTGACGCTCCTGGGGGCAACGTTCATTCCTTCCTGGAAACGGACACGTTGGTTTCAGATAGGAGTCTCCTTGACATCATTACGATCTTTCAATCGGTATGGATATTTCATATTTTGTTTCATCTTCCTGGCAGGGCTGGGGTATGTCAGCTATCTCACGTTTTCTCCAGGGTTTCACAGTACCTTCAAACAGTATGAACGCTATTATACCTTTGGTGACTATGGTATTGCCCAGCAAGGATTCGAGAAAATTATCGAAAAGTGGGGAGATCGTCCTACGATTGACAAAACCTATTATTTTTTAGGATTGTCCTATTTTTTGGAACAAAAATGCGTTGAGGCTTCCAACGCATTTGAAAGTATTCTTCCATTTGAAGATAGTGAATATCTGGCAGAGGCATATTATCACCTGGCCCAGTGTGCTCAAAAACAAGGTCAGCAAAAGAAAGCCATCCAGCATTATCAACATATCATTCATGGACTCAATGACCCGGTTTGGAAAACCCATGCCAAAGAACAGCTGAAAATGCTGGAAAAATAAACGAATCGATGCCTGTTCTTTATAAACAAAGTTGGTCTACTTTATCAACCAGCTTATTGATTTCTTTTTTGGAAATGAATTCATCTGCAGAAACTTGCCTGCATTTTTCTGCCATTTGTTCTGAGATCAACGAAGAGAGAATCAGCACACGGACTTCAGGAAGCTCTGCTTTGACTCGCTTGCACAGAGTCAACCCATCCATACCAGGCATTTCAATATCCGTAATGATGATGACTAAGTAATCCGTAATGGGGCGCCCTTCTATCATGGCCTTTTGCTTCATCTGTACGACGGCATTGTAAATATCCAAGCCATTATCAAATTGTGCCATACTGACATAGTTGGCTTTGAAGAGGTGTTCTTTCAGGCTTTCCCGAATCATTCTGGAGTCATCTGCAATCAACAGTTTGACTTCTTTGCGCCGTGCTTTCTTTGCATCTTCTTCTGATGTGACTGGCCGTTCTATCTCATCTGAGGTTTTGCCGCTGATGGTTTCGGTAATGTATTCAAAATCCAGCATGGGGATCTGTTTCTCATTCATGATCACAATGCCGGTGATGTGGTTTCTGGAAGCATTTCCAGTAAGCCCAGGCGGTGATTGAATACTTCCCCAGGAAACACGATGGATTTTGTTGACACCATCTGTCAAAAATCCGGTGATTTCATTGTTAAATTCACAAACCAGTATGATGCGTCGTAAGTTGGGATCCTCTGACTGATCAACATTGATATGGATGTTCAAATCAACCAGGGAAGTGGGAGTGCCTTGAAATAAAAAATTACCTAAGACCGAACGAAAGCAGTTAGGGACCGGAGCGACCATGGACACATCATACTTGATGAACTGCCGAATCTTTAAGACATTGACTCCATAGCTTTGGCCTCCTAAGAAAAATTCCAGGACTTCTATTTCGTTGGTACCTGCTTCCAGTAAAATATTTTGTTGTACAGCCATATCACTCCGTTTGGATTTTGATGATCATCAATATTATATACGTATATCATATCAAAGTTCAAATGCTAGTAAACTTTAATTTTTTTTCTTCTGAGACCAGCCTCCTCTATTCCATCAAGCCCAGTTTGTATTGTAAGGAACGCAGGGTATTTCGCATCAGCATCGCGATGGTCATGGGACCGACTCCGCCTGGAACAGGAGTGATCGCCCCTGCCACTTCTTTGGCTTTTTCAAAGTCCACATCACCTTTTAAGATAGCAATCTTGTTTCCTGTTTTTTCACTGATCTTTTCTCCCACCCGGTTGACTCCCACATCAATTACACAAGCACCAGGTTTGATCCATGCGGGTTTGACTAAATTGGGGACACCGGCAGCGACAATAAGGATGTCTGCGCGTTTGCAGTGCCTCTCCATATTTTTGGTGCGGGTGTGTATGACGGTCACGGTAGCATTGGCGCCATTCCCTTTTTGCAGAAGCATATTGGCAATGGGCTTTCCCACAATATTCGAGCGTCCCACAACAACGACCTCCGCTCCTTCTATTTCTACTCCTGCACGAATGATAATTTCCTGGATGGCAGCAGGGGTGCAAGGTGGAAATTTAACCGCAGTTCCTCCAATGAGAAGTCGGCCTGCATTGACGGGGTGAAAGCCATCAACATCTTTATCGGGATGAATGGCGTTAATGATGTTTGCTTCATTGATTTGTTTTGGTAAAGGCAGCTGCACCAAAATACCATGTATCTTTTCATCATTATTGTATTTTTCGATCAATGCCAGTAACTCATCCTCTTGGATACCATCGGGTTGATTTTCCTGTATTTCATGAAAACCCAAGCGGTTCGCTGTTTTGATTTTCAGTGACACATACGACTGGGATGCGGGGTTTTCCCCAACCAGAATCGTCACCAAACCAGGGATCTCGCCATACGCTTTCTGGATTTCCTGTACCTTTTGGGAAATATCTTCCAGGATATCTTCACGAATTTGTGAACCCGAAATAATTTTTGCCGTCATCACAGTCCTTTCCTGTTTGATTCAACTGATTATTATGCTTGTCCATCCAATCCTGCTTTTCTAAGGAAGGCGAAAATAATAACATGTGAAAGTTACGCAGGATTTTCATCGAGGTTCAAGCCGTTTTATCGGGCGCATAGCTTGCTTGCTATGTCACTGGTAAAGCAACGCAGAAGATCGTTAAAAAGACAAGTAGATTTGCTAAACTATTGTTTGAGCATTCCTAAATATATACAAGAGTGTCAACATTTTTTTCATCATGCACTTAAAAAAACAATGTAATTTTTTAAAAAATACTTTAAAAAAACTAATATTCAACAGAAATCAAACAGAAATACCATTAACGGGATTCAATATGCTGCTGATTATCTCCCCTTCCAAAACTTTAGAGCCATCCCCTCCAGTGTGCCCTTCTTGCACTCTTCCGGTGTTCCTTGATGAAGCCGAGGTGTTGAGTACAAAATTGAAAAGTTTTTCAAAAGAACAGTTGGCCCGATTGATGAAACTGAGTCCACAGCTGGCAGAGCTCAATTTTGAAAGAAATCAAAGCTGGAGCCGTCCTTTTACGCCTCAAAATGCCAAACCGGCTGTCTATTCTTTTTCAGGAGATGTATATACTTCCTTAGATGCTAAAAACTTTACAGAATCCGAGTTGAGTTTTGCCCAAAGCCATTTGCGCATATTGTCTGGATTCTATGGTGTTCTGCGGCCTTTAGACCTGATTCAGCCCTATCGACTGGAAATGGGGACCTCATTAGAAACCTCAAAAGGAAAAAACCTATATCAATTCTGGGGGAATACTATTACGGAGGAGCTCAACAGGTCCTTTCAAGAACAATCGGAGTCAGAGCTGGTGCTTATCAACCTGGCGTCTAATGAATATTTCAAATCGATTGCTTTAAAAAAACTCACACCTGCTGTCATAACTCCCGTTTTTAAAGAAAAGAAAGGAGATACGTACAAAGTAGTCGCCGTCCGTGCAAAAAGAGCAAGAGGTCGGATGACCCGCTACATTATCAAAAATCAAATCCGTTCCCCAGAATCGATCAAATCCTTCAGCGAAATGGGGTACCGTTACCATTCAAAACTTTCAAAAAAAAACGAGTGGATCTTTTGCCGCAATGGATCATAGGAGGTTTTACATCATATTTTGCTCGCATCTCATGTTTCTTTTATGTATAGTAATCAGATTTTTTTATATTCCCTAATCAAAATTTTTCAACATTCAACACGAGAAGCTTATGAATGCGCCTATCCCTCAAAAGTTACTCTTAAGTGGAAATGAAGCCGTTGCCGAAGCAGCATTGGATTGCGGTGTTACACTGGGAACAGGTTATCCAGGAACCCCTTCAACTGACATACTGGAGCATTTTGCAAAAATTGGCGGAAAAGCACAATGGGCCCCTAATGAAAAAGTAGCTATGGAAGTTGGGCTTGGGGTGGCTTTTTCCAAGTCCCGTTCTTTAGTCACCATGAAGCATGTGGGGGTCAATGTAGCTGCTGATCCATTGTTCACCTCTGCTTATACAGGAGTGGATGGAGGAATGGTAATCATCACAGCTGATGATCCCGGTATGGCCTCCAGTCAAAACGAGCAGGACAATCGTCGTTATGCTGTAGCGGCTGGTATTCCTATGCTGGAACCCAGTAATTCGCAGGAGGCTTATGAGTTCACATTCAAAGCTTTTGAAATCTCTGAAAAATGGAACATTCCTGTTTTTCTGCGGATGACGACTCGAATTTGCCATGCGTTGACAGGAGTAGAAAAAAGCGTTTCTATTGCCCCTCCGGCCAAGCCGGGTTATGAAAAAAATATCCAGTCTCGTGTCATGATCCCGGCCTTTGCCAGGCCGGCTCATGTGAAACTGCGTCAAAAGCTGGCAGATATTGAAGTATTTAATGATGATTCTGACTTGAATACGGTTACAGGCACTGACAGCAGCTTTGGTATTATCACGTCAGGCGTGACTTTCATGCACTGCCGAGAAGCAATGCCTGATGCAAAAATTTTAAAGATTGGTATGTGCTATCCACTTCCCATTCAGTCCATCCGAGAATTTGCAAAAAGCGTGGATCGCTGCATGGTTATTGAAGAAGGAGACCCTTACTTGGTTGAAGCTATTCGTGCTGCGGGTATCTCTGTTGAGGGAAAAGCAGAAATGTTTCGTTTTGGCGAGTTGAATGTAAAAAAGGTGAGAAAAATTATCGACGGTGATACCACCGAGCCTCCTGCCATCCCAAGAGGTAAGGCCCCTGAGCTTTGTGCCGGATGTCCTCACCAAACATCGTTCAATGTACTTAACAAATTAGGCTGCATCGTTGCTGGTGACATCGGCTGTTACACGCTGGGGGTTTTGCCTCCCTATTCCGGAATGGACACGTGCATCTGCATGGGCGCCAGCATTGGCATTGGCCTGGGACTGCGTCATTCTCTTCCAAGAGAGCAAGCTATCAAAGTGGTGAGCGTCATTGGCGATGGAACATTCGCCCACAGCGGTATGACAGGATTGATGGAGATGATGTACAATCGTCCTGAATATGGACATTTGGTGATTATATTGGACAATGGAACCACCGCCATGACGGGAATGCAGGAAAGTCCTACCACAGGAAGGGCATTGGATCACTCCAATGCGCCTCAAATTTCCCTCGAAGGTTTGGTCAAAGCCTGTGGCGTCGAATACCTGGATGTCATTGACCCCTATTATGATCAGGATCGATACGAGGAATTGATCAAAGAACGACTGGCTTCTGAAAAAACAGCCGTCATTATTGCACGCCGGCAGTGTGTCATCTCCAATAAAAAAATCAAAGCCTATGAAAAGGAGCAGGACTCTGGATGCCAAGAAGGAGGATGTGATCATGAGTAAACCCATCAATATAGTATTTGCTGGCTTGGGAGGTCACGGAGTGATCAAAGCCTCGGATATTTTTGCGCAAGTGGCCTTTCAGGCAGGAAAAGATGTAAAAAAAAGTGAAGTCCATGGCATGAGCCAACGGGGAGGCTCCGTATCCAGCGATGTGCGAATAGGAGAAAATATCCAAAGCCCAATGATTCCTGATGGAGAAAGTGATTTTTTGATTGTACTTTCAGAAGATCAAATTCCTAACAATAAACATCGGTTGAAAGAAGGGGGAGTCTTGATCACTTCTGAAGTACTTACAGGTAAGCTAAAGGTTAAAAAAAGTCTCAATGTCGCATTGTTAGGCTGCTTGAGCAGCTACCTCGACATTGATGAAGAAATTTGGCTGTCAGAAATCAAAAAATCATTTCCTGAAAATATGTATGACAAGAATGTTGAGTCATTCACCATTGGCAAAACTGTCGCCCAGGAAACACAAACGGCATGAGTTAATTTTAGTTTAAAGGATTTTTTATGAGTACAAGCAAGACTCCAAGAGCGAAATTATATCCAATCAGTGCAAACGATTATCTATCGATCAGTGAGCTCAAAAAGCTGCAGTTGGAAAAAATGCAGTCTATTGTGAATCATGCCTATGCCAATGTCCCTTTCTACAAAGAAAAATGGGAACAGGCCAGCTTCCATCCGGATCATATTGCTTCTCTGGAAGACATTCAAAACATCCCATTTATCATGAAAACGGATTTGCGGGACAATTATCCATTTGGTTTATTTGCTGTACCAATGAAAGACATTGTCCGCCTGCATGCATCCAGTGGGACCACAGGCAAACCAACTGTTGTGGCATATACAAAAAAGGATATCCAAGTTTGGGCACAAGTCATGGCAAGAACATTTGCTTCCTGCGGTCTGGGGCCTGATGACATCATCCAGAATGCCTATGGTTATGGCCTTTTTACCGGAGGGTTGGGGGCTCATTATGGCAGTGAAGAACTGGGGGCTACCGTCATCCCTGTTTCAGGAGGCAACACAGACCGTCAAATCATGTTTTTGAAAGACTTTGGTTCAACTGGACTTTGCTGCACTCCCAGCTATTTCACTTTTATTATTGAGCGGGCCAAAGAATTGGGATTTGATCTACACGAGCTTCCCATTCGTGTTGGAATATTTGGGGCAGAGCCCTGGACCGAAGAAATGCGCAAGCACATGGAAAAAAAATCTGGCATTAAAGCCTATGACATTTATGGCCTTTCTGAAATCATTGGTCCTGGAGTCGCCAGTGAGTGTGAAGCGCAATCAGGACTGCATATTTTTGAAGATCATTTTTATCCAGAAATCATTGACCCTGAAACCGGAAAAATCCTTCCTGATGGGGAAAGAGGGGAGTTGGTTCTCACAACTCTCAGCAAATCGGCAAATCCCATGATTCGCTATCGAACACGGGATATCACGACCCTCAAAAAATATGCATGCTCCTGTGGACGTACAATTCGACAAATCACCCGGATTACCAGTAGGAGCGATGACATGCTGATCATTCGAGGAGTTAATGTATTTCCTTCACAAATTGAATCGGCACTGCTCCGTGTTCCAGATATAACACCTCATTATCAAATCGTTTTATTTGAAAAAGAAGGATTGGATAATATTGAGGTCAATGTAGAAGCCACTCCGGAGGTTTTCAACAACAACCTGGATGGCATGCAAACACTACAGGCAGAGACCGTTCATTCGATTTACACCACTTTGGGAATACGAGTTAAAGTCAACCTGGTCGCTCCCAACACCATTGCAAGAAGCGAAGGTAAAGCCCAAAGACTCATTGATCAGCGAAATAAATAATAAAAGAGTTGATTTTTCATGCAGAATTGGTTTGGTTACAGTTCTGAAATGTGAACGCCCTCCGGGAGGAAGGGTTCTTTTTTCAGCGAGTTCAGTCTTAATTTTAAATTATTATCGTTAAACAATTGAGGAGGATACATGAAAAAAATGTTGAGATCTGTTTTTTGGAATATCGTGGCGTTGAGCACATTGACCGTCATGGCTCTATTCCCTTTTGGCGCACAAGCCGAAACCATCAAAATTGGAGCAATTTTGGCTGTAACAGGCCCTGCTTCATTTCTTGGCGGTCCAGAATCCAGAACGCTGCAGATGCTGGTGGAGGAATACAATGCCGCGGGTGGAATCAATGGAAACAAGATCGAATTGATCATTAAAGATTCTGGTGCCAATCCTGCAAAAGCTATTTCTTTTGCCAAGCAGCTCATTGAAGAAGAAAAGGTATTCGCCATCTTAGGGCCTTCTACCAGTGGGGAAACCATGAAAATTAAAAAAATCATGGAACAGGGAAAAACGATTCTACTGTCCTGTGCTGCCGCAGAAGTGATTGTCAATCCTGTTGCTAAATATGTATTCAAAACTCCTCAAAAAGACAGCCATGCCGTCCAGAAAATCTACACGACTATGAATGACCTGGGAATCAAAAAAATTGCGGTTCTGGTAGGAAACACCGGATTTGGAAAAGCAGGAAAAGGTCAGCTGCTCAAAGCGGCTCCGGAATATGGAATCGATGTCGTGATTAGCGAAGTTTATGATAAAAAATCAACAGACTTGAGTGCCGTTGTTGCAAAACTGATGGCCAAAAAAGGAATCCAGGCTGTTGTGAATTGGTCCATTGTGCCGGCACAGGGGATTTTGGCAAAAAATATGAGACAAGCTGGTTGGGATGTCCCGCTGTTCCAAAGCCATGGATTTGGAAATATTAAATACGTACAAGCCGGCGGAGCTGCGGCAGAAGGTATTATCTTTCCTGCAGGAAGACTGCTGGTTTCTGATGTACTGCCCGACAGCAACCCTCAAAAATCTTTGCTGATGAAGTACAAGCAGGACTATGAAAATAAATTCAATGAACCTGCCAGCACCTTTGGCGGTCATGCCTATGATGCTTTTATGATTCTGGCACGTGCCATCGAAAAAGCAGGAACTGATAGAGAAGCGGTTCGTGATGCCATTGAAAATATGAACGGCATGGTGGGTACTGGAGGTATTTTTAATTTTTCTCCAACCGATCACAATGGTTTGGATATCGATGCTTTTGCCATGCTCACCGTCAAAGACGGCAAGTTTGTATTGTATAATAAATAACACTCGCACTCCTGATCATTCCGGCCTCCTTTACTCAAATCAGGAGGCAGGAATGCGCATTTGTTCCTATCCAAATTGCCTTTAATCAACTTCGATGACCACCGCATTATTCGCACAATATCTGTTTGCCGGCATCACCTACGGCATCCTGTATGCCATTGTCGCCATTGGTTTTAATATCATTTACAACACCACGGGTATCATCAATTTTGCTCAGGGTGAATTTGTGATGCTTGGAGGGATGATTGCTATCACGTTTAATGCGCTTTTTCCGTTACCCGTTGCCATCATTCTTGCTGTCATGACAACGATGCTGATTGGTGCGGCAATCGAGATGATTTTCATTCGTTGGCTGGACAGTCCCTCTGTGCTGCGGATGATCATCATCACTATTGGGATTTCTATATTAATTCGAGAACTGGCTCTGCACATCTGGGGAGAAAGTGTGCGTGCTCTGCCTTATTTCCAAGGCAATGAGATTTCTTCCGTCAGGATTTTAGGTACCAACATTTCTCCACAGGTACTTTGGGTGATTGGCACTTGTTCGGTGATAGTCGTGTGTTTGAGCATCTTCTTTAAATTTACTTCGTTGGGAAGAGAAATGAGGGCTTGCTCTGCCAATCGGGTAGCAGCCACTTTGTGCGGAATTGATACAAAAAACATGATCACCTTTTCCTTCATGCTGAGTGCTGGCATTGGTGCTTTAGCAGGCTGCGTCATGTCACCGATCACCTATACCCAATATGATGGAGGCACGGGTATGGCCATCAAAGGGTTCACCGTAGCCATTTTAGGCGGTTTGGGAAACAGCATGGCAGCCGTTGCAGCAGGATTGCTGCTGGGTATCATCGAGGCATTCAGTATTTCTGTAGTACCATTGGCATTTCAAGATGCAATCTCTATCAGCATTTTATTAATTATTTTGTTTATTCGCCCTCATGGTATTTTCGGCAGAAGCGATATTGCCAGATTAAAGGAATTTTAATGAGTACAAAAAACATATTCCATCTTGCCGCTCTGGCAGCCCTTGTCATTCTGGTGCAGATGGGCACGGCATGGACAGAAACAGGATACTACCTGACTCAGCTAACCATGATTGCCTATTATTCACTGCTGATCATCGGACTTTGTATGCTGATGGGATACGCTGGGCAGATCTCTCTGGGACATGCCGGTTTTTTTGGAATTGGAGGTTACATTTCTGCGGCATTGACGAGTCATAATTTTGCTCCGTATCAAAGCAACCCGTTCGTGAACTTCCTGATCAGCAATGGTTTATTAGTGGGGAGAACGGATTTATACGGAGAGACTCTGCTGTCTTTTCATCCCTGGCCGGCTTGTATCATCGCCATTTCATTTACCTTCATCACGGCCTTTATTATTGGAATTCCAGTACTTAAACTGAAAGGGCATTATCTGGCAATGGCCACCCTGGGATTTGGAATCATTATTTACCGGGTCGTTTTGGCAACAGAAGCGTTTGGGGAGGCAGACGGACTTTCTGAAGTACCTGGTTTTGAACTCTTGCCAGGGCTGGTCGTCAGCGGAGACTTTGATGCCCGGATTGAAAATTATTATATTGCCTGGGGTTTTGTTCTGCTGGGCATTGTCCTGCTGCTCAATCTGACCAATTCTAGAGTGGGACGGGCATTACGAGCCATTCACGGCTCAGAAGAAGCGGCTCAGGCAATGGGAGTGAACACAGCTCGTTATAAATTGTACATTTTTGTACTGAGTGCTGTTTTTGCAGCGCTTGCCGGGGTATTTCTCACTCACTACAATGGGGGAGTGGGGCCTTCAGAAACAGGCATTATGAAGTCCGTCCGTTACGTGGCCATTGTCTCTATTGGAGGCATGGCCAATATCTGGGGACCTCTGATCATGGGAGTGATTTTAAACTTCATGTCATTGCGGGGATTACTGGGCTCCTATGATGATGTCGTGTTTGGCGTCATCTTGATCCTGGTCATGCTGTTTGCCCCCCATGGAATATTACGTTTGAATGTCTGGAGCAGGCTTCGTCTTTTTTTCTTCCCCACTCCTGCTAAATCAAGCCCTCTGAAAGAAAATCAATAATGACGCTCCTGGAAGTAAAGAATTTAAACTGTTACTTTGGTGGTTTGCAGGCAGTGGCCGATGTTTCTTTCAATGTGGATGAAGGAATGATCAAGGCTGTCATTGGCCCAAATGGAGCAGGCAAAACCACGCTGTTTAATCTGATTGCAGGAAACACCATACCCAACTCGGGAACCATCACTTTTCAGCATGAAGCCATTCATAAATTATCCCCCCATGAGATAGCCGGCCGGGGAATGTCGCGCACCTTCCAGAATATTAAACTGTTCCGAGGAATGAGTGCCCTGGAAAATGTAATGGTGGGCTGCCATATTCGCAGCAGAGCAGGTTTTCTGGCTAGTATGCTGAAATTGCCATGGACTCGTAAAGAAGAAAAGAAAATCTGGGAGAACTCCTTAGAATTATTGGAATTTGTGGGGATTGCCGAGTATCGTGATGTAGATGCCCATAGCCTTTCTTTTGGGCAGCAGCGGGCCGTTGAAATGGCACGGGCGCTGGCAACGAAACCCTCACTTTTATTACTCGATGAACCCGCCGCAGGGCTCAATACCCATGAAACATTAGAAATTGCCAAGTTGATCACAAAAATACGGGATCTTGGCATCACGGTACTCCTTGTGGAGCATGACATGTCTTTGGTGATGGACATATCAGAAGAAATTGTGGTCCTCAGCTTTGGACAAAAAATTGCGGAAGATACGCCTCCAGCCATTCAAAAGAACAAGCAAGTGATCCAAATCTATCTGGGAGAAGACGATGCTTAAGATCAAAAACCTCAAAACCGGCTATGGAAAATTAAAAGTGCTGCATGACCTTTCCATGCATGTTGCTCCTGGGGAGATTGTCACGATCATTGGAGCCAATGGAGCAGGAAAAACAACCTTATTGAACACCATTGCAGGGCTGCTGCAAAACCAGGGAGGTGAGATTCTTATGAATTCACAAAACTTAAAAAAAATAAGGCCTCAAAAAATTGTAGCACTGGGCTGTTCTCTTGTGCCAGAAGGCCGTCAGGTTTTTGCCACCATGACAGTAAGAGAAAATCTAATCCTTGGGGGGTATGTTCAAAAACAAAAAAAACAAACAATGCAGGAATTGAAAAATATATATAAGATTTTTCCTGTATTGGAAGAACGAGCAGATCAATTGGCAGGGACACTATCTGGAGGAGAACAGCAAATGCTGGCCATTGGTCGTGCTTTGATGGCAAAACCACGATTGATTATGATGGATGAGCCCTCCACGGGACTGGCTCCGCTGATTGTCAAAGATATATTTCAAATTATTGTCAAACTCCGGGAAAGCGGCAATACGGTCCTGCTGGTTGAACAAAATGCCAAAGCAGCACTGAACATTGCAGACCGCGGCTATGTCCTGGAAACCGGCAAGATTGTTTCACAGGGTTCCGCAAACGACTTACTGCACAATCAAGATGTACAGAAAGCCTACCTGGGAAAAGATGTCCGGTGAATGAACAAACAGTCCGTGTGACCTTTTAGATAGAATCATGCTGACTATTTTATCGGGAGACTGCACATATTGAGCTGCTCCAAGCTCAGCGGCCGCCTTGGGCAGTCCAAAAATACTGCTGCTTTCTTCGTCCTGTCCAATAGTGATTCCCGTCGCCCTGGAAATGACCAACATTCGATCAGCTCCATCTCTGCCCATCCCTGTCAATAGGACTCCAATAGTAAAAGCACCATAATATTTTGCGAGAGATTGAAAAGTCATCGTTGAAGTCTAAGACCGATGGTTGATGTGCTTGATAAAGGCAGATGAATTTAGTATGTTCGGTTTCACCCATGGCGTAATTCCTTATGATTTGTTTGTGAAAAGTCCATATGGTCTGGTTTCTAATGGAGTTGTGTTCTGGATCAAATGGGTTCAACATGGAGGTAACAATGCTAACGCGTAGTGGCTTCGTTCAACAAAAATTTCTGATTTTTGTCCTCATTTTTGCTCTTGTCTGTCTTTATTTGTCAAGAAAATTTTTCGTAACCGAAACTCACTTTGATCGTATCAAAAAGGAGGGCTTGATTCGAGTAGGAATTGCCAATGATGTTCCTTTCGGATACATAGACTCTGAGGGGAATTTGACTGGAGAGTCCCCGGAAATAGCAAGAAAGATTCTTAGAGAATTCGAAATTCACAAACTGCAAGCAGTTCTTACGGAGTTTGATTCTCTGATTTCCGACCTAAATGCTGGAAGGTTTGACCTAATTGCCGCAGGAATGTTCATTACACCTGAGAGATCCCAAAAAATCCTTTTTTCTCATCCCACTTATTGTATGGGACAAGCCTTTCTGGTCACGAAAGGAAATCCTAAAAACCTCCACAGTTATGAAGATATCGCAAAGCATTCTGAGCTGACTCTCGCAGTCATGAGTGGTGCTGTTGAAGAATATTATGCCAGAGCCGTTGGTATTTCCGAATCTCAACTGCTTATTGTCCCTGATACACCAAGTGGTTATGTTTCAGTTAAAACAGGTAAAGCGGATGCTTTGGCCCTGACTAGTCTCTCCATCAACAATCTTGTGAAACAAGACAATGATCATAGCCTGGAAAGCGCGCAGCCTTTTGCCAACCCAATAATAAATGGTAAGGAAACCAAAGGGTGTGGCGGATTCGGTTTTAGAAAAGATGATGCAAAATTTCTGGAGGAGTTTAATCAACATCTCAAGTCCTTTATTGGAACCACGGAACACTTAAAAATGGTAAAGACATACGGATTTACAGAAGCCAATTTGCCTAAAGATCTTACTGCCGAAGAGTTGATTAAATACTGAATAATGGTGAACCTTCATCAAAATTACAGCCATGAAATTAAATAATCGCAACGCATTTTTGTCAAATTGGACTCCGTCAATTTGGGTCATTATCGTTGTATCCATACTTTCGCTGTTATTACTCCGGTATAGTGATAAATTATGGAGAAACATTACTCATGAATCTATTCCTTTACAGGACAATCTGTTACAAGCGGACGCTTATTTGAGTAAAGGGTTTCTTTTATTTGAAAAATTTTTGAGAGGCGACGAAAGCATTCGGATTAATGATGTCTTGCCCTTTTTTGATCAAGCCGCTCAGTCGATAAATGATTGTATAACAGGAAAAAGTACGATCATCCGTTTGTCTGGTTCACCTCCTGAGAATCAGGAAATGCTGAATCAGTTGAATCAGTTCAAAGACGAAATAGTACAATTTCGCAGGCTTTCCCTGGAACGTTGGCAAAATCAAAAATCGAATAACCTGCACATGGCTTTTGAACAACTCAACGCATTTCACAAACTGAAGTTGATGAAGAAAAATATGCATCACCTTGTTCTCAAGAAAATCAGCTCGACCATTGCGAGGCAAGAGCAAATCAGCGACGTGATTTTAGTCAGTTGGATGACTTTCCTTACTTTTATAAGTGTCCTGCTTTTTCGTAATGATAAAAAGAAACAGCAAACACAAACGGAGCTTAATAATTATAAGGATAAACTGGAAGTATTAGTAGAAGAGAGAACCGCTAAACTCAATGAGACCAATCAACAACTGCACCAGGAAATCAATGAGCGCAGAATTGCTGAGGGAATTGTTAGAAAAGAAAGGGATCGTACACAAAACTATCTTGATATTGCTGGAGTGATTTTCGTAGCAATTAATGCTGACCACAATGTGACTCTCGTTAATAAAAAAGGATGTGATATTTTAGGATATGACGAAAATGAAATTATAGGTAAAAATTGGTTTGATCATTTTGTTCCTAAAAATGAAAAAGAACGGGTCAAAGGAATATTTTTGCAATTGCTGGCCGGAGGCATCGAATCTGTTGAGTATGCTGAGAATTCTGTTTTGACCAAGGAGGATGGGAAAAGAATCATAGCCTGGCACAATACCATTCTAAAAGATGAATCTGGGGAAATTATTGGAACACTTAGCTCAGGAGAGGATATCACCAGACGCAAAGGGACCGAAGGCGCGTTACTAGAAAATCAACGTTTATTGGTTGAAGCTCAACGTCAGGCTAAACTTGGAACTTGGGAACATAATGTTGTTACAAACGAAATTTCATGGTCAGATGAGGTTTATTCGATATTTGGACTTGATAAAGCCACTTACACTCCGTCTTTGGAAGGACTTGCCGCATTGATACATCCTGATGACTCATGGGTAGTTGATCCAGAGACTATTGAAAAGAACACTGAGGCCGGGACGCAGCAAATGGAATACAGAATCATAGATCAAACGACAGGGGAGATTAAAGAGGTCATCGGCAAGGGAAAAACACTCAAGGATGATAAGGGAAACCCTCTTAAAAATTATGGTTCGTTCCAAGATATAACCGAACGTAAAAAAGCAGAGAAGGCCTTACTTATAGCAAAAGAACAAGCTGAAGCAGCCAGCCTCGCCAAAACTCAGTTCTTAACTAACATGAGCCATGAAATCCGCACTCCAATGAATGCTATCATCGGATTCAGCCAGGTTCTGTTGAACAGAAGTAAAAATACGCCTTTACCAGAAGGTTTCCAACAATATTTAGAAAATATTTATACCAGCGGACACAACCTCACCAACTTAATCAATAACATCTTAGAAATATCCAGAATTGAAGCAGGGAAGGTCGAACTGACAGAAGAGGATTTTGACCTCGTAGACCTAGTAGAGGGCATCTATAATATTTACAATCCCCAAGCCTCGAAAAACGGAGTTGTTTTTACGTATGAAATGGATCCTAAGCTCCCGGCATACATTCATGCAGACAAAGGAAAACTCACACAAATCCTGATCAATCTCATTGGCAATGCTATCAAATTCACTCCCGCCAACAAAGAAGTTAAACTCAAAGTGCTGGGAGACCAAGAAATCATTGCTTTTATGGTGATTGACCAGGGGATCGGCATACCAGCGGACAGACAAGAAGCAATCTTTGATCCTTTTGAACAAGCAGATGGTTCTACAATTCGTCAGTATGGAGGAACGGGATTGGGGTTGTCTATCACAAAAAGATTGGTAGATTTGTTAGGAGGGAAGATTTCACTGATAAGTCTGGTAGAACATGGCACTAACTTCAGTGTGACTATGCCTCTGAAAAAAGCTGCAGCTCCCGTGATAGAACAAGAACTCCCTGATTCGAAAGTTTACCACTTTTCAAAAGACAGTGTGATTCTTGTAGTCGAAGATAATCCAATGAACCAGGAATTGGCAAAAGCTTTATTTGAGGATATTGGAATTGAAGTATATTTTGCAGATGATGGACAAAGCGGGATTGAAAAAACCGTGGAACTAAAGCCAGACCTTATCTTGATGGACATTCAAATGCCAGGAATAAATGGCATGGACGCAACCAGGAAAATCCGCAAACATCCAGAATTTCTAGAGACCCCTATTATCGCCTTATCTGCTGATGCCTATACAGAACAACAGCAAATAGCCTTTAGTGCGGGTATGACGGATTATCTCATCAAACCTATAGATTTTGACAAACTCGTTGCTGTTTTGAATACGTATTTAGGAAGGCTAAAATAATAACATGCTAAAGTTGCACAGGATTTTCATCGAGATTCAAAGCGTTTTATCGGGCGCATAGCTTGCTAAACCTGGTAAAGCAACACAGAAGATCGTTGAAAAGACAAGAAGGTTTGGTAAGTTATTGTTTGAGCATTCCTTACTACAAAAATAAATGAATTGGATGAGGATTGTACCATCCAGGTTACCCCTGAAATTCAAATCCCAATATAGTGGCATCATCATGGCATCCAGTGCCTTGAGAATAATCTTTTAAAGAAGCAAACACATCCGTTAACGCAAACCCCAAATCGGTATGACGGTTTTTTTCCAATACGCGCTTCAGCCGTTCAATGCCGAACATTCTTTTTTGGGGATTGGACCATTCCGTAATGCCATCCGTATAAAGAAAAATTTTATCTCCTTTTTGCAATTGATAAGTCGACTCCATATACGGGATCAGGTCATCTTCAAATGCTCCCAAGGGCAATCCGCCCTGTTTTTTAAATAAGATAGCATCTGTTTCATCAGCAGGAACAATGATTGCTGGAGGATGAGCGGCATGGGATAAACTCATGTTCCCTTCAGGAGTAATCCGAAGAAAAACCCCTGTAATGAATTTATTGCCAATATTTTTAGATGCCAATAACGCATTGATTTCACCCAATACCTCACTGGTGGACATGCTTTCAGGCATGCTGTCTAATTTACTCTGGACTATCATTGTCATGAAGGCTGCAGAGATGCCATGCCCTGTGGCATCTCCAAGAAAAATATTGATCGCCCCATCTGGATTTAACGAAATATCATACATATCGCCAGAAACCCCATTATGAAACGGTAAGTACCTGTAATCAAAACTCAGAAACGATACTTCTGGAAAATAAGGAAGCAGGGATTGTTGAAATTGTTTTGCCAGATCCAGATCTTCTTCCATTTCGGTATTTTTGGAAACAAGGGTTTTTTCCGCTTTTTGCAGTGAACTGATGACCTGATTATAACGTTCCGCAATAACACCAACAGTCGTGAAAGGTTCGACAGGAAGCCGCTTGGTGAAGTCTTGAGATTTTGCTTGATATTCCATGGCCTGAAGGACATCCAGCAGCTCTGTTTTAGCTCTATGCTCAGCAACATTTAGACCAATATGCTCTTCTTCCGGAGTGACTCGTAAAGGGACAAAAAGTTTGATCAATTTCAGGAAGTAGTAAGTCCCTCCGAAGCTCCATATAAAACATACAGCGATTCCTAAAATTTGAATTTTCAATTGTTCCCAGCTGTTTAAACCTGTTCCTAGCAGGGCTGAGTCTCCAAAAAAAGCAACCGATAATGTTCCCCAAATACCAGCCCCTGCATGCACCGGAACTACACCAATGGCGTCATCAATCTGGTAATGCAAAAGAAGTTGCTGACATCCGAGCATCACGATGCTGCCCAATGCTCCAATCACTATTGCCCAACCCGGTGTCACAAAGGGAGCACTGGCAGTGACTGCTACCAAACCTGAAAGGCAACCGTTAATTATTAATTCAACATCAATATATTTCACAACCAGCCAACCCAGCCCTAATGCGGTGACAATACCGCCTGTACCTGCAAGTAAGGTGTTGACGATAATCAAAGGAACTTGATCATTCATGGCCAATGTTCCTCCGCCGTTGAAGCCAAACCAACCGAACCATAATAATAAAGTGCCAAGAATGGCAAGAGGCACATTGGAAGCAGGAATTTTTTTTGGTTCTCCTTCTGGAGTAAAACGTCCTGTTCGCTGACCAATGACTATAATGGCTGCCAATGCCGCCCAACCTCCAACACTGTGAACAACGGTAGAACCCGCAAAATCGACAAAACCTCTTGACCTCAGCCAACCGGAGGAAACACTTTCTATTGATCCATTCCAAGCCCAGTGTCCAAAGACAGGATAGATACATACTGAGATAAAAAGCGACAAAAGGAGATAGATCACAAAACGCATCCGCTCTGCAACAGCCCCCGAAATGATCGTTACGGCTGTACTGCAAAACATGGATTGAAACAGAAAGAAGATCAGCAGCTTCATTCCCCCTTTGGCTGGTTCTTCCGCAATCATTCCAATCACTCCGAGAGTGGAAGTTCCAAACATCAAGGTATACCCAATCATCCAAAAGACGAAAACCGCAATACCTAAATCTGAAATGTTTTTTATGGCAACATTGATGTTGTTCTTGCTTCGTGTTAAGCCTGTTTCCAAACATAAAAACCCGGCTTGCATCAAAAACACCAAGCTTGCACAAAGAGCAACCCATAAAATGTCAATTAATGTTTGATCCATACCTGTAAAATCTTAAGAAAGGCAAAAATAATAATATGCGAAAGTTTCAATTGCAATTATTGGGCCCGTGACAGGCTTTTGGAATTGAGATCAATGCTGCTTTTTTGTACAATTTCTGTTCATTTCAACACTTGCTGCACAATAACTGTGCATTCTCATGAATAACACCTATCATGAGCTGTACTTGTTTCAAACAGCATCCTCTCTGAAGCTTTACAGGGCATCTGCACGTCAGCATTCATAAGCTTGAGCTTGCATCCTTTGTCGTGGTCGTGTTAAATACTCAAGAGTTGTAAGTTCTTATGTCATGCAGGACTTGATCCGGCACTGGTCACTATAACTTTCTGAAATCATGATAAATTTTCAAAAAATTCCAGAATGACAATATGATGACACCGAATCAATAATATCTGGGCCGTGTGTGTTTAAAACTTAAACCAGGGAGATCGCATGGAGATCCGTGTATTGTTTAACCATGAAATTGGAGTTGAAATGAGTGAAGTGATTACCAAAGGAAGCTGCCTCTGTGGCGAGGTACAATATGAAATCCAGGGTCCATTGAAAATGTTTCAATATTGTCATTGTTCACGATGCCGTAAGTTCACAGGCAGCGCTCACGCATCCAATGTATTTGTCCCGCCGAATCAGTTCAAATGGACCGAGGGAGACAATTCTATTGGACGTTACGAAATGCCGGACGCTAAGTATTTTGCTACATGCTTCTGCAAGAAATGCGGATCATCATTACCCTGGACGGTCCAAGGGGGAAAAAATATCGTGGTTCCTGCAGGAACATTGGATGATGACCCACAACTGAGACCAGTGCATAATGCGTTTTGGGAATCAAGAGCGCCATGGCATGTGGAGACCAGTGAGCTCCCGAAATTTGCAGAGCTTCCTAAAAAAAATTAAATAAGAGAAAGGAAATATGTTTGGTTTTGGCAAGAAAAAAAAGTTGCGCCGATTGGCCCATGCCACCCCTCGTAGGGATTGGGAAAAAGTTCTGGATGAACTGTTTATCAAGGTAGTTCATTTTTCTGACAATGGCCTTGCGGTCATATCCAATACAGCGAGGACAGGTGAGCAGGATCTCTACGGAAAAGTTTCCTCCCGACTCAGTTTTCGTATAAAAGATAAACTTCCGGCAGAATTGAAAGACAGCATCCGCCAATTCAATCTGCAGCAGCTGGCTAAGATGTTTGCCATGCGTTCCCAAATGGAATCAGATGAGATGGATTGCTATAAAATTAAAAATTTAGGACTCCCCAACAATGCTGTGATTTATTTCATTGAACAACCTGATAGTAAAAAAGCATTGGTCGTTCTTTCTGCCCCCATTATAAAAAAACACCTGACTCAACTTATTGAATCCATTGATGATATCTTGGAAGGGGAAGAAAAAATCGTTAAGGAAGTCAAACGCAAGGTACCGCGCTCGTTTTCTAAGTTTGAATTCAATAAAACCAAGGTTGAACTGCTGAAGGAACGCCTGAACTATCTGGAAGATTTAGACAATCCGACTCCAAAAGAGCAAAAAGAGATTGAAGATTTGGAAGATTACATCATGAGATCCATGAAACAACAGTTTTGAAGGGATTTATGACTCTCCCTCGTGCACAAGAACAGGACAAGCGTACTCCGAATCAAAATATTCTCGTAGTGGATGATGAAAAAAGAATTAGGGAGACACTGGTTCGAATTCTATCAGAAACCCCTCACCACATCGACACAGCAATTCATGGAGAAAACGCCCTGGAAAAATGGTCAACCTGTGCCTATGACCTGATGATAATCGACTTAAAAATGCCGGTCATGGACGGAGAGCTCCTTGTTCGTAAAATCAGAAAAAAAGATAAGCATCTCGCAATTATTGTTTTAACAGGACATGGTTCTTTGGATCAGGCATACGCCCTGCTGAAGTCGTATTCGATTTCTGACTTTATCCAAAAATCGCAGAATATTCCCGAACAACTTCTGTTTTCTGTAGAAAATGCTTTAGAAAAACAATGGCTGGCCAAACAATATCAGAAGCACTCAGAGGAATTGGTTCATTTTTCTCATGAACTGCAACAGCAGATCATTGCTAAAGAGCAGGCGTATAATTTGTTAAAGAGTGTTTTTGAAGGAATAGAAGAAGGAGTCATTGCGTTGGATTCTCACTTTCAGATTCAAATGATCTCTACTAAAGCCTGCAAAATCATGGATATTTCTGACCACCAGGCTCTGTCAAAACCTGCAGCGGCCATTCTGGGGACATCCATTGCAGGACCGTCTGGGCTTATCATGGAATGTGTCAAAAAAAAGAAAGGAGTCTCCAATATCCAAACCCATTTGTTGACTTTAGAAGGCTCGATGATTCCTGTTAGCCTCAACATCCACCACCTTGATCAATCCCTCTCTGAAGTGCAATGGCTGTTATTTTTTCGGGATCGCAGAGAAGAAGAACGCATCCTGCGTGAAAAATCAGGAGGAATCAACTTCGGTCAAATGATCAGTAGCGATTCTAAAATGAAAGAAATCTTTCAACTGGTTGATAATGTAGCATCCAGCAATGCCACCATCCTGATTCAGGGAGAAAGTGGTACTGGAAAAGAACTGATTGCCCGAGAAATTCATGAGAGAAGCAACAGAGCACAAAAGCCTTTTTATGCTATTAACTGTGCCGCTGTTCCTCATGATTTATTAGATAGCGAATTTTTTGGCCATGAACAAGGGGCCTTCACAGGAGCTGTAAAAACAAAAATCGGGCATTTTGAAATGGCTCATGAAGGCTCCTTATTCTTAGATGAAATTGGAGAAATCCCACTGGATTTGCAAGTAAAATTATTGAGAGTCCTTCAAGAACAAATATTCCAACGCGTGGGAGGACAAAAATTCATTCAGGTGGATGTTCGGATCATTGCTGCAACCAATCGGGATTTATGGAAGATGGTAAAAGAACAGCAATTCCGAGAAGACGTGTATTATCGCCTCGATGTTATTTCTATTAAACTGCCTCCTCTACGAGAAAAGTTACAAGATATCCCCCTCTTAGCGATGTCCTTCATTGCTGAACTGAATAAGAAAGAAAACCGCAGTGTTCAATCCATCACTCCCGAAGTACATCAACTGCTGCTGAACTACTCGTGGCCCGGTAATATTCGCGAACTCTACAATGCCATGGAATACGCTTTTGCCGTCAGCCATGGGACTCTTTTACAAAAACAACACTTTCCTGAAAAACTGCAACAGCTTGCCGCTGCTTCCCCTTCAGCTTCTCCAAGAAATGAAAAAGAAGCCATTATGCATGCATTAGAACAGGCTAACTTTCGAAAAGGAAAAGCCGCCGCCCTGCTGGGAATTTCTTCGATGACATTGTATCGAAAAATTAAAAAATATAACATTTAAGATCAAAATTTTATTTACCTTTCCAAAAATCAAACAAAACCTAACACGCTTTCCCTCTTTTATAGATTTTTCTATCATTTTCTATCACGGATTCCATTCATTCTCTCTATTTTTTAGTGCTTCAGAAGCGAGTTCGATGATCGAATCAGCGGCGGAAATGGCAAACTGCGACTCTAAGGCTAAAACACGGGGGAGGTGAGCAGCAGATATCCATGACACAACAAATGGCAGGCTTTTTGAAGAAGTTAAAGCAGTGGCCAATCTAATCTCTAAATCAAAAATATACAATGTCAGACTCTTTTAGTGAGCACATATTTGAAGAAAATCAAGAAATCATTGAATATTTAAAAAATTTCCGGCTGTTCAGTCATCTACCCGATAAACTACTGAATCAGCTCGTTCCCTTGTCTGAATTATCTCATTATCCCCCAGGCGCGGATATTTTGGTAGAAGGGCAGATCAATGACAAAGTCTTTTTCTTAATTCGAGGAAAAGTCTCTATTTATGCAAAGGGAGAATTGATTCTGGACTTGCGACGCAAAGGCGACATTATTGGAGAGATGAGCGTTATTAGTGCCAAACCTTGTTCTGCTACAGTAACTGCCTCTACTCCGGTGGACATCTTTAGTATTCGTGCCAGACATATCGGAGAATATACAGAAATCGACAATGATAACTGGCAAAACACACTGTATCGAATATTTTCAATGATTTTGACCGAAAAACTGGCGCTGACCACACATAAGGCAAAACAATATGAAACCACTAATCACCAACTGGAAGCAGCCAATGAAGAACTCAAAAAAACCCAGTCCCAACTGATACAATCGGCCAAACTGGCTTCTATTGGAGAATTAGTGACAGGTATTGCCCATGAGCTGAACCAGCCCTTGATGTATGTCCACACCAATACCCGGCTTGAACTGAAAAGGGGGGCAGAAAACTTAGATCCACAATCAGCTTATGAAACATTAAAACTTGTGGAAGAGGGAACCGAACGAATGATGAAACTGATCAACCACCTCAAAGAGTTCGCTCGTCAAACTTCTCCTGAGATGAAGCCCATTGATCTCCATCATATTCTCGATAACAGCTTAATCATCTTTCGGGAAGATTTTAAACTGCGTAACATTCAGATCAATACTTGTTATGCTACCGATCTCCCCCTGGTTTCTGGAAATTCACAACAATTGGAGCAAGTTTTTATCAATATGCTGACCAATGCCAAAGATGCTCTATTAAAAATTGATGATGCCGAACTGACTATCAAAACAGAAACCCGCCAAGATGATCATCCCCTGCAGGTGGTGGTCACTTTTACGGACAATGGTACAGGAATTCCTTCGTCTATTTTGGATAAAATCTTTGATCCTTTTTTTACAACCAAAGAAGTGAGCAGAGGGACAGGGTTGGGATTATCAATCAGCTACGGCATTATTGAAAAACACGAGGGGCTGCTGCGGGTTTCCAGTATTGAAGGAAAAAATACTACTTTTGAAATCATTCTTCCTGCAATCAATGATGATTAGGAAGGCGAAAATAATAACATGCGAAAGTTATGCGGGATTTTCATCGAGATTCAAGGCGTTTTATCGGGCACATAGCTTCTTGCTATGTCACCGGTAAAGCAACGCAGAAGGTCGTTGAAAAGACAAGTAAATTTGCTAAGTTATTGTTTGAGCACCCCCTTAAAAAAACACGATCACATTATATCAACTCACATATCAAACACACGCTCTGCTCATGTGGAGCATATACCACAATCTATTATCTGCGTTCTAATGATTCTATCACATCGCACTGAAAACAAAATTTGTATTATCAGCACAGAAGGTGATTTTACGGAAAATGAATCTAAAAAACTACTTTCTTATGCCATCGGATTGCTACATACCAATACCAGACTCCAAGCCATGCTTATCAATATGAAAGAAACTACAAATATGGACTCTTTTGGCCTGGGAGTCATTGCGGCCTTATCCAAATGTGTCCAAAGAAAGCAAATGGGATTTGGAATCTGTCAGTTGACTGAATCCATCAATGAGGTTTTTAACAGAACTCTTTTAAAAAAAATAATTTCTATTTATGACACTGAAGAATCGGCACTAGAGATTTTTGCTGGTACAAAATCATGACATCATCATCTGAAGCAGAATTAGTTCAAGATGACAACCACAATGAACTGGTTTCTGAAAAAAAAGACTTGACAACGCTTGACTCTGTTACGAATTTCATGACCCCAATTATTCAATATTTTGAAGAATTGGAGCAAGAATTTATAGCAGAAAAAGAGGAAACGGGCTGGGATATTTCTCATGTAACAACAGAAGATGGACTGCATTTTGATGAGGAGAGTATCCGACACGCCCTGATTTTTTGTAAACAACTTCAAAAATTTTTAAACAATGAATTAGATGAAGCACAATTTAAAATACTTCGATCAACCTATCCCTTTTATAGAAATCCGCAAGAGTTACTGGATAAAATTAAATTGCTGTTCATGGGATCTGTTACGGTTAAAGAAAAAATTCTTCGAATCTATGGAGCAAAGGCTTTTGGAACATATAAAGTAACCAAAATAATTTTAGAAACACAATCACTATTTGAAGGCCTGTCTGAAACAGAGTCCGGCAAAGTTAACCAGGAATTACTTCGTTATGCTGAGGTTCCTCTCAAAAATATTAAAAATGTTCTGCCACGATCATTCCAGACAAAAATTAATTGGACACGAGAAACCCTTGCACAAAATATTCTCCAAGTGCTTGGTCATTCTGGAACTCTGTTTGACCAAAAACACCGATATTCACTCATTGTAGAACGTTTTCGTGAATTTATCTTATCGCTGTATGGCAATCCCTCGATGATCACTTACCTTCAATGGAAGGATACATACTTGCGGTATTGGTTATATGAAGATCTACACCGCATGGATATCCAGAATATGACATCAGGGGCAATTAAGGTTCCACAGTATAGTCTACTTAAAATTAAAGCGTATCAGCAGTTAGATCAGCTATTCGCAAACCTTGATGCAGATGATCAAATGCATGATCGAAGCAAAATATTGAAGAAGACAAACCTGACGGCTTTTAACCAGGGAGAAGCCTATTTGCCTTCTGCCGATTCTACTTTACAAAAAACAATGAACAGGGCTCGCACAGCAGAAAAAGAGCTGTTGGATTCATTAAACATGGCTCAAATTGCTTCGATCGCAGAAAGTATTCATGTCGAAATTTCAAACATCCGTAAGCGGAACGAGCTCAAAGGAGAAATTCCTTCTGGTACAAATACCAGATCCGTCGATATGGGAAGCGAGCAAAAAGCAGAAAAAAAATACATGGCCGCAACAGTCAAGGTTCATGTAGAACAAGCAAAAGAGGAAGAAAATGGGGCGTCGGGGGTTGCCTCGGCTCTACTACAAACATTGGGAGGTTTTGTAAAACGCTTGAAGCTAAAACCTCAGAAAGAAGTTATTGCAGCAACCCCCGAAACTCCAGCAGAACCCGAAACTATTCCCAGGGTTCCTGATTCAGGTAAACCTTTAGAAATGGTACAAGTGGATTGGGTAGGGTACGGCAAAGAATTTAAAAGCACCATTTATGAAAGTAAATTTACCAATCTGAATCGTACTTTCTTTGATTCCGGTTCCATTAAATTGTTCATTTATAAAGATTTTGTGGAATTTTTGAAGGATGTTTTGGATTTTTATTCCGAGCTAGGGTATCTGCGGAAAGCGACCCATAAAGTAGGAGTCAATATTGATGGACGCAGTGTGATTAAAGAGTTTGAGGATGAAGTCGTCTATTTAAGAACAGCCCCCGAAATATTTTTAGCTCTCGGGCGAACTCCTTTCACAAAAACAGCCGACCCGAGCCCCTATTTCCAACTGTATCACACCCACCCCAAGACTCGTTATAAAGGAACCACAAAAAATATTGATTATTCCCGGATGGTCGACGGGACAAAGTATGATCTGGAAAGTTTTGAGTCTGTTTCTAAAACCCGTCCCAGGCTTTTTCAATCATTGGTTCAAGTGGTCGACAGTCTTCCTGATGAAAGCCGAGACAAACACATGGACTTCCTTAAAGGGTTGTATCAATTTTTGGAAGTAGAAGGACATGAGATTTTTCCAGATCAACGGACCGTGTGAAAAAATTGGAGATCGACATGAAGGATCGAAAGAAATTAAAAAAAATCAAACAGCAAAAACTTGATTGGAGAAAATTTATAATTTATGTAAAATAAAAGCATCTCCATTAGAGAGGGTGGTTCATAGGTTATAGGTTAGACTTGTATTCAAAAAATATGTGATTTAGGGAATGCCCAACAATGCTTGAAAACATGTTTCATAAAACATAAAGGAAGGCGAAAATAATAACATGTGAAAGTTACGCAGGATTTTCATCGAAGTTCAAGGCGTTTTATCGGGCGCATAGCTTGGGCAAAGCAACGCAGAAAATCGTTGAAAAGACAAGTAGATTTGCTAAGTTATGTTTGAGCATTCCGAAGGGCTTTGCTCTGAAAGAACATCACAATCAAGATTCATAATTAGGTGAAAATATGAGTGTCGGAAAACTGACAGGACCAAAAAAAGCGGCTATTTTGCTCCTTGCCATGGGAGAAGAAAACGCATCAGAAGTATTGAAAAATTTAGAGGAAGTTGAAATCCAGCAGGTGGGGTATTACATGACACGTTTTACCGATGTATCCCCGGAAGAACTGGATTTGGTGTTAGAAGAGTTCTATCGTAAATCCGTCATCCAGGATGACGGAGTAGGAGTCAGTGCCAGTGGTGACTTTGTCAAAAACGCCCTGATCAAAGCCATGGGTGCGGACAAAGCCCGTGACATTGTTGATAACTTGAAAGCTCACCAGGAAGAAGGCGCTCTGGACTCCCTGAAATTCATGGACCCCAAAATCATTTCCAGCTACATATCCCATGAGCATCCCCAGACCATTGCTCTGATCATGGCTCATTTAACCGACTTAGAGCAGGCATCTATGGTTTTGCGGGAATTACCGGAAAACCTGCAGGCCGATGTTGTCTACCGTATGGCCGCCTTGGAAACCATCCCTCCTGGTATTATCTCAGAAATGGATGACGTTCTTTCTGAAGAAATGAAAACGGCAGCTGCCGTCGGAACAAAAGTAGGAGGAGTGGAGTCGGTTGCAGAAATCCTAAACACTCTGGATAAGGCAACGGAAACGAGAATTCTTGCTACTATTGAAGAAAGTAATCCGGATCTGGCAGAACAGATTCGAGAATTGATGTTTACTTTTGAAGATCTGGTCCTGATAGACAGTGGTCAAATGCAGATTGTGCTCAAGGAAATAGACCAGCAGGATATGGTTTTGTCCTTAAAAACGGCCAGTGATGCTGTCAAAGAACTGCTCTTCAGCAGCATGTCTTCACGAGCCGCTGACATGATTCGTGAGGATTTGGAGGTGATGGGGCCTGTCAAAGTTTCCGATGTAGAAGCCGCACAGCAAAAAATAATTCAGACGATCCGGAAACTCGAAGAAAATGGAACCATCGTCATTGGAGGCAGAGGTGGTGATGCTGCGGTTGTCTGACGCAAGCAAGAGCTACGCAAAAGCATAAACCCTTAAGGAAGGCGAAAATAACAACATGCGAAAATCACACAGGATTTCCATCGAGGTTCAAGGTGCTTTATCGGGCGCATAGCTCGTGCTATGTAGCCGATAAAGCAACGCAGAAGATCGTTGAAAAAACAAGTAGATTTGCTAAGTTATTGTCTGAGCATTCCTAAACATTGTTTAACTAAAACTTATGAATTTATCCTACAAAATTGAAAACGAAGTCTGCTTCATCAACATAGCAGGAGCATTAACAGGAGAAGAAGCACGCAATCAGCGCTTTAGCTCTTATATTAAAAAACGATTAGATAGTGATTCTCTGAAGGCAATCGCACTGAATTTACAAGAGACGCCACTCATTGATTCATTTGGAATCGGCATCATTTTACTGTTTTTTAAAATCTGTAAAGAGAGAGACGTTAGGTTGGTAATGTACCAAGTGAATAAAGATGTCAATACAACATTTGACGTAGCCCGTATAACCCACTTAATTCCAATTTTTGATACCAAAGAAGAATTCGTAACCACCCTTTAAGAAAAATATTCTGCACCGAATCGATGCAGAAATAAATGTTATGCCATATTGGAGTGAGCCCCGTCACATAGCGACTGGTTTCCCGTTTGTTTGCAGCCGCAAAAATAAACGGTTTTGCTTTCTTCAGCCTGATAGACAACCGGCCTGAAATCAGAGCCTTTGTGCGCTCCATCACAAAAAGGCTGCTTTTGACTTTTACCACAGCTGCACCAATAATAAGACTTTCCTTCTTCCACATCAACAGCATACGGTGATTTTTGAGCAACAACAGCTTCTGACATAATCTATCCTTTGTTATTTGTGTTAGTAATTGACGTTAGGGATGAACTTGCGATAATGTGTTTTCCTGCTAATTTATAGCATCTTTAAAAATCTAAAAAAAGTATTATATTTGGATCAATTCTATCTAATTTTCCAATCATTTTATGAATAGCGGACCCAATCCACAAGGGAAAGGACTCGTTTCTGTTTTGGACAATTTGGAGAATTCTCGCCCAATTCTTTCCGTTCCTCCCAAGTCAATCCATCAAATCTCCAGCGAATTGTTCACTTCCCTTTTTGTGTTAGAAAGCAAATTTTCATTCAAGCCTGTGATAGGGAAACGCTATTATCTATACCGAAAAGGAGGGCAGTATCGCCTCTCGCTGATTGCACCAAAGGAATGGGATAGCAGCATATATGGTGTGTATATTGGAAAATGCCTGCTGCATGAGGACATCACATGGACACTGGAGCTGAGTGAGCAAGCAGCAAGCGATAAAGAATTTCAAAATGACATTGCAGTCAGGCAGTTGGAATTTGAAGCGATGCTGAAAAATGCGGAAAAAGTCACCAGCGTACTTCCTGTGTTTAATGAAAAGCTTCCTTACTATCAAAGAATTTGCGCTTCAGCATTAGCCTACTCCCTCAATATTTCCATCTATAAAAGTGGTTTCGAAGAATTATCCTACCATGAAGCCAAAGCGCTGCTGCTTGAAAAATAAATGTTTCAAATTCGAAGTTCTGCATTCAATTCTGATTTGAGCTGAGCGATGATTTTATTGCGGACAGGTTCAACATCCTGGTTGGTCAGGGTACGATCATCGGCCTGATAAGTCAGGGCATAGGCTAAGCTTTTTTTATCAGTTCCCACACGATCTCCCCGAAATATATCGAATAACTTGATTCGGGTCAGCAGTGGTTTTCCATTTTTTGCAATCAGAGCTTCTACCATGCTAGCAGGAACAGACTCCTCAACAACAAACGCCAAATCCTCATAGATGGGTGTATAAATAGAGAGTTCCGTGATGGAATGATCTTCTTTCCAGTACTTCGCCAACATGCTCAAATTGAGTTCTGCCGCACAGACTGATTGCTGGGGTAAGCCAAATTTCTGACAGACCTTTGGATGAATTTCTCCCACAATCCCCCATGAGTTTCCTTCTATGAATACTTCTGCACAGCGTCCAGGGTGGTAAGCAGGTCGGGAGCCTCTTTTCCATTCACAATTTTCGATGTGCAAGCCCTCCAGCAGGTTTTCAACAGCTCCTTTGAGGTCATAAAAATCGATTGTCTGCTCATCGCCTTTATTCATCCAGGAAGATCGATAGCGCTTGCCTGTCAACACAATACTCAATTCCGGCTGCTCATTTGGCAAAAGAGCATTGTTCTGGGGATGGTAGGTACTGCCCACTTCAAACAGGGCTACTTGTTCATGTGATCGCAAATTGCTCTGAACTGTGATCAATGCCCCTGGCAGCAAGGAACGACGCAAGTGCGTTCTTTCTGCCGTAAGCGGATTTTTAAGAGCAACATATTGCGAAACATCCACCAGGTTGTCCTGGTTCAGAAGTGCCTCTTTTTGTGTGTCGATGATCGAATAAGTGATGATCTCATTGATACCGATGCTCGTCAAAATATCTCTTACTTTTTCATTGCACAGCAGTTGGACATTGGCGTGGTATTCCGGCAACTCATCATCCATCAAGGTGCCCTTCATTCGATTGTATCCATAGACTCTGGCAACTTCTTCGACTAAATCGGCAGCAATGGTAACATCCATCCGGTGGCTGGGAACCGTGACCTGCAGTTTCTCACCCGGAATCACTTCAAACTCCAGGCTTTCTAAAATTTCGATTATTTCTGACTCAGCCAGCTCAATCCCCAGCAAACGGTGAACATAATGGGGATCCAGTTCAATAGAAAGTGTTTCCTTTTTCTTGGGATAGAGGTCTCCATACACGGGACGCAAGGTGCCTCCAGCATACTCGACCATCAATTGGGCTGCACGAAAAGCGGCGGGTAAGGTCAATTCCGGATCGATTCGCTTGCCGAAACGCTCACTGGCTTCCGTATTCAGTTTTAATAATTGTGCGGTACGACGGTTGTTCAAAAATTCGAAATTGGCCGACTCAAGCAGAATATTGACGGTTTCATCACAAATCTCTGTTTCAACACCACCCATGATCCCAGCAATGGCAGTGGCCCCTGTACTGTCAGCAATCAACAGCATTTCTGAATCAAAAGTGCGCTCCTCTCCATCCAATGTATGCATGGTTTCCCTGTCTTTGGCGCAACGTACCATGATGGTAGGAAGATCACCGCCATCATGTTTCTTCAGCAGGTCATAATCAAAGGCATGGAGGGGTTGTCCCATTTCCAGCATCACATAGTTGGTGATATCAACAATATTACTGATGGGCCTCATTCCAGCACGCAGGAGCCTTTGCTGCATCCAAAATGGTGCAGGCCCCAGCTTCACTCCTTCGATCAACAAGGCTGAATAGCGAGGACATAAATCAGGATTTTCAATTTCCAGTTTCACAAAGTCGGGTTGGTCGGTGATGTGGTGTGGCAAGGATGCGATGTCGCCAATGACCTCCTTGTTGAAGGAACTGCTGGTCAACGCTGCAACTTCACGGGCAATACCCAGGACAGCCAGCAGATGACTGAATCCTCCTTTGATATCAAAATGCAAAACCGCATCACCCAAATAAGCACGGAGCGGTTGTCCCACGGGGGCATCTTCGGGAAGAATTAAAATTCCTTCATGAGCGTCACTCAATCCTAGTTCTTTTTCAGAACACAACATGCCTTCAGAATGAACACCACGAATTTTCGAAGGTTTGAGCTGTATCGTACGTTCTTCTTCACTGTAGGCATCCACCAGGGTTGCCCCTGTGATAGCAAAGGCGACTTTGAGAGGAGACGGAATGGATTTGCCTTCCCATTCTCTTAGATTGGGAGCTCCCGAAACAACAACCATGGGCAGTTTCTGACCATAATCGACCTTAGCCAGAGACAATCGGTCCGCATTGGGATGTGGAGTGACGTCTAAGATTTCTGCAACAAAAAAACATCCTTCTTCCCACTGCGGTCCAATGTGTTCAATTGTTTCAATTTCTAAACCAGCCAATGTCAAACGTTCTGCCAGTTCTTCCACATTGGAAGTGGGGACATAATCATTCAGCCAACTAACGGGAACACGTAAACCCATAATTTCAATTCCTTTTCAAGAAATAATATTCCATAATGTTCGATTCAAAACCTTTTTTTTTACAAGAATTGGCTGGAAACACAAGGTTATTATAGGGTTCTTTATTTCACTTTCTCAAATTGAGTTTTTTTGATAAACAGTTCGATGCAATCGTATGCAAATGTCAGAGGCGAATGAAGTTTTGTCCAAAAGAACTCTTAACCAGAAAGAACAACCTAGCAATGAAACGCATCGGAATTGATTTGGGTGGGACCAAAACAGAAATAATACTAACTCAGGAAAATGTGCTGAATGTGATCAAACGAAAACGGGTGGCCACCAACCGGGACAAAGGGTATGCATGGATCGTAGAGCTAGTGGCCAATTTGATCAACGGTTACAAACCATTGATTGATGAAGAATATGTCATTGGTATGGCAATCCCTGGTTCCATTGCTCCACAAACGGGACTGGTGCAAAGTGCCAACACCACGGTTTTGATCGGCCATCCGCTGAAACAAGACCTGGAGGCATTAGTGGATCATGAAGTACTGTTGGAAAATGATGCCAACTGTTTTGCTCTCAGTGAAGCAATCTTGGGGGCAGGACAAGGCAAAGAGATGGTATTGGGTATTATCATGGGCACTGGCATGGGAGGAGGGATTGTGCACAAAGGAAGGATATGGAGAGGAATTCATAACAATGCAGGGGAGTGGGGACATACCTGCCTTGATTTTGAAGGGCCCGAATGCTGGTGCGGTCAAAAAGGCTGCATGGAATTGTACCTTTCCGGGATAGGAGTACAGCGTATTTATCAGGAATATACCGGCAAAAGAAAGTCGCTTCAGGAAATATATCGGAACTACGAAGCAGGAAAAGACCAGCATGCCCAAAAGACCATAACAGATTTTGTTCATTATTTTGGACGCTGCATGGCCAACCTGATCAACATCTTTGATCCGAACATTCTTGTGATTGGTGGAGGAGTATCGAATTTACCGATTCTTTACAAAGCAGGGCAGGAATCCACCAATCGTCAGTTGTTCAACACCAAGCTTCCGGTTCCAATTGTCAAAAATAAGTTAGGAGATTCCAGCGGAATTTATGGGGCCGCCATCCTGGCAGGATAGGCAAGCAAACACTATCTGTTGCCGGCATAGGCTTCTTTCCAGAGCCCATCTTTGTTCTTCATTTGCCACACCCCTTCCTGGACAAAGCCTTCATCGACCATGTCTTTCATGATATCAGACATGATCGCGTCAACTTTTCCTTTTTCCTGAGCGAGTTCCAGTAATTTAACAGTTTTCTTGAAAATGGCTTCCAGCCATTCACGAGGAAGGCGTATGCCCAAAGTGGTTTTTGCCACTTTATAAAAGTAATGAATGAGGTGAGCGTATTCAATGAACACCGAATATTCCAGCTTCGTTTTGGGAAACTTGCCCACTTTTTTAACAGCAAGCCCATAGCAGTTATGAGTTTTTTTGAATGCCTCCTGAACCTCATTTCGCATTTCACTGGATCGATCCCCCCCTTGAAACTGTCCTACTTTAAAAACAAGGTCACTCATGTTGACCTTTGCTTGAAGAAAATGAACAATGGGAGCATCCGGGTCCATCTTTTTCAACTGGTTGGTTATTTTTTCTGCTTCTGGTTTTAATAAAGGCAATACTCGGAGAAGCAGAAGGATTTCAGAGGATTTTTTAAATATTTTCATTTTCTTTTCATCACGCTCTTCTTCTTCCTTGGCACTCAGTTTTCCTCCTGACTCAAGGAGATAGGTTGTGATTTCATCAATAGAGAGCGTGGTGTTGTATACGGCCTTGTTGTCCCGCAGTGCTTTTTCAGACTGTTTTTGGTAATTTTTAATGATTTCCATGTTGCGGCGGACATCGGAAATATGAGTACGCAGTCCTTGTGCCTGGCGGGTGAATGCGTTCTCTTTCCCTTCCTGCGTTCTGATCTTATCTTCCAGAGCCATGGATTCGCCTTTGCATTTATAGAACAGCTTCGTAAAGTACATATCCTGTGCCCAGATAGCCATTTGCAGACCGACATTGGTGAACTCTCCAAGGGAGCAGGCAACTGTCGACTGAATCAGGAAAGTGCGGTACATTTCTACCGGAAAATCCCGGCCGCTTTTGGCGACAATGGAGACCAGCTCCAAGCGTGCCATCATATCTGTGGGATCCCGCTTGAGAATTTTCACTTTTTCTAATGCGGCTTTGGTTGGATGAAAATGTGACAGTTCTTCTCCTGAGATCGTCGGAGGAATCCTGTCTCCTTTTATCAAAGAGGAAGCTTTTTGAAAAAATGAATTACTCTTCCATGTCAAAATTTCCTTCACCCTCATGTCCAACTCGGCTTTCCAATGGTCAATCAAACCAGGAATATTTCCAAGTTCCTGAGGTTTGATTTTCAGGTGAGAAATCCCTTCTTCAGACGGTGAATCATCGAGAGTTTTGCTGCTTCCAAAAAGGTCTTCATTGATGAAAACTTTTTTACCCTTCTTTTTCCTGCCTTTGGCAGCATCTTCTTCTTTGGTGCGCTCCTGTTTCTCAATGGGTGTTTCTTCAGGAGGTCTTAAAATATCTTCTGCCATGGTTTTTCCTCACACTATTGCTGCATGATCTTTTTTAATAGCGACTTTGGGAAGAAATAAATATTCTTTTTACTGAATTAAAGTATAGCAAATTTATGTCCAAATTCGCGCTCTTATTTCAAAAGGAGAGAAAATAATGATCCTTTCTGTGCAAACATGTTGAACTTTCATCCATCCAACTGTAATAATTCTACTTTATACTATATTTGTTTCATAAGCTAGTATTCTCACACTACATTCCTCTTATGTCAGATTCTGCACCAAAGCCTCAAGCCAAGAAAAAGACTGCAAAAAAGTTCCAACCAAATGCAATGCATCTGATTGAAGCCTATGATACCATCTACAAGCTGAGTTTCTTGTTGAACAAAAAGAAATGTTTGACAGGCAATCCAAAAGCAGGATTTACGTTAAGGCCGGCTATGCTGGGTAAGCTCCAATCATTAGCCAATGACAAGCACGAGTTAGAATTTCTGCCAGGCAATCTTTATGAAACAAGCCCTACCGACCCAAAATTACAGGCAAAGCTCAATGACTTTGTGGGGTATAGTGTATTAGGGTTCATGGCAACGCCCATTCGAATTTATACAAAGCAGCTCCTGGAAGCAACAGAGGATGCCGATGTGAATGACAACAGTCAGGAAAACATCATGAGAATGATTTCTCTGTTTCAAAAGCCCATCAAACAGTCAGAGGAAAAAGAAGGAGAGCAAGCTGCTAAAGGAAAAATAACACCCTACATGCTGGTACAGCAAATTCAAAAGCACCTTTCCATGCTGCGTCAGCGTTTCATGCTGGAGTTGGAAGTGCTGCATCAATTGCGGCGTGACTGGATCACGAGTGGTGATTGTTTCCACGCCTTGATGGGAACAAATCCTTTTGAGGTCAAAGGACGGATGATGGCGGCTCAGGAAATCTGGCAAGCATTACAGGGAATGCTGGTTGTGAAAAAATCTAATTTTTCAGGTGAATTCCATCCTAAAATCACTCTGGAGCGAGCAATTCAGAACATGATGGACTGGGGCCCAGGAACGCCGCCAAGGATGTTCACAGTACGAGATGATCCTTCCAAAGGAAAAATTATTTCACTCAATGAAAAACTGAGGGAACAGCTGACGATCTTTAACAATGCGACACGTGATGCTCTGGGAGCCCCCTATCACTCTCCCAGTGTGGAAGAGTTGATTGAAAAAGCCAAGGGAGAACTGCTCGAATATTACAGTCCGAACCAGAAAAATCCCACTTCAGAGGCCCCTGCTGATGTGCCGCCAGAGGAGAAACCGGAAAGCTCCTCTGATGAAGAGTCTGACACTTACCGCCAAAAAGCAAAGCAAGTTCTTGCCGATAAAGACAAAAGTAAAGAAGACAATACGCCTGAAGCACAAAGAACAGGCCCTGAAAGCATTCCACTCAGCAATGCCCTGAATTATGATGAACTGCTGCAATTCTATGCAGGAAAAGAGGAAGATAATCCAAAAGAGTATCTCAGCGCACTATTTTTTGAAGCAAATAGTGCAAAATACATGAGCCAATACATGCTGACCGTTTCTCAGGCCCAGGACCTTCGAGGGATCTACGCAACCATGCAGACGGATTTGAGCTATGCCCTGGATTTGTATTTGATTGAATCCAAGCGGATGGTGAATAAGCTAAAATCCATCTTGAAGAAACTCAATGCCCAACCGAACCCTGAAGAAATGATCCTGATTGCACAACCTGGTGAAAAAACCCGAACCTTGATGTTTAAAGAAGCTGTCAGGAAATGGACACGGACCTATACAGAGATTGCTAAAAAGTATTTAATGCTCGAAAATGCGATTCAGACCAAACTGGTTAGCACGCCCAAAGCAATAGAAACGGTCTGTCAGATGGAGACCAAAGAAGCCGTTGCCTATATGGAGCAGTTGAGAGCATTGATCCGTGCCCAGGAAAAAGGGTATATTTCAGAGGAACAAAAAGAACGGTATCTTGATCCAGAACAGACCTCTGAGGTGATCCTTCGCAGCATTATGGCGTTTTTTGGTGCTATTGAAAAATATAATTACACGGACCGCTGTGAAGAAATGGCCAAAGGGTTTCGACAGCAAGTCGCCCATTATGAAGAATTGGTTGAGCAGAATAGTTCCAAAGCAAAGACTTACAAAGACCTGATATTAAGTCTCCAACAGCAGGCAGAAAGTTCAGAGACCTCTGTTCTGATTCCTGAATTGCTCAATGCTGAGTTTTATGACATGGAGCCTGATAAAGTTGATGTATTCATGGAACGCATGCTTGTTGGACTTGAGGCCAAATTGAACCATCTGCAGTTCTGGCAGACTTATGCGCAGGCAGTCAAAGACCTTTCTACCAAATTAAGCGGAGCAGACATTGAAGTATACGAAAAATTATTTTATGCACCAAAAGAGTCTGGTCAGGTCAGCCTGCTTGGCTCTTTGAATCTGCTCAATGGAACTCCAGAAGCGTGTGAAAAGAACATATACCACCATAACGACAATACAATCCTCCGGGAGTGTGTGCTGCGGTCTTTTAATCTGCCAAAAAGCGGAATACCAAACTCAGACACGATAGATTCCGACAATGTACAGGATATTCTGGGTGTTGATGATTATTTAACCATCCTGATTGAGTTTCAAAATTCTTTTTTGCTGGCAATTCGTAAAGTTTTTGCACTGGATGCAGAAACAAAACGATCGGAGGATCAAACCAATGAACTGCAAGTTCCTGCAGGACGTGTGACAGAAATGCGCAATCAGTGCGAATGTATCATGGATAAACAAGTGCCTATCAGCTTTGCCCTGGAGCACTTGATATCCATATGGATCACCCTGAAAGATCCCGCTAAGCTGAAGTCCAAAGAAGCTGAAGCCATAGAAAAACTCAAGCAGAAGCTGGATGGAAACCCTGTAGGAGGGCCTTCTCTCTACAAAAGACTGGGCAAAAACCCGGATAATGTGGAAATCATGGCCGATTACCTGGAAAAAGCCCGTGCCGCCTTGGCAAAATACAGGAAAACGCTGGAAGGTATTGCCGAACGCTTGCGTAATTTGAACAAACAAACCAATATCCCACCAAACATCCTGGAGTATCAGCGTCAGATTCTCAGCATGGAACGTTCGATTCACCAGTCAGCTGAAGAACTCAAAGAAGGAACCGCACTACGGCCTGACTTGGTGATGAGCCAAATTGAAGATAAAAAACAGCGTATTCACAAATACAAAAAAATTCTGCATAAATTCCAGAAAGAAAATCCGGATGTGCAGCTGCCTTCTCTCTCTTAGGAAGGCGAAAATAATAACATGTGAAAGTTACGCAGAATTCTCATCGAGGTTCAAGGCGTTTTATCGGGCGCATAGCTTGTATGTCACTGGTAAAGCAACGCAGAAGATCGTTGAAAAGACAAGTAGATTTGCTAAGTTATTGTTTGAGCATTCCTTAAAGATCATGAAGTTTCGAAGCTCGAATCCGTAGTCTCAAACTTGATGAATACCATCCTTGAAAAGATCGACTCATCAATCCAACTTTAAACCGATAATAACAAAATTCAACAACTGTTTTATTTTTTGAGCTAAAATCCTATCATTTTCTAACACCCATCATTCCCCATCATTCAATTTTCTATCATTTTCTAACACAGCTTCAAGATCACCTTCATTTAAAAACAAGCAGACTCTTTCCTAAGTATCTGATATTTAATGATTTTTTATTAATGGCTCAAAATTTGAAATAAGTGGTAAATTAGACGAGGAAAAATACTTCCTCATCTTTGTCAACGTTATTTCTGTACGAACCCTAACTAACGAAAGTTTGAAATTGAGGGTATTCTCCAGAACTCTGTTATATTTGTCGTCAAAATAAAAAAAATATCAAATCAGAATTGGATTCAATGGAGTTAAAATTTCGTATTCAAGGAAAAATTTGTATTATCTACCCTGTTGGGAATTTAGCGGGAGATAAATCGAGCAAGTTCTTATCATTTACAAATTCTTTCCTGAGCAAAGAACACGTAGACGTGATTGTCGTGAATTTGCAAGAAGTTGAGGTAATTGATTCATCGGGAATAGGAGCTATCTTTGCTGTATACAAAACCGCTGCTACGAAGACTAAAGAATTTTCAATTTGTCAACTAAGTCCATACCTTTTATCAACACTAACAAGTATGGGGCTTAATAACATTTTGCAGGTTTTCAAAACGGAAGATGAAGCCATTTTGGACCTAACATAAGTGGGAATGGGACCAGATTCTTTTATAAATATGCGAATCCGGAGTCAAAATTTATTTTATCAAAACAACGCTTTACAAAAAGCATCCAGAAAACTCTGAGAATTCTTTTGGATTCCGGGTCTAGCCCGGAATGACATCGTTTTCAGCTCCGGATTCACATATAGATACCCATAGGCTTAGGTAAGTAGTACTTGGGGCGGTTGCCTTCGGCTAATTTTAACAACAATAGGAAACCAGATGTCTGAAAAAAGAACCGATTTACTTGGAGGGGATTCATATAAAAAGTTTCTACAGAAAGGAGAAAAAGAAGAAGTCTATCATCAAATCAAGTTTTTAGAAGATGTACCAATGGTTCTCCATGTTGAGATAGGGCGAACAGATATGACTATTCGGGATATATTGAACTTAAAAATTGGTGGTGTGATTCCTTTTACCAAAATTGTTGGAGAACCGATGGATGTGCTGATTGCTGATCGTCTTATGGCCAGAGGGGAAGTCGTGGTGGTCAATGAACGCTATGGAATCAGAATCAGTGAAGTCACTCGTCCTGATGAAAAAATTGGAGCTCGTCGTGAGTAACAAATGCAAACGTCTGCTTCAAAGCGCACCCTGCCAATGACGGAACCATTCTATGGAAGAAAAAATATTTAAAGTTCCTCCTAAATTCAAGAGTCTCAATTCTTATTACTGGAAACTGAGGCAAGAAGCCTGTGAGGAATTAAAGCAAAATGGAATCTCAGAAGAACCGAGAAAAGTAGATTATGAAACACTTCAGAAAATTTGTAAACAACACCCCAAAGGGGCATTAGCGACTTATGTGCAAGAAATGCAAAAGGGATTTCGCATGAATAAGGATGAACTCCAGGCGTATGATATTGCTAAAGAAAGTGAACAAAAGGCAAAGATTGTTGCTCCAATCAAGCGAAAAAAAGAAGAGACCAATTGGGAATCTCTCGACAATAATAATGAATTTAATGATTCCACAGAGATTGATTTTGATGGAATCGATGATTTTTTTGATGAAAAGTAAAAAAAATGGTGGAATCCCTCTATCCAATGACACTGCTAAGTGTTTCGCACATGTCAAATGAACCTTCCCATTTAAATCAGGAAGAATCACACAGAAAGTACGCTCAAAAATGGGTAGCTCAAAAGGGTATTCAATCGAGATGGATTCCATCTAAAGAATGCCTTTGCCTGATTTTTAATCTACATCACACTGAAGAACCTCTTATAGAATTTTTCTTTTCAAAGTCATGGGGAAAGCAAGAAAATCTAGTATCGTGGAAACGGATGGTTCAGGATGGCTATGATATGATAACCTGTGGTTTAGCAGAAAATGAGTATTACCCTGGAAATGGTTTTTTGTTGTCAGCAAAAAATATTATTGAAACCCAACTAAAAGATATTAACTTCGGAGAACAGGAGCTTAAACCTGTATATGATATCGTTTCGACATTGATTGATCGTCAAATGAATAAAAATATGAATGAGATTCTGAGTACAAATTATTGCCTTTATATTGATGGAAACCCTTCCGCTCCGATCTCGGCCGCATTTATACTGGGCTACAGCCCTTAGAAAGATGAACAGGAGTAAATGGGTTTTAGCATGTGGTTGTATCTACTAATCACCATAGGATTAGTAGCAAGTATGTACTTTTGGAACCAGAGAAAGGGAGAAAAAACAGAAAAGCTTGGTGCGAATGAAGAGTTTTCTAATATGACCATGTATTTTAATCCTACAAAAGGAGAAGGTCACTTGTTCATTGGGGGGATATTGGTGATCATTACTTTTTCGCTATTCAGCTTTGAACTGGCCAAAATTATTGTTCAGATAATTTTTGGATAAACCGCCAGCATCTGAGTCTATCATAGCAATCTTCAATAAAAATAATATGAGCAAAGAAAAACGTCTTGCAGAGGCACAGGAAAATGAAGACTGGAAAACATATTTTGGGCTGTTAAATTCAAATCAAATTCTGAGAGAATTGTATGGTGCAAGAGATGACTTTGATTCTGACAAAGAATTTTTTGAACTGTTAGGAGAGCACTGGTCTAGATTGGGAAAGTTTGCCTTATATTGGAATAATTTAGCTGAAGACTTCAGACTCGCTTCTCAACATGATTATTTCAAAGAAGCGATGATGTCAGAGGATGAGTATGAAGAATTCGAGCAATTACCCAATTGGTTTACAATTTACAGGGGTTATAGTCAGGATAAGTTGAAAGAAGGATTTTGTTGGACATTGGACCAAAAGAGGGCGGAGTTGTTTGCCAAAGAATTTGCTACCATTGATGATATACCAAGAGTTGTTATTGGGCATGTACAGAAAGCTAATGTGACTGCCTATAAGAATGATCACCAAAGAAAGGAAATAATAGCTCTTTCAGAGCATGTTGAGTTTGTTGAGGAATATGAGGTCCTATAGCACAGAGGTAAATAGTTTCTGAAGTGAAAAACACGCATTCGAATAAAAGATGAAATTGACATATCGTATTGAAGATGAAATTTGTATTGTTGATTTAGAGGGAGGCTTCAGTCAGGAGGAAACCAAGGAAACCAAACTCTTTTTTGCCAGGCTGTCCGATGAAGTCTTTAAAGCCTGTGCTATCAACCTCAGTAAAGTCATATTCCTTGACTCCATCATAATAGGCACAATCATGTCATTTTTTCGCAAATGCAGAGAAAAACAAAGAGCAATGGTAATTTGTGCTATAAATATCGAAGTCCAGTGGCTATTCTGGAACAGATATGAAGATCTTCTTAAAATTTTTGAAACTGAGGAAGAAGCAATAACCTACCTAACAATAACAAACCATGAACTTGTCGTATCGTATTGAAAACAACGTTTGCATTCTTTTTGTCAATGGTGAACTTAGGGGAGAATATGTGCAGGAATTCAAAGATTATTTCAAATCTTTGGTGGAGAAAGATCATTATTCTATATGTGTAATTAACCTTCAGCATGTAAAATATGTTGATTCTTCAGGAGTCAGTGCCATTGTTTCAGCCATCAAACAAGCTCAAAAAGAGCAGGTAAGATTAGTTTGTTGTCGTCCTTCGGAACTAGTTTTTGAAACATTGCGATCATCTCGCATTGATAAGATAATTTCTATTTGCGAAACCGAGCAGGAAGCAATCGATAGTGCCGACAAGCATCTGAAAAGCAATCCAGATTGAATAGTTTCCACCTACAAAAAATGCAAAAGCCTCAGGGCCGTGGCAAAACACTATGGTGCTTTTTATCATTCAGTTGCAAAATGGGTAAAAGAAAGCTATTAAATTGGAAAAATTATGTTTAGGCTGAGAACTGGAAGAACAATAGGAATTCGATGAAACAAAAAATCTTGCTTTTTCAATAAGTCCGCTGAGAACAACTGTTATGAAACGTTTCCTTTCGATCTTTGCATTATTTTTTATTTCAGCAATACATGTTGCAAAATCAGCCGACCTCACTCCTACCACGGATTTTAAGTGCCATCATCGAACTGCTAAACTGCAAATAAAAAAAGGCTCAAATAATCTTTTATTCAGTACAACTGGAATAACAACCGCAACTACGGCTCAATACTATATGACTTTTTGTATAACTACTATCAGCACTTCCGGTCAGAAAGGTGTTCTCTCTTTGGTATTGGCTCCGTACATTCTCAAAGATATTGCCCAGGGAGGTGGTGATCATGTCAAGGCCTGGTTACACCAGACAGGTATTCCGCCAAACAAGCAACACCAGACCATTATGGAGCTGAGAAAGCATTTTCATTTTTTAACAAACCAGAAACCTCTGCAATTTGCTCAACAAGTTCATCAAATTGCATACGACTTCAATGCAATCCCTCTCCATCAGAGGCTCATTATCAAAGATATCAAACAATCGAATTTTTCTTCAGAAAACAACTGATTTGCTATCGATTGGAAACTACTATGGTTCTACTTATTATTCCAAAAAAAATTATGCAGAAACAATTAATCGTATTCAATTTTTTTCTAATTCTGATGGCTTTAGTTGCCTGTAGCGAAGAAGGAGAGCCCTGCAATGAATACGATCCCTTCTGTTCTCGGGTTGCTACGGCTAAACTATCGGTTGATGATGCTAATAAAATCGTCTTGACAGGTGAAGACATGCTGTTTGATGCTTCCGATTCAACCTACGATGAGATCAAGTGGTATGTGGATGGAGCTCACTACTCTTCATGTCAGGATCAAGAATTTTGCAAAATCACCCTAACTGATCTTGGCACTCATAAGATACAGATTAAAACGAAGGTGAACGCAACAGGAGCTGGACTCTCGGTTGTTACTCAGGGGCTTACAGGTAACTCAGAAAGCAAAAAAAGCACTTATATCAATATCATAATCACGGATAATGTCGCATCAGCAGGAAACGATGGAAACTCTTCCGGGGACTCTTCCGGGGGCTCTTCCGGGAACTCTTCTGACTATCCTGCAAAAATTATTTTTGTGACCAGCAGCACTTACAAAGGCAATCAGGTGGCAGATTCTGTATGTTCCAGTGATGCTAACTATCCCGGCAATGGCACCTATAAGGCTCTAATTACAACAGGAGTCCTGGCATCAGAAGTGAACTATGTTCGGACAGATTCAACACTCATTGGAAGCATCGATTCAGGAGGTTGGTTCAATTTTCCATTAGACAATGCGATTGATCCATCTGGCCAAGATGTTTGGACGGGCTTGACCTCTACTGGAAGCAGTTCCTCAGACAACTGCAGCAATTGGTCTGCAGGTACTGGAGGGAGTAATGGAACAATTGGTGATGCCAGCAGTACCTCATCCAGCGCTTTCGAAAATACTACTTCTCGGTGCAATACTGCATATGTGGTCTACTGTGTTGAGCAATAGATCCGATCACCTAACACACTCTAATTTCATAACCAAGGAATGACTCAATGAAACTGGATTATAAACCTCTTTTTGTTAAAGCTTATGAACAAGATTTGAATATTTCCCGGCTTGCTCAAAAAACAGGAATCAGTCGTGGTCATTTAAGTCGGGTTAAAAAGGGTTCGGAAAATTTGTCAACAGCGAATCTTTTGAAGGTGGCTCAAGTATTATTGATTGACTATCACAGAATCGGGGAATTGTTTGAGGTGCTTGAAGAGCCTGAAATTCCTAAAAAGAAAAAAGGTGACGAAAAAATTTATGGCCGCAGGGCAGAAGACAAAAATTACGGACGTAGAGCCGATGATCATCTCTTGGAAGATGGTTAATCATGAAAATAGGCCATCGTATTGAAAGCAGTATTGGAATTGTTACGGTAAAAGGGGAGATGGTTTTTGGTAAAGATCCTGGTAAGCTTTTACTACATATCAATACTTTGCTGAGGTTCAAGGCGTTTTATCGGGCGCATAGCGTGCCATGTCACCGGTAAAGCAACGCAGGAGATCGTTGAAAAGCCAAGTAGATTTGCTAAGTTATTGTTTGAGCATTCCTTAACAAAAATATTCTGCGCAAAATGCCAGGAAATTTAGCCACTGAGTCGCAGAGGCACAAAGGTTACTGTTTTAAAAAAATATTTTTTTCTCTGTGTCTCTGTGACAAATAATTTTTGGTTCCGGCTATGCCGGGTTAGGTGGTATAATAGGCGTTTTCTTCCACATAACCCTCTGTCAAATCACACCCCCATACTTTTTCTGAGTAAGCCCCGTCCCCAAGAACGATTTCAATAAAAATTTCTTGTTGCTGTAGCAGTTTTGAAATATCTGCCAAAGGCACCTCATTTTGCTCCACTTTTTGTGCATCCACACAGAAGCGGGGTTGGTCTTTCCCAAAAAAAATTTTTAAATTTACCAAAGGCACCGTATAGTCAAATACTTTTCCTATTGCCATCACAAAACGTCCCCAATTGGGATCGGCTCCATAGATCGCGGTTTTTACGAGGGGAGAGTTTATCACAGATTTTGCGGTCCACAAGGCTTGCTGGGCTGTGGATGCACCAGAAACGGTCAATTCGATTAACTTGGTAACCCCTTCTCCATCACGAACAATCTCTTTTGCCAGGTGGATTGCCATTTGGGAGAAGACGGATTCAAATTCTTGTAAATCGACTTCTCCGGCAAAGCCATTCGCTAAAATCACAACAGTATCACTGGTGGAGGTATCGGTATCCACAGATATTCGGTTGAAGGATTGATTGACCACTCGGGTCAGCATTGGCTGCAAGAGAGAAGCAGAGATTTTTGCATCGGTTACAAAATAACACAGCATGGTTGCCATATTGGGCTCAATCATCCCTGCGCCTTTGGCAACTCCTAAGAGGGTTGCTCCATTGACCATGCCGCTCACCCATTTGGGGCGGGTATCTGTTGTCATGATACTCCGTGCAAAGTTTTCAACATGGCCAGGGGTGTTTCCAAACTCAGAGGCAGCTGCCAGGCAGGCAGCTTCAATTATTTCCATGGGAAGACGGAGACCGATGACTCCTGTTGAAGAAGGCAGTACCTGCTCAGGTTCGAGCTGACAAGCTTGTGCCATCAACTGGCACATTCTTTTGGCATCATGGAGTCCAGACAGACCTGTAGCGACATTGGCATTTTTGGAGTTGACAATGATTGCCTGGAGTTCCCCATTTTCCAAATGTTCTTTACCTACAACCACAGGAGGGCCCGGCATTGTGTTTTTGGTAAAGACTCCTGCTGCCTGGCAAGGGCGTGAGGAAAGAATTCCTCCAAAATCTAAAGAGTCATCTTTGATTCCTATATTTTTTCCAAACCAGGAAAATCCTGGTACCATTCGAATCGTCGTATCCATTTGTTGTTTCTTAAAAACGTGTATAGCTGCCAACTTGAACCATACGTCGGGCAAGAAGATAGGCACCTGCCACAAAAAACAGGGTCAGTAAAAAAGCCCTGGAGGGGTCAATATCGCTCACTCCCAGGAATGAGTAACGGATGCCATTGATCAAATAAAGGAGAGGATTGGCATAAGAAATCATTTTCCAGAAAGGATGCATGTTGGCAATGCTGAAAAAGACACCGCCCAAATAAATCAAAGGCAAAATGACAAACGTCCCGACAGCACTGACCTGATCAAAATTATTGGCAAACAGTGCAACACTGAGTCCTAACAGGGAAAATGTCACACCGCCGGCAATGAGGAACCAACAGAGCTGGAGCCAATTTTGGACAACCAGCAGCTCCCCATATTGGACAACATAAAAGATCTCTCCAATGCAGGCAACAGAAATCCCAACCAGAAAACCCCGTATTGTGCCTGCAAACGCATAGGCCCAAACAATTTGAGAAGGAGTGAGGGGAACCACCTTCAAGTCTTGCAGGTCTCCATGGAATTTTGAAATGATGATGGAGCTGGAAGCGTTTTGGAACGCATTGTTCAATAATGCCAATGCGACCAATCCTGGAATAATGAATTGTAAATAATTGACGCCATTTTGATTGGCAATTTTATCGGCTAAATTGATTCCAAAAATCAGCAGATACAAAGAAACACTGATCAAAGGACTGATCAGTGTTTGTCCTGCAACTCGAATGAATCGCATGCACTCTTTTTGGAGTAATGTTGTAAAACCAGCAAATGATGTAGCAGCAGGGAATTCCATATTTTACCTCGTGTGTTGCTTCAATAAGGAGACAAATGCATCTTCCAGGCTGCCTTCTGTGATGGAAACATCCTGAATCCATTCCAGAGGGATGGCTAATTTTTTGATCAGTTCTCCCACGGTTTCCTGATGAGCAATATTGACTTTTACAATGTTTTTATTGACCTGCATTTCAGGTAGTGCAGGTTTGCTTTCCAACGGCTGTGTCAGTGTGAGTATCACTTGGCGGTGTGTCAAATCATGGATCAATTTTTTCGTTTCATCCAGAGCAATCAACTCGCCTTTGCTGAGCACCCCAATGCGGTCACACAGTTCCTCTGCTTCATCCAGATAATGCGTGGTCAATAAGATAGTCATTCCGTCTTTGTGCAGCTCGCGAACAAATCGCCACAGGCTGTGACGCAATTCCACGTCCACTCCAGCGGTAGGCTCATCCAACAAAAGAAGAGGCGGTGAATGAACCAGTGCCTTGGCAATCAATAAACGGCGTTTCATCCCTCCACTCAGTTGAGCAACCAGCTTATTCTGATGCTCTGCCAGTGCCAGTTTCTCCAATAAGTAATCAATCCTCTCTTGGTTTTTACGCAGCCCATAGTAGCCTGAGTGAAAATTGAGAACCTGATTTACTGTAAAAAAACCATGAGAGACTATTTCCTGAGGCACCACTCCCACTTTTTTTCTTGCCTGAAGGCTTTGGGTCAGGATGTCGTTGCCAAAAATAGCAGCAGTTCCTGATGAGGGTGCCAGTAACGAAGTGAGAATGGAGATGAGGGTTGTTTTGCCGGCGCCATTGGGCCCTAGTAATCCGAATATTTCCCCCGTTTTTAATTCAAAACGTAAACTTTTGAGGACTTCAACCTGATCAAAGGATTTGTTGATGTCATCAATCAATAGTGGACTTTCCACAAGTGCCTCCTGCCTATGCAATAGCGTTGTTGATCCCCTTTGCAAAAGGAGTCAGATCATGAAGAACTTTTTGCCATAAGGAGTCTGACATTTTACCGGAATGGCGAGCATGCCAGCTGTCGGTATCAGGACAGAAAATACAGTCGGCATTACAACGGGAATGGGTTTGAATTTGAATATAACGAATCATTGGTAAAGGAAAAGAATCCTCTATAGCAACCGAAGACCGTGTAGTTTCGGGAAAGGGCCTTTTCCTGGAAAACCATACGGAGCGATGAAACATTTGGAGCCGCAGCGCAAATTCCTCATCAGACTCCAGAGAAGGTTTTTTAGGATGTTGAGACACGTTTGTGATGAGGGTGGTCTGCCTGGATCAATCGTGTATCGATACGAAAATAAGATTGAAGGGGGTGCTGATTGGCCTTAAATTTCCGATTCGACCAGTCTTTGTAACTCCCAATAAAGTGACTCAGCCAGGTTTCGCTGTCTTGTTGAGGCAACGCCCAATCACCTTCTCGAGTGTCAATATATTTTTCGATATCATCCACCAGCTCTTCAAACTCTGTGTCGTTTAAAAGCGAACAGTTGATTGTCCAAAATTTGAATTCTTTCATGCTCCCTCCCTAATTGATCAACGATATTGCGCAAGGTTACAACAGGCATCAATGACAAGTCCATTTATCACACAGAAACTAGATCAATCCTTGATTCAAATTTTGGCAAGTGTATTACAGTTCGCTTGCATTGTCCAATGGTAATTCAAATATATTTTATCCTCTATTTCTTCTCAAAAACCTGAATAGAAAATCCATCCACCATCACACTTTTCGCTATCTTCTCCTGCTTTGGCAAGCCTTCTCGTGCTGTATCAAAAATACGGTGCCATGTCCCCGGTTGTCTGTCAGTAGATTCAGGGAAATAAAACTCAAGAGGGTCTGTGTAATAATTCAACATGGCACAGATTGCTTTTCCAGGAAAATCAGGGTGGGTCACCAGCCAAGTCAACGTACGGACATGATGTTCCAAATCTTCTTCTTTGCCCTCCGTATTGAACCAGTCATAATGGCTTTTCTCAGAAAACAATAAGGGAAAATTGGCTTTACGAAATGCAATAACACTTTGCACAAATTCAAACAGTTTTTGATTATTTTTAAGCTGATTCCAATCAATCCAGGTGATTTCATTATCCAGGCAGTAGGGATTGTTATTGCCCTGCTGGGATCGTGCGAACTCATCACCGCCAACCAGCATCGGAATACCTCCGGATAATTGGAGTAACAGGTGAAACGTTCTTACTTTTTTGTATCGTAGTGCCTGGATGATGGGATCTTTTGTTTCTCCCTCCACACCACAGTTGTAAGAAATGTTATTGGAATTGCCATCTCGATTGTCTTCACCATTCATCTTATTATGTTTTTCATTGTAGGAAACCAAATCCCACATCGTAAACCCATCATGTGCTGTAATGAAATTGATACTGAATTGGCGTCCCTTTTGCGGTGTCTGGTATACATCCGGATTAGCCAATAAACTGTTTTTTACATGGACAACATTTCCAGTATCGCCCCGCAATGCCTTGCGTATGTTGTCCCGATAACGATCATTCCATTCTGCCCATTGTGCATGATAAGCCAGATGGCCCAGCTGATGCCCTCCGCCAGCATCCCAGGGTTCGGCAATCAGCTTGGCGTTTTGCAATTCAGAGTCATAACGGATATCCCACAAAAGAGATGGAAACAATTGGACATTCCCTGCCAGATCACGGTCCAAAATCGTTGTTAAGTCAAAACGAAATCCATCCACTCCTATTTCATTATGCCAATAGCGTAAACTGGAGATAATGAACTGCCTGACAACAGGATGGTTGCAATTGACCGTATTGCCGCAGCCCGAGTAGTTCATCATATGTCCATCGCTGCATATATAATAAGTATCTTCTCCCAGCCATTTGAAGTGGTCAATAGGACCTCCCGAATTCATTTCAGCCGTGTGGTTGTAAACAACATCCAGAATGATTTCCAAACCTGCCTCATGGAAGGCATCCACCATCTCTTTGAATTCATCCACTGCATTTGCAGGATCTGCGGCATAACTCTGCTTTGGTGCAAAAAACAAGATGGACGAATATCCCCAGTAATTGAATAACCGATCGTTGATTTCCGGAGAAATATTATGATTCTCATTTTCATCAAAATCAAAAACAGGTAGAAGTTCGACTGCCGTAATGCCAAGTCTCTTGAAATAAGGAATGGCCTCTATCAGTCCCCGATACGTCCCTGCATAGTCATCATTGGAAAGTGCGGCAGTTGGACTTTTGGTCATTCCCCGCAAATGGCACTCATAAATGATACTGGTTTCTAAGGGATGATTTGGCGGCGCTGGACGGTTCTTTTGAGAGCGAGGGACAACCTTTCCCGTTTGATTTCTTTTAGACAGAGTAGGGCGTATGATGGGCAAACGACGGATGGGAGAGAATAGATGAGCGTCTCTTACTTTTTCCAATTTAGTGATGTCAAAATTCTCTGGATGGATCTGGTAATAAAAAAAAGTTCCCCAGGTTTCACCTCCTGCATATTCGCGAGCATAAGGATCCAGAATCCAGTGGCTCTCTTCCTGTCCTGTTTCAGGATTTTCTTTCCATACCTGAAGCAAATAGCCGATGGGCTGATTCAAGAGACTTCCTTCTGAAATAGTGGCTTCCCAGCTCCACATATTTCCCACACAAAAAGTATCTTTATCCAAAATAACTTTTTCCAGGAGCGAATAGCTTCGGTTGGTTTCCATCTGGTGTGGATCCGCATAAAAATAATATTCGATTTTTGTAGCTTCGGCATATAAACCAAACTGCATTCGATCCTTCTCCCAGATAGTATCGAGGAAACCGGCCTTTATCGGTGATATTTGTTTGAACAATAACATAATGACATACTGCAAAAGGGTGAAAAAACTATTTCATGTAGTGGGCGGTATGAAAAAAAGTGCTCTTTTTTAACATAAATTGTGAATAATGTTAATACAATTTGAGGTAAGGTGGACTTAGGTACTATTTAAGTACCAGGTCAAAAATATTTTAACATGTTTCTTTGACTGTCATCACGAGAAACTAGGCACGAGTGATGTGGAGGTCACTTTCTTGCTGAGATTGCTTTGTCGTTCCTCCCGCTTTGGCGTACCGTCGCAATGACGGAATGTTAAACAATATACGGCCAGGTGCTTATTTGCTAAGTTATTGTTTGAGCATTCTTTAGTGTAAATAAATCCAAATGGCTCCGGCTCCTCCGTGCTCTCCTGGAGCAGGACCAAAACTTTCGATGTAACGCGCTCCATTTTTCTGCAGCCAATTATTGACGACTTGGTTCAAGACGGGTCCCCCCTTTCCAGAATGTTTTCCGATGCCTGTGATGATCAACAAGGTACGAAATTTATGATGATATCCTGTCATTATAAAATTTTGTACCATCATGATGGCTTCTTCCCTGGTTTTTCCATGCAGGTCCAGCGTATCATCCGGTGATTCGTGGATAGGCAACCGTTTTGTTTTTTTTTGTTTTTTTGGGGCAGATTTCATGGGTTCGGGGGATTTGTCCTGATCTCCAATGTGTTCAGGAATCGAGTGCATGACGTCATTTAAAAATTGATCATCGTCCTGAGAGCTTTCAAACTGGATTCCAGAGGAAAGTTTTGACATTTGCTTATTCATTGGTCCCAATCTCTTTCCTGCACAAACGATTCGTATTCTTCAGGAGACATATCAGCCGTCAAGGACTTTTGCAGTCCGGCATAGTGCTCCACCGCATTTTTTCGCATCGATTGCATGGCGGTGTGATAGGTTTCCACAAAGAGTTCGGTTTGCCTATTATGAAAGGGGGCATGCAGGCGGGCTTCTTTTTCGATACGGAGATGGCAGACCGCACAGAGAGGAATTAAATTTTCTAAATCATTGTTCCCTGGATTCTCATCAATATGGTGTACATGCAGCAAATCTTCTTGATTAGAAGGAGAACGGCAGTCTTTTCCACAAGAGGCACAATGATAAGTAAAAAGCTCCCTGACATACCGGGAAATGTTCTTCCATTCCTGATGATAGCGCTCGTCCAGGCCCATAATTTTTTTACTCCTGCAAAAATAAAAATAAATACTCCCCACAGCAAGCTGTCGAGCAAGCTCGACCCTTCGGGCGGGGTATTCGGTTGCTAGAACAAAGTGAATTGCATATTAACCGGCTTTTCCTTATGCAATTGTTTATATTTACCTTGTGTGCCTTGATTTTTAATGTATTGGCGAATCACTTCTTCATTGGCGTGTTCACCTACTGTAGAAACAAAATACCCGTCAGACCAAAACTCGCCTCCCCATAACTGCTTTTTGACTGAGGGGCATTTAGAAAATATTTCTCTGGCTGTAATGCTTTTAATCTTTTGTGTTATTTTTTTAGGACTATACAGAGGAACCGATTGAATCAGAAAATTAGCATGATCTCCTTCTGTTCCTATCTCTAAAAAACGAATTTCGTAACGCTTAGAAATTTCTAAACACGTTTCTTTTAAAAGAGGGTCTACTTCCTCACTAATGACGAGGCGTCTATATTTCGCAATAAATACGAAATGATACATTAAGAGCGATACATTATGACTTTTACGAATTAGTTCTCCCATGAAACAAGAACTAACATTTTTTTAAATACGCAGCAAGCTGCGGGGTATTAAACCCAAGCTACGCAATAAATTCCGGTGCAAGAGGAATCATTTCCTTTTTTCCTGGACAGACAACCACTGGAGTGATGGCACTATGATAATAAGTTGTGGTTCCGTTCTTATGATTTTTCGTTAAACAATTCTCACAATGAATGGTTTTGGAAGAAAAATACCATGTTCCGTCGAGAGGAATCAAAATCGTGTCCCCAAAACCACGAAATGATTCGAGAATCTCATTTTGCTGGTAAGCGGAGAACATCTCGTGATAAATCGGCAACAATTGTTCTGGAGGAACCTCATCCAAAATATCGCGAATATGATTATCACTAGGAATTTTATCGATGCCAAACATCGTTTCAGCATTACTTTTCCCCTTGCCCATTTTCATAGACGTTTGATGTGAAAGGAAAGAGGGGCTCTGGGTAAAAAAAAACGAGAAAGCTCCCAATGCTATATCACGCATCGAATAACGAGTATTGTCCCCTGTTCGTTTATCAGGAAATTGGTCTAATATGGAGTAAAAAGTGTC
>JADGAT010000110.1:0-7220 GCA_015231885.1 SAR324 cluster bacterium
AACAGGCGATGTTCCTCCTTCGGAATCCAGCAGGAGACTATATACAAAAGACTCAAAAAGAGAAAGATTCGCACCCAAAATTTTGAGGAACCTAAAAGAATGAGAGTCATTAGTCTTTTAGTTTCCGGAAGAGGTGTTTCCTGTTTCAGTTTTGTTTTGAACCAAAACGGAATCCAAAATCTTTTCGACATCCTCCCAAACTGATTCTACCGAGATTCGTTTCATACAAATATTGTCGCCTCCACAGGGGGGATCAAATGTATTGTGTATACAAGGACTGCAATAGACACCGGCATAGTGAATCCTGATATCTTCTGAAGAAAAGGGTGTTCCATATTGTTGAGGATCACAGGGTCCAAACAATCCGATCAGTTTTGTGCCCAAGCAAACTGCAAAATGGAAGGGGCCGGAATCGTTTGTGATCATAAGGGAACATTTTTGAATTAATCCCAAACACCCTCCAAGAGAAACTTCCCCAGAAGAATTTAGAACATGCTGATGTAAAGAAACTGGGATTTGTTGGCGAACGTCTTCTACATATGTTCGCTCGGTAGGACTTCCCATCAAGACGATCGTCATTTTAAAATGATCGAGGATCAATTTTATTAGATTGGCAAAAGAAACTGCTGACCATCGGCGCTCCAGCATCAATTCAGAAGAATTGACATTGACTACAATAAAAGGTTCCTTTATTTGATGAGTACGCAACCATGATTCAGTTTCTTCCAAATCATCGGATTTCAATTGAATGGGGTTGTTCCATTCAGGAGATACTTTCAATTGATCCGCTAAAGCGAATTGTATGTATGATTCGGAAATATGTTTCTGATTGTTAAAATAGATCAAATTGGTGTGTATCCAGGAACGAAAAGCGATCACGTTGCGATAAAACCCAAACCTGCGGGGAGTCAGGCTGATGCCGCAAAGGAAGGAAGCGAATGAAGAATAAAGCTCCAAATCCAAATACAAATCCAAAGGGGTTTTCCAACTCCACCAGATAGTTCTAAACGTATCTATTGCTAAAGTCCATCCACTTTGATCCCGGAGGAAAAGGTAATCATCGAACATTTCAGGCAATCGCTCGGTCATTGGACGATTGCTCATACTTGTAATCAACGTTATTCGAACCCCAGGGTGGTAACGGCGGAATGTCTGGACCATGGTTTGAGATTGTAAAATACTCCCCATGCCTAGAATTTTTAAGACAGCAATATGACGGATTGGCGAGTTTTTATTTGAACGGTTGCGGTTTAGACGGTAATCCAACCCCTTCACCAAGGGAGCAATTAAAAAACAAACCACTGACCCAAGATAACGATCGACTAGTAATTTATATCGATATTTCATTTAAGACGGGATATGGGTAATGAAAAATTTTTCTTAGTATTTTGGTATTACTATGTTTTGTGTATCAGTTTAGGAATTCATACTTCAGGCCAAAATCCGTTCCCAGAGTCGATAATTTCCAAATTGATCTGATGAGAAACCCCCCTTTTCCCACGACCTTCAAACACTGCCCCGCATGTGGCGGGATTGATAGTCGAAGACTATTCGACTTTCAAAGAAAGTATCCGATTCATGAATGCAAAAAGTGTGGTCTGCATTTCAGCAAACAAAGGTTTTCCGCATTCGAACTAGAACAGTTTTATTCACAGGAATATTTTAGAGGAGATATTGGATATAAGGATTATCAAGCAATTGAAATGATAAAAATCCAAACTTTCTCAAACCGTCTTCAGGCTGTGGAATCCCATAGACCACAAAAAGGAAAACTTCTGGATGTAGGCTGTGCTGAAGGTTTGCTTGTAAAAACCGCGTTGGCACGAGGTTGGGATGCCTATGGCATCGATATCTCAGAATTTGCGATTGACGAGGCTCGTCAATCACTTGGAGATCGTGTCTGCGTTGGAATACTCGAAAGCAGTCCATTTCTTCAAGGTACTTTTGATGCTATTTTCTTGTCGGATATGATTGAGCATGTTCACGATCCTCAATCGGTATTGACTCATGTCACGGAACTTCTCAAAGACCAGGGCCATTTATTTATTGAAACACCCAATGTCAGCGGGATGTTGCGTAAATTAATGGGCCATCGTTGGCCACATTATCATGTGCCAGAGCATCTTGTTTACTTTTCTCCAAAAAACCTCGAAGATTTGTTAAAAAGAAATGGATTTGAGACCGTGCACTGGCAGGCAAGTTGGAAAGCATTGACGTGGAATTATGTGATGGATAAACTAGCAGTCAACCATCCTCGCATGATTAGATTGATAAAACCATTTGGAGTATGGTTCGGAGATCGTAACCTTTGGATTCCGGCGGGTTCGTTTTGGAGCATCTCTGTTAAATCCGGCTAACCCCATCTTCCGAAATCTCTTGCCAGGTGAGACTGAGGCAATCACTCTCTTTTTTCAACAACGTTTTTTAGGAAGCAATTTATGGTCAATTGGCTTAGCAGTCATTTTCAACAACATTGGGCCAGGTATTTGATTGGATTATTTGTTCTCTTTCAATTTGGCGATGTTCTTTTTGGAGAAGGTACCTTGAGCACCTTTCAAAATTCTCCAGCGGGATTTGTCTATCATATACCTAAACACAACGCGGTGTTTGAAGGAGGTAGTTTAAATCGATTCAAACGACAGCATACCAGCAATCGGGCGTTTTGGGATCGTCCAATGGTCTATGATCCCAATATAAAAGCCTCCGGTGACTTACTGTTTTCTGGGGAATTTCCCTGGTTCAATCCATACCTGGGTTTAGGAGTTCCATTATTTGCCAATGGAGTTGGATCGACCTTTTTTATCGGAAGTCTTTTGATGGGAATTGTTAACTCGGTCTATTGGGATTGGGTTTATTTGGGATTGTTTTTTATTTCGGGATTGATGACTTATCAGATTTTCCATCGGTTCTATTTTTTTGAAAAAACCGCATCTTTGATAGGAACTTTAATTTTTCTCTCATCTGGACTTTTTGCACCTCAAATGAGTAATGGAGGAGAGTCTTTCAATATTTATTGTTTCATTTTTGCTATCTATTTTGTGGAAATTTTTAGGGCTTCAAGATCCGAAAAAGGGCAGTTGGCGAGTGCTTTTGCTGTAGTCCTCTGTTTAACACAGTCCAGTTATGCGGGTATGTCCGAAGGGACGGTTGCTAATTATTTCATGATCTGTGGATATTTGCTGATCCGATCCAGATGGTACAGTTGGCAACAAGTTTGGCGTTCAGGGCTTTGGATTTTTTTCATTTTTGTAACGGCTTTATTACTATCAGCTCCTTATTTGAGTGCCTTGTACTACAATTCTACTTTAATGTCTGGAGGTCACCTAGTTGGGCACATTACGATTCCTGTTTATTATCTGGCAGACATTTTTTTACCTTATCTTCGAGGTTGGATAGAAAATGAATTTTTTCCTCCTGAATTTCCGAATCACCTTAATGTAATTTTTCTAGGCATCCTCCCTTTGAATGTGTTCTTGCTGCGAATCACGCAATCCCTGGAATTTCGGAATATGCGTTCATGGCTAATTTTTTTCCTGCTTGTAGTTTTCTATTTGTCTCAATCCTTTGGGTCCAAATTCTTCACACTAAATTTTGTAGAATACATTCCAATCGTGAATAAAATTTTCTTTTTTCGTTTTTTTGCTGGCTTCTTTGCTTTTGTCGTTTGTCTTTTAACCACGAAGGTACTTCACGATTTAAGAAACGGGAAATGGGAGACAATACGCTATCGTTTTTTCGCATTGCTCTGGATTGGGGTGGTCCTCTATTTCCTGTATATGAATCATATGGCAGAGTTTGCGGCAGAATGGAAAAATGACCCGGCCGTATCTTCTCAATTTCTAGATTGGAATAAAACGAATACCGCTTCAGTTGTTTGCTTTGCGTTGCTTTTTAGTCTATGGATTCCATGGTTCCGCCGATACCGTTGGTGGTCAGCCATTTTGAAACAATGGAACATCTTGCTGCTGAGTTCAGTTTTTATTTTTTCTAGTTATCAATTTTCCAAAAGTTTTTTTCATAAATATGATGCCTTTCAGGAAACTCCAGTTATCTCTTTTCTTAAACAAAAACTTGAAGATGGCGAATGGTTTCGAATTTATTCTCAAAATTTGTATTTCCCCAGTACAGCTGCAGGATACGGTGTTCCAGATATTCGATATATGATCCCCATCACTCCGCAAAATACAACTGATGTATTGCAAGCCGTTTTTGGTGAATATGGTGAAGGTCGAATTGTTGGGGATCGATTTGAATCCATTCTTGAATTGGATGGACTCGAAACTTATAATCATCCTGGATTTGATATTCTGAACGTCCGCTATTTTATTTTTGGAGCCTCTCTTGGCAAATTCCCTTCAGGTCCTCGTTTTCGTGAAGCTTTTCGTAGCAAGAATGCCGTTATTATTGAGAATCTGAATGTTAAAGAACGCTTTTTTTTCGTTTCGGAATGGGAAATGATTCCGGAACGGAGACCTTTACTCCAAACCATTCGGGACAATCCTCAGATCCTTTTTAAAAAAGCGCTTTTATACATGAAGCCAATCTGGCCAAACCTGAATTTGCCAACTGCTTCCTCCACTCTTCCTCCCCGCTTACTGAGGCACACCAACCACAGTTATCGTTTGGAAATTCAATTGCGACAGCCTCAAATACTAGTGATCTCAGATACTTACTATGAAGGTCGCAAAGCTTCGATCAATGGGCAAGAGATTTCAGTGCAATCGGTCAATGGAGGTATGACAGGTATTCCATTGCCTGCCGGGAAGTATCAGCTTGAAATTCGATTTGAACATTCTTTTTTTACTTTCAGTCTATCCTTGTTTATTTTAGGATGTTTAATTGTCTTAATTGCATTCTTTGTGGGCTGGAAAACATATTTTCACGACTTCTTTAAAACTATATTTCGCCTGAATTCAATATAAGACGTGGTCTTTCAGTAAGAAAACCTATTTTGAAAGGATAATTTTAGTGAAAATTCTAAGTGCGGTGCTGGTTCTGTCTTTGTCGCTTTTTCTTGTTTTCTGGTGGATGAAAGAAAACCCCCCGGAACTTGTCTGGACAATGGTCAATGTCAACAACTATAAAGCGCAAGGGGATGCCCATTTGATACAGATCTCGGGAGGAAAAACGGTATTGATCGACACAGGGTATGCCGGTCCTGCCAGAGATCAACTGCTTCCATTTCTGGAGAAAAATCAAATCAAGCGATTGGATCAGGTCTTCATCACTCATGCTCACAAAGATCACTACGAGGGCCTCTATATTCTCATCAAGGCGGGGATCGCCATGGATCAAGTATTCTTCAAGCTTCCCGATAAAGTGATCTGTGACAAAGAAAAGCCCTGGGGGTGCGATTATGATGATGTATTGACAGTCCATGAGCAATTGAAAAAACATGGAGCAGTTCTCAAAATTGCAGAAGCCGGACAAGTATTTGACTTGGGCAATGCAAGCACACTCCATATTCTCTATGCTTTTGATGGAGTCGAAACTCCTATTGGACAAACGGATATCAATGATACCTCATTGATAATGATGCTGATCCACCAGGACCATAAGTTTTTGTTCGCCGGCGATCTGAATACCCGGATTGGAGAGTATTTAGCAGAACATGGCCAGGGCCTCCAGGCCGATGTGCTCAAAGTTCCCCATCACGGGGCAGCCGGGATCGCCCCAAATGAGTTTTTCCAGAAAGTCAGCCCGAAATATGCATTGATTCCTGCACCTCAGGAATTATGGTGCAGCAAACGCAGCAGTGAACCGAGAAATTGGTTTGCTGAACAAAAAATTCCTGTTTTTGTCAATGGATTTTCAGGACATGTCCGGGTGCAGGTCCAGGACGACCAGCTGCAAATTTTGCCGGAAAAGGAAAGCGTCAAAATTTGCAGTTAATTGCTCTCTTGGCAAAAGCTACTTGATTGTTTTGCTTGACCTTCCTTTTGTTGAAAGCGCTTCCCTCTGATTGAATGCCGGTGAAACTTTTATCCGAGCAAGAATTGTGTGAAAAAATTCTCTCTGACTTCAACCTTTCAAATTGTTTTTGCAGCAATCTCCGCGGCAGCCTTTCTTTTTGCACTTTGGGTGCTTTGGTTGACACCCTTCTATGGAGACGATCTCTGGCACCTTTCCTCGCTGCGATCGTATTCTTACTGGGATCTCTTCACCAAGCCTGTTTTTGGGGACAGCAACCACATTCCTGTGTTTCATTTGTGGATGTGGCTGCTCAGTGTTTTGCCGCATGATTTTCCCTGGATGCATCTCATTCAAGGCGGATTGCTGTTTTTGACCTGCGCCCTGATTCATCTTTACCTCTTGCAGATGGCAATTCCTTCGTGGATCCGTTGGATGAGCACCGCTCTTTTTTTAACAACCCCCACCATGGCTCAGGCCATCTTTTGGAGTTCCGCTACCCATCTTTGGTTCGGCAGCATTTGGATTTTGATTGCCCTGATACTCCTGCCGCGAACGGTCGAAGGCAGTAGTTTCTGGCGTTGGACAGGCTGCTTTGTCTGTCTTCCATTGGCAATGATGAGCACAGAGTTGAGTTATGGTTTTTGTGTTTTTTTTGTCGTTTTGATTGCACTGAAATATCGTAAAAATTTCAAAATAATTCTGGGATCTGTGATCACGACCGTGTTGATGGTAGCCATTGTAGCGCAGCGCAATCATCTTGTGACAGGAAATTGGGCACAGCTTTCTTTGGATCGTGAATTGGAACGTCCCTTGATTCTCAAGGAAATCTATATTTCAGCCTACGAATTGTTCGTCTATTCTCACCCTCTGTCCGTCTTGGATAAATTTACACAAGGGTTTTTACTGCATGAAAGACTTTCCCACGCCTGGTTGGCATTTCACTTAATTTGGATGACTTTGCTCTGGTTTGTCATTTTGCAGAGAAAAGAACGCAATGGCTGGGACCTGGCCCTGCTGGCTTTCACACCACCCCTGATGATTATTGTCGGAAACGGACTGATTTATGAGCGTTACCTTATTGCAACAATTATAGCCAATGGACTGGCGATGGCTATTTTTGTTGACGGTTTCCGTAATAGAAATTCAGAGAAACTGGTTAAGGTGATGGGAGGACTGGTCATTCTTGTCACTCTGATCAATATGAGTATTTTTGTCCGGCACAGTTTGGCGCAATGGGTAAACAATGCGGTGCGCCATCACGCGATTGTGGATTTGGTAAAACGGGAAAATCCAGATGCGCAGCATCC
>JADGAT010000110.1:7319-10294 GCA_015231885.1 SAR324 cluster bacterium
ACAATGGGTAAACAATGCGGTGCGCCATCACGCGATTGTGGATTTGGTAAAACGGGAAAATCCAGATGCGCAGCATCCGATTGGCCTGGTCGATTCTCTTTCCCGAAACATTCGACCACTCAAAGATCGGGAATGGATGTCGGCTCCCACAAATACTCTGCATGAAGTGCAAATGATTTTATCAAATCTGGATTATCCATACTGCATCTATGACCTACACGATAAGCTCCCTTTTGAAGGGTACAAGTACCGCGATGCTCACATTCAGAGTCTCGGCAATCTGAAACAGCGATGCCGCTGGCCGCTCCAAAAGTTGCCCTGTTACAAATATTTTCAAACAGGATTGGCTTCTGGAGAATTTCTCCCTTATCAAGGGCAAGTAAAACTTTTCTATTTGCAGAAAAAAAATGACGTTCATCCTCAAGAAAACTTGCTAACATGCCTCTAATTCGCCTTTCAATCCTATTGGTTGCTCTCTCACTTGGGCTGATGACTGCCGGATGCCGACCTGCCGATGTATCAGATCTAGCTCCAGAAGACCTCAAGCGCGCACATTTTCTCAGTCGCCCCTCACCATTACGTTCCATTTCCTCGATAAACAGGGTGCCTGAGGAGACACCGGATGTCGAATTCATCAGCCTGAAAGTCCCATTGTATGACTCATTCTCCCTTACGAGTGCGAATCTGATCGTCCTCGGCAATGGAGAAACCATTCTTGTGGATTATTCTGAGTCTAATTTCATCGAGGAAAGCATTATTCCTTTTTTAAAAAGGCGGGGGATTCTGCAGATTGATCATCTGATCAGTACCCATTTTCACAAAGGGAATGTCGATGTTTCCAGAGGGAGCGGACTGGAGACACTGATCACTCAATTTTCTGTCAAAAGAATCTATTCTGCCCCTTTGGCAGCCATCAGAAAATATCCAAAAGATGAGCAGCAGAATATTCAGGCATTGCTGGCAAAAGCTCAGGAACAAGGGATTGTCTGGGAAACTTTGTTGGCAGGCGATCAGCTGAGCTTTTGGGAAAGACGGGCCCGGCTCGAAGTATTGTCAGCCTACAATCATGAATCGGCAGAAGCTTCCACACTCAATCTTCGTTTCGAATATCAGGATTTTTCAATTTTATTTTTGCAGAGCACCCGAAATGAAGATCTGCTGGAGCTGGCAAAAAGGAAATCAAATGTTGCTTCAACTTTACTGGTGATGCCTCATGATCCCCCGGATTATCAGATTTATGCTCCTCTCTTTGAGGCGATTGACCCGGTAATGATCATCGTTCCCTTCAGTGGAATGTTGTTTGAAAGTAAGGACTTCAATACCGATCACCTTCAATTTCTTAATCATTGGAGGAGTCGAGGAATCCCTACTTTGCCGATTGCCTGGTATGGGAATATTGGAGTTCAGACAGATGGAAATACTGCCAGCTACTACAACGATCGGGATATTTTACTGGAAAATGTTCTGCCGCCACTGAGCTTGTTTACAGATGTCACTGAAGAAGCAGGACTGGATGGTAATCAAAGCATCGGCATTTGGGGGGATTACAATGGGGATGGCTATCAAGATTATTATACCCATACCAATAATGGCGATGGCACCTTTACTGAGAATGAGCAATTAGCTTCCAGCATTGAAAATTCGAGAGGAATTTCTTGGGGAGATCTCAATGGGGATGGACGATTGGATTTATTTGGGACTTATTACCAAAGCTCGACTTTGTTCCATCCTTATGTGGAACAGCAGCCGGATGGCAGTTTCTTAAACAAATTTCAGGAATATTTTGAAGGCCTCCAGCAAGATACCATCATTGAGCACTGGTCAGGAGAAACCAACGCCTGGGCGGATGTCGATGGAGATGGCGATTTGGACCTCTTTGTTCCCTGGTATCATTATCAGGATCCTGGCAAGTCGTTTTTGTTCATCAATGATTATCCGTCTCTCAAGATGGAAGAGGAAGAAAGAGGAGTCGCCCCTCCCTTGGACGATCATCTGTGGCCTCGGGTGGAAGGTGTCCATTTTGCGGATCTGAATGGAGATGACTATTTGGACTTGTACACGACCAGTCAGCTTTTTATCAATGACGGAACCGGGTATTTTAACGATCACCGAGAAGCGTGGGGTGCCCCTATCGCGCCTGATGAAGGAATCTATCTTTTTGATTTTGACAGCGATGGGGATTTGGATCTGTTCATCAATAGCCCTAAACCCTATCTGCTTCGTAATCTGGGAGAACGGTTTGAAGACATCTCCTGGGAATCCGGGATCGAAGCCCTGGAGGTTTTTCCATTTGCCTGGCAGCATGTTTTTTTTGACTATGATCTGGATGGAGATCCTGATTTGATCTGGATTGGCAAGGATCCGGAAATTGAAAAACAGTTTTTATATTTTCTTGAAAATCAGGGAGACGGAAATTTTTCCACGATCCGCCTTCTTGGTGAAGTCCCGCATGGCGGCTTGGGATACGCTGATTATGATTTAGACGGTGATTTAGATTTGGGAATTGGCGGCGGCATCCTCTGGAGAAACAACTGGATGGAAAACCATCCCGAGACTCCCAAACCAATGCGGGTCAAGGTGATTTCACCTGAGGGTCATTTCACCGAATTCAGTACCAGTGTTTTGCTTTATACTTACAACGAAGACGGCACCTTAATCCAGCAACCGGTTCAGGTCATTGATGGCGGCAGCGGCTATCTGCAGCAAAATCAATACGCCCTCCATTTTCCGGTGCAGGAATCTCGATCGTATGAGCTTGAAATCCGACCACCGACAGGCATCCAACGAGGTTCGCGTCGTTTCCGCACGGAACGTATTGCGGGCAGTTTCCTCATCGGGAAAACAATCATTATCGGTGAAGATGGCATTCATTCCATTGATCCCTATTAGTCAGAGCTGTGCGATCAATCCAAATGCCAGGGTCTTCCTGTCCATTTGGGAATGAACAGCGCCAGGATCATTGCTCCGGCGATGAA
>JADGAT010000111.1 GCA_015231885.1 SAR324 cluster bacterium
TTCCAAAGTTTTAGCTAAATTTGCCATAATTAGAATTGCTGAATGATAAAATAGAGGATTGCTTAATTTATCCTTGTTTGGTAATAGAAGGACGAAATAAATATGAAAGGATGCATATGATACTATCAGATCGCCAAGAAGGAAATATCTGTATTATTGATATTATTGGAGAAATAACGGGTACTACCGCACGAAACAAGCACTTCAATTCGTATATTGAAAAACGGCTGGAAAAAAAGAAGCCCATCGCAATTGCGTTGAACATGGAAAAAGTCGAAGCTGTTGATTCTTTTGGTTTGGGAGTGATTGCCCAACTCTACCAATTGGCTGAAGAAAAAAAGATTGGTTTTGCCCTGTTTCAAGTCAATAAAGATGTTTTTTCCTCATTCAATTTAACTGGAATCAATGAGTTGGCTTCCATTTTTGATACTGAAGAAGAAACATTAACCAGTTTTGCCAAAAAAAGTAAAGATTGAGTATTCTATGATTATTTTTTTTTCAATTCGGTGATCTTAGATTGGTTAATACTCAAAGGGGACGGCGACAGATTATCGAGCATCTGTTGATAACTGCCATCGTTCACCATGGAGATCAATACAGTATTAAAATCATCAAGCAGCGCCTTATGGTTCGGAGTACTCTTTGACAAGGTAATGTGGAGTTCTTTTACTTCAAACGGATTCTCAATAAGAGTAATAGAATTTTGTATATCTTCAGACATGGATGCAATAGTTTTTTCGGCATTCAGCTTTTCCTCCATCGTCAGATCAATTCTTCCTTTGGCAAGTTTCAACAAATTCTGATGCAGGCTTTTGACTACTGATTTTTGTATTTTTTCCGATTCGATCTTCTTCAAATAGCCATAACCTCTTATCACTCCAATATTTTTTCCTTCAAGGTCTTTAATTTGGTTATAGACAAAAGGATCGTCTTTACGCTTGATCAAAACGATAGCGGTGTTGATATAGGGTATACTGTAAACCATCGTTTTAGCACGTTCCTCTGTAAACCAGGCGATGGCCAATCCATCCAATTCACCGGTTTTAACAAGGCGCTGTGTTCGTATCCATGGAAGAAATACAAATTCAACCTCATGACCAGCACGTCTGAATATCTGGCTAACAACCTCAGCGGCAATTCCATGTTTCTTTAGTTCACTCCCAATGTATGGAGACCATTCGGTTCCTCCCAGTTTCAATTTAGCCGCTTCCAGCATACTGCAGGAAAATAAGAAAGTGATCACAATCAACGCACATTTCAATTTCATTGGACTTCTCCCCATCATGGTTCTAATGACCCTTTAATGCTTGAGCTTCGGATTAGTAAAAAAACATAAACTCGACTTTATCGAAAGTCGCTCTGTGTTACCAGTCAAAATTTGACAGCGGATTCTCTTATTTGATATTTCAACATTATAACGCTATAGTACTTCAAAAGGAGAACATTGTCCCCCAGGATGCGGAAAATACTCTTTTACAAAAGCATCATCCTGAGTTTGCCCGGGAAAAAAATTACTCGATTCATCGTTTGGCCATAGCGTTATGCTTTGAACGGGTTAAAATTACGCTTTTTCAAAACATAGATTTTGTCATGACGACGGTCCGCCGAAGCCAGAGTTTGCGACAGGGGTAATATGAACGCAAAACAATTATTCAGCAACCAGGGGCGATTGTCTCGGAATCTTCTTTTCTGGGTTGTCACCATTAGTTCATTTTTTGCGTTATTGACAACGGTGTTTCAACTATACTTTTCTTTTACCGAAGATAAAGCGAATCTGATCAACAGTTTGGAGTTTATCCAGAAAAGCTATGTCCAGCCTATTGCCGCAAGCACTTTTGACATTGATGAAAAGCAGGTTCGCATCATTTTGCAAGGAATCCAGGAAAACACCAACATCATTTTGCTTGAAGTTTGGGATAGCAACTCAAAATGGATTTCCATGGAAATCAGTGATGCAAAAAAAGATATTGTCATGGAATTTCCGCTAGAGCATGCTGATCGTGAGGGGATCGTCCATAAATTTGGTAAATTGGTAGTTGCTGCCAGTTTGGTCAATGTTTATCAGCGCCTCTGGCAAAATGCCTTTGTTTTGTTTAGTTCCAATATCCTGAAAACGCTTCTTGCCTCTTTATTTATTTTTCTGCTTTTTGAAATAAAAATCACCAGGCACTTGTCACACATTGCCCGCTATTTTCAACAGCTTGATTTGAATAATCTGAAAGACGAACTGATTCTAAACAAAGAAACACTAAACCCTGATGAACTCGATGAGTTGGCTGAGGCTATCAATACCATGCGCAACCGGGTAAACCGATCGATTGCCGAACGCGAATATGCTGAAAAAATGCTGCAAGCCAGTGAGGAACGTTTCCGTTCCTTTGCCGAACAAACCATCATGGGAATATATGTAACTCAGAAAAATCGCATTGTCTATGCCAATCAAGCTTTTGCCAACATGGTCAAATATTCAATTGATGACATGAAAGCCTGGCCTGCCGGTGAATTTCATTACAAACTATTTCATCCCGAAGACCGGGAGAGGGCAATACAGCAATCCATTAAAAAACAAAGAGGAGAAACGGAAGGAGTCCTCCCTCGGCTCGAATGGCGAGCAATGGATAATTCCAGAAACTGGTTCTGGGTGGAATCCTATGCCCTCACCATTTCTTATCAGGAAGAAAATGCAAACCTGGTTTATGTGACGGATATTACAGAGCGTAAAAATACAGAAGATAAAATTAAAAATATCAACCAGAAGTTGGAAGAACGTGTGAAAGAGCGTACTGATAAATTGCTGGTTCAGGAAAAGCTGGCTTCTTTAGGAAGCATGACTGCTGGTATTTCTCATGAGTTGAAAAATCCACTCAACCTGGTCAATAATTTTGCGGAACAGTGTGCCGTTTTAACTGAAGATCTTCGAACTGCCTTAAATAATGACAATGAGGATAAAGAAAAAATTGAGAAATTGCTGTCCATGATCGAAAGAACAGCCTTACAAGTCAATAAACATGGGAAACGAGCCGATGATATCATTCGAGCCATGCTCCTCCATTCACGTGGTCAAAAAGGAGACTGGCAGCTTATCAACATTAACGTATTACTGAGAGAATACACCAATCTAGCCTTTCATAGTATGCGTGCAATGGACCCTACTTTCAATGTCAGCCTTGAGTATGATTTGAGCGAATCAATTCACAAAATCAAAGTTGTGCCCGAAAACATAAGCCGTGTCTTTTTGAACCTCCTCAATAATGCTCTTTATGCAGCCCGTGAAAAAAGTAAAGAACACTCAAAAGGCTCTGTGCCTACTGTTAAAATCCAAACTCAACATGTTAGAGATTCTGTAGAAATCCGAATATGGGATAATGGTAATGGTATTCCTGAAGCCAACAGACATAAAATCTTTGAACCTTTCTTTACGACAAAACCGACTGGATCTGGAACAGGCTTAGGACTTTCTTTGAGCTATGAAATTATCGTTCAGGAGCACCAGGGTACTCTTTCTGTAGAAAGTAAAGAAAACGAATACACAGAATTTCTTCTAGTTTTACCAAACAAGCAGGAGAACCATCGGGAGCATTATAATACTGTGACAAGCTAAAAAAGATTGGGCTCTTTATGTGTTACAGGAGCCTTAGGAATGCTAAAAAAATAACGTACCAAATCTACGTGTCTTTTCAACGATCTTCTGCGTTGCTTTACCGGTTACATAGCAAGCAAGCTACCAATCTTCACTGCGGTCATCCTCATCATCCATGTGGAGATCCACTCCAGCGGACTTAACCATTTTTTCTTGTACTCTTTTCTCGCCATCATAAGGAAGGGGTGTCAGATTCCTTAACGGCTCAATGCTTTTTTTAGCAGTTGAAGTTCTGTGCGCGAGTGCAGGAGGATTTCCATCAAGGCTAAAAAATGAGATGGAATCCTGGAGATGTTCAGCCTGAGCAGACAGTTCTTCAGAAGTAGCCGCCATTTGTTCGGAAGCAGCGGCATTTTGCTGAATGACTGTATCCAGCTGCTGGATGGCCTTGTTGATCTGTTCTGCTCCCAGGCTCTGCTCGTTACTGGACGCACTGATTTCCTGCACCAAATCAGCCGTTTTTTGAATATCCGGTACCAGGGTTTCTAGCATAGCTGCTGCTTTTTCGGCAACATCCACACTAGAGGCGGATAATTTAGTAATGTCTCCTGCGGCCACTTGACTGCGTTCGGCCAGTTTACGTACTTCTGAAGCGACTACAGCAAAACCTTTTCCATGTTCCCCAGCCCGTGCGGCTTCAATGGCAGCATTCAGCGCCAATAGGTTCGTTTGCCGTGCAATCTCTTCAATGATTGTGATTTTACCAGCAATCTCTTTCATGGCCCCCATGGCTTCTTCCACAGCATTGCCTGTTTGCTGAGCATCCTTTGCGGCCTGATTCGCAATTCTTTCCGTTTGCTGAGCATTTTCCGCATTTTGTTGAATATTGGAAGACATCTGCTCAACAGATGCTGACGTTTCTTCCATTGAGGCTGCCTGCTCTGTCGCGCCCTCTGCCATTCGCTGCGAAGAAGAATTCAGTTCCTGGCTCCCTGCGGCGACATTATCTGAAGCCACTCGTACATCCATCACGATTTGTTTTAAATTGTGGACCATACTATTCAAAGCTTCTGCCAGTTTCCCAATTTCATCCTTCTGATGAATATCAATTTGATGGGTCAAATCCCCCTCTGAAACCATTTTTGCAAACTCAACGCCTCTTTTGGTGGGCTTAGTGATCGAACTCGCAATAAAAAAGGCCAGCAGCAATCCAATCACCGCAGCAGCAATGCTGGTTTGAACAATGACACTCCGGGTAGAAATCGCTTGTTCCACCATTTCTTCTTCAGAAAGTATGTGTTCTCCAGAAATATCAGACATTTTTTTCAGCAGCTCCTGCACCTTAGAAAGCTGCACCTGGGTTTCCGTCGCAAATATGTTCTGCGCAATTTCCATTTTTTCGACATCTTTTTGAGCAAAATTCTGCATTCTGGCAATATGCGCCCTCACTTTAGCCAGTGTCGGCAACATTTTTTTCTGGTAAATCCCAATCGCATTCTCTGAATCACGGCTCTTCAAAGCTCCTTCGATTTCATGACCTATGCCATGAAGTTCCTGATGCGGCGGTTTGATTTCTTCCAGCATCCTAGCGAGGTTTGGTTCAGAACTACTGATTTTTTGACCTTCTTCTCCATACAGAAACTGCCCCAGGGAACATTTGGTATGATCCAGTTGCACACCCACATTGTCCTGGTTAGTGAGAATGGCCCTCTGGACCTTCTCTGTCCAGGCCAGATGGTCGGATTCTTTCCTGGCAAAAAAGGCAGGCAAGGCTGTGTCGGCTTGTTTGAAAACTTCCTTAATTTTATGGGCAGATTCATGAAGTTTTTTGTGAGGCTCCCCAATTGCGTTCAAAGGTTCTCTGAGAAGAGGCAGCAGGGCTTCGGCCTTTTGCCGGCCTTCACCATAATACCAACGACCGAATCCACACTTGGTATGGTCAAGCTGTACGTTCAACTCTTTCACATTCTTGTCATTCAAATAGGCACTGACTTGACCGGCCCAGTTTAGATGATCCACTTCCCTTTGCAAAAGAACTCCCCGTAATTTATTGCCGCTGGCTACTTCCAATCCGTCATTGACAATGCTGTCGATCCCCTGAAATGATTGAAATCCTACTATTCCCAGCATCACAAGTACCACACCGATTCCTGTCAGAATTTTGTTCCCGAGCTTTAAATTTTTCCAGATCATTGAACCTCTTTATTATTAATATTATTGTATTTAGATACTAGCATTTAGAATGTTAAGGATGAATATTTATTTGATCGAACTTATACCTCATTTGGAATACTATCAAATCATTTATCAGAATTCAAAGCAAAGCCAAAAGAAGGCCTTTCCCATTACATTTTGGATGCTAGACCGATCAAAAAAGGAAAAGCATTCCCCAGTTGTGAATTTGGGAGTACCAATGAAATGAGTTTTAATCGCCAGGGATTTATGGTCACTGCAGAGATATTTATTGGGCAGCCTTCTGATCAAAACTTATATCCGTCTACATTGGAAAAATATATCGACAAAATGAAAGGAATTCCTCCTTGCTCTGTCGCAGACAAGGGATATCGTAGTCAAAAAAACTTCAAAGCAGCACAACATATTGATTATGTTTGTTTTGGCAAGCTCGATGATGTCCCTGAGGAAATGAAAGAGTTTTGTAAATCTGCTAGATCCGCTACAGAGGGATTTATCGCTGTAGCAAAATCCTTACGAGGGATGGGTAAAAGCTTATATCGGGGTATTGAGGGGAACAAAATCTGGGTTGGTTTAGGACAGACTGCTTATAATTTGAAGAAATTTTACCAACTCTATTGTGATGAAAAGCTCCAAGAGGATACCCTCTGCAGACTAGGTTTCATAACTTAGAGAAGAAAATCACAGGATACTAGGATTGTTTTTTAATCTAGAATTTCAACTCCGGATTCGCATAAAATAATAGATAAAAATAGACAAATCAAAGAGAGGAAATGCGCAAAGTGCCACCATCCCAATGGAGGAGAAGGAAATGAGATGCCATCGCAGTCACTTCGCGCATAGGGGAGAATAGTTGAATGAAGAGATTGTACAGTAACTGACACTCAGAAGCTACTCGTAGATTTACTGGTTTTTTATCAGTAGCGATCCATTCCAGAGACAAATAAATCTAAATCCAGGTAAATTTACTAGGTAAGCCGTGTGAGGATTCTACAGTTTCCATTTCCAGCCCCCTGCTTCGCTGATTTAATAATCTTTCACCGAAATAACTTACTTGAATTTGTACAGAATTTTGTTTACTCATCCAGGCGATGAAGCTTTTGCGTAGTTGGTCTACGTGGGCGTTTTATCAACGAAGATGAATGGAAATGGGAAAGTTATTTTTGGAGCATTCCTAAATAAATACACGACAATCAGCCCAACCTTGCTTCGGTCGGGCCACGCTCACGCGTTATTGTCGTGTGGAGGAGATAGTTTAAAATGGAGACTAAACTATTTTCAGTTTAGCTATCTATGTTGATCATGTCTACTCGTAGATTTACGTGTTTTTTTCTAAATTATTAGAAAAAAACGACAGGTGGGAGGAGGTACCTAGTAAATCTACGAGTATTCCGGGAACAACCGTCAATTTTTTTCGAGTTCTTTCAAATCATCATACTCTGCCAGAACAATGCGGGCATCCGCGACAGAGGCTCCATATTCAGAAACAATCAAGGGATTGATATCCAGTTCCTGAATAACCGGAAATTCAACAACGAGCTGAGAAAGACGCTCAATGCATTCCTGGATGGCCTCTAAATCAGCAGGAGCTTCTCCGCGAACACCATTCAGTATCTTTTTACCCTTGATTTCACTCATCATTTCCTGTGCGTTTTCTGAACGCATCGGAGCAAGCCTGAATGTAACATCTTTCAGCACTTCCGTGTAAATTCCTCCAAGGCCAAACATAACAATGGGACCAAATTTCGGATAGCGAGTCGCTCCAAGAATGATTTCTTTTCCTTTTTTTGCCATCTGCTGCAGCATAACCCCCCATATTTCTGCATCAGGGCGGTATTGACGTGCTGAATTCATCAATTGCTCAAAGGTTTGCAGGGCAGATTCCAGGTCAGCCACACCCACCGCCACACCATTGGCTTCGGTTTTGTGAATAATGTCTGGAGACACAATTTTCATCACCAATGGAAAACCCAGTTGTGCACAAAGAGAAGGCAGGTTTTCCTTTGTTTTGGCCAGTCGAGATGGCAAAACAGGAAATCCATATGCATCCAGGATCTGCAGCGCTTTCCATTCTGGAATCAATGTTCGTTCGGAATTGACAGTATCCTGAATGACCTGATGGGCCTTACCACGATCGACTTCAAAAATTCTTTCTTTGGTTTGAGCACGTTTTGTCCACTTTTTATAGGTAGCCATGGTGGCCAGTACTTTGGCGGCGTTTTCAGGAAACAAATAGTGAGGAATTCCGTTTTCACGCAGTATTTTCACCCCGGGAGACACATCAACCCAGCCCATGAAAGAGGCCAGGATAGGTTTTTCAGTATCCTTAGCCAATCGTGAGACCACTTGAGCGATTTCCTCAATATCCGTCATCGTCTGAGGGGTCAGAATGACGATAACCGCATCCGTATTATCATCATTCAAAAGAGCTTGCAATGCGGCTTCATAGCGATCATGGCGGGCATCTCCGATGACATCGACAGGATTGTTCACGTTGGCTGTGGGAGGCAACGACGATTTTAGCATTTCTATGGTAGTCGATTCAAATTTAGAGAGCTGTAATCCATAACGAATGCAGGCATCAGTGGTCATGATCCCCGGTCCGCCAGCATTGGTCAAAATAGCCACTCGATTGGACTGCGGCAAGGGCTGATTGCCAAATGCCATGGCATAATCAAACAGTTCCTGAACCGTATCTACTCGCAAGACACCTGCTTGCGCCATGATGGCGTCATACACTTCATCACTGCCGGCTAAAGACCCTGTGTGAGAGGCAGCGGCACTGGCGCCTTCATTGGTTCTCCCCGTTTTGATTGCCAGAATGGGTTTTCCAGCGCCATACTTGCTGGTCACTTCACGAGCCAAATGCATGAATGTCATGCCATCGGTCAAATCTTCCAGGTACATCAAAATGACCTGAGTTTTGGGATCATAGGCCAAATAGCGGAGCAAATCATTTTCATTGAGGTCTACTTTATTGCCAAAACTAATGAATTTAGAAAAACCAATCTGGTTGCCCTTTGCATAATCCAGAATCGAAGTACACAAGGCACCGGATTGCGACATCAAGGCAATGTTTCCTGGCAAGGCCATGCCTCTGGAAAAACTGGCATTCATGGATACTTTGGAATCGGTGTTGATGAGTCCCAGGCAGTTCGGGCCTAACAATGAAATTCCATACTCCCGTGCCAGTTCATGCACTTGCTTCTCAAGTTCAACGCCTTCCTGACCGGCTTCTTTGAATCCTGCAGAAATAATAATGGCACTGCTCACTCCTTTCTGATGAAGCTCTTCAAGCAGCTGGAGAATCAGTTTGCCCGAAATCACCACGACTGCCATATCCAGAGAATCTTCAATGTCCAGGACACTGGCATAGCATTTCATACTCAAGATGTTCTTGTGTTTGGGATTGACTGGAAAAATGGTTCCTTTGAAACCACCCATCATCAGATTACGCAAAATGGAATGTCCCACACCGTCAGGGTCGGGACTTGCCCCAATCACGGCAACCGATGACGGCTCAAATAAGCTTTTGATGTCTCGTTCTTTATGAACACGAGCATCAATTGCCTGCAGTGATTTATACTTCATGGTTGGAGTGGTTAATTTTGTCGGATCATCGTAGGACGTCATCGGGTTTACCATTGTATAAAGTGTGATCAAATTCTACTCAAGGGACTGGTCACATTTTGAACCAGCTCCTTTTGCAAATGATCGATCGTTCCTGGGTGTCATTCCGTGCTTGACACGGAATCCAGGTGCCACAAATCAAGGTATGAATCCCGGATCAAGTCCGGGATGACAAACTGGTGGACAACAATATGATCATAGCCTACTCAAGTATTCTATGCCTTTGTTTGTAGATCAAGTATACAGTGACTCGACAGGGAAAACTACTCGTTGATCTACGTGTTTTATATAGTTTTCTGAATATACAAAGGGAACAAAAAGAAAAAAACCCGTAAATCTACGGGTAGTCTCTGCAAAAAATTGAGGAGGTTGAATCATTCCCTTGGAACAGCTACCATCACCAAAAACATCCAGGTTAATGGTGCTGGAGTCAGCCCCATTTTCATAGCGGGTGTATTCATACGATAGTTGTAATCAAATTCAAGTTTTTCTACTAAGGGTTCGTGCAGAAATAACGTTGACAAAGATGAGAAAGTATTTTTTCTTGGCTACAAGGCGTCTTCAATTGTGCATACTGGATATGTGCCTTTGAAGACAACA
>JADGAT010000112.1 GCA_015231885.1 SAR324 cluster bacterium
CTTGAACCTCGATGAAAATCCTGCGTAACTTTCACATGTTATTATTTTCGCCTTCCTACATCCAAATCAGAAATAGCGTAAAGCTGCTTTTGACTTATCGATAAGGCAAGCACAACTGATACCAATTTTTTAATAAAGACAAAGTTTTATATGTGTTTATCGAAAAAATCATTTTCAAGAGCCCCCAAAAATGGGCATTGTAAGTTTTGATAGGAAATGACCATCCTTTATATTTTCAAATGAATCATTATTTGATAGAAGCTGCTGGCCAGTAAAATTATCGAAGAATATAAAAAATAGGAGGAACTATTTGCCTTAAAATTCATGCTTCCGTGCATTTTGGATAATGAGTTCGTTCAGTTCTTTCAAAAAATCATCGCGGCCTGCAAGAAAATTTGATTTTTTTGCAAAATTTTCGGCCTGCTGATAATGCCCTTGCTGTAAATGCACCTGAGCCAGGGCATTCCATAGCTGCGCATCAGAGGAATCGATCCGCAAAGCCCTTTCTAATACCACTGCAGCCTGCCTCCATTGAGCACTTTCCATGTATTGCTGTGCCTGGTACAGTAACTTTTGCGCCACCGATTGCTGCGCCTGATGATCCCTATCCAAAATCGTTGTCCGGTTCTTGGATTGTTTGGGGATTGTTTTAGTAATTGGAGAAGACTTCACGACAGACGGTTTCTCCAATTTTTTAGAAATTTTTGTTTTTTTTTGTTCTCGAGAAGGAACACCGGGAACCTCCCTAATGATTTGTGGATGTTCCTGGGGAGCAGGAGCTTGGATTGCGGAGCCGCAACCATGGACAAATAGTAGAAACAGCATCATGGTCAGATAGAAAAGCTTCATTTGAACAACCCCTTCAACCAATCGAAAATACCTTTTTCCTGCTCATTGTCAAGAGCTTTCAGGTCTGTTTGTTTTACAGGAGCCTCTAAAATCGGCGTCTGTGCAGGTTTTTCATTCACAACTTCCAACTCATGTTTTTGTTGTTTTTTCAGATCAGGGCATGATTGATTGTGAACGGGTCTAGCCGTTGTAGTGAAGGGAACTCTGATCGCATTTGGACACTCATCATCCGTCAATGCTCCAGTATGCTGGTCTACCGTCAGCCACTCAACATTTTCTGGTTGATGCAGCTGAAGAGATTTGTTGGGAATGGATTTGATGATGTCACCCCAAACCATCATTGCACCAGAAGACCCTGTCAATTTTGTAGGTTGATTATTGTCTTTCCCTATCCAAACCACCGCCAGTCGATCTCCTGTATAGCCGGCAAACCAACTGTCCCGAAGGTCATTAGTTGTTCCTGTTTTTCCAGCAGCCTCCAAGTATTTTGGAAGAATTTTTTTCAATTTTTTACCCGTGCCTTCTTCAAGCACACTTTTGAGAGCTACGTTGAGCAGATAAACAGGAACCACGTCCAGGGTTTGTTCTATTGCCAAAGGATACCGTTTTAGAGGAATTCCTGCTTGAGTTGATACTGAACGAATGGTTTGAATCGGAGTGACAAATCCACCGGATGCCAACGAATAGTACATTTGTCCCACCTCGAAAACAGACATTTCCAAAGTTCCCAGAAGAGAAGATGGAAAAAGTTTAACGGCCCTTTGAAAACCCAACTGCTTTAGCATGTGTTCTATGCTTTCCAGCCCTACTTCAAGACCCAGGCGAATCGAGGGAACATTGTAAGAATGGGCCAGGGATTTATAAAAAGGAACACTTCCTCGGAATATACGATCATAATTTTGCGGTTGCCATTTTTTCCCATTGATGACCATGTCCAAAGGTGAATCATCCAACATGCTCATCAAATGGTAATCGTTTGCTTTTGATAATGCCGATAAGTAGACAACGGGCTTGATTAAAGAGCCTATGGGACGCTTTGCATCTAAAGCTCTATTGAAACCAGGAAAACGGAAATGGCGTCCTCCCACCATCGCCAGCAATTCGCCACTGCTCGTGTCTGTCAAGATGGATGCCGTTTCCAGTGTATTAGGTGGGATGCGGTATTTTGCTTCTAGCTGTTTTAACTTATTCTGAATCGCCGTTTCCATTTTCCTCTGAAGCTGCGGATCAAAAGTTGTGTAGACCTGCAGTCCCTCTGATTGTAAATCGGTTTCTGCATATTCTTCGAGCAGCTGGCGTTTGACTAATTCAAGAAAGGCAGGAAAATAAGATTCACTGGAATGGACTTTTTTCACAATTTCCAGAGGCTTTGCCGCAGAACGGACCAAGAGGTTTTCCTCTATGGTGTTTCCAGAGGCCATCATCGACAATATCAAATTCCGGCGCAACAGCGCCTTTTTGGGAAAACGTCGAGGATTGTATTGAGAAGGTCCTTTGAGCACACTCACCAGCAGCGCCTGCTGATGCAGCTGCAGTTCCTGCAGGGGGCGGCCAAAATAAAAATAGCTTCCTTGAGCAACACCATGAATGGCATGCTCTCCATCTTGTCCCAAATAGACTTCATTGAGGTATGCTTCTAAAATTTCTTCTTTTTCGTAATGCCACTCCAGAAGCATAGCCATGAAGACTTCTTCAAACTTCCTTCGCAGCGTCTGTTCCCTTGTTAGAAAAAAGTTTTTCACCAGCTGCTGCGTCAGCGTACTGGCTCCCTGCACCACACGCATTTCTTGAATATTTTTCACAGTGGCTCGCAAAATAGCAGAGACATCAATGCCGATATGTTCATAAAATTTTCGATCTTCTGTAGCAATCAGCATTTGAACCAATGTAGACGGAACCTCAGAAAGCTGCACCAAAACCCGGTTTTCACCATGTTTTGGATAAAATCGCCCAATCAGTGGTGGATTCAGTCGAATGATATCAATTGATTTTTGACTGGAGAGGTCTGTCATCGTAACCAGTCGTTCCGAATCGAAACGGAGTTTCAAGTGACGAGATGGTTCCTTGTGTGCGTCCTGGGGAAAAGGCCGTGTTTTCAGCTCAATTGTAGAACGATGCGCCCGATAATCTCCCGGCACTTTTACGTGACGGGAAGACTGATATTGCATGAAAGAGAGTTCGTATAACAACTCTTTCATACGGATTCGCATCCCTGGATAAATTTCTAAAGGACGGCCGTAAATGCTAGTAGGCAATGCCCACCGTTTGCCAGCAAATTGTTGCTGTACCTTTTCATCTAATTCAGATAAATACCGATAAAAGACTGCTGCAACAACAATGCTGATCAGCAATCCCAGCTTCCACCACCAGTGCCTCCATTGCATTTTTTTCCACAAAATATTCTCTATAATAGCCCGCCGCCAACTGACAGACGCAGTGCCCCCACCACAAAAACAATGATATTGACAATCAAGCCTGTTTTTTTATCTCCAAATGCCCCTACGATTGCTCCGATCACTGCAGAGGGCAGTACCACCCAATTCAGCCACCCCAGCAGCGGAATGAATCCTAAAAACATGATGGGAATACACACTATGCCTATGATAATTGACGCAAGATTCATCTTGAAAATCCTCTAATAAAGTTCCTCTGATTTATTTGAATCATCAGGTAATTTTAGTAAACAATGTGGACTCCATCGTATCCTTTTTTCAGAGAGATCGCCATACAAAGTTGCAAATCATATCTTGATGCAGCCAAATAGAAACAGCATTTCTAAATATAAATTCATCAACGCCCATTCCATCGATTGTTTGGGGTAGTCTTACTCTCTTTTGCTTGCCAGTGATAAAGACCGTCATGATTTCTTGTTGTTTACGTGGCATACGAATAATAAGGAATTGCGCCATGAATGGACAGGAACATACTAAATTTTCCCGTCTTTATCAAGCACATCAACACGCCTTAGAGCTTCAAAATCATTGACAAGAATACCGACAAGGTGAGGATTAACGGGTCGGAACAGGATATTCTCCACTGTAGTCATAAAATCCCCTGTCTGTTTTTCTACCCAACCAGCCCGCTTCTACATACTTTATCAGCAAAGGACAGGGACGGTACTTGGAATCACCAAACTCTTTATGCAGAATACGGATAATGGCCAGGCAAGTATCCAGTCCGACCAAATCGGCCAGTGCCAATGGCCCCATCGGGTGTGCCATTCCCAGCATCATCACTTTATCAATATCCTCTATGGAACCGACTCCTTCATGCAAGGCAAAGGCGGCCTCATTGATCATCGGCATCAAAATACGGTTGGCCACAAAACCTGCAAAATCTTTGACCACACAGGGCGTTTTTCCCATCCGAATGACTGCTTCTTCAATGAGTTGATAAGTTTCATCTGAAGTCGCAAATCCCCGGATGATTTCCACGAGTGCCATCATGGGCACCGGATTCATAAAATGCATGCCAATGAATCGTTCGGGACGGTCAGTTGTCGCGGCCAGCCGAGTGATAGAAATAGAAGACGTATTAGAAGCCAGCAGGGTTTCTTCCTTCAAATAAGGGATCATCTCGGAAAATAATTTTGTTTTGACGTCCTCATTTTCGCTAACGGCTTCCACCACCAGATCGGCTTCTGACACGGCATCTTTTAACTCCAGAGTAGTTTGTAGATTCTGCAGTGTTTTTTCTTTACGGGCCTCATCAATTTTTCCTTTTTTGAATTCGCGAACCAGATTTTGACTGATTGTCTTTGCTGCTTTTTCCAGGATCGCTTCATTGAAATCCAGCAGGATGACGTGATAGTCCACTGATGCAGCAACATGAGCAATTCCGTTACCCATTTGTCCGGCACCAATTACCGCAATTGTTTGAATATCCATAGTTTCATTCAGATAAAGAAGTTGAAAAGTTAGTATTGTTGTCAAAAGAGCGACAACCTGACTACAGTCCCATCGAGATGTCTTTGATGATATTCTTTTGCATTGCCTCATTGGTTCCACCGCCAATACTGAGCAAAATAGCATCTCGGTAAAGACGTTCAATAGGGTAATCCCGGGTGTAGCCATAGCCTCCCAGCACCTGGATCATCTCACGCCCCACTTTTTCTGCCATTCGGGTAGCAACCAGCTTTGCAGAAGCCGCCCCGAGACTCTTGCGGATCAATGGGCTGATCTGGCGAGCAACTGTATATACCAAGGTCCGCGCCGCCTGATATTCAGCAAACCCTTCTGCAACCATGCGCTGGATTTGTCCAAAACTGCTCAGAGGCTTTCCAAATTGACTGCGTTCCCGGATCGCATAATTGGCAGCAACTTCCAGACAGCTCCTGGCAATCCCCAAACTTTGTGCGGCCAGGGTGACCCTTTCAATTTCGAGATTGCGCATCATGTGCATCATGCCTTCATTGAGCTGCCCCAGTAAATTTTCTTTGGGAAGTTGGACCCCTTCAAACATCAGCTGGGCGGTGGGGGAGGAGCGCATGCCCATTTTTTCTTCTTTTTTTCCAACAGAAAATCCTGGTAAGTCACTGGTGACCACAAATGAAGAAACGGCTCGTGATTCTTTATTCAGTTTGGCATAAACCAGAAATATCGAACCCAGGGTGGCATTAGTAATGAATTGTTTGACTCCGTTCAGCAGAAAATGATCGCCGCAATCCTCTGCAGTTGTAGCCATGCCAAGCACATCGGTGCCAACACCAGGTTCTGTCATGGCCATCCCCGCAATCCAGCTTCCATTGATGGTGGGAGCAAGATACTTTTTGCGTTGCTCCAGGTTCGAAGAAATGTAAAAATTATTCACAAAGAGCACTTCATGGGCAAGATAGGAAAGGGCAAAGCCTGGGTCCACTGCCGACATTTCTTCAATGATGATCGTTGATGCAACCGGGTCCATCCCCAATCCACCATCCTTTTCAGGAACCGTCACACCAAACAAAGTCAGTTCTTTTCCGAGTTGCTGAAAGAGCTCCTGATTGAATGTTTCGGTTTCATCACATGCTTTTGCCTGGGGTTCCAGCTCTTTTGTAGAAAATTCTCGAACCATCTCCCGCAACGCCTGATGCTCAGGTGTGGGATTGAATAATTCTTTTTCTCCAACCGACTCTACCAAATGAACAAAACTCATTGATGTTCTCCGTTTAAGTTTAAGTTTCGCTAGGTTCAAAATTCAGCAATTCTGTTCCTTCGGGCACCAGGTCTCCCGGAAAAAAATAAAATTCTTTGACCCGTCCATCACAAGCAGCTCTGATGGTGTGTTCCATTTTCATGGCTTCTATGACCAGCAGCCCCTCTCCTTTTTCCACGGGAGTTTCCACTTCTGCTAAAATGGTGACAATTGTTCCATTCATGGGGGCAGTGAGGCTTCCTTCCTGCTCTTCTTCTTCTGATTCTGCAAGATCTGGATCAATGAGGATGAATTCGATTGCAGAAGATTCCAGAAAAACCGTCAGGGTCTTTTTGATTTTTACAACCGTTGATTGAAAATTATGATCATCAATGGTGAGAGACAACGTGTTATCTTTCAAATGACCGCGTGCTTCAAACGAATGCTCTGCAAATGCAACCAGAAAATATTGGGCATGGATTTCTTCAACAAACACCTCAATGTGTTCCTCTTTATACACAAGCAGCACCGTCTGAAGATGCGGTTCCATCATCCTCCACCCATTCAGTTGATGCCAGGGGGAATAAGGGTCGGGGCTACCGGATGCTTGAAAAACAGCCGCTTGCTTTCTTTGAAAAACAGCAGTGAGGGCTGCCATGACCAATGCCTTTTCCCAGTTTTCTTCTGCCTTTTCAAATAACAGATCATGGTGTGTTTCCACGAAACGGGTATCAATGAGTCCCTGTTGAAAAGGAGGCGAAACAATAATTTTTTTTAAAAATTCAATGTTGGTTTTTACACCCAGAATGCGATAGTCAGTCAATGCTTGTTTGAGTCGTCGTAAAGCATTATGGCGATTGGTATCCCATACAATCAATTTGGAAATCATGGGATCATAATAGACAGAAACCTCATCATTCTGCACAACCCCAGTATCAATACGGACATGATCATTGACTTTGGGCAGCTCAACAAACTGCAGAACTCCAGTTGCCGGAAGAAAATCATGCTCTGGTTCTTCTGCATAAATTCGTGCTTCTAAAGCATGCCCCGACAGCTGCAATGCTTCCTGGGTTTTAGGTAATGCTTCCCCCGAAGCCACCCTCAACTGCCATTCCACCAGGTCTTCTCCTGTAATCATTTCGGTCACTGGATGCTCCACTTGAAGCCGGGTGTTCATTTCCATGAAGTAATAGTCTTGCTCTGGGGTCAGTAGGAATTCGACGGTCCCTGCTCCCACATAACCAATCGCATGTGCGGCCTGAATGGCAGCTTGTCCCATGCTTTTTCGAAGTTCTGCGCTGATTCCCGGAGCAGGAGCTTCTTCAATAATCTTTTGATGGCGACGCTGCAGGGAGCAGTCCCGTTCAAAAAGATACACCGCATTCTGATGAGTATCCGCAAAAATTTGTATTTCCACATGCCGGATTTGGGTCAGATATTTTTCCAGGAGCATTCTGTCGTCCCCAAAGCTTGATCTGGCTTCCCGTTGGGCGGACACCAGTGTTTCTTTAAACTCAGCTGCATCTGAAACAATTCGCATTCCTTTTCCTCCGCCTCCTGCTGTTGGTTTGAGCAGGACAGGGTATCCGATGGCATCTGCTGCTTCCTGCAACACGGCAGGATTCTGTTGTTCGCCATGATAGCCAGGCACCAAAGGAACCGAGGCTTGTTCCATAATGGTTTTTGCCGCATTTTTTGAGCCCATGGCAGCAATGGCAGCAGCAGGTGGGCCAATGAAAACAAACCCTTTTTTTGCGCACGTTTCAGCAAATTGAGGGTTCTCTGCCAGAAAACCGTAACCGGGATGAATGGCTTCGACTCCTGCTTTTCCGGCAATTTCCAGGATTTTATTTACCTTCAAATAACTGTCTTTGACAGGAGCTTCTCCCAGACAATAGGCCTCATCGGCCATTTGTACATGCTGAGCGTACTCATCAGCATCCGAATACACGGCCACACAAATAATTCCCATTCGATGTGCTGTTCGAATGACACGGCAGGCAATCTCACCACGATTAGCGATCAAAATTTTATGAAACAAGTTGGACATCCTAAAACCTTACATCCTAAAAACCCCAAAGGTTGTATCTTCAATAGGAGCATTCAAAGAAGCCGAGATGCTCAATCCCAGCACATTTCGTGTTTCGGCAGGATCAATGATGCCGTCATCCCACAACCTGGCACTGGCAAAATAAGGATGCCCTGCTTTATCGTATTCATCAATGATCTGCTCCCGATAATTCTGTTCATCTTGGTTCGTCCAGGACTTCCCCTGCTTTTTGAAACTGTTGCGACGCACCTGAGTCAAGACCCCCGCCGCTTGCTCGCCTCCCATCACCGAAATTCTAGATTGAGGCCACATGAATAATAATCGCGGATCATATGCTCTGCCGCACATGCCATAATTACCCGCACCAAAACTGCCGCCAATGATAATCGTAAACTTGGGGACTTTTGCACATGAAACGGCAGTCACCATCTTAGCACCATGCTTTGCGATTCCACCCGCTTCGTATTTTTTTCCGACCATGAATCCTGTGATATTCTGAAGAAAGACCAGAGGGGTTTTTCGTTGGGCACACAGTTCCACAAAATGAGCCCCTTTTTGTGCCGATTCCGAAAACAAGATACCATTATTGCCCAGAATCCCCACAGGATAGCCAAAAATTCTGGCAAATCCACACACCAGGGTGGTGCCAAAGGTTTGTTTGAACTCATCCAGGTCAGAATTGTCGACAATCCGTGCAATGACCTCACGGATGTCGTAGGGTTTTCTGAGATCAACCGGAACAATTCCATAGATTTCCTTAGGATCATATTGCGGCGGTTGAGGAGCCTGAATATCCAGAGAAACAGGTTTGACCCGATTCAGCCGACGGACGCAGTCTCGTGCCAGCTTCAAGGCATGATGATCATTTTCGGCATAATAATCCGCAACCCCGGATTCTTTGCAGTGGACATCAGCCCCACCCAGTTCTTCTGCAGTCACAACTTCTCCAGTCGCAGCCTGTACCAAAGGAGGACCTCCCAGGAAAATAGTCGCCTGGTTGCGAACCATGATGGCCTGATCTGCCATTGCCGGAACGTAAGCACCTCCGGCAGTACAAGACCCCATCACCACCGCGATCTGAGGAATGCCCTTTGCCGACATATTTGCCTGGTTGAAGAAAATACGTCCAAAATGATCCCGGTCCGGAAACACTTCAGCCTGATTCGGCAAATTGGCACCTCCTGAATCCACTAAATAGATACAGGGCAAATGATTTTGCTCTGCAATTTCCTGAGCACGGACATGCTTTTTGACGGTGAGGGGGTAATACGATCCCCCTTTGACTGTCGCATCATTGGCAACAATCATACATTCCTGTCCATGAATCCGTCCAATGCCGGTAATGATTCCTGCTGCGGCGACTGAATCCTGATAGACCTGGTAGGCCGCCAATTGAGAAAGCTCCAGAAACCCTCCCCCTTGATCAATCAAAGCATGAATCCGTTCTCGGGACAACAGCTTGCCACGCTCACGCTGCAGCTTCAGAAAATGCTCTCCTCCCCCCTGCTTGATTTTCTCCACCACCGCCTTCAAGTCCATTAGGATTTCCTCAATGTTCCTGCAGTTTTGTGTGAATTCACTGGAGTTTGTGTTTATTTTACTTTTGATGATGGGCATATTGAATAATTTCTAATCCGACTAAAGTCTGGACTTTGAACACGTAAATTAAATTTTGGCTCTTTATGGTTTCCGGGAGCCTAGTGTAACAAAATACTAACGAGGGCTCCTAAGAGGGCTTTTCCTCGCTT
>JADGAT010000113.1 GCA_015231885.1 SAR324 cluster bacterium
ATTAGCGAATGCAATTGCCCAGTCGACGGAACAGAAGCTTCCTTCATTACTAGAGATGAAAAATCTGCCTCACCCCAAGGATTTTGCAGAAGCAATTCACAGTCAAGTTTTGGTTAGAGAACAGGTTCATACGATCTGAGTCAATGTTTAGATCAATTTAAATTTTTTTATCACAAACCGCTGTAGCCCGCATCACTCGAGTATAAATTCCTGTAGATTGTCCTCCCGTTTCAATCAAATGAATCGAACGAAGAATTATCTTCAGAAATTTCCATAATCCGTATCGAACTATACCTTTCAAAGAAGTGGGTTGAGGTCCGTGCTCCTGAAATACAATATCCTTAAATCCGCAGGAGATAAGAATATGTTGCAAGCTTACAGTGGTGTAAGTCACTTCATGGGTTAAATCTCCAAAAATTATGCCACCTGCAAATGGAGAGTCTCCATTTGGTAACTGAAGTATTATCCGTCCTCCAGGTATAAGAGCATTGTACACAGCATCCAAAAATTCGAAGGCTTCCTCTTTGTTAAAGTGCTCCAAAATATCAAAGGCTGTCACCAGCGCAAATTCATTTTGCGTGAGTTTCAAAAATTCAATCGTGTCATCGCAAACGACTTGTGGAAAATGATGACGAGCAATCGCCACTTGCTCTGGGCTAATGTCAACACCGTGAATATTTGTAAACTGAAGGGAACGTAGAAGGTGAAGAATATTTCCTGGACCACATGCTGTATCGAGTACTTTTTGTGTCCGCGGAATTTGATCTAGCCAAGGTTTGATGGCGCGTTTTGTATTCCGTATCCAGCGAAACAGTGTTTTGTCAGGATTTTCCTGGGCCTTATACAAAAATATCTTGTTTCCTGAAACATAATTGGCAAACAAACGTTGACGATAATTCATGATTGTTTCTTTTTTAAAATGGGCTCCTCATTCGTTTTCACCAATTGATTTACTATTAATTAGACTGGAGTGGGATAAATTAAAAAGATTATCAGTTTAAAAAGTCGTCCCCTAATTTGCGTAAAATTGTCTGAAGTCTTGCGGCAAATGTGTTTTCTTCTTTTACGATTAACTTGATACCTAATTTTCGCATTTCTTCCCTTTCGTAAGGGTGCAACAGCAACCAGTTACATTTGTCGACCAAGTCGTTGGGAGATGAAAAAAATCCGTATTCTGGATATCCTGCCAATATGTTGCGGTGTTCTGGTGTGTCTTGGTATATTCCACATCCGCCGCATGGGGCAATTTCAAAGGTTCGTTGGGTGGAATCATCTCGGCTTCGTTTTCTAAGAAGTCCCAGAGAAATTTTTGAATGATACATGGCTAAGCGAAATTCGTTGCTGAGAACCTCTGAATGTTTCTCCCATCCTGGTGTAAATATTTTGTCCCATGTATTTCCGAACAGTTTTAGTTTTAAATTCTCCAATGATGCAAAGGGTTGGAGAAATTCTAAGCGATCCTGGTCACCATTTCCAACAAAACTGACATCAGCGGTAAATTTATCAAGTTTTGAATCAGGGACAGGATCTGGAAGTCGGTGCCAATATGGGTCGTAGGCATAAGGAAGAAAAATGGTATTTTTTGCACCGCATTTCAATAGATCCGGAATCACCCTAGATTTGGTGCTTACAACCAGATCATATTTTCGTAGATTTGTAATAAATCGCTTATTATAGAGGGGTTTGGCCCACGGATCATCGGTTAAAAAATTAATCGATTTTACTCCGAAGTGATGGCAACAGTCGAACAATTCTTCAGACAGTGGAAAAATTCCGGTAACCAGCATTATTTGCGGGGATTCGTGCTCAACTAAAGTGATGGCATTGCGATTGAACGACCACCATTCGAATGGTCGCTTACCATTCAATCGGTTGAAGATTTTGCCAACTGTATATTTTAATGAAGGAGCATACTTCTCATGGTTATTGTCATGGGAAACTACGGAAATATTTAAATTTTGGGCAGCCCGGAACAGCATGGATCCAACATGGTAAGTCTCCGAAGTATTGCCGATGATCAAAATCTTTTGATCCATGTTGCGTTCACTGTATGTGAAATTGATAGTTATGGAGCATTGTATTGGAAATGATCGAATTTCCTCACATCCAACAAGAAAGAACAGAACTATTATCAAAACGCCATTGAAAGAGTCAATAGTTGGGATTAAAAAATGCATTATTTGCCGTCAGAATTTGAAGATATTCGTGGGAATGAGTTCTACATGATGAAAAAATGAACTGAGGTAGTAAGGGCAGATGAGAGAAATGTTTTGAAGAGGCTGATTCGATTGTTCGACAAAATAACACCTGGTGCGTCACACAGTTTAGGGTGGGAGGTTGTGTTGACCGGTTTGTCTTTTCCTGCTTCCATTTTGCTCAACCGAGCATTGGGAGCAGAGGATCGAGGCCTACTTGGACTTGTTATTCTTGTTCCCAGCACAATGTTCGTCCTGGCTACTTGTCAATGGGATAGACTGCTTAAAGGTCTGATGACTTCAAAACAAATCTCTGGGAGGGAAGCGTGGCATAGAACTATTCGCTATCTTTGGTGGTTGTCTTTCATCTTTATTCCTCTTGGTATGCTTGCAAGTTGGTTTTATCCAAGTATTTCTCAAGAAAACCGTTGGTTGAGTGTTGTTTATTGCCTTAATTTTCCTTTGTTTTTCATATCGGGTACCTTGAGTGCTATTTACATTGCTTCTGGTAGTGTTGAGGGTCAATATTCGGTAAGGGTAGGTCTACAAGGGAGTTATTTGGTTTTAATTTTTTTTCTATTTCTTTTCCTGGAGATATCTGTCGAATCAATGGTCGGAATCTATTTTCTAATTCAAGTTTTTGCCATTGGTTCAGGATGGACAAAAAAGAAAAAGTTGATTCAGGGACCAATAAAAAATTTTCAATCTCCCTTTTCTCCCCTGATCAGAGGATTTCTACCCAACGCTCTGGAATCATTTAGTGGAAAAATTGATGTTTGGGCTTTTTCTCTTTTCAGTACTTTAACAACTTTGGGCCACTATTTTGGAATCACCGCCCTAATGATTCCCGTTGCGTTGGTTTCGAATGCACTGACCAGTGGCAGTACAGCAAATTTGGAATGGACAGAATACGCTCATGTTCGCCGATACTTATTCAGAACGGTCGGGGTTTTGCTCAGCCTGTCGATTGTTATGATTTTGGGAGGGAGTTTGTTAGGTGGGTTTCTTTTAAGTATTTTGGGAAAAAGTTTTCAGGGTGCTGAATGGTTAGTTCCATGGGTGGTTTTGTTGCTGGTTTGCCAAGCTGCAGCACAGCAATTTCATTCAGCACTACAATTTTCTGGTTTACAGGCTTTTTACCTTACCACACAATCCCTGGATCCTTTTCTTCGATTGGTTTTGGTACTAGTTTTTGGTTGGCTATTTGCTGAAGTTGGTATTTTTATTGGTATGATTATGTCTTCGCTTATTAAAGTCGGTGTATGTGGGTGGCTCTTTAGAAGATATCATCCTCAACATGATTTTAGAAGGAATTGACCATAATAAAAATCCATTTGCTAAAAAAAATAGGTTTCATGTATTTGAAAGAGGAGAAACAATCGTTCATCTCTATAAATAAGCTATCATCGATGAGTCTTTCTTGAATGTAATCTATTTTTGGAAAAAGGTCCGAAAATTTACTTTAAATATTCGAAGTTGCTAACAATATTTTGAAAATACAGGCTTCTGCGTTATGGACAAATCATTGCTCGTAAAAATATTTGGCTTTCCCGCTACTTTGATTCACGGGGATCCTCTTGTTCTAGACAGATGGCTTTGGCTTAGAAAAAGGCTTCCTAAAACTGTAAATGGTGAAAAACTGTTGGATATTGGTTGTGGGACAGGAGCATTTTCCATTGGTGCCGCACTTCGGGGCTATCAGTCCCTTGGTTTGAGTTGGGATGCTAGGAACCAACAGGTGGCAAATGAAAGAGCAAAATTGTGTCAAGCACATTCCGCTTTGTTTGAAGTTCAAGATGTCAGAAACTTGGGTTCTAGGACAGATTTATTCAATCAATTCGAAGTGGCAATCTGTTGCGAAAATATTGAACATATTATCGATGATCAGAAATTGATAGTGGATATTGCGAAATGTCTAATGCCTGGCGGGCGCCTTTTGTTAACTACTCCCTTTTACTATTATCGAGCGATTACTCCGGGAGATAATGGCCCGTTTTCGAAAGTTGAGGATGGTGGTCATGTGAGACGAGGTTACACGGAAGCGATGCTACAGGAACTCTGCGAATCAGCAGGGCTTATTTTAGAAAAGACGACGTTCTGTAGTGGTTTTACAAGCCAAAAACTATGTTTTTTTCTCCGTTATTTCGGAAGATTGCATCCGATATTTGCTTGGGGCTTAACACTCCCTTTTCGTTTATTACCGCCTATCATTGATAAAGTTGTTTCCGGTTTGTTGCAGTGGCCGTACTTCTCAATCTGTATAGAAGTTTACAAACCGAGATCACAAAAAAGTTATCCGGACTTGGGTTTTTGAAACAATATTTCAAAGTTCAGATAAAATTTTAAAAGAATAACAAATGTCGAATACAGAAACAACTCATCAAAATTGGTTTCAAAAAAAGCCTAGGACCATGGCGGTGGTTTTGACTGGAATAACTCTTCTCCTGCTTTTTTCTTGCATTGAGTATTTCTTACAATCATTCATGGGATTGGGTAATCCTGTGATATATCGGGCGAACCCATTTTATGGATATCGACCGTTGCCAAATCAGGAAGTGGTACGGTTTTTTGGAGCAAAATTAAAATTTAATAATTTGGGCATAAGAGCTGATCAAGATTGGGATGAAAATGTTGAGAATAAAATTCTGTTCCTGGGTGATTCAATCACATATGGGGGTTCATATATTGCCAATAATCAGTTGTTTTCTCACTTGGCTGGAAAGGGTTTGGACTCTTTTTTTATTGGAAATGCTGGAGTGAATGGTTGGGGGATAAAAAATATTTATGGACTAATTGTCGATTCTGAGTTTTTGCCGGCAAAAACATATATCACTGTAGTTCCGGAAGCAGATTTCTACAGAGAACGAGGAAGATTGATTGGATTGCCTTTCTGGTCTCGTCAGCCAAGGTTGGCCCTTGAGGAATTGTTTTTTCATTATATTATGATGCTCAGCCGATCTTTGTACAGTAGTGAAAGTTTATTTAGCAATATCGAAATCACAGAAAAATTTGTAGAACAATCCGTTGTCCGACTGAAGCAGATGGATGAATTTTTAAAATCAAGGGGATTTACTCACAAAATATATATTTCTGCTGATTCACAACATCTTTTTGAGAACAAGCCCAAAGACCCCTATGTACTAAAATTTTTAAGTAAACATCATTTAGAAGTCACTTATTTAATCGATCGTCTCAAGCCTCTTTCAATTGATCCCAAAAGATCAGATAGCATATTCTATGATATTGGTCATTTAGATGTAGAAGGACACGAAATTTGGGGGAAAGTCATCAATGAAGATCTCAAAATGCTGCTTAAGTAGTTAACTCCTGCATTAATCAAGATTGCTCAAAAAAGCCACAAATCTTCATCAAGGCTTTAACGGTACCATGGCAATATTTCAGCTTAAAAATGAAAACATTCAATTCCTCATTGGAGGGTTGTTAATCTTCACAGTTCTAGCAGCTTTTCGGTTGTTTGAACTGGCGTTTGGATTATTTGCTGTAATTCCTTTGGTTCTTTTGCTTCGGTATTCCAAGCGAGATGGGAGTATTGGGATAAGATCATTGTCTGCTGGTTACATGACTGGACAGATCATTTGTTGGGTAATAGGATTTCTTGGATGTTTTTATATTATACCCCTTATTGGCTATATCCCGAGATTGGATGGTCGAATTATGCATATTGACAATCCCTTGGTCACTTTAACACTCATTAATTTGGTATCTTGGGGAAGTCTATTGGGGAGCTATTTGGCACTTCCTGGCAACAAAGCCATCAAATTCTCCTCACCTTGGAATTTTCCAGAAAAATTATTGTTGTATGGAATTGGTGTAACGACATTATTCTTTATTTTATTTGTAATTTCCAATTATTTTGCAGGAATAGTTTCTTCACGAGTAATGCATGGTGGAATACAAGTCGGTACGGCTTTGTACTGGCTAACGGGATTGGGGATCATCCCATACTTGCAATTTATATTACTCGGTATGGTTCTACGCCCCTCTCTTGTTGGCAAAGAAAATTTTTTTATTGTCTTTTTTTTATTGTCTTCGATGTATCTCGTCAGTTTGACAGGGGGACGAGAGGCCATTTTTCGAATTGTCCTATTTTTTTTAGGAGGGAGCTTATATTCAAAACTCAGTCGGAAAAAGCTGAGAATGTTGATTGTTGGAATTTTTTCTTTTTTTGTTATTTTGTTTATAGTTACCAGGGTTGTCAGAAGTGACAATTATTCAGAATCTGGGGTAGCACATCATTTAGAACGTACACAACAGAGAATGACTCGTCTGCATGAAAATTGGAAAGGACACCTTTACAATAATATTTTTCGTGTTGCTAATAATCTTGCAGGTCAATTGGTCATCGACCATGTAGTCAAACATCAGGACTACATAGGTTTTAAGAATTTCGATCGACTTGCGACAATTTTTTTACCAAGATTTATTGTGAAAGACCAAAAAACAGCCAATGATGGTGAAGAAAGACTCATTGAATCTTATGGCCTTCCTCCAACTGAAAATATTACGTTTTTGGCGGATTCATTTGAACGAGGAGGATATAGCATTACTTTTCTCGCCTCGATTCTTGTCTCATTTTGGTTGACGCTAGTGGGTCGCTTAATCTCCAAGATTCCCATTCCCCTTTTTTCATATTTTGTTTTTGTAGCGTTCTTTTATCGATCAATTTTTTTACAGCAGTTTTCTGTGCTTGGGGCCATCCGAGAAATCACCTACAGTTTCTTTAGGGACGGTCTATTGATAGGAGCGGTTATCTCGATTATCTATCTCTTCTATCGTAATCGAGAATATTTAAAGTTGAAATTTGGTTGACTTTAATTTTTTTCAAATAGTTTTTCGAAGTATGTTGAACACCTGAGAAAATTTATAGATTCGATTTTACGTGTTTTGTAAAAAAATTATGCGGCGTGTGCAGCAGCATTTTTAGCAGGTGTCAAATTATTCCATTGTTTAATTTTTCATTAGGTATAAAAGTTTTTAAGGGGTTCTTCCACAATAGGAGGAAATTATATGAAAAAGAGAAATCCAAAAAACCAAATTTTTCAAGAAATATTTCTAATATTGACGATTTCCATTTTGTTGATCAGTTGCACTTCCGAATTGAAACTGTCCGTCGAAGAAAAAGTATGGGTAGGGCAGGACATCAAATGTTCGATCACGGGTACTTGGCAGAATATTTCTTGGTATATAAACAATCAAAGAGTAGGAAAATGTGAAGGACAAACAGCTTGCCATATACCTGCCACTAGCACAGGAGAATTTAAAATAAGAGTAGAGGTAAAAAACGGCTACAAAAGTGCTTTTGAGCCTGCTTTTGAGGATAAAAAGGAAAAAAAGATTAACATCGCAAAAACAGATTCCGATCTAATTGGTAAATGGGGGATCAAGGAGGATTATATTAAGAATAGCGACATGAATGCTTTTGTTGATTCTTTGCCGAATATCATTTCCTCGGATCCTACTTATGGAGAGAAGCTGCAAATTACAAGAGACGAGTATATTCTTTCTAAAACAATCTTAGGAGTATCTGGGGAAAAGAGATTCACTGCTGATCAAGATTCCGGGAATGAATTGACGATTTATTTTAATGGTAATTTTATACGTGAAGAGATCTATCTTTTGAATGGGGATACATTGACTTTGGAACATAAGAATTCGTCTGGTGGTTTGGTCAAAAAAGTTTATGAGAAATTATATTAGTGACATTTTCCTCAAGGGTTGGTTTTTATATTTTTTTTCCGGATAGAATTTATGTCGATTGCTTGCTTAAAAATTTGAAAAACTGATGCCAAATGATTCGAATTCAAAACAGCAAAAAATTTTTATTGATAGCCTTTCTATGCTTTAATCAACAATAGAAGAATTGGTATTTTTGGTTGAAAGTATAGGGGATTTCGAGAATGTTAGCTTCCTATATTGGGGATGACTCGTCGCATAAGGTGAATTGTCAGGGAACAAAATATTCACCCTTTTTTAGGGATTATCTCTGTTTGCGCTTTTATAGAGAAAAAGTAAACTACTCATGAAAGTATCAATTGTTGTTGGTGGACGATGGCATGCTTTTGACCTTGCTCGTGAACTTCTGGGAGAAGGCGTATTGCACAGGTTAATCACGCCTTATCCAAAATTCAAAACTCGTCAGTGGGGCATTCCCGATGAAAAAGTCGTTAGTCTGCCGATCAAGCTTCTTCTGGAAAAGATTATATACAAAATGGGAGGGGAGTTGCTATCGATGCAATCCCAGGCTTTCCTTCATCAATTATTTGCCTTAAAGGCAGCTCGCCATCTGGAAGGGAGTACGCTGGTTCATGGCTGGTCTGGTTTTTCTGAACCTTCCCTTCGTTGGGCAAAAGAACGAGGTTTACCATTTATTTTGGAAAGGAGTTCAGCACACATGGAAGTTCAGTGTCAATTGATGAGAGATGAATTTGGCAATCTTGGCTTGGCTTGGCTTGAAACGCACAAAAAATTGGTGGAACAGGAACTTCGGGAATATGAACTGGCGGATCGTGTCGCAGTTCCGAGTTTGTTCGTTAAAAATAGCTTTCTCAGTCGGGGATTTTCGGAAAACCGGCTGATTCATAATCCCTTTGGAACAAATTTGAAAAATTTTTCCCCAGGAGCAAAGCCTGATAGAGTTTTTCGTATTATTTATGTTGGATCGTTGAGTGTGAGAAAAGGAATTCGGTACCTTGTGGAAGGATTCAAACAAGCCAGTCTTCCCAATAGTGAACTATGGTTGGTTGGGGGTTCAACGAAGGAGACTCCACTATTATTAGGAGAGCCCGATGAACGGATACAATGTTTTGGGCATGTCCCTCAGTTAGAATTGGTGAACTATTATCGAAACAGCAGCGTTTTTGTGATGCCGAGCATTGAAGAAGGGTTGGCGATGGTTCAAGTTCAGGCTCTTGCTTGCGGATTGCCGCTGATTTGCACCACAAATACAGGGGGAGAAGATTTGTTGCAGATGTCTGGAGACCGTGCAGTTGAAATTGAAGATAATGTTAAAGAATATCCTGCTGGTTTTACAATTCCTCCTCGAAACAGTAAAGCGATTGCAGCAAGTCTTTGTTCTCTAGCGCAAGATAATATTTTGCTCAAATCAAAACAACATTCAGCACTGTCTTTGCGTAGATCTCATTTAGACTGGAAGTCTTACGGTAAACGTGCAATTGAAGCTTACTTGGCTCTTTGTCAGGAAGGGAATTCGGCAATTGATATGTAATGACAATTTGATTTTTTGTAGAGTTCAATTGAGATTCTCTTGATGCTCCTTTGATTTGATGATATTTTATCGGCTTCAAAATAAAAAGGAGCCCTCCTCGTTTTACTCC
>JADGAT010000114.1 GCA_015231885.1 SAR324 cluster bacterium
AAACTGGTTAAAGAATATCAAGCAACTTTGATTCAAGGTTCTGGGGTGGACACCCAGCGTTTTGCTCCTGTACCAGAACCAGAAGGAGAATTGGTTGTTGCATTGATTGCAAGGATGCTTTGGGAAAAGGGTGTTGGGGAATTGGTGGAGGCTGTAAAAATTCTGAAACGTCGTCAAGTTTTCTGTAAAATTATGCTGGTTGGCGTACCTGATGTCAACCACCCTTCTGCTATTGGCGAAAATCAGCTATTGTCTTGGGTCAAAGAAGGAATAGTAGATTGGCTCGGGTTTCAATCGGACGTTCCTGCTGTATTGGCAAAATCTCATATTGTTTGTTTGCCATCTTATCGAGAAGGGATGCCTTTGTCCCTCATTGAGGCTGCTGCTTGTGCCCGGCCAATTATTACAACGGATGTTCCTGGCTGTCGTGAAGCTGTAGAGCATGGCGTGACGGGTTTTCTCGTTCCTCTTAAAGACTCTGTTGCGATCGCAGATGCCTTGCAAAAATTGCTGGTAGACAAGGAACTGCGTCAAAAAATGGGGAAAAATGGTAGAAACTTGGTGATGCAGCGGTTTGCAAAAGAAATTGTTATTCAAAAAACTTTTGCTGTTTATCACAGTCTGTTAAAAAATAAGTGGCCATATTGTTTGGATGCCAATGGCAAAATACAGAGAATATAACTTTGATTACTTTAATTTGAAAAAATTATGAAATATTTAATTACTGGTGGTGCTGGTTTCATAGGTAGCCATCTGGCTGATAAATTGATCGAACAGGGGCATGATGTCCATATTGTGGATAATTTGTCTACAGGGCGATTGGCAAATATCCAGCATTTGGTTGGAAATGAGCATTTTAAAAGTACTATTGCTGATATTTTAGATTACCATATGCTGGAACAGTTGGTGGCCCAGTGTGATCAGATTTTCCACATGGCTGCAGCTGTTGGTGTGAAATTGATCATGGAAAAGCCAGTCGAGACAATCACCACTAATGTGGGTGGTACAGAAAATGTTTTAAAACTGGCAGTAAACTATGACAAAAAAGTCTTCATTGCTTCTACTTCGGAAGTGTATGGGAAAAAAATGGAGTTTGATGAGGAAGTGCATGGGCTAAATGAAGAACATGACATTATTTTGGGGCCTACTAATAAAAGAAGGTGGGCTTATGCATGTACAAAAGCAATGGATGAGTTTTTAGCGTTGGCCTACTATGATGAAAAACGTCTGCCCGTTGTGATTGCCCGTTATTTTAATACAGTAGGACCTAGGCAAACTGAACAATACGGTATGGTCGTTCCTAATTTTGTGCAGCGTGCTTTGTTGAATGAGCCCATTTATGTTCATGGTGATGGTGAACAAACCCGTAGTTTTACCCATGTCAAAGACGCGGTAGAAGCCACTATTGATTTAATGAACCATTCGCAAGCGGAAGGGCAGGTATTCAATATTGGGCATGGTCACGAAATTTCGATGAACGATTTGGCAAAAACAGTATGTCAAATGACACATAGTTCGTCAGAAATTATTCTTGTACCTTATACAAAGGCCTATGGCAAAGGGTTTGAAGATATGCGGCGGCGTACACCGGATATTAGTAAATTAAAAAATACGGTTGGTTACGAGCCATCTCGGCCGATTGATGAGATCTTGAAAGCAGTGGTTGATTTTTATCGGAAAGAAAACAGTGGCTTGGTAGCACTGTAGATTTAGAGTTGTGAATTACGTATTTTTTTAATAAACTACTCAATTGTACTGAAATTATATTTCAAAAATTCGAATCAGATTTATCTTAGATCATTATATAGAACAGTTTTATGAATTTTCTATTGAATGCTAATTGGTTTGCCTGGTTGAGTGGCTTGGTTGCTTTCTTATCCATGTTGTGGATCACACCTCTGGTAGTTTATTTAGCTCATCGTATGGACTGGTTGTCTCATCCGCAGACAGATCGCTGGCATGAAAAACCTACCGCTTTAATGGGAGGGATTGCCATTTATAGTGCTGCCACGCTATCTTTAGGGGTATTATGGAATCAGGGCATTTCCTGGGTTATCTGGTTTGGGGCAACATTGATGTTTTTGACAGGCCTGGTTGATGATTTAAAAAACATAAAACCCGCCACAAAATTCATGGCTCAAGTAGTTGCAGCCAGTCTTCTTATTTTGGAAGGATATCAGTTTGCTTCCAATTGGCCTGTATGGCTCTCCTTACCACTGACTTTTCTCTGGATAATTGGAATTACGAATGCCCTCAATCTGTTGGACAACATGGATGGATTGGCTGGAGGTATTGCTGCAATTGCTGCTGGGGTGCTTGCTGCTTTTTTTATGCTGTCTGGTGATGTGGTTGGCGCAATAATGCCGCTGGCGGTTGCTGGTGCGGCTTCAGGATTTCTTATCTTCAATTTTAAACCCGCCCGTATTTTTATGGGAGATTGCGGGAGTTTGTTTTTAGGGTATACAATTGCGGCATTGGCTCTTACAGCACAATCTAAGGCCAGTTCTGCCAGTGTTTTTTTTGTATTGCTGATTCCGATTGCGGTTATGGCTGTCCCGATTTTTGATACGACATTGGTCACCATTGTTCGTATTTTCTCAGGGCGGTCTATTTCCCAGGGCGGACGAGATCACAGCTCTCATCGTTTGGTATTTCTAGGATTTTCTGAAAGTAAGGCTGTCATTACCCTTTATGGAGTAAGTCTGCTTTTTGGTTTATTGGCATTGTTGCTGTATTTTACTTCTGTTGGTTTTTTTGTGGCAACCCTGGTCTTTGGGAGTGTTGGTTTAGCTATTTTGGGGATTTACTTGGGAAGTATCAATGTTTATGATTCTGATGCAGTGACAATAGAATTAGAAAAGAAAGAAAATTCAAAAAACCGTGTTCTTCTCCATTCGCTTTTCTTTCTACATAAAAAGCTGTTAGCCGGTATTGTCGCTGATATTTTGTTAATCATTGCTTCATTCACATTTGCTTACTATCTTCGCTTTGAAGGGAAAATATCCTATGAACAGGCTCAATGGCTTTCGATGGCATTACCCCTCATTGTTATTTTGAAACTACCAGTATTTCATTATTTTGGGTTGTATCACAGCATCTGGAGGCATGCGGGAACATCCGAAGTGATAAAAATTTCCATTGCTTCTTCAGTTGCTTCGATCTTGTCTTTTTTTGTAATTTGGGCTGTTTATGGAGAATCTCATTTGTCGTGGGCCGTGTTTGTGATTGATTGGTTCTTGACCGCAAATTCGGTTGGAGGAGCCCGCCTTGCATTTAGGGGATTGCCTCAATATTTTGCTTCTCAACGTCGTATTGGAAGAAGAGTTTTGCTTTATGGAGCAGGAGATGGTGGTGAGCTTTCTTTGCGTGAAATCCGCCAAAATGCAGTGTTGGCCTTGAATCCAATTGGATTTATTGATGATGATCCATTGAAGCAACGTTCTTCTGTACAAGGAATTGGAGTATTGGGAGGGTTCAATGAAGTAGTCGCTTTGTTTCAGCAGTACAAGATTGATGAGATTTTGATTACTTCTCCCAGTATGTCAGAAGAGCGAAAAAAAACTATTCGCTCTCACTGCCAGCAACATGGGATTATCTGTCGCGAATTTCAATTGCAATTCAGTCCGGTTAGCGCAAATGTAGCGGATTCAGAAAGTGAACGGTACAATCAAACATCATCTGAATTTTTTGATTCTAAAATCTCTCTTAAAAAAAACCATGTTTCTGAAAATGTTTCTCTTCCTGAATCTGAACTATCTAGCTTAACAATTCTGAAAAATTACATTAAAGAAGGCAATACTCAAGCTGTTGAGGAACTGTTAAAACGTATTGGAGATACCTTGCCTAAGGCGATGCAGTGGTATGCCAAGGGGACGATTCATGGTAATCGTCAAGAAGGTCGTGAAGCATTGAAGTGCTATTTAAAAACACTATCTCAATTGCATACGCTTCGAGATTCTGATGACCGTGACTACATTTATATTCGGGCAACCCGTGCTACTGCAATCACTAAATGTAAGTTGGGAGAGGATTATGAAGGAGCAATTCAATTGTTGGAAGAATTACTCTCTCATTCCGCATTGCAGCATAATGAATTACTTGCTAAACAAGTCCGCATTACTCAGACTGTCATTCATTATTATAAGAAGGATTATATAACAGTGATTGAGCAACTAGAAAAGTTTGTTGCTCAATGCCCGAATGATGAGCATATTTCTCTCAGCCAGGCTTATTTGTTCCTAGCTTTGTCTTATGCTCAGCAACAGGAAAAAGACAGTGTAGAAAAATTCTTCCAGCATGCATTGTCTCACTTTCAGCAACTCTCTTCAAAACAGCTTGATAATTGGCACTTCCTTTATGGTTGGATGGGATGGGGTAAATTGACCCAAGAGCTGGAACAGCTGGTCCATGAGGTAGTTGATCGAGATTTTGCAGAAAGCGTGATGTCCTCTTTTCAGAATGGATTGCTCCTTTATGAAATAGTCAATCAGGACCCTGCCAGGCCATTTGTACAAACAGAGGCGCTCAAACAAACTATTATTGAGCAGCTCACCCGACCAACAAGAGACTCTAAACATCATTTAAAAGTTCATGCCGTAAAATAACTCTATTTTTTTATAATCCTGTATTTTGTCGTGCTTATCACAAGATAGATAAAACAGAGGTTGATACGTTGTGGCGAAATTTTAACCTACTAAAGTCAATTTAGTTATGCAGCTATCTGGATGGGGAAATTATCCAAAAATTAAAGCAAAGGTCCATCGGTTTGCTACTGCAGAAGATCTACAAAGCCTTTTGGAATGCAACGGAGAGTATATTGTCCGAGGATTGGGACGATCCTATGGGGACTCTTCTCTAGCTTCTCATGTTATTTCCACAGACAACTTTAACCGCATTCTTTCTTTTGATGAAAACAAAGGTGTGGTTTGTTGTCAGGCAGGAATTCAGCTGAAAGAGATATTGAATGTGTTTATTCCCCGTGGATGGTTTCTGCCAGTCACTCCTGGTACCAAATTTATCACGATAGGGGGCGCAATTGCTTCGGATGTTCATGGAAAAAATCATCATGTTGATGGTTCTTTTTCCAGACACCTCCTCGAGATGACAGTAATGTTGGGAGATGGCAGAGTGATAAAATGCTCCCCAGGTTTGGAAAAAGATTTGTTTTGGGCGACTTGTGGAGGAATGGGGTTGACTGGGGTGATCCTCACTGCAACATTTCGACTTATTCGCATTGAAACCGCCTATATCCATCAAGAAACCTTGAAAGCTCGAAATTTAGAACATGTCATGGAATTATTTGAAGCTTCTAATGAGTGGACCTATTCGGTTGCCTGGATTGACTGTCGTAGTAGAGGGAAAAACCTGGGGCGCTCCCTATTGATGCGAGGAGAGCATGTTACGTCTGCCGGCTTGAATGAGGTGTCATCTTCTCGGTCTTCATTAAAAATTCCAGTCAATCGTTGCCTTAGCGTTCCATTTGATTGTCCTGAATTTTTAATGAATCAATATACCATAAAAGCTTTTAATATGCTTTACTATCAAAGAATCAGGAATTCTATTGAATCTTCTGCTGTGGATTACAATCAATTCTTTTATCCTTTAGACAGTGTACATCATTGGAATCGTATCTATGGGAAACGGGGATTCATTCAATATCAATTTGTATTGCCAAGATCGACAAGTGAGGCTGGAATGCAGAGGATTCTTCAAGAAATCGCCAAAAGTGGGCTTGGATCTTTCCTTGCCGTTTTGAAATTATTTGGTCCTCAGGAAGAAAGTATTTTGTCTTTCCCGGAACCCGGCTACACTTTAGGACTCGACTTCCCTTTTAAGCCGGAGGTAATACAATTGTTCAATAAGTTGGATTATCTGGTGCTTCATTATGGTGGTAAACTGTACCTAACCAAAGATGCCTGTATGAGTAGTTACATGTTCAAAAATAGCTATCAAGATAACCAAAAGTTTAGTAGTCTGAAGTGGAGGTTCGATATTTCAGGAAAATTTCAATCTATCCAATCAAAAAGGTTAGAAATCTGATGCAAACCATATTAATACTTGGTGCTAATTCTGATATTGCAAAAGCTTTAGCACATGAATATGCCGAACATGGATATCATTTGTGTCTTGCTGTACGAAATTCTGAGCGGCTGGATGAAGATGTTCATGACTTAAAGATACGGTATCAGGTCGAAGTGCAGTCTCTTGAATTTGATGCGGAAGATTATGCTTCCCATGAGGATTTCTACCACAAACTATCCCCCAAACCGCACGGAGTTATCTGGGCGATCGGTTATTTGGGGGATCAGCAACAAGCACAGGTTGATTTTGAGCATGCAGAAATGATTGTTCGTGCAAATTATTTGGGAGCAATTTCGATTCTGAATATTGTAGCAAATGATTTGGAATCCCGAAAATCAGGATTTATTGTTGGGATCAGTTCGGTTGCTGGAGATCGTGGTCGACAGAGTAATTATATCTATGGTAGTGCCAAAGCCGGTCTGACTGCATACCTTGCTGGTTTACGAAATCGCCTATATTCTTCTAATGTACATGTATTAACGGTTAAACCAGGATATGTCTATACAAAAATGTCGAGCCATTTGAATCTGCCTCCAAAATTAACTGCACAACCAGCCGACGTTGCAAAAGATATTTTTCAAGCCCAGCAAAAATTAAAAAACATTCTTTATACTAAGTGGTATTGGAATTTTATTATGATGATTGTCAAATTGATTCCTGAAGGAATTTTTAAAAAACTTAGCCTTTAGATCGTAGCCATGTGATCTGCAGCGGTCAGGTAAGTTTTTTTATTGTTTGCGGAGAGTTGCCATTTCTTCCAAAAGAGCTTGCTTTTCTTTTTCTGCCTGCTGGGTAATCTGCTGAATCCGTTCTTCTAATTTCTTTGCTCTTTGCGCTTCTTTCTCTGCTCTTTGCGCTTCTTTCTCTGCTCTTTGCGCTTCTTTCTCTGCTCTTTGCGCTTCTTTCTCTGCTCTTTGCGCTTCTTTCTCTGCTGAGGAAGGAATAAGATTTCCTTCCGTATCAAACAGACGTAGCGTATTGGAATTTTCAATTCCCACCTGAATCTTTAATTCCTCCAGACACCAGTAGCCTTGTTCGTTAGCCTCCTGTGATTGATACATTCCTTCTTTTAATGCATAAACATTGAGGTAAATCGCATGAGGATCAAAGATGATATAGTAAGGTACTTTGAGAACTTGTTCGTAAATTTGTTTTTTCTTATGGTGGTCCACTCGGCGCGTACTAAAGGAACTGAACTCCATCACCAGATCCAGTTGATGGTTTTCTTCCCATGCCAAATACACACTCTTTTTGGTAGTAGGAGCACGATTGACCATGCGATGGTTGGCCTATGATCTTCAGCTGCTTCATCCTGTTAATCATGCCCAGGAGAGAATTATTATTTATGGGGCCGGTTCTGCCGGTGTGCAGTTAGCAACAGCCTTAAAGCAGGAAGGGCATTATCGTGTTGTGGCCTTTGTGGATGATAGTCTGGAATTACAGAAACATCATGTTCAAGGGATGCGGGTTTATCCACTGGAGTCATTGAAAGAATTGATAGAAAACTATGGAATAAAGATTGTTTTACTAGCCATCCCCTCCGTAAGTCGACAAAGGAAAGCCGAAATTGTACGTCATCTGAAAACTCTGAATATCCAGATTAAGACAGTTCCAGGAGTTGGTGAAATTCTATCAGAAAAAGTATCTATTCAGACAATACGGGATATTGATATTATGGATTTACTGGGAAGACAGGAAGTGCTCCCTCATCCTGAATTGTTACAAATCAATATCAAAGACAAGGTAGTCATGGTAACCGGAGCAGGCGGTTCTATTGGCTCGGAATTATGCCGCCAGATTGCTCAACAAGAGCCACGCAGTCTCATTCTTTATGAAAGAAATGAATTTGCCCTGTATTCCATTGATTTGGATCTATCCGAAAACTATTCTACCTTACAAAAAGTTCCCTGCATTGGATCGGTGACGGATGAAATGCGTTTACGGGAAGTGATGACTGAACACAAAGTGGAAACCCTCTATCATGCGGCTGCTTATAAACATGTCCCTTTGATAGAACAGAACATGAGTCAGGGGATTCTTAATAATATTGAAGGAACCTTGAAAGTCGCACAGGCTTGTATGGCAGAACAAGTCAAAACCTGTGTATTGGTCTCCACGGACAAAGCCGTTCGTCCCACTAATGTGATGGGAGCAACAAAGCGGGTTGCCGAATTGATATTACAAGCTTTAGCTATTCAAGAAAAGAATCCGACCCGTTTTATGATGGTGCGTTTTGGCAATGTGCTGGATAGTGCTGGTTCTGTTGTCCCTTTGTTTCGAGATCAGATTCGGAAAGGAAAACCGCTTACGGTCACTCATCCTGAGATTACCCGCTATTTTATGTCGATCCCGGAAGCTTCTCGTCTGGTCATCCAAGCAGGAGCGATGGGGAAAGGAGGAGATGTTTTTCTGCTGGATATGGGCGAACCCGTAAAGATTTATGACCTTGCTGTGCAAATGATTGAACTAAGCGGTTTGAAATTAGGAGAAGATGCAGAGATCCAAATTACAGGTTTGCGCCCAGGAGAGAAACTGTATGAAGAATTGTTGATTGAACAGGAAAGTGCGGTCCCTACTGATCATCCAAAAATCTTTACGGCCAAAGAACAAATGATGCCATGGTCGGAGTTGAGCCCTTTAGTAAATAAACTCCTCATTGCAGCAAAAAATAACCAACTTGGTTCAATGATTTGGGCATTGCAAGGCATTGTTCCTGAGTATCAACCTCCTGCTAATGTAGAGAAAAGGATTGACAAAGACGAGACTATATTTCCTCTAGCATCAGATCTCCCGGTCTCTGTACTTTCTTTAGAGGCCCCAGAATTAGATGAGCTAAAAAAATATATCAGAGAAGGGCGTGTGCTGGAAGCGCAAGAAAACTTGGAGGAATTGAAAGGGCAGCTGCCAATTGGAATGCAAATGTATTTTGAAGGGGCGATCCATGGAAATCGTCAGGAAAGTCGTCAAGCATTGAAATGCTATTTAACAGCATTGTCGCAATTGAATTCGATTCCAGGTTCTGATGATCGAGATTACATTTATATTCGGACAACTCGTGCTGTTGCCATTACTAAGTGTAAATTAGGAGAAGATTATGATGGGGCCGTTCAATTGCTTGATGAATTGATGAACTATCCAGCCGTCCAGCATAGTGCCCAGCTTGTCAAACAAGTTCGGATCACCCGAACAGTTATTCATTATTATAAGGGGGATTATCAAACTGTGATCGAAGAGCTTGGTTGGTTTGTGACACAATGCTCTCCTAATGAACACATTTCTCTCAGTCAAGCGTACTTGTTTTTAGCTCTTTCACA
>JADGAT010000115.1 GCA_015231885.1 SAR324 cluster bacterium
CCTGAGCTTCCCCAAATCGCTGTTTTGAGACTAACTGATAGTATTTGGAGAGAACACTTTGCAGATGGTTATGGACGATACTTTGTTGGAATTCAGAAATTTTTCCCATTGAAGCAACTGGAGAAACAGCCACTTCCGGTTTTTCTTTCTGAGCAAAGCAAACACTTCCGGTATAAAAGATAAATGAAACAAAAAGAAATGCGGCTGTTTTCATGCGGGAAATTCTTTAAAACGAATTGAATGTATTTTCCATAATTTGGTCGATAGATTCGTATTCTTTTTCCATTTTCAAGTCAAATCGTTTTTCAAAATGCTCCATCATGGATTGAAACAATCCTTCGTCTTTGAACGGTCGAACCGGGGTGAGCAGTTTATTTTTTTCAGTCGGTGCTGAATCTTGATCGATTTTCGGAGGCGGGGTTGTTTGCACTTCAGGCCGTTTGGGTTCCGGGTGTTCCAGTGGTTTCAACTTTTGTTTTTCGGGAATTTTGAGATTGTTGTCTGTTTGTTTTTTGGGGATGATCGTGATGGAGGAGGAACTTGGAGGAATAGAATTGCTTTTTTCTAATGCTGCCACTGCAGGAACAGCTATGTGAAATCCAAAACCGGTTAACCAGGAATGGACCACATTCGATTGGACTGAAAAATTGATGCCGGTGATGATCATTCCATCTGAAGCTTCTCTGGCGATGCTGGTGTTGACGCCAATCAACTGTCCCTGGTAATTGAGCAAAGGACCTCCTGAATTGCCTCGATTCAAACTCGCTTCGGTTTGAAAGACATGCTTTCCTGCCACTTTCTCAAAATTCTGAATGACAGAGCCTATCCTGCCGGAGGTCAGGGACCACAGTCCACCATTCTCAGGATGACCGATAGCCAGCACCGGATCACCAATGCTCAGCTTTTGAGAATCTCCAATGGGAATAGGATCCATTTCCGGGAGGTCTTTGATGAAAAGAAGTGCGAGATCCAGTTCTTTCTGGAAGCGTACTACCTTTGCCTGATGCCCATTTTCTAACAAACGGCCGGTCTCATCATTGAGGTTCTCAGAACGAAGAAAAACGAGAATATTTTTGTAAATTTTACCTTGTTCGTCGAGGATCACATGGGCGTTGGTCAACACGTGTCCGTTTTTGATGATAGAACCTGTTCCTTTGGACCGGGATGAATTGTCTTTGTTAAAACTCATCAGCAAAACGACAGCGTTGCTGGTGGATTTATAAACTTGAGACGCGTTCATTTGCGCGCTGGCTGCTTGATCATGCGTGAGCGGCAAAAAAAGCAGACTCATTACAGAAACAAAAATCCATTTTCTGAATTTGATTGTCAACTCCATGGCGCATTCTCTCTGGTTGCATTAGTGGCTTGAAAAAAAAAGTTCATCCAGTCATTAAGGTTTATTCAAGCAATCCCTGTTTCTGCATGTCTTTCCAGAAATTTGTCGCATTTTCTGCCTGTTGTTTTGCTTGTTCAGTGGCGGCTTCCCTGGCTCTTTTTTGGGCATCTTCCATGTTTTTCTTTGCTGTCTGCTGAAACGCCGCATTGATCGATTCTTTTGGCATTCTGGCAAGCGTGAAATATTTGTATCCTCGCTTTCCTGTCGAACCTGTTTCCCGTTCCATATACAATTTCGTTGCTTTGACCTCTTTTGCTACATTGGCAGCAATTTGCTTCTCATATACTCTCTGTGAAAGGGTGGGATCGATAGTTTGACTGTTCAGTCCATAAGAAACTGAGGCTTCCTCAATTTTTGATTTTGCGAGAACCCCTAAATATTGGACAACCCGTCGATAGGCATTGGCCATAGAATCATCTCTTGCCCCCTTTTCTGACGCGTATATATTGGAGAGTCCAACAAAATAGCAATTTTCATCGTCACATTCGGGTTCCTCCATGACCCAATCCGGTCTTTCATGAACCACTTCTTCCTCTGTTTTTAATTCTGGTGAAATTTTCTGGCTTTTATCAGAACAAGCAATGATTCCAATTGTAAACACAGCCATAATCACAACAAGTAGTCTTCTTTTCATGTTCCTCCTTAATTTAGTTTGAGTACAATGTGATCTTGAGAATCGTCGATGTCCATAAATGCATCATCACTCTCAATTTCTATAGACGGAAAAAAGATTTAATTTTTTTATTTTCGATCCATACTCTTAATTTTTCAGAAAACGACGGTTGTAGTAAAGCATGGTAATCGCTTCGTCACTTTTAAAATCCACAGCAAAATCAGCATAAACAAATGTTGTTACCAATGCACCCTGGACAACACGCGAAGGAAGACCTTTGATGCGAAGAAGCTGCTCTTTTGAAAATGAATCTTTTACCGGAATCTCAATGATTTCCAAGGTACGCATGTATTTGGAATCCATGGAGACAAGGGCTTTGATTGAATCAGAATAATGGATGCCACCTTTGAATTTTCCCAGCATGAAGTTTTGCCAGGGATTGACTAAATTGAGTTTCTTTGAAGAGCTTCCCGACTCAATTCCCAAAGGAATGGGCGGAGTGAAAAAAGCAGTTGTTTGCCCCCCAGGCATAATGGACTTGGTAGTTGAATGCATTGATGACCTTGATACACTCCGATCATGGTCGGTATCTGACGGTATAGATTCCAAAAGCCGAAGATTTTCCCTTGGATTTTTCTGAAAATGCGATTCATTAAATTTTGCAAAACTCAAAGAGTGTTTTCTATTCAATTCCTTCAGAATGGACTGGGCCTGTTTAAATGTCTCAATATTCTCCTGTTCTCCATATAAATAAAGGGCCACAGCTTTGTTATTCAAGGCCATGGGATTGTCGGGTTCATTCGCCAATGCCGGCTGAAGCACTCCAAGGGCTGCAGAGTAATTGCCGGCACGAATCAACGAAGAAGAAAAATTAATCCGAGTCTGAATCCTGTGTGGAGCCATATCGACTGCCTTCTTCAGATAGACGTTCGCTCGACTGAGAGATTTCATTCCTTTTTCAAGGTTGATACAGTCCTTGTCCTGCTTTCCGACCAGGCGCCTACCTCTAGTGTTTTCTTCAAGAATTGTGGGCAAATCGAAAGCCATGGCCGGGTTCCTACCGCACCCGGTCAGCACCCCCATTGCTTTTTGATAATGACTTAAACCCAGATTGTTGAATACTTCCTGACTGGGGAACCATTGCAGGAATTTTTCCAGAAACAAAATGGACTTTTCGTAATTGCCCAGCTGATAACTCCGCATGCCAAAGTGAAATAACCCTAACTTTGCACCGACGGATTTGAATTGGCTTTTTAAAAAATCTGCACGCGTATTGGGATCCGGGTGAGAGGCACTGTAGGCAAAACTGCTGTTTGTCTGAGTGCTGTAGTAGTCAAAAAAACCCTCTCCACCAAACTCCAAAATCACATGCGGATCAAAACCCGCCATTGTCATAAACAATATTCCGTCAGAGTCAGCTCTCAATTCTTTGGACTTGATTACATTTTGAGCAAACTCACTGGATTGTTCGGAGTGAGAGGCAAACCCTGAACAGCAATTAAGCAGATATTTTAAGACTTTTTTTTGATTTTCCTTTTGAGGACCAAAGGTTTTCAAGGCATAGTAAGCAGCAGTGTGCCAATAATCGTCCCTTGCCAGATGAGAAAGTTCATGTCCCAGAATAAATGCCATCCTGGCATCTCCCACAGAAGCGGGAACGTCTTGATAGACCAGGTTCAGCAAAGGTTCCAAAATCAAGACACTTCCATCAGGAAGAGCCCGTGCCAGACTCCCTTCGCAGGAAAATGGCTTTTCCTTAACAATCACCAATTGAGGATCATGTTTGCCTGCTTTATCGGCAACTGTTAGAACCTTTTCAAAAACATTGAATGCCCTCTGGACATCCGGATGATCTTTCGGACTCAGAGGACCGCAGGTGTCTAAAAAGTACTGTTTTGATGTTTTCCACTCAGACTGTGCTGATGCCAGAAAACAAAGTTGCCACAGTGCTAAGATTGTGCAAATTCCAATTTTCATCAATGAAACTCAAAACACTTAGGAAAAACCGCCTGTCCGGTAAAAGAAATCAATTTTGTTTCAAATAGAGTACACTTGATTCAAATGCGTTCTAAACAAATATCAAATTTAGTTGATTTTAGCACTCCAAATGATAAAAGCATAAGAAATAGGGTTTTATTGAATTCTATCAACTGAGCAAAAATTTATTACTTTCCTCCGTCTATAAGAATCAAGGATGAATCCAATAAAAACGATGCTCCGACAATTGTTGAAGCGTTTGCTGAAACAATTTGAAGAAAATCTAGACATCTTTACATTTTCAGAGAAAAAGATGGTTTCACTAAAAAGTCAATTGGATTCCAAAAACTGGGAAAAACTGCAATCACTCCCTCCCAACATTTATTTAAACCGAGCGCAGCTTTCTCAAAAACTTGATCAGATTTTTCAAAAACAATCCGATCAAAAGGCCAGAATTTTTAAAATAGCCATTGATCCCCATCGCCTTTTTGCTTTGGAGTTTCAAGATCAGAAAAAGGGGAAAAAGGGTCCTATCGGCAAAATTGTCAGAGAGGTATGTCGAGGCTACAAAGTACCGGATTCGGAAGTAGAGGATTGGATTCAAGAAGTTTGTTTGAAGCTGAGCGAAGATGACTTTCACAAGCTGCGATTGTATTCAGGAGAAAGTTCATTTTTGACCTATTTGATCACCGTGATCCAGCGAATCTGCATTGATCAAGCCAGAGCAAAATGGGGCAGACGAGAACTTCCTGAGAAAATTCAGGAGATGGGTGAATTGGCAGAAAAATTATTTGTGCTGCTTTACTGGGAGGGGAAGAGCTTTGGCGAAGCTGCCCAACATCTAAAACTGCAAGGTGGTGCTGAGCTCGAGGAAGAAGCAGAAGTTGAAAACTTTGAAAAAAATCTGAGTGCAATTAAAGACCAGATGGCAGAAAGACTGGGAATCCTTCCGCAGCCTAATGTCCGGTACAATTTGGAAGAAGCACTCAAGCAGGGATCGGCCCCTATTGGGGAGAGCTTGACAGAAGGGGAAATGGAAGGAATAGAATCCCTTTCCTCCGATGAAAGAACTCCGGAAGAAGCGATTATCATCAGCGATTCCTGGCGGCATTTTAATACTGAACTCAGTCATGCACAATGCCTTTACGTCTATGTTCTTACCCCTCGAACAATGGAGAAACTCATTTTCAAAATTGATCAGGCTGAGGTTCTCAAAAAACTCGATTCTCTACTTTACCTGGAATTTGAAAAGGAAAGCGATTTTCTTAGGGAATTGGAAAAGAGTTTGGATTCTTCAGAAGTACAAGCCTGTCAGGCAGAGATATTGAAGCTGGCTTTTCGCGTCTCTCCCCGATATCTTCTCATGTTAAAAAGGTTTGAGGAAGGTATTTCTGCGGTGTCCATAGCCAAGGAATTGGAAATGTCGTTGAGCGGACTCTATTCACGGGTCAATGCGTTAAAGTCCGAAATGGTCGTTAAAGGATGGGAAAAAAGCATCATGGATCAATTTTTTAAAAGGTAATCAGAAATGAACAAGCACTGCCCCCCATTGGAGCAAATTTCCGTCTACATCAACCATCAGCTGCCCGAGGGCAAAAGAGGGTTTATCACAGACCACCTTTCCACCTGCACGGATTGTTATCAGCTTTATTCAGAAACGATCAGGACTCAGGAGTCTCTCTCGCAAAGCATTTTGGCGCAAAAATTTAAGACGTTCACCAGTTGTTTCAAAGCCTCTGAAAAGAAATTTTGGCAATACACCATCCCGCTTGTCGCCGCAGCTTCTTTTGCGTTTTTTTACTGGGCACAGTTGGTACCCCCCACCCCCCTTCCCGGCGCGAGGCAATCTGTTCATCTTCTTACTCTAAAAAATACACCGTCCTCCCTGCTTGAATTGACCTTTGAGCAAGAGAATTCTTCACCGGCATTCAAAAGCAGGCACACACGCAGACAGGAAGCGGTTAAATTGGGGGTCAGATTGATTGACCTCGAGATCGCTCTGGAGGCCAGTGACCCAGCGCAAGTTGCAGATTATTTAAGAATCATAAACAAAGTTCTGGAACAATTTGAAACCGACCGTTTCTTAATTGAACAAAACGAAAAAGTTGTGCGTCAAATTCAAGAAGAAAAAAGTTTTCAAAAGCTCAACGGAATGAGCATCAAAATCGAGTCGTCGTTTCGAGATCGACCTGAAGAGAGATATCTCGAATTTGGAAAATGGGTGGAAAGCCATCGTCTTGCAGCCCTCACCAAAAACGCAGATTTCTTTGAAAATCAGATTGGAGTCCGCTTTTTCAAAACCTACATTAATGATGAATCCATTCCACCCCGTGTTCAGGAAATTATGGAGCAATTGGCCACATTCAAAATTTCTGATACAACTGAAGACCACGAATTTCAACGTCTTTCTTTCCTTTTGAGAGAAATGCAAGAATTGATGGTACAATAGATACTCTATCTTGGGCATTTGGCTTTATCTTAGACTTCACGATATGATATCAAAACAAGGTAAAAAGATATTAGTCCAAGTGAAGTGACTTTCCTTTGGATATTTTTTGACGCAATAAATGCGAGCCTGGTGTGATGTTAATCAAAAAATTATTCTACATTAGCATAATCTGTCTATTTTCTGGCTGTGCCAGCTCCCCAATCCAGACCGCCAACAATCAGGAACCAAAACAAAAACTGGTGGAAAAGCGAGAGGAAAAAATACGAACGATCCCCGAAAAAATGCCCAATTGGGTTGGGAAAGGCCGGTCGAATGACAATGACTATTTATATTTTGAAGGAGTGTCTATAAAATTTTCAGAAGAAAAAACCGCATGGGATCAAGCTTTTGTTCACGCTACCAATCAATTTGTCAAATATTGCGGTGTTGACGTACAATTGATTGATGAATATTTAGAAATTATTGATCAATCCTCTTCAGAAACCATTGATCCGCAAATTCGTGCAAAACGCAGAGAACTTCACCGGGCAGAAGCTTTTGTTCGTCGAATCAAGGTTGATGGACGTTTTGTAGAAGAATATGTCCGGTACGAAGGAGAGATCCTTGTCGGCCGATCCTTTAAGGCAAGGGTACTCATTCAAGTTCCTCTCAATGAGTATAACCGAGTACAGGAATTTAAGTTAAAACAGGAGGAAGAAAAACGCTTGGCGGTGGAGAAACAGAGGAGCGAAAAAATCAAGAAGTTACAGAATCTCTTTCAAAAGGCAGAAATTTTGCTGCGGGAAGGAAAAATTGCTTTTGCTCTCAATGCTCTCAATCGAATAAAAGCGATCCTCAAGTCAGGTTTTTCCCCAGAAGAGTTTTCAATAGACAAAATTGAAATCAGGGAAAAGGAGATTATCTCAAACATCGAATGGAAAGCCGACACAGCTTTAATGCAGTCTTTAGAAGTCGGGGAATCCCCCACCTCCGTGACTTCTCAAATCATTTATCAACATCAGGATCAAACCCACCCGGTTGTCGATCTTCCAATTCTCGTTCATACCGAATTTGGTAAAAAAAGACTTATGCCCGATCGACAAGGCGCGATACAATATCATCATCCCGCTCCTTTTAATAAGGAGGGGGTCTACCAGATTAACCTGACGATCGACAGTTCGTTGCTGAGTGATCAAATCTCGGCAGAAGCATTGGAACATTTGAATCAAAAACACCTGTCATTCGCGATTGCAGTCACTCCTCCCAGTATTGAAAAAAAAGCACGGGAGTTGGTCACTCAAATGGCCGCCCAATGGACTGAGCGTTATGAAGAAAAACCTGTGAACGTGATTTTGGGGAATTTTACTTTTGAAGAGAGCGGGATGGCCAATGTCTTTATCCAGCGATTTATTGACCTGATTGCCTCAGAACTCGATCAAAGCTCCTTGTTTGTCAGAAAAGCCAGCACAGCCCTCAACCGCAGCCGGATGCGTGGTTCTTCCCCGCAAAAAGTTTCTCCATACGCCCTGGCCCAACTTTCTGAAAAGGAAGCTTATCTTCTCACCGGAAATTACATTGAAGAAGAAAATTACGTTCGTGTCAGTTCCAGTCTCAAAAACAACCATGAACAAGTGCTGGCCGGAGCGACTGTCAAAATTCGGCGACAATCGATCCCAAAAAACTGGCCATTAGAACCGTCAAACCTGCATAAACTGAGAAAACTGGAAAAAATGCTGCAAAGTGCAAGGAAAGACAATGATTTTGAATTGGAACTTTGGTTGAACAAGGGAAATGGGGCTCTCTATCAAGAAGGAGAAGAATTGGTGATTGGTTTGAGAAGCCAGAATAATTGTTTTCTCCAGCTTTTTTATACTGACTCGGCATATCAGGTCAAACGGATTTTCCCTAATCAATATGCGGTACGCCCAGAAATCAATAAAGGGGAGACTTACATATTGCCTTCAGAAGAAGCTGACTATGACTTTAAAGTGAGTTGCGGCAATGTAGGAGATTCCTGCGGAGTGGAAAAGCTGATTGCCTTTTGCAGCACAGCACCCCTCAAGGAATTACCCGGTGATGAGATTGGCTATGGCATCCTCAGTCTGCAAGAAACTCCAGATCATTTGCTGGATTCGCTGATGCATCAAGCCAAAAGCAATCAAGAAATAAAGAGATCCGTAGAAAGTGCTACTTTGACTTCGATTCCAAAAACGGAACGATCTGATTTCTAAAGCGACCACTATGTCCTATCTTCAATGAATGATTCAGATAAAAGGTAATTATGCTTAAGAAGTTCTTGTTTATTGTTCTTTGTCTAAGTTTCTGGTTCTTCCCTGCTTCTTATGCCCAGGAAAAACGAAGTCTTGAGATAAAACCCAAACTAAAACAGGACATTCCCAAAAAACCAACTTATCGGGCATTGCTCATCGGGAATAACAAGTACCAACAATTTCCCTCCCTCAAAACGGCCGTGCGGGATGTTGAAAAAATTTTTGAAATCTTGACAACTCTTTATGGCTTCAAGGCGAACAATATCAAACTTTTGAAAAACGCGACCCGAACGGAAATGATGGAAGGATTCGAATATTTAAAAGAGACTTCAAATCCTTCCGACAGCATCCTGATTTATTATGGGGGTCATGGGGTCTATGATGAAAGCGGACTGGGATTCTGGGTTCCAGTCGATGGCAAGGAAAACAGCACAGCAGATTATATTTCAAATGATGCGGTATTAGGGCGACTCCGAACGATTGATGTGCGACACAAACTGTTAGTATCAGACTCCTGTTTCAGCGGAAGCTTATTACGAGGTGTTAAAAACTTAGCCTCCAATATCAATCCCAGAGATTATTTTCTTCAAAAATCTGCCCTCAAAAGTGCGCAAGGAATCGCTTCTGGAGGGAATGAGCCGGTTTCTGATGGGGGACCGATGTGGGGTGGTCATTCGATTTTTGCCTACCATTTTATCGGA
>JADGAT010000116.1 GCA_015231885.1 SAR324 cluster bacterium
CCCAAGTCCAGTCGATCTCCAATTTCCTGTTGGTATACATTCTTATAGACAGGCTTGAAAATATCTACCAACGTTTGGATATTGATATTTTGATTGTAGGCGAGTGAAGAATTGATGAATTGATCGATGGTTTGATGTTCTTCTTCAGAGTATTGCTTTTGACCAAATTTTTTCCAATGAAAGGACTTGAGTTCTTTTGCACATTCCTCAAACAGTTTGTCTGCTGTCATGACGGCTGCTGTTTTTTTTATTTGAGACTGGATGCATTGGACCATCGCATTTTCTAAGCGAATGGACTTTTCCAGGAATGAGTGAAGCAGCTCATTTTCAGTAGATAAGTATATTTCTGATAATTCAAAAATGATTTTTTCTTGAACAGGCGTTGATGATTTTTGAAATTCTTTTGGGCAATGTTTGGTGATCAGTTGTTCCAGCTGTTTTTTTTCTGCATCAGAGAACTCTTCCCTCCTTTCAAGGATGGCATCAAGAATTTGATTTAGTTTTTTTATGTTTTCTTCATCATCTTGATTACTGGTGAATAAATCTTCATACATTGGCAAAATACCACGATTGTCATTGACTAATCGATCGACCAGGTTTTGAACATAGGCATGGTCAATCACATCTTTTTCGGTGATGTGTCTTTTTTCGTGAAAAATAGTTTGAAAAATGACAGGAAGGTCTTCTTCTTTAATGCGGACTAAGGCGTTGGGTGATAAGGGGACGGTGACCTCTTGAGATTCAAATTTATGTAAACCCGTTGGGGTCAGAGGATAATTTTGTGCTCTCATTCTTTCGGCTAATGTGATTGAAGTCTCTGAGGGCATTCATGTTCTCCAATGAATATTTTTTGTGTCTTTCAAAAATTATGGCAATAATTTATATATTACGGTTGATCCTGATTTTCTGATTTGCAAGACGCCTTCTTTCTCGAACAACGTCTGCTGCTGCCTCATCAGCCTCTCTCACTTGATGATGACGTTCTTCTGCATCGATTCTTTTTTTCTCTGTTATTTCATTTTGACGAACTACTTCTGTTTCTTTAATTTTTGCTCTTTCCTCTTTGCGAATACGATCCATTCGTTCGTAAAATCGATCGACCATCATCTTTTGGATGTCTTGATTAATCCGTTGTTTTTCAACGATATGATCTATACCCATTGAACTCCTTAAATTGCCTTGTCCAGAAAAAGGATATTGTGTTAAATTAGTTCTAAAACTGTTGTCCAATAATGCATAAAATATACTAACCTGTTCTTTTTTGAAGAAACAAGAGTCGATTTTGAATTAATGACACAGAATTCGCTAATTTTAATAACTTAGGAAGGCGAAAATAATAACATGTGAAAGTTACGCAGGATTTTCATCGAGGTTCAAGGCGTTTTATCGGGCGCATAGCTTGCTATGTCACTGGTAAAGCAATGCAGAAGATCGTTGAAAAGACAATTAAATTTAGCAAGTTATTGTTTGAGCATCCCTTAGAGCTGGTGAAAAGTATACATTGTTTTATCGCAAAAAAGTAAGTAAGTTATCTGTATAAAAAACATCTAACCATCATGTTGTGGCTTTATCATCCAATCGTGTATTTGCATAATAATTATGAATCTAACACACTATATCCAGGATAACGTTTGCATTGTAGGGCTTGCCGGCGAGTTAATTTTGGGGCAGGCGTATCAATTGATTCCACAAATCAGATCTCTCTTAGCCGACGTTCAGCCAAAAGCACTGGTGGTGAACATGCACGCCGTCACAAAATTTGATTCCGCGGGAATTGCAAGTATTGTAACTTTTTACAAAGACGCCAAGGAGCAGCAGGTTGAATTTGCTGTTTGCCAGCTCAGTGAGGAGTCCAATGCTTCTTTGAGAGCCGTTTTGCTGGATGAAATTCCCATCTATGATACGGAGCAAGACGCCCTGAACTCTTTGGCGTAATGACGGACTGGCTATTTTTTCAAGAGAATGCCATGAAGTAAGATTTTTGCGTTTGCGGAAATGTGAGGGAGCAGTTACGTCACCATTGATAAATTGAAGGCTGAATGAAACGACGATAAAGGAAAACGAATGAGCAAGCATCAAAATAAAAATTTGAGGCCAAGTTGGGATGAATATTTTATTGGATTGATGGATGAAGTTGCCAAGAGGGCAACATGCGACCGGGGAAAAAGCGGTTGTGTCATTGTGAAGGACAAGCGAATTATTTGTACAGGGTATGTGGGTTCTCCGCCAGGTTTGCCACACTGCGATGATGAGGGACATATGATGAAAAGAGTCGTGGATGAAGATGGCACAGACCGGCAGCATTGCGTTAGAACGATTCATGCGGAACAAAATGCTATCTGTCAGGCAGCTCGTTATGGCATCCCTCTGGAAGGTACAACACTGTACTGTAAAATGGAACCCTGTCGGACATGTGCAATGCTCATTGTCAGTGTTGGAATCAAAAAAGTGATTGCCAAAAGGAGATACCATGCCGCCCAGGAAACTCGGGAAATGTTCAAGAAGGCCGATGTCGAATTAGTTGTAATTGAGGATAAAGTAGAACAGTATACCAACCAATAAAAACGGATACAAAAATTATTTTACGCTAAGGAAGGCGAAAATAATAACATGCGAAAGTTACACAGGATTTTCATCGTGATTCAAGGCGTTTTATCGGGCGCATAGTTTGCTATGTAACCGATAAAGCAACGCAGAAGATCGTTGAAAAGAAAAGTAGATTTGCTAAGTTATTGTTTGAGCATTCCTAAGAGCATCACACAATTTTTGCAGCAATTGTTAAATGGTGTAACTGGAAAATTTTGAGAGTTTTTCTGTGATGTGATGCAGTGCCTTTGTTTCCGTGTCAAAAATTGAAAACATTGTGTACAGACCCATGGATCGAAAAATGTCGTCCACAATATCTGATGTGTTACAGACAGCAAATTCCTGTTTTTTTTGTTTTGCTTCTTTTGCGCTCCACATCACCGCACCTATCCCCGCAGAATCAATGAAATTGACTGCATTTAAATTCAAGACCAACCCTTTGTTGTTTGGCACTAATTTAGTAGCGTAGGCTTTGAATTTTTTTATTTGTTCTATAACCAGCTCGCCTTCAACTGTGATGATACAGATGTCATCTTCAAAGCGATATAACAGATTCATGAAACCTCTTCTTTCAGTTTTTTTATTACATCTTCTTCTGTGTCATAAATAGGAATCATGCTATCTATGCGGATAAATTTTAAAAAGTCTATCATTTCATCGTGTAATTGACAAAGTGCAAATTGAATTTGTTGCTCTTGCAATACTTTATACGATTTCAACATGATCCCTATTCCCACGGAATCCATTTGAATTGCACTTCCTAAGTTCAAGATCAGAATTTTAAGCTCTGTATTTTTTAGTAAGATGGTATCGATATATGGAGTCAATTGACGGGCTTTATATCCGATAAACTCTCCTTCCACCTCTACAATGCATGCTTCATTCAGGATACGGTGCGACAGATTCATGATGGCCTTATACCCTTTCCACTTTTTTGAAAGCAAAATATTCATTGCCTTCTTCATCATTATAGGGGACTTGGCAGACCCCCATTTTGATCAAATTCCGGTCTATTTGTATTTGATTCTTTAAAAATCCTCTAAACAATTCAGGTCGTTCTTTCCCCACTTTGTTCAATAGGTCAATAAATTGTGAAAAGTCTGTTTTTGGGGAAGAACCATCTCTTTTATAGATGCTTTTGATACAGTTTTGTTCTTCCATGCTTAAATTCACCACTTTTTGATTATTAGTGAGAAGAGTGTCAAGTGCTTGAAGAAGCGTATGGTAGTGCTCTTGATGAATATCGCAGGCGTAACTTACAATTTTTTTTAACAGCGAATTGTTTTTGATCATCATTTCCACATAGGGTATGATCTTCAATTTTTGAATTTCTCTTTTTAGATCCAGGTACGGATCGTTTGCGGCTTTGGGCCTTAATTTTTCTTGAATTTTTTTCAGTTTATCCGCTTGTAACTGTTTTTTTCTTTCAAGTTGCTGTTTCACGGAGAGCTGTTCATCAATAGCCCCCCTCAAATATTCATGCTGTCTATTTTCATTTGATGTGTATGGGGAGCCTGGGTTCCCTGCATTAGAATATTCCATCGTATATTTCGAATACATGAACTCCAGAATTCCATAGCGCACAATGAGTGGTAATCGAAAAACATTGCGATAGATAGTTTCAAAAGTATTGATTTCTTCTGTTTTGAGGTCAGTGGATAATTTTTGGACTACTAAATTATGCAGAGCCTCATACGACCCTCCCTGGTCACTGGATGATGTTTGTAAACTTCGGTTATACAGTTTTTTGTAAATTCTTGTTAAAAATTCTAAACAGGCATTCAGGATAACAGGTCTGATTCGAGGATCTGCTTGTTTTGTGAGTTTTATGATTTCTACAAATCGCTTTTGTTCTTTTTTCTCAATTTCTTTTCGTTTGATTTTCTCAAATTCAAGAATAACCAAATTTTGTGTTTTTTCATTAAACGATAAAATTTGCCGTAGAATGTCGAAACAAATCAATTTATTGTCCAGCAGTGAAATCTTATTTTTTTCCAGCCAACTGGATAGCATTTCTTTTGAGTTATCAGATAGCTGAAGAATTTCTAAAGATGGCTGGTGGTTTACTACTTTTTGAGTGATATGTTTATATTGCTCAAGAATGACAGCTCGGAAGTCGTCCTTCACATTGCTCAAATCTGAGAAAGTTTTTTGTTTTTCAAACTTGTTCAGGACAGGTATTTGATTGTTTTCACCTGCTGCAGTAATGTCAGTCATAGGTCATTGGTGTTGATGATTCAATATAGGATTTGGGTATTCCTCTTCCATGGTTTGGGGATTCCTTCAATCCTGATTGAAGATAATCCATCTCCTGTTCAAAATCCAGTGTATTTCAGAACAAAGCTACTCAAGTGTCCTATTTAGGAATGCTCCAAAAATAACTTAGGAATGCTCCAAAAATAACTTAGGAATGCTCCAAAAATAACTTTCTCATTTGTTGGCCTTTTTCTCACTCCTCTTCGTTGATAAAGCGCCCACGTAGACCAACTACGCAAAAGCTTCATCGCCTTGATGAGTAAAAAAAAAATTCTGTACAAATTTAAGTAAGTTATTTCTGTCGCCTCCCTTAGCAAATCTACTTGTCTTTTAAACGATCTTCTGCGTTGCTTTACCAGTGACATAGCAAGCTATGAGCCCGATAAAACGCCTTGAATCACGATGAAAATCCTGCGTAACTTTCACATGTTATTATTTTCGCCTTCCTCAGAAATTGAAAAGGGAAAATGAGTTGATATTGCGAAAACCAGTTGGTTAGACTGTTTGAGGGGGGGCTGCCAAAGGAAATTGAACTTGGATTTGAGTCCCTTGCCCCGGAGTACTCTGTGCCTGAATATGGCCTCGATTTTTTTCGATCAACTCTTTACATAAAATCAATCCCAGTCCAGTCCCTTTTTCCTGTGCTGTTCCAAGTGTGGATACCTGCTTTCCTACTTTAAAGAGGTTGCTCAATTGCCTTGGTGGAATACCAATGCCGTTATCATTCACATTCAGTTCGACACTATTGCTGTTAATGTTAGATTTCACCGTTACAGAGCCTCCTGGTTCTGTGAATTTAATGCTGTTGGCAATCAGATTTTGGAAAATGAGCTGAATCATCACCGTATCAGCAACTATCCAGCTCTGGGGTTCCAGCCTGGTGACCAATTCTATTTTTTTTTGGAATGCATTTCCCTGCAGCAATCCGGTAACATTGGTTATGGCCGTAGAGGCATCTAAAGTCACTGGATTGTAATCCATTTTCCCCGTTTGAATTTGTGACCACTGCAGCAAATTGTCTAATAAACCGTAAAGGTTGTTGGTCGCAGCATAAATATGAGTTCCAAACTCTTGCAAATCCTCCAGTGAATAATCTTTCAGATCGTTAGAAAAGATTTCTGCAAATCCCATCAATGAATGAAATGGACTTTTCAAATCATGTGAAATGATGGAAAACAGCTTGTCTTTATTGGTATTCAATTCTTGAAGTTCAGCCTGGGATGCTTGAAGCTGCTGTTCTGCTAGCTCCCTTTCTGTGATGTTATCATGGGCAATTACAGTCCATATTTCTCCGTTTAGCTCAAAACTAGAGATTTTTACAGTAAACCACCTTTGTTCGGTGGGGCTGTGACATGGATACTTGACTTCCATCGTATCCGCTTTTTTTCTCATCACCTGAAGAATCGCTGTTTCTACTTCGCTGGCCTCTTCGGCATTCTCTCCTTCGGCTCCCTGACAGATTTGCAGATAATTTGCCCCTAAACCATAATTCTCGCCTGCATACCCATTCCACTCGGCAAACTGGTTCCATGCCTTGTTCACAGCAATAATTTTTCCCTGGTGATCTAGAATGGCAATGTTCGAAGATAAGGCGTTCAAGGTCGCTTGTAAAAATTTTAATAAATCTTCAATAGCAAACTGAATTTTCATATTCTCTTTATGGGAGGTTCTAATATCCAATGTGAAAGCTTCTCTTTCAATTGTGCTGGGGTGATCGGTTTTGACCAGCAATCGTCCACTCCTATCTCTTTTAGAGATTTCACCATATCCTGATTCAACTCTGAAGACAAAAAGACGATGGAGGTGGTCTGGTCATATTCTTTTAGTTCTTTGCATAAGGTCACTCCATCTTTAATAGGCATTTGAAAATCTATCAATACTAAATCGGGTTGAAACGCTTCTATCGCTTCGTGAAATCCCTGTCCTGAACTCAACTCGCTGATCGTGACGGTCTTTCCTTTTAATGAGGCCCGTACAATATCGCGATGAGGCTTTTCGTCATCAACGATAAGAACTTTTTTGCAATCCATCTTATAACCTTTATGATTGCGACAATAATTTAAATTGGTATCACTACTCATCTTAACCTATTTCATGGCTACCCGCTTAATCCGGGGTACTCTTTACCCACCCAGGCTCTTCCTGGGAGGAGATAAAGGGGTGGGTCACAAACAAGCGACTGATTAACTGTCCACTTTAAGTGAATAGCCTATTTTTCATCTACCATGCCATTTATATAATAATTTGATATCATTATATATTTAAGTATCTTCAATTTTAATTATTATTTATGATGATAAATTTATCATGATTTTATTAGGTAGATAGTGTATACATGTTTTAGCGTGTTGACTGGTTAATAAAACAAAACAAGAGGAGAGTTTATGAAAATACTGGTGATTGATGATGACCCTTCTGCAGGAGCCTTGATTAAGGGGTGGCTGAAACCTCAAGGCTATCAAATCGAATACATGCGCGTCAGCAGTGATGCGGTAGCTCCCAATGCAAATTTACAGCAATTTGATCTCATCATCATTGACAAACAAATGCCGGAGATTGACGGTCTTCAGCTTGGAAAAAAATTGAAGCAGGATTTTCCGGATTTGGTAACCATCATGACCACAGGCTATGAAACCAGAGAAACCTTGATTGCCGCATTTCGGGATAGCCATTTTGATGATTATTTATCCAAACCCTTCAAACAAAATCAGCTGCAGGACGCCTTGTTACGGGCACAAAACCTTATCGAGGAAAGACAGGCATTATCCAATGAATATCAATTAAACAAAGCCTTGAGAACGCGATCGGTGGAAAGGCCCCATGAAATGATCGGGCAGTCCCCTCGTTTTCAAGAGGTGACCGAGCTGGTTTCTAAAGTAGCCCCTTTGGACGTCCCAGTACTCATTCGAGGAGAAACGGGTACTGGAAAAGAACTCATCGCACGGGCTCTCTATACTCAAAGCCAACGAAGCCGAGGTCCTTTTGTGACGGTCAATTGCGGAGCCATTCCTAAGGACTTATTTGAAAGTGAACTGTTTGGGCATGAAAAAGGAGCGTTCACCGGAGCATTTGAGAAAAAAGAAGGATTGATCAAATTGGCGCATGGAGGCACTTTATTTCTGGATGAGATTGGTGATATGTCCCTGCCTTTACAAGTAAAAATACTGCGGGCTCTGCAGGAAAAAGAAATCATGCCAATTGGCGGGAAAAAACCAATTAGCGTCGACGTTCGTTTTATTAGTGCGACCAATCGAAATTTGGAGGAAATGATCCAAAAAGAGGAATTCCGGGAAGACCTGCTGTACCGTATTAATGTCTTTACAGTTAAGCTCCCTCCTCTCAGAGAAAGGGTGGAAGATATTCCCGCTCTTGCCCGGAGTTTTATTGAAAAAAATGCTCATTTGAATTCTGCCATTCAAGGAATTGAAACATCTGCGATGAACATGCTACAGCACTGGGAGTGGAAAGGAAACATCAGGGAGATGGAAAATACCATCCAGCGTGCTGTTGCGTTAACCAACAACGATTATTTAAAGTGTGAGGACTTTCCCGAAATATACAACTCTCCCTTGTTAGAACCTCAATTTAAAACAACTCCGGCGTCTCCTCCAGCTAGTATCAACCCTGTGCATAATTTACAGGAAACACCTACTATTTCTTTGACAAAGCCTTCACGGCATACTGCTGTGCCTTTTCATGGAACGGGCCATACAGAAAAGCTATGGAAATATTTTTTGAAGCATGATCACAAGCTTTGGAAAATCTTGAACTCCGATGAGGTTCATGTTGGTTATTCCGCTATTCTGGAACAGGCAGAATACATAAAAATTGGCCACTTTGGCCGACTTTGTTCAAAATTAGACAGGCCTTTAAAGCTCGAATTGAGTTACCTCAATCCGACCTCTTCTACTATTGAAGAGAAGACTTTAATTTTTCTGTTCAACCAAAAGCATGATTTGTCTGCGGCTCAGATTAAAGAAGAAATACCTTCTGCTATGATACAACCAATGCTGAAAGGCCTGCCAGATACTTATTTATTCAACTTGTTGTACCCTCCTGCTAAGCGTAATCAATCCATTGCTATCTCCCCGCAGCACATGATTCGAGCTCTTGTTTTGCGCTATGCCCAAATGCAGCCTTCTATCAAACCTCTCAAAAAAATATTTGCCGAAGTGATGGGATTTCTAACCACTGAAAATCTCAAGCAGCAATACCCGATTCTACCAAATGATGGAGTAGAAGCCATGAGAGGTTTTTTATGCAGCAGAGTCCATGTTTTTTCTGGATATTCCCGCCTGCTCAAACGCTCTCCAGAACTCATTGCGGATGAAATTCACAAAGTTTTTCCGATGTACCAATACCCGTATTCCTCCAATTTCACAGCCCAGGGCTCCCAATTCAAAGAAATTTTTCATTCATAACAATTTTATCATTAAAATAAATTATGATAATTTTATCATTGATAAAATCCATCCAATATTTATTTTATTAAATTTTTAATCAATAGTTTCAATTGTATA
>JADGAT010000117.1 GCA_015231885.1 SAR324 cluster bacterium
GTTATTAATGCCTTCCACAAATCCACTACTATGACGATGGTCAAAATAATTCAAGATCATTTGGTAGTGATTTTCAAGGGTATTGAGAAAAGAGTCAAAGCAACTGAGCGAGCTATTTCTAACATTTTTGATCCATCGTTTTATCTTTCGATCAGCCTTTGAACGCGAAGTGGTTTGATCGAAAATTTGCGTTTACTGGATTTAGAAGAAATTGGAACACGGTATTATGAATTTTGCCAGAAAGTTCATAAAGAATGTAAGAACAAGGAAAAATCTTTAACTTTTTTGAAGGCATTATCGTTTAAGTTGGATTCATTTCGATTCCAAATTGAGCAAAGGCTCGGGTAACTTCATTCATAAAATATAATTCATCTTTACAAAAGGAAAAATATGAAACTTCTTATTGCAGGTGGAGCCGGATATATTGGATCTGTATTAATTCCCAAATTGCTTGACCGAGGATATGATATCTCTGTAGTTGACTTACTCTGGTTTGGAAATCAATTACCAGAGAAAATACAAGTTATCCAAAAAGACATCATGACATTGACTGAAGAAGAGTTAAAAGGTTACGATCAGGTTATTTTTTTAGCAGGGCTATCTAATGATCCAATGGCCGAATACTCTCCCAGTCAAAACTTTATCTCCAATGCCGCTGCACCCGCATTTTTAGGATACATAGCAAAACGTGCCGGAGTCAGACGATTCATTTATGCGGGTTCATGCTCTGTCTATGGGTATACAGTAAATAAACTGTATGATGAAGAATCACCGGTTACTTCCAATTATCCTTATGGTATTTCAAAACTCCAGGGAGAGAGTGCTGTCATGCAAATGGTCGAAGATGATTTTTCTGTGATCGCTTTTCGACAAGGGACGGTTTGTGGATATAGTCCACGCATGCGCTTGGATTTAATAGTAAATGCCATGTTGAAAACAGCAATTGCTGAGAAAGTGATCAATGTTAACAATCCAGCAATCTGGAGACCTATCTTGAGTATCGAAGATGCAACAACTGCTTACATTCGTGCCATTGAAGCCCATGAAGACATTTCTGGAATCTTTAATATTGCTTCTGGAAATTACACAGTAGGTGAGGTAGGTGACCTTGTCCGGGATGGCGTAGAAACACACTTGGAGATTAAAACAAAGTTAAATATTCAGCATATCCAAGATTATCGAAATTATAAAGTTTCCATTGAAAAGGCAATCAGTATTCTTAGTTTTAAACCTGCTCACGATGTCGATGCCATTATTACAAATTTATCTACGAACCTGGATCATTTTAAAGATTTTGAAAATCCAAGCTATTACAATATCCACACTTTTAAAAAAATGATTGGTTGACACAAAAAGTGCTAAAGCCCAACTATGATGGATATAGAAAAAAGACGGAGAGGTATTTGAGCAGGAAAAATTAGAAAAAATTATGTATAAGGGAAGTTGAAACCAATTTTCTTCCTCATTTGCAAAACGTCACTGATTAAAACAATGCCCCACAACAGTAAAGAAGTCCCATGAATATCCGGTTCTTGCTTTCCTGATGAAATTTTCGCGTTGTAATAAATGGAATTGGCTTTTCTCTTAAAAAAAGAAAAACCGCCATATTCGCTCCAATAGTACTCTTTATACATGTCCAGTCTTTCCAGACAATATTGCTGTATTTCTTCTGCTCGGTACTCTGATTTTTTATGGCAGTTGGAAAGGACATAAATGATATTGAAATGATTACAAGCATGTCCCTCATTCAGGGTTGACAGGCAAAGATCAATCAAGGCATTGACGTTATCTAAGTCTGTTTTTTCCGCTGCAGACAATGCTGTAATGAGCTTCATTGCTCCATTGACTTTTTCTGTCTTAGGAACTGCTTGGGAAGCATCATACCAGGCACCATCTGTTTGGCGAAACTCATTGACTACCTCAAATGCATAATCAACCAGCTCGTTGATATCTTCTGAGTGTACATCAAACATACGGTAATTGTTCATTAAGAAAAAAGCCAAATGGCTCAAATGACTACCTGCTTCCCAGGGTGTTGCCCACTTGAGTTTGTAAATATACTCTCGAATTAATTCTTTGGTATATGGGATCTGCATATAGGGCACATCGGGGCGACTGTCTACGCAGCGCAAAGCCGCAAAAGATTGTCGAGTTTCTGCTCTTTTGGTCTGCTCATTAAACAGATTATTGAAATTTCTACTACGAAAAGAAAAAACAACTCTTCTTAGCCTGGATTGATGAGCAATATATGGATCAAAAATATAACCTGTTGGATCTTGAAATTGTAAAATGAATTCGGAGATATTCTTTTTTAGTTCGGAAGTAAGCGCATTGAGCATATAATAATTTTTTGCAGCAAACACGCTGTTACCCAAGCCCCATTCTTCACTTCGGTTCAAATCACCTGTTAAAGAATAGCGATAAAACCCTTTATTTTTTTCTCCTTGCAAAGAATCTAAAAATCTGGGAACTTCACTCTTCAGCTCATGAAACCACTCTACAGCAGCACTTTGCTCCATGCATCACCTCTTACAAAGTTTGTTTCAAAAAATATAATAATGGAAATGGATTCCGTTCATCTAGCTTTATTTTTTACGTATGGAGTTTCTCTCAAAACCTGGGCAGAGACAGGATTATTAGAACGGGAAGTAGAACTCTACCGGGAGTTGATTCAAAAAGGAGCTCAGGTAACATTCATCACCTATGGCGATGAAACGGACTATCAATATCAGGAACAACTAGGCCCTATCCAGATTATCCCTTACTATGCACATTGTCAGGTTCCAAAATCCAAAGAACTCAAGTTGATTCATTCCGTATTACTGCCTCTGATTTTAAGGCACTTTCTCCAAAAAGTGGACCTTTATAAAACCAATCAGATGTGGGGAAGCTGGAATGCCGTCATCGCCAAGTGGCTTTGGAGGAAAAAACTCATTATCCGCTGTGGTTACGAATACTATCTATTTTCTATCAAACAAAAAAGGCATTTATTTTACCAACAAATTGTTAAATGCCTGTCTTGGTTTGCATATAGGAATGCAGATTATATTCATGTTGCTTCAACAGGTGATAAAGAATTTATCCAACAAACCTTTGCTATTCCTGAACAGAAAATCCGTATTTGTATGAACTATATCGATACGGAAAAGTTTCGCCCTCTATTCGTCAAGCATAAGACTGCTCATCTTCTATTTATAGGCCGACTCAATCCACAAAAAAATTTATTTGCTTTACTGGATGCAATCAAAGACACTTCTTACTGTCTCGATCTAATAGGGACAGGAGAGTTAGAAAAAGAGCTGAAAGCATATATAGCACAGCATCAAATATCAGCTCGATTCTTAGGCCAGTTTGCAAATGATGCACTGCCTGCAATCATCAACCAGTATCCGGTTTATATACTTTGTTCTCATTTTGAGGGGAACCCAAAAACTTTACTGGAAGCAATGGCCTGCGGCGCAGCAGTCATTGGAACAGACGTCACTGGAATTAAGGATATCATTGCTGATCAGCATACAGGACTTCTTTGTCAAACAGACCCGAACAGTATACAATCTACGATTGTTCGTCTGATGCAGGATGAAGAACTACAAAAATCGTTGGGAAAAGCAGCACGAAACCACATTGTTCAAGAATGTTCATTACAGCATTATGTCAAAAAAGAATTTACTGCTTACCAGGAGTTGATGGTCTCTGGTAAGCGATCAAACGACACCAAAGCTCTTTCATGGTTAATTATGCTCAAATCAAAACTGCATGTACTGCTCTCATCACCACCATTGGCACAAGTAATAGTAAAAACAGCACTGAAACTACACAACAAATCTTACGAACTGGCAGGACACTTTAGCCAGTTTCTGGAACCCGATCAACTGCATCCCAAACATCGTTTAATGAACTATCATGATTGGTTCATAAAACATTTGCAGGCAGACTGGAAGGTTTTGGATATTGGCTGTGGAAATGGAGCATTAGCCTATGATCTGGGAGCACACTGCAACAGCGTGGTAGGCATTGATATCAGTGCCAAAAATATTCAACGTGCCCAAACTCAATTTCCACGAGAACACATTACCTATATTTGTGGCGATGCGACACAACACTCTTTTCAACAATCATTTGATGCTATCATTTTATCCAATACTCTAGAGCATATAGAGCACCGTGTGGAATTTCTCCAGGCGGTTTTTGCCAACCAAAGCCACCAGTCACCCCCTGTCCTGCTTCTGAGAGTCCCTATGATTGATCGGGATTGGATTACTCTCTATAAAAAAGAGCAGGGAATGGAATGGCGCTTGGATCCCACCCATTACACCGAATACACGTTCATGCAATTAGAAGAAGAGCTCAAACAGGCAGGGTTACTTATTGAGTCTTCCGAAATTAAGTTTGGTGAATTCTATGGAGTCGCCAAGAAATTATGATGAATTGTTTTCAATTTTTGTACGTTGTGTTTGAGAAAATTTATGTCACAGTATCTTAAAGAAGCCCAGTGGATATATGATCTGATCAAAGACCGATACACGGACAGTGATGGTATGTTGATGTATCAGATCAATTCTTTCTCCGGTGAAATTGTTGATCATAGAATTCTGGTCTCCGATTTTGGGGATTATATCCAGAATTTTTATTATCTTGGTGTGTTGACTGGCCGCAACGACATCTGCCAATGGTCCCAACAGCATTTGATTCAAGCCAGTAAAAGATACCAGGATGACAGTGGTTTTTTTGTTACCGAAAAAGGTAAGAATAAAGTCATGATCTGGGACAATGCTGACACATTTGAAGGGCTAGCTACTTTTTTTCACCTTTCCAAAGAAAAAGAAATATACGAAATCGTCAAAAAATTTATCTCAGGCATTCAAAAAAAGAAAAACCGAAAAGGGATAATTCCAGAGAGCTTCACAGGAATCATCCATTCTCCATTTGCACGATCGGAGTATATTGGCAATTTTACGGAAGAACTCGTTTTGCTAGCCCACGAAACAGGGGAAAAACAATATATGAAACTAGCAGAACAATTGGTTGCTCCTTGGGTAGAATGCAGCTATTTCAAAGAAATTGGTTTAATTCCCAATCGCCTGATGTGCTATTCAGCTGCTCACTATGCTCTGGCTTTGCCCTTGCTGACATTGAAGAATAATCCGTTTAAACGCTCTACTTTAGTCAAAGCAAATACCAATTTGCTCTCTGGAATTTTGCAACTCTGGAACTTTGCTCCTGAGGCAGAAAGGCCGAAATATAAAGCCATTATTGATCATTGGAAAAATGGAGTAGAAAAACATTGTGCAACGGATGGTTACTATTTCGGAAAATATAATGCAGTCAACAAGACAAGAAGTGAATATCGTAGACCTTTACCAGACAATCATCATGTGTTGGCCTTTTATGCTGATGTTTTTCATTTCTGCCGCGATCCAGAGTACCTCCTTCTTTTAGAAAAAGGCTGTAATTTTTGGCTGCAAAATCAACAGGAAACTGGATTTTTCCCAGAAAGCCCCGTTCAGCAAAAAGGAGACAACCCGAAGAGAGCAATTATGGACAGTAATTTAGATTTGTCTATTGTCTTCTTAAAGGCTTTTTCCCTTACTGGAAAAAAAACATATTTTACTGCAGCAAAACAATGCCTTGATGCAATCGTTAAATATATGAAGAGGGATTATGGCTATATTGAGATGGTGCATGTGCATAATGGAGAGCTGTATCTTCAACCTCAGTTTTCCTATCAGGAGCATGGGGATTTCTTTACAAAATATTTGACATTGTTCATCAAAGGGCTTCTGCTGTTGCATGAAGTTCTTCAAGGAAATGATATCTATCGTCAGGACCTGTTCTTACTCGCAAGAGATCGATAACATTATATGCCAAGTCCTCTTCTTTCTGTAGTGATGTCCGTTTATAACGGAGAAAATGACCTCCGTGGATCTATTGAAAGCATCTTCAGCCAAACCTATTCCAATTTTGAGTTCATCATCATCAACGATGGATCGACGGATGATTCTGCTAAGATTTTAAAAGAGTATGCTCAACAGGACCAGCGAATTGTCCTCATACAACAAGAAAATATTGGACTGACCCGCTCCCTGATCAAGGGCATCCAATTAGCGAAAGGGAAATATATTGCCCGCCAGGATGTTGATGATCTGAGTATCCCAGAACGATTTGAAAAACAACTGGAATGGCTCGAGGCCCATCCCCAGAGGGTACTTTGTGGCAGCAGTGCTTGTATTTTTGACAAAGAGCACAATGCTTCACAAGATTTTGCGGTGTCTACAGAAGAGCAGGTTTTGCAAAAAATTTTATGTCACAGAAATCCTTTTTTTCACAGCTCTGTAATTTTTTCACGTGCTGCCTATGAAAAAGTCGGGGGGTATCGCCCTTATTTCAAGTATACACAAGATTATGATTTGTGGTGTCGAGTCAGTCAAGAAGGCATCATTGGCAATCGATCAGAATACCTCATCAAACGAGTTTTACACAAGGGCGGCATTTCTGTTCAACGCCTTCAAATGCAGATACATTACGCGGCCGTAGCCTCCACATTATTTTATGCACTCCGCGCTTATCAAATAGAGATCAACCCCGCATCTTTGAATGAAAATTTACACTTTCATTCTGATTCAACAATCAATAAGCGTCTCCAACAATATTATCATGCTGCACTAAATTCCTATAAACTTGTCAACAAACAAGGATTAGAAAGCTCTTCCCTTGAACTGCTGAAACAAAGTTTTTATCTTGAAAATAGAGAGAAGCGCATAGCATTTTGGTTATATGCCATTTTCAGAGAACAGAGTTATCCAATCTCCAAATACATCTTATCAACAATTCAGTCTTGCAAAGCATCAAAACAGAAAGCAAGTGCTCTTTTTTTTCCTTCACAAATCAATTTACGCACACCCGGAAATACAATTTTGATCAATGGATTATCCGCGCGGCAGGGGGGTGGTCAAACCTATTTATTGAATTTGCTCCAATTCTTTCCAAAACAGGATGACGTCCATGTTATTGTTTTGGCTCCAGAGTCTCTAAAAATCTCAACCAGCCACCCAAACATTCAAAGAATGCCCATACCCAAAGAGACGGAAAATCCATTTTTTCGCATATTTTGGGAAAACTGGAGACTGCCTCAGATTTTACGGCAACACAACGTGAATATTTTATTCTGCCCAGGAGGAATGCTCAGTACCGCACCGAAAGGTTGTAAGACTGCTGTCACTTTTCAAAACATGCTTCCATTTTTACCTCGAGAACGCAGACGGTACCCATGGGGATATATCCGTTTTCGTCTTTGGTTACTAAAATTTCTGCAAGGACGTTCGTTTCAAAAAACGGATTTACTAATTTACATATCACAGTACGCAAAAAACATAATTGACCAGGCAATACCAGAAAAGAAAGGCACATCTGTTGTGATTCCACATGGTCTGAGTGATCAATTTCGATTCAACAATGGTATCGCAGGCAATACTGCTCAACAAAACAATCACCTTTCTTCAGCTTCTCTGCCTCAAGAATATGTACTGTACGTTTCTATCATTGATGTCTACAAAGCCCAAATCGAAGTGGTACAAGCCTGGCAGATGTTCCAGCAGTATCGCCGGAATGCATCCTGTCATGGGCCAGAAAAACTGATTTTTGTTGGACCTCATTATCCTCCTTACATGGATAAATTAAAAAAACTGATTGCTTCATTGGATCTGGAAGAAGAAATTATAATTCTAGGCAAGGTACCTTATGAAAAGCTGCCAATCCTTTATCAACAGGCAAAGATTAACATTTTTGCTTCTTCATGTGAGAATTGCCCGAATATCCTTCTGGAGGCCTTGGGAGCTGGTAAACCAGTTCTCTCATCTCATTATCCCCCCATGCCTGAATTTGGAGAAGACGCTGTCGAATACTTCGATCCTTATGATCCACAAAGTCTGGCAGATTTATTATTAAAATATACGAATTCTCCTTCATTGCGGAAAGAGTTAGGACAAAAAGCATTAAAACAATCTCACAAATTTCAATGGGAACAAACGGCCCAAAGAACGTGGGATGCTTTATTTCAATTGGTTTGATATGTGTGGAATAGCTGGTTTTTCTGGAAATTTTGAGCGATCCCTCCTGGAGCAAATGAACCAGAGTATCGCACACCGAGGCCCTGATGATGCAGGGGTTTATATTGATCAGGAACAAAAAATTGGACTCGCACACCGTCGACTCTCCATCATTGATTTATCCGCCCATGGCCATCAACCCATGTGGGATAAAACCCAAACAGTTGCTATTGTTTTCAATGGAGAAATATTCAATTATCAGGAATTAAGAAGCCATTTGATAAAAGAAGGATGGGAGTTTGAAAGCCATTGTGACACAGAAGTACTTCTCAATTTATACTTGAAAGAGGGAGAAGAAATGCTTGGCTCTCTCAATGGTATGTTTGCTTTTGCACTATGGGATACCCGTAATCAAACTTTATTCCTTGCCAGAGATGGGGTTGGGGTAAAACCACTATATTACGCCGAAACCCCAAAGGGATTTCTGTTTGCCAGTGAATTGAAAGCTTTATTAGCAGAAACCAGTCTAGAGCAAACGTTAAACCCGGAAGCCATTCACTACTATCTTAGCTACCTTTGGTGTCCGGCACCCCACACCATATTGCACTCTGTACAGAAATTAAAACCAGGACATGCTCTCATAGTAAAAAACGGCAAAATTGAAAAAAACAGGCCCTTCTATGACCTTCCTTACAATCAACCAATAGAAATTTTTTCTGAAAAAAATGCCATAGAACAGGTCCAGCACCACGTAAAGCAGGCTGTAGAAAGGCAAATGGTAGCTGATGTTCCCGTAGGGGCATTTCTGTCTGGAGGTTTGGACTCTAGCGCTGTGGTCGCCTTTGCCAGGCAGTGTTCTCCACACAATCAGTTTGACTGCTTTACCATTGGCTTCAAAGATTCATCTTTTCAGCAGGAAGGTATGACCGACGACTTACCATTTGCCCAGCGCGTTGCTGATTATCTGGATGTGAATTTACATACCATCTATGTTGGAACCGAGATGCTGGATCAATTGGAAACGATGGTTTACCATCTTGATGAACCACAGGCAGATCCCGCGCCACTGAACGCTCTGTTTATTAGTAAACTAGCCCATGATCAAGGATTGAAAGTCCTTCTTTCAGGAGCTGGGGGCGATGACATATTCACCGGATATCGGCGCCATTATGCTCTAATGCAGGAACACTACTGGAAATGGCTGCCTGCCTCGATGAGAGGAGCCGTTCAAAATATTGCAAATCAAATTCCAGTTTCTACGACACT
>JADGAT010000118.1 GCA_015231885.1 SAR324 cluster bacterium
TGGACAGACGATCAAGGACGCTCAGGAAATTTTCGACTCAATAAGTTCAATTATTCTCCCGGGCAGCCTGTCGAATTTGCGGATGGGTTGAAGGTGCAGTTCAGTGATGGAGAGGTTATTTCTGGAGATTCATTTACAGTGGTTGGGTATGCAGAAAAGTCCCCGTTGTTATGGTGGCTGAATGATGCGGAACGCGCTCCGCAAGTGGGAGGTCCTTCGGATTGGTCAAAGAAATCAACCGATGGCGGCTTAAAAATAGAAGGTACTTATACAGGAGAAGATGATCAAACTTTGATTTTTCGTGTAGAAGGCAGCGGACAGGTTGGCGGTCCCAAACCACTGTGGCTGCATTATGAATTTATTGAAACCGGAGAAACAGGGAAGATCAATATTGGTCATCCTTATCTTTCAGAACCAAGCGATCCTGATACATTGACGGGAGCAACCGCTTATGACTTTGAAGACCAGGAAGGTTTATTTACCATGGACTTCACACGTGCCGGAGGTGATCCTAAAAAGCTGACGCTTCCGAATGGACTCACTGTGGAAGTGCCGCCTGGTATTCTGAATGACGGCGATACGGCAGAAATTGATCTGCGGGCAAAGGTCTCTGAAGACTTGTGGTGGCTGCCGGATGATGTGAGGGGCTTTGATGGTAAGGTTGAATCCTCATTGGAATGGGAACCTTACTTTGATGACGATGGGCTTCCTGTTGGCCGTGCCAATGTAAAAGATGGTATTTTACCTTTTGGTGCACAATACAGTACAGCAGAAATCCAAATTTCTGGTGACTATACAGAAGATTTGGCAAAAACATACACGTTTACCGCAGAAAAAAAAGGATCTGTGGGTATCACAAGGGTGCTTAAAGTGAGATGGGAAGATGATATTGGAAACAGCGGATCCATTGACTTTGGTGAAGGCTATCAGCCAGGTCAGCCCTTTTCGTTTGATTCAGGATTGCTGGTTGCACTGGGAGAAGGAGAGCTAGTGGAAGGAGATACCTTCAAGGTCGAGACAAGAACTCCAACGGTGCAGTTGGCACAGGATGCAAAACTCCGTTTGGGTGCTTCGGAACTTGGCGGCGGAATTGAAATCACAAGACCTTCCAATGTGATTGATGACATTATCACCGGTGTTGAACTGGAATTGTTTGCTACCAGCGAACTTCCTGTAACGATTACGGTGAAAGGTGATACCGAACTTGCTAAGGAAACGATTCGTAATTTTGTGGAATCCTACAATACGTTGAATGCTACTATTAGTGAATTCACAAAATATGATCCTGCCACTGATACGGCAGGACCTTTATTGAGTGACCGGACGGTTGCCAGAGTCCAGAATGAAATTGCAAATACAACAATTTCTGCGGTGCCTGGATTACCGCAATCCGCTAATATGCTCTTTGCGATAGGGCTGAGAATTGATGACAAAGGAAACATGTCTCTGGATGAGTCGAAACTTGATGAAAGAATCAATGATAATTTTGCGGAAGTCGCCAATGTGTTTAGAAATAATGGAGAGTCTGAAAATAACTCGATTGGCTTTCTGGGATTATCGGATAAAACGAAAGTGAACCCTGCTGGATATGAAGTCGATATTAAACAAGTGGCTCGGCGAGGATCATTCACAGGAATGGTTTTACCACCAAGCATTCGGGTTAATGAGGCAAACAATGAACTTTTTGTGACAGCAGACGGCAGAAAATCAGAAATGCTTAAATTGAGAGATGATGTCTATACTCCCGGATCATTAGCCAAAGCCATTCAATCCAGACTGGCAGATGATAAAAAACTTGGTAAACGCCGCATCCGCGTGGTTGAAGACGAAGGCCGCTTGAAATTTATCTCAGGATCTTATGGGAAAAACAGTTCCATTGTTGTGGAACCTTCAAAAGATAAAGAAATTGGCACCTTGGGACTGGCAAGGGGAGAAGCAATTGCTGGTCAGGATGTTATCGGTACGATTGATGGTGAAGATGCAGAGGGTCGAGGTCAATTGCTGGTTGGTAAAACCGGCACTGATGCTGAAGGATTGAGGTTGTTTGTTGACTTGATCGAAGATCAGATTGGCCCAGGCTCAGAAACAAAAGTACTCATAACCAAAGGCATTGGCGCACAGCTTGATGAAAAATTGAAAAACCTCCTGGATCCTGTCAAAGGTGATGTCAAAAGAGCGAGCAAAGATGTGGCGGAACAAATTCGGGCTTATGATCAACAAATCAGCCAGCTGAATAAACGTATTGACGGAAAACGAAAAGAATTACAAATCAAATTTGCTAAATTGGATAGCAAAATGGGGAGGCTCAAATCACAGCAAAGTTACCTCGGACAGCAATTAGCAGCCCTGTCCGGAAACAAAGAAAAACAATAATAATCAATTAAGCTTATAACTAATCCAGTGAAAGGGAGACCATGAATACGTACGGTAGATACCAAAATGCTTACAGGCAAGCTGCTGTGGGTACAATGGATCAAAACAAGCTCATTGTGATGTTGTATGACGGGGCTATTCGACAGACTAAACTGGCCATCCAGAGTATGCAGGATGGCAATATTGAAAAAGTCCATAACAGCCTGGTCAAAAGTAAAAATATTATTTCAGAATTGATGGCTTCCCTGGATATGGATCAGGGAGGGGACATCGCAAAAAATCTGCAGAGCCTGTATGTCTTTATGTTTGGACAGTTGATCGAAGCAAATATGACAAAACAAACACAACCTGCAGAAACTGTACTTCGGCTTTTGTTACAACTACGAGAAGCCTGGGCAGCTATTGGTAAAAAACAGCCTGCTGTTTCGCAACCGTCATCCCCCGGAATGGCAGATCCGGCTAAAAGAATAAGTCTCAAAGGATAAATCAGGCTTAAGCAAAATTTAATAAGGAGATATTGCATGCAAAATACAGCACGATCCTATCAAGCATATTATAAAACGAATGTAGAGACGACCGATCGCCTCTCATTGGTTATTATGCTCTATGATGGGATGATCCGATTTATGAAAAAAGCAGTTGCTAAAATTGAGCAGGGGGATGTGGAAGAAGCACACAATTACCTCGTGCGTGCAAAAGAAATTATTAGTGAGTTGCTCTCTACTCTCCGTTTGGAAGAAGGCGGGGAGCTTGCACAAAATTTGAAAAATTTGTACCTCTATTCTTTTAAAAAAATTGTGGAGGCCAACTTGAAAAAAGATCCTGATATGATCAGGGAAGTGATTCAAGTCATGGAAAATCTTCGCCAGGGCTGGATACAGGTCAAAGGACAGCAGACCAGTCAAAAGCAAAATATGTCTGCCGCATATCAGGCAGGTCAGAAAAAAATAAGAGTTCAGGGATAGGTTATTTAACCGTCCTGAAAACAATAATATAATAACATCTGTGCACTGGACCAACCATGTCGTTGGTGAGGTACAGGTGTATGTGAATTTGTAGTAAAAATATAATTTAAATGACATTAATAAATGCTGTTGCTCTGCACTCTTCAAGTAAAGAGATGCTGCTGCAGGATGGAGAATTGTGTGAAAAAATATAATAAATATATTATTTTAATTACAAATTAATCCCTTAATTCATTTACGATGAGGAAAGTATGAAACTCTTTGATAGCATGAAGCGTTCACCACAAAAAAGTTTGGTAAAAGAAAACTTGGGATTAGGAGCTGCCTTGACTACTCCAACAGGGTTAAAGTTTCACCGGGGATTGTTGAATCCGGAACAAGTTGTAGACAATGGGGAAATGGCAGTATCCTTATTACAAAAAGCAGTGCTGGAAATTCGTAAAATTGAAGGTTGTCTGCAAACGATAGAAAAAGAGGTTTCTGTGAAATTATCGGAAGGTGCTCAGCTTTTATCCGCGGATCAAAAACTTGATACCGTAATTCAGACGCAGCTTGCGCTGATCCGCCATTTTGTCAAAGATGCTGCTTTTCGGGACAGGAATATGTTGAATGGCGGTCTGGGTGTGCAGGGTGCTGGGAAAAACACCAAAGTGATAACAAGTCCGGATGGACTTCCTGGCGGATCAAGGGTTCAGGTGGAGCTGCAAAAGATGGCATCACATAGTGTGTTAACAGGTCATCAGCGCTTGAGCAGTGTGCAAATACGAAAAGAAACCCAGATCACCCTTTCAGAAAATGGAAACATTGTAAAGTATCGCATTTCTCCTAATGAAACGGTGAGCAGTTTGATTCAGGGATTGCAGCAGAAAGTTATTGAGAATGGGCTGGATTTGGAGATCGGCGTGAATGCAGATGGATATCTGGAAGTTGTTCATAATCAATATGGAAGCTCCTTTGTTTTTTCAGGCAGAAGTCAGGCAACCAGCATTGTATCCAAAAGACCTGACACATTGCAGTTTTGTCAGTTGGGAGAAAATTGTGCGGGCACGATCAATGGAGATGCTGTCAAATCACGAGGTCAGTTGCTGCTTTGTGAACATGGAGAATTAGAAGGATTAGCGGTTCTCTGGGAAGGAGAAAAACCGGGTACGGACGAATTGATGATTTCTCGCAATTCGATTCCTGTATCGGGCGGAAGTTTTTTACCACAGACCAACCTATGGATTTCGATTCGTGCGATGATGCCCGAAGACCTGGCACGAGGGGTAAAGAACCACAGTGGTTTCGGTTCGTTAGCAGATATTTGCGTGCAGTCGCAACAGGCGGCATATGATTCATTGCACTTGATTAGGGTGAGCATGGCGGAGCTGGAAGAATGCCGCAGTGTGCTGGAAAACAGAATATTTCAATTCCAGGAAATGGCCATGTCGGCTCTGATGGTAACGGGTTTTCATGACGAAATATGTCAGTCGTCACAGACTGTCTCGGAGAGTGCGTCTCTCATGGCAAAAATGCTGGAAGAGGCATTAGCTGCATAGTTATATTTTCTTGTTTCAGCAGCCAAAGGACGGGTTGTTTAAATTTTACAGGAAGTGTGTTGATTAGTTTAACCAAGAAGGTTTGTTATGAATCAGGGATGATTCTGATTATTAAATCAAGTCCATTATCCATTTTTGAGGTACACGCCTTAAAAAATAGATAAATTGGCACCAACAAGGAGGTTATCATGGCTTTTAGAATTAACCATAACATCAGTTCATTAAACACTCAGAGACAATTGGAAAAAGTCAATCGTGCGTCATCCAGAACATTGGAACATTTGTCTTCAGGGATGAAAATAAACAGGGCAGCAGACGGTCCTGCTTCGTTAGTCATTTCTGAAAACATGCGGGCACAGATTTCGGGTTTGAACCAGGCAGTCGAAAACTCTGAAAGTGGTATTTCGATGGTACAAACGGCTGAAGGAGCCTTAGCCGAAGTCAACCGACTTTTAATCGATGTCAGGCAGTTGACCATTCATGCTTCGAACGAAGGCGTCAATGATGAGAAGATGCTGGCAGCCGACCAGGCTGAAATCACAAATGCATTAGAGACCATCGATCGTATTTCGACGGTGTCTCAATTTGGAACCAAGCGTTTGCTCAATGGAAGCCGGGGTGCCAATGGTGTGACCAATGGGGAAGGGCTACAGTTTATTGCTGCGGGGCCCAACACCAAAACTTCTCCGGTTGAAGGGTATGCGGTTGTTATCGATCAGGTTGCTACCAAAAGTGTGGTTGCCGGCCAGACAGCCCTGACTCAGCAAATGATGGATGCTGGCGAAACGTTCACGGTCAGTGAAGGTGGGAAAACAGTCTCTTATACGACAATGGCTGGAGAGAGTGTGACCAGCAATCTCAATGAATTCGAAACCCGGATCAATGAAGCTGGTCTGAGTTTGGACCTGGTTCGTAATGATGACGGCACCATCGGTTTGCAGCACAAAGAGTATGGCAGCGAGTATGAATTCTCTGTTGCCAGTACAACAGCGGGTGTTTTATCCAAAGTGGGTGATGTGACGGATGCCGCAATCAAAGGTTTGGATGCCAGAGGTACCATCAATGGTGAAGAAACAGTGGGTCGAGGCCAGGTATTGACTGGAAAAGAAAGTGCGCCCAGTATTGCTGGTTTGGCAGTTCGCTATACCGGAGACAAAGTGACAGAAGAAGATCAGATTTCAGGGACCGTCTCTGTATTCCAGAATTCACTCATTTTCCAGGTGGGTGCCAATGAAGACCAGACGGTTGCCGTGTCTATCCGGAATATGGCCCCTCGTTCTTTAGCCCAGGGAGTGGATACTGAAAGCGGTTTCAAATCTTTGAAAGAAATTGATGTGACTTCTTTTCAAGGAGCGCAGGATGCCATTAAGCTGATTGATAAGGCCATTCAGCAAACAACGGATGAACGGGGTAAGCTTGGGGCCTTCCAGAAAAACACCCTGCAGAGTACGCTCAATAACTTGAGAAACTCTTCAGAAAACTTGACGGCTGCCGAGTCGGTCATCCGAGATTCCGACATGGCCGCTGAAATGTCCGATTTCACAAGAAATCAGATCATGCTCCAGACATCCACAGCGATGCTGGCGCAGGCAAACCAAAGAGAACAGGTGGTTCTCACCCTTCTGGCAGGGTAAGCCTGATTGATTTTATCAGTGGCAGCGCCGTCTCGTGCGCTGCTGCTGGGTGATACGCCTGTTCACTATCCTGTGATTGTGAGCAGGAGTATAACTTAGATTCTGAAACAAAGATATACGGCATTTATTGTCGCTTATTGAAAAAATAAGGGGATATCGTGCCTGCTGCTGCAGGTGCGATATCCCCTTATTTTTTGAAATCAGTTTTAAACATAAAAGGCACAACTTAAAAAGTCCACTGAACCAGAATTATTTTGGATAGGTGGAAGAAAGGTGTTCTATAAAATAGTATCAGTAAAAGTATATTTTAATTTTAGAATAGCTCCGCCCATTGGGGATGGAATATTTTTTATCGTTTGGGATATGGGTGTCCCGACTTAATCAATAATCATGGAGGATTATCTTAACTTAATAATAATAAGGAGATTATTATGTCTTTTAGAATCAATCATAACATCAGCTCAATCAATACCCAACGTCAATTGGAAAAAGTCAATCGTGCGTCATCTAAAACTTTGGAGCATTTGTCTTCAGGAATGAAGATCAATCAGGCCGCTGATGGTCCTGCCTCGTTAGTCATATCTGAAAATATGCGTGCTCAGATTGCGGGTTTGAACCAGGCAGTCGAAAACTCTGAAAGTGGTATTTCGATGGTACAAACGGCAGAGGGAGCATTATCAGAAGTCAACCGACTGTTGGTAGATGTACGCCAATTGGCCATTCATGCCTCGAACGAAGGCGTCAATGATGAAAAAATGCTGGCAGCCGACCAGGCAGAAATCAAAAATGCTTTACAGACCATCGATCGAATTTCGACAATTTCTCAATTTGGCACAAAGCGTCTTCTCAATGGAAGCCGTGGCGCCAATGGTGTGACAAATGGGCAGGGACTGCAATTTGTTGATGCGGCTCCGTCAACGAATACCTCCCCTGTCGAGGGATATGCCATTAAAATCGATCAGGTTGCTACCAAAAGCACGGCTGCTGGTCAAACAGCGCTGACTCAGGAAATGATGAATGCTGGTGAAACTTTCACAGTCAGTGAAGGAGGAAAAACAGTTTCTTTTACTACAAAAGCAGGAGACACTGTTACCAGTAATCTCAATGAGTTCGAAACCCGGATCAATGAGGCCGGTTTGGGCGTGGATCTGCTCCGAAACGATGATGGAACCATTGCACTGCAGCACAAAGAGTATGGCAGTGAGCATGAATTTTCTGTTGCCAGTAGTACAGCTGGTGTTCTTTCTAAAGTAGGTGATGTGACCGATTCTGCTGTCAGAGGTGTTGATGTCAAAGGAACCATCAATGGGGAAGAAGCGACTGGACGCGGGCAGGTCCTGACCGGAAAAGACAATGCTCCCAGTGTGTCTGGTCTGGCCGTTCGCTATACGGGGGACAAAGCCACAGAAGAAGATCAGATTGCCGGTACTGTTTCAGTATTTCAAAATTCACTCAAATTTCAGATTGGTGCCAATGAAGGTCAAACTACAGCGGTGTCTATCCGAAATATGGCTCCTCGTGCCTTGGCACAAGGACTCAAAACAGAGAGTAATTTTCAGTCTCTCAGTGATATTGACGTCACGTCTTTTCAGGGAGCTCAGGATGCCATTCAGGTTATTGATAGGGCCATCCAACAGACCTCTGAGGAGCGTGGAAAGCTTGGAGCATTCCAGAAAAATACGTTGCAGAGCAACTTAAATAATTTGAGGAATGCGGCTGAGAACTTAACAGCGGCTGAATCCGTCATCCGTGACTCTGATATGGCTTCGGAAATGTCCGATTTCACAAGAAATCAGATCATGATGCAGACTTCTACAGCAATGCTGGCCCAGGCGAATCAAAAGCAGCAGACGGTTCTGACGCTTTTGGCTGGATAAGCTGATTAACGCATTGTTGTTCATTTGGAGTTCTTCTGTTTTCAGGATGACTTGCCAGGTACTATGTTGATGGAGACAGGCAAGTTCATCCCTCCCTTGCTGGTGTGTTTGTATGGAAACACACCGGTGTAGGGAGCAGAGGAGCCTCAATGCGATTCGTGTTTATAAGCTTAATGGTAATCTTATTCAGATAATTGCCATTAAGGTTATGATTACGAAACTGAAAATGTTTATACCGATCAGTGGAGTGATGTTGGCACTTCGGTTAATCATCACCATAGCGTCAACTAATGTCGTATTTTAGATTATTTCATTTCGATAATTTTTGAGGGTACTCCCTAAGGGTTCGTGTAGAAATAACAACATGCAAAAGACAAAGTGTGATGCTGCTAAACCTTTTTTGGGCAGAGTCCCCTGGTGGACTATGAGATTATGAAAAATTTTGGTGTCATTCCGTCGATTGCGGTGGAATCAAGGATAATAGGCTTAAAGTCTTGCGAAAAATAGAGTTTTTTGGGGGCACTCCCTAAGCACATGGCAGGAGGAACACGTACGAAAAATAGAATTTTTGGGGTCACTCCCTATTTCTCCACGAGAATAGGACCGTTGCGGCTGTGGCACCTTGTCGTGCCATGCCGAACTGTAGTGTGATGCTGCTAAACCTTTTTTGGGCAGAGTCCCCTGGTGGACTATGAGATTATGAAAAATTTTGGTGTCATTC
>JADGAT010000119.1 GCA_015231885.1 SAR324 cluster bacterium
TTATTTTTGTATTTATCAAGATATTCAGTTATTTTAAATTAATAGATGAACACAAATTAAAAATATATTTATAAAAAAATAAATAACAGTATTCATTTCGTTTTGAAAAAATAAAATATTTCTGATCTCAAACATCAAGTGATGTGTTTAATAATTAAATTATTATGGAGGTAAGTATGGGAAAGGTGAATGGAAAAATTCAATGTGGGTTGATATTAATTTTGGCAGGAATCATATTTTTATTGATGGGCTGTTCAAAGAGCAGTAGTGAATCAGCAAAGGACCAGGAGTATGAAGTGAACAACGGGCGTTTTGCTGTCAATTTAAGGACGTTCAGTCCCAACATATTGCAAGGGTATAGCCAGTGTTCTGATTTGGCCAGCGATCTGGAAGAAGCAGGAAAACTCTTGGCAAATGTAACCATTGCCATGGAAAAGGAACAAAAGTTCTTTATTCAACCGGTGTTGCTGGATGATGCCGTGTCCATTACTGCAGAGGTTGATGTTGCTGAATCGTCGAATACAGCAGAATCTGCATCAGATTCGGAAGGCATTGAAAGTACTGACGTTAGCGGTTTTGAGACCAATACTCAGGTAGTTGGTGTTGATGAAGGAGATATTGTCAAATCAGATGGGCAATTTGTGTATGTTGCCTATGGAGATGAGTTGCTGGTCCATGATTTGTCAGGAAATATTCTGGATCGCCAGAATTTACCTGCTGTGGAAGGATCTTCTTCGCGTCTGCAAAGGGAAATGACCAGTCAAGTGGTTGGAGAAACCAATAATAGTGGGAGCAACTCCAGTAGTGATGGAATTCCTGAACCGACTCTTTTGATTGAACCAGTAACAGTCGATAGTGGGAGTAGCACCAGTAGTGGTGAAGATGTCGAGCCAACGCTGCTAATTGAACCTCTTTTGATTTCTCCTGTTGCTCAGGCAAAGATCGAGGCTTTACTAATGGATCAAGGGCGGGTGTTGGCAATTGCTTCTGGGTATCAAAACCAGGAAAGCACGATCGTCAGTGACGTTGTTCGCTTATTTCTGTATGAGGTAAGCGAAGCAGGAAAATTGAGTCTATTGGAGGAAAAAGAGATCAAGGGATGGTATCAGGCCGCACGCGAACTCAATGGGACTGCCCATGTGGTGTCATTGGCAAATTTGAATAATTATCAGTTGACGGGGGCGTTGTCGCGTTATAATACAGAGTTTCGTGAGATGGAGGATGACGAATATGAACAGGCAGCCTTGGAAAAATCCAAAACATTGATTCCAGCATGGCGTGATTCTTTGATGCAGGAATTGTTTGCAGATTCAAATGGTTTGGTTCCTTCAGAAGGATGTGAGCATATTGCGCAAATCAGCCGTATGGGAACCAGCGGCAGTGATACAGCTGGTGAATTGGATTTGACCAATGGCCAAGGAGTGTTAAATGGGCTGGCCCAAATCATTTCTTTTGATATAAGTCAGGGGTTGTCTGCTGCAAAAAAATCAGGAAGTTTTATCCCCACTACGGACGTGGTAACTTATGCAAATGCGGATTTCATAGTGTTAGGAGGAAGGAGCTGGCAGCAATTTGCTTCCAATCAATGGCAGTCTTCTTCTTTTTTGATGGCATTTTCTATTGATACGGGAGAAGCGGTGCCCACATCAGTTGGTGATGTGGAAGGGAGGATTTTGAATCAATTCAGCCTGGATGTGCATGAGGGGCACTTGCGAGTGGCTTCTACCATCGAAGAGCAATGGGATTATGCTGAAGATACATGGCAGCAAACCAATCCATCGGAGAGTTTGGTTACAGTATTGAGTCTGGAGGATACACAAATGGAAGTGGCAGGAGAAGTTCGTGGGTTAGGCAAAGGAGAACAAATTTATGCAACCCGTTTTCTGGGAAACCGGGGTTTTGTTGTGACATTTAAAAGGACAGACCCGTTTTACACGTTGGACTTGTCTTCTCCAAATAATCCTCAGGTAGTTGGGGAGCTAAAAATTTCTGGCTATTCTAATTATTTACATCCGGTTGGAGAAGATTACATCTTGGCCATTGGGCAAGAGGCCGATGAAACAACAGGGCAGACGGAAGGTTTGCAGGTTGCATTGTTTGATGTATCGGATTTGGCCAATCCTACTCAAAAGTATAAGCATGTGGTGGAAGGCTGGAGCTCCAGCGGTGCCCAGGGAGACCATCGAGCTTTTCGTTATTTAGCATCTAAGGAAACATTGATTCTCCCGTTATCCAACTCAACAACCGACTCCTTATTTGATGGTTTTCAAATTTATAAAGTTTCTGTTGATGAGGGAATTGAAGTGACAGGGCAGGTGACTCATGCTGATGCGAGTCAGAGCACAGGGTGTTATTCCAGTGCTTACCTCTCTCCACGAAGTTTGGTGTTTGATGATCAACTGGTTACTTTGAAAGGCCATGCCGTCCGTTCTTATGATTTTTCTTTATTGGAGAAACAATGGGGTATTGAATTGGATGAGAGCCAACCGGAAGAAACTTGTTACTCTTGGTTTTGAAATAGTTTTGAGGCAAAAATATCGGCAATACGTTCGGAGGCATGCCCATCCCAAAGAGGAGGGATGGTGCCTCTGACGGTTGTGCTAGCAAGTATTTCGGAAACCCGTTGATTGACTTGATGTGCGTCCATGGAAAGCAGCTCATTGGTTCCTAGCTCAATAGTGACAGGACGTTCTGTATTTTCTCGCAGTGTCAAACAAGGAACTTGCAGATAGGTTGTTTCTTCCTGGACTCCCCCTGAATCGGTAACTAAGAGAGATGCATTTTCCATTAAGTTTAGAAACTCTAAATACCCTAGAGGATCAAGTAACGTGAGATTGGATAGGCTGTGAAGTTGACTATCCAATCCAAAGGTTGCAAATTGTTTACGGGTGCGTGGGTGGATCGGAAAAACCACTCTTTTGAGAGAGGTGATATGTTCTATGATTTGTAGTAAATTTTGCAGTCCTGATTTCGTATCCACATTGGACGGTCGGTGCATGGTCATCAAAACAAATGATTTTGGAGAGAGGCTGAGCTCTTGCAGAATGGAGGTTTTTGCTGCTTTTTCCCGGAATCGTACCAGGGAATCAATCATGACATTGCCAACAAAATATATTTTACTTTCGGCAACTCCTTCTGCTCTCAAATTATCGACTCCACTTTGTTCAGTAACCAGCAAATAATCGGCAACACTATCGGTGACAAGTCGGTTGATTTCTTCGGGCATCTCACGATCCCTGCTTCGTAAACCTGCTTCGACATGGGCTAATGGAATGTGACATTTGGCTGAGACAATGCTGCAGGCCAGGGTCGAATTGACATCCCCAACAACCACAACTAAATCTGGTTTTCCTTCCAGTACAATTTTTTCGAAAGCCATCATGATTTTCCCCGTTTGTTCTGCATGAGAACCACCACCTATTCCTAAATAGACGTCTGGTTGAGGAAGTTCGAGCTGCCGAAAAAAGATATCACTCATTTTTTCGTCATAATGCTGTCCTGTGTGCACGATCATGGATTGAAAGGCGCCGTGGGCTTGAAGGGCTGCATGGAGTGGAGCGACCTTCATGAAGTTGGGGCGGGCACCCACAACATTGAGCACCTTAATGGTTTTTTGCATCACTTGCCTCCTGTTGAACGATGCTTTCCAGAAATTGCCAATAACGCTTTGCTGTTTTTTTGCGGTCGTAATTTTGACAAACATGATTGTATCCGTTGTTGCTCATGTGAGTGTACAAACTTTTGTTATTGTATAGCGTCATAGTTGCATCCACTAAAGCATTTACATTTTCAGGTTCAATGGGAATTCCAGCTTCGGCTTCTTTTAAAATATTGCAGGACTCACCCCGAACTCCTAAAATAACAGGTTTTCGCATCACCATGGATTCAAACATTTTGGAAGGGATCACTTTTTGAAAAAGCGGAGTGTCTTTCAAATGTACAACACAGGCATCCGTTATCTCCAAAAAATATGGGATTAATGCTTTGGGCTGTTTGTCGATTAAACGAAAGTTAGGTAGTTTGAGTTGAGCTTGTTTTTGCTCAAGGCGTTCCCTTTCAGCTCCAGCTCCTATTACAACAAAAACAATGTTGGGATTGGTACATTGCTGAGCAGCCTCTAATAAAATATCAGCTCGATGTGCCAGGCCGATTGTACCGATATAGGCAACAACAAACTTATCTTTTAATTGATGTTGTTCTCGCAGAGTTTCTAATTGTTGAGGATCCAGCGGCTGAGAAAAAAATTCTAAATCAGCCCCGTTTTTTATTACGGTTATTTTTTCTGGATCAACTCCTTTTTCAATCAAATCTTGCTTGAAAGAGTCTGTTACTACAATAATACGGGTTGCCTGTTTGTATAAATAACGTGCAACCTTTTCGAAAATTTCGATCACCCATGGATATTTTACTGCTCCAACGGCCGCAATCGATTCGGGCCATAGATCACGAATTTCCAGAACAAAAGGGATTTTTTTTAATCGGCTGACCACATATCCCCCGATGGCACCAAATAATTGGGGAGAGGTAGCAACGACAATATCCGGACTTTTATGAAGACGGCCACAGTAAAGCACGGCGGTCAACCCAAAAGAAATGTAGCTGAGTGTTCGTTTAAGAAATCCTTTATTTTCTGCGATATACATGGGAACTCGTGTGACCAGAATATCTTCCACGGTTTCCTGAGAAAATTGGTTTTGATGTCCAGTATGAAGGATTCCTTCCGGGTAGTTGGGGACACTGGTAATCACTTCGATATTGCCTGATTCTTTACTCCACTGTCGGGCATGTTCATAAATTCTTGTGGCCGGAGCGTTCACTTCTGGAGGAAAATAATTACTGACAAATACAACATTCATATTCATGTAAGTATGAGATGAAAAATTAGGAAACAAGCTCTACTGCTTGTCCGGACATCAGGGATTCACGTGCTGCAAAAATAACCTGCATTCCTGCTAACAATTCTGAAACAGGAATGGGGGATGTGCCAGTTTTGCGGAATGCCTGAATAGTTTCCAGCACTTGTTGTGCTTGTCCTTTATCCTGATTTGCTGATTTGATTAGCTGGTGCTTGCCATTCTGAGTAATATCCAATGTCCGGAAATCATCCAGTATAGCAACCGTATTGTTACTGTAAATTTCTAAGCGCTCCTTCGATGCTGCTTTATCGCCAACTGTATTATAGCAGAGAACTCCCACAGAACCATTTGCAAAAGAAATGGTGATCACGAGGTTGTCCAAATCAGAAATTGTCTGATTTTGTATAGTCATTGCGCATGCATGTACTTTGACAGGACGATCTTCTGCAACGAACTGCATCAGATCTACAAAGTGACACATTTCGCCAATCAGCATTCCCCCGCCTTCTTCTGGAGTGTGAAGCCATGAATTTGTTGGAATGTGACCACTGTTGACCCGGTAAATCATTTGTTTCGCAGTATTTGTTGTGAGAAATCCTTTGAGCTGAAGAACCATTGGGGCAAAACGTCGATTCAAGCCAACCATCAAACCGGTAGGAGTTTGTTGATTTGCCTGTTGGTATGCTTCAAAAACTGCGTCGAGTTGCTCCCTGGTCACTACCATCGGTTTTTCTACAAAGACATGCTTTCCTGCATTCAGGGCTTGGATCGTAAAATCGGTATGAGTACTATGGCGGGTGGCGATGAAAATAGTGTCAATGTTGGGATCTTTGATAATTGCTTCTATCTTGGTCGTACAATAGGCAAAACCAAATTTATCTGCTTTTTGTTTTGCATTGATTCCTGTTGCGGTAACCAGCCCTTCCAGCCGAACCTGATCTTCTTTTTGTAAGTGAGGAATCAGATGCAATGCTGCATAATTACCTGCCCCAACAAAGCCTACACCAAGCTGTTCTTTGGCTGGATTTTCTGCTTTTGGCTTGATGCGAATCACATCTTCGTGTTCCTTTTCAGTATCATAGTCCAGAATAATGCCAACATAGGGTTCTTTGGCTTTTTGGACTAAATCATAAGCGGTCATTGCCTCTTCAAAAGCAAAATGGTGTGTTGTCAAGGACTGAACATCCAGGCGCTGTTGGGCGATCAATTCTAAAATCGCTTCTAGATTACGCTGTTCGGTCCAGCGGACATATTCGTAAGGATAATCAACACCTCCCTCTTCATAGGAAGGATCATATCTTCCAGGGCCATAGGACATCGAAATTTTAAGTTCCAATTCTTTTTTGTAATAGACATCTCGTGGAATATGCATTCCCACGGCACCGACCACAACCACTTGTCCTTTGCGGCGAGTGATATCCCCTGCAAGCTCGATAGGCTCGTTGCCTTTGGTGGCTGCAGTGATTAAAGTGTGATCGGCTCCCCGTCCTCGGGTAAAGCGATCGACTGCCTGAACGGGATCGTCTTTTTTGATGACGACTCCCTCATCCATCCCCAGCGTCAGCCCCAGTTCTATTTTGGATGGATCCAGGTCGAACCCAATCACTCGGCATCCGTTGGCTTTGAGAAGCTGTACTGTGATCAGACCGATGAGCCCTAATCCGCTGACTACGATGTTATCACCCAGCTCCGGGTGGGTCAAACGAACTCCCTGTAATGCAATACAGGCTACGGTACTGTATGCTGCTTCTGCAAAGGTTACTTCTTTAGGAATGACAGCCACTAAGTTTTTTGGTACATAATTGATTTCTGCATGGTTGGCATATCCCGCACCTGCCATTGCTACTGGATCCCCAACCTTTAAATGAGTGACTTCTGATCCTACTGCTTCAATGATCCCTGCAGCACTGTATCCCAGGGGCATCGGTTTTTCCATTTTTGACATGACATTGTGGAACGTATTCTGCCATCCTTCTTTTTTAGCTTTTGCGAGTACTTGTCGAACTAAATCTGGTCGTGCCTGGGCTTTGCCAATTAAACTTTTTTGTGCTAAATCAATTAACATTTTTTCAGTACCTGCACTGATCAATGATGCTGTCGTGCGAACCAGAACTCCTCCAGGTAACAGTGTGGGGGGAGGTACGGTCTCTAAAGTCAAATTGCCAGATTTCATTGTTTGCAAAATTTGTTTCATAAATTTATTTTTCTATTTAATGAAGTATTAAAAAATGGAGCTTCTCGGCACAGCATTTTACTTTATCATGATCATTGGAGTGGGGATGGGAGTGATCCGGAAAGTGAATCTCGATCCTGTTATCCGGCTTCTAGCAGCAATGGTCATAGGATCTGTTGTCATGGGAGGAACACTATTTGTTCTCTCTGCAATCGATTATGTCTATCCCTTGCCAATTTTGACAATGTCTCTGGTAGCATTCGGGTGTACATGCTGGAATTATAAACTATTGAAGGATTCTATACAGGAAATTGGCAGATTCTTAAAGTTTTATCTCTTTCAGGATGATCGTTGGACCAAGTGGTTTATTTTAGCTTTGGGTCTGTTTCTTATTTGGCTGGTTTTATTGGCTTGGACTCCTCCCCGGTCTGCAGATGCCATGCGGTATCACCTGGCACAATTGAAAGATATTGTTCAAAATCATGGTTTTGTTTTTCGTCCTTATTACCACTATAACTTTCCTATTTATTTCAGTTTGCTTTTTTTGCCAGTTTATATGGTTTTTCAAGGGATAGGGATGAAGTTTGCGGTCTTGGGATATTTTCTCTTTTCTATGATCTTCATTCTCCATTTAGCAGCAAGGTTGGAATTAAAGCACCCACGATTACTATTTTTTTTAATAGCGTTCATCCCACTTTCTTATCAAGAAGCAACCATTGTGACAAACGACTGGACCGTCATTTTTTATGTAGTTGTTGGGTTTAGTTTTCTTGTAGACAGAACATCCCCAAATCGCCTTTTTACCACGCATATGGCATTTGTTTCTCTTGGATTTGCATTAGGAGTAAAGTATCTGCCGATCTTGTTTGTACCATGGTTTCTATTATTGGCTTGGGAACATCTCAATACCTCCGCACAAAAAGAACAAAAAGTGGTGTATATACTGACAAGCTTATTGACAATGGGGATTGTCATGTCTCCTTTCTATATTCGCAACTTTATCAATACAGGAAACCCATTTTGGCCTATTTTACAAACCATTTTTACGCCAGAACATGATTACCTGTATCAAGTGACACAACGGTACAGTGAGACTATGACGGGGTCTCGTTCGTTACATGAACTGATCGGTGTGGCCAAAAGAGCCGTCTTTTCTCCCATGATCCCTTGTACGATTTGGCTTTTAGGTTGTTGGGGAGTTGTCGTATTTCCGCGGAACGTATTAAAGATAGGACAAGGGTTGCTATTATTCTTCGTCATTTGGTGGGTGGTTTCACCTAAAATGTATTGGCGATTCAGTATGTATGTAATGCCTGTTGCTTTGATTGCGGGAACATTGGCTTATCAAAGTGTGATGACAAAGCACTATCAGTGGATAAAATACATATACATGCTCCTGGTTGGCATAACCATCAGTTATGGTGTGGGATTGGGTGCATATTACTCTAAAGGACTGTTAGCCTATTATATTGATCGTGATTTGGATAAATATCACTTTGCTACCTGGTACTACCCTGAATATCAATTAATTCATCAAGAGTTGCCGGCAGATGCTCATGTGCTGGCGATTGTACTGAGTGGGCATACTTATTATCTGGATCGAAACTATTTACGTGCAGATCCTCATCTTTCTGGTTTGATTGATTGGCAGGCCATTAAAAGTGTAGAGGAGTTTCATGATCAGTTGGTAAAACTAAAAATTGATTATGTTTTGTACGACAAGAGGGATTGGGGGGGATATCCTGGTGGGGCAAACATGATGCGTTTGATGGAAGAACTGCAAGCCTCAAGTTTGGGACAAAATAAGTGGACTCACACAATTCAGTTATATTATTCTCGCATCCTGGAAAAATTTGATTGGACTACCATTGAATTGGTTCAGGTTAAAAAAGCATGATCTGAGTTTGCCCCACCTTGATCCAAAAAAATACGACACCACAGTTCTATACAAATCAAAGAGAAAATGGTGTACGTGCCATCAATTTTTCCATT
>JADGAT010000011.1 GCA_015231885.1 SAR324 cluster bacterium
TAATTCTATTCTTGTGACCAATAATGAAAAGGAGTTCAGGAGAATTCCTGAATTAAAAATTGAAAATTGGGTAAACTCGCAAAATTGAAGCTTTCAATTGATGGTATAAAAACAGTATAAAAGTGGCTTGTCAACGCTACTTCAAGGTGTTAATATTATTAGTAACGGTTAAATTTAACTAAAGATATCAGGCAGTAAAGCATACACTACCTGAATAAAGGTACTGGTCCTTCTAGGAGGTTCGACTCCCGCCACCTCCACCATTTCGACCTCTCTATCTGTTATACTTATTTATACTTTTTTATAATTATAACAATATCTTAGAGACTGAAATTTTTTAAATTCGATTTTCTGGATATACTCAAAAATACTAGCAAGTTTTCTGTTCTTGCTGACCACCTCGCTGACCAAATACTGTAGCAAAGCCGCAAGGAGGGTCATTCGTTCTTTCCCCCTACCTATCATTTTTTTGAGTTTAGATAAACAATTGGTGTATGAAGGATGGTGCCGAAGAAGGAGATCGTTAAGCAAAATTATTTACTCTTACAACAGGCTTGCTTGAGGAATATCAAATCACTCGCTCAGAAGAAGACTCACCCTTCCGTAAAGGAGAAAAAACCGCTCCTGCTACAATCAATAAAGAACTGCAATGCCTAAGAGCCACACTTAATAAAGGGGTGGATTACAAAAAGATCTCTTCTAATCCAATTTCCACACTACCACAACTCAAAGAAGATAACTTGAGGGATCGAGCCATCTCGTACGAAGAGTTTGAAGCATTCTTGCCTCACCTTCCTCAATATATGCAAAACATTACTCTGATGAGCTATTGGCTGGGAATGAGACAGGGAGAAGTGATAAACTTGCCCTGGAATAATGTGGATTTGAAAAATAGAGTCATTACCTTGTCAGCAAAAGAAACAAAAGAAGGAAATAAAAAAGTAATTCCTATTGTTGATGCTGTGATTCCAATGCTGCGATAAATCCCAAGAAGTCTACACTCCGCACGGGTATTCTTAAAAAACGGAAAGTTTTTTAACTATGATGGCAACAGCAAACGATATTGAGAAAAAGCCTGCACAGAGTCAGGAATTAAAGATTTTACCTTCCATGATCTTCGCCATACAGCAATCACAAGAATGGTTATTGAGGGCTACCCTGTGAGTTTTATCATGGAAATGACAGGACATACCAATTTCAACACTCATAGTCGGTATTGCAATTTGAATCAAGAAAGCATGTGGGAGATTATTGAAAGGCATCAAAAACAATTAAAATAATGAGCGATCTCTGTTTTCTTTTCTTTTATTTGCGAATTTTTGATATCATCTGAAGAAATAATATCTTTCAATATAAAGCAAAAATAAGGATGCACCATGCAAGCAATACGAAAAATAATTAACCTCGAAAATCTAAGGCGAGTCATTGATATACCGAAAGATTTCAATTACTCCAAGGTGGAAATCCTTATCCTTCCTGTGGAAGATGAGTCAAGAGAAGCCGAGGTAGGTTTTGATCCTGAAGAGTTCTATGGTGTTAGTCACATTAAAAATGTAGAGGGTGCTATTCAGGAGATGAGAAACGAATGGGATCGGCTATGAGTTATCTTATTGATACGAATATTTTAATCTATTTTTTTAATGGTTCACTGGCAGAAGAATCCAGGAAGAGAGTGACCGAGATGATGAAGCAGGCATTCCATGTTTCAATCATTTCGAAGATGGAATTTCTTGGCTTTGATCGTTTTAGTGTTGAAGAACGCCAGAAAGCAGGAATGTTTCTTAGCAATGCTAGGGTTCTTGGGTTGGAGGATGCTATTGTAGATCGTGTGATTCAGATGAAACAAGAAAAGAAAATTAAACTTCCTGATGCGGTTATTGCCGCGACAGCTATCCATCATGACCTGACTATTGTGACCCGAAACAGTAAAGATTTTAAAGGATTGGAGCTTTCAGTTTATAATCCGTTTCCTGAGTAAGCTCATGAGGACAAATGAAGATGGAGAATTGGAAGAAGAAGTCCACAGAGCTACTCAATAATGCAGCAAATGAATGCTAAGAAAATGGAAGAAATTAGGAGCAAGTTTTCTCCAGTGGCTGCCCACCTGGCTGCCCAAGGCACATCAATCCCTTTAAAATCAGTCAAAGGACATGGGTTTGACTCCCGCCACCTCCACCATTTCTTGAATTTACCTCTAGTTACTTCATTATACTTTATCCTTTAAATTACAAGGAAATGCGGGGATTTTCATCCCTTTTTGCATTCATGCAATTTACTGCATTTTACCCCTCAAATAATGGCACTTGCCCCTATGCGCCCACCTAAATATTTATTGAATTGTTTAGGTTCTGTTGGCATTTCAAAAAAGGTTAAATCCGACCAGGCTCCTCTTAGACATTATGATTGGAATGGAGCTGTAAGCTTGGATGAAAAGTAAAATTATGAGCGATTATCAACCCACTTAAAATATCAGCTGAATAGGAGATTCCTCAAGGAACCAGAGTATGAATATGAGGGTGGAAGTTCAGAACTCAAAGGAAAGAACGGCATTCGACAACATGTTTACCATGCCGGATCTGATAGGGGTCCTGTATCATCGGGCTGAGAAGATAGTTATTGCCATCAGGGTATATGTTTCGAAACGCATTCAGAGCTTTGGGAGAAAAATTATCAGGATTGATTTTACATTCAACCGTATCAACACGATTACCAGGCTTCTTAATGACAAAATCTATTTCTCTTTGTGATTTATCACGCCAATAGTACAGGTTGTTATTTATCTCGTTAACCCGAAGCTCATCTAGTACAAGGTGCTCCCACATAATTCCTCTGTCTTCGTCTCGTATCTTTTCCCATCCCTTCACAAAAGTGACAAACCCTGTATCAAAAGCATAACACTTTGGGCGTCGGGTAATTTCCCTTTTTCCTCCTCCATGAAAAGGTGGTAATAAGTACACTGCATGAGCAATACTCATTGCTTCTACATGAGCAGTAACTGTTGGGCGGCTCAATCTACTGGCTTTAGCCAGTTGCGTATAGTCTATAAGGCCAGCGCTTTGAAGCATCATCAAGTGGAGAATCTTAAGAAATCCAGAGCGGTTTCTTATACCAAATAATTCCTGGATATCCCTGGCATAAAAACTATCCATCCATTCAGAAAAAAATGACCTATCCTTGTCTTTTGAAAGCAAGGATTCAGGCAGTCCTCCATGAAGTATACGGTGATCAAGATCTTTAATATCAAAATCTTTTATACACTCGCTCCACAAGACTGGGGGGAGAAATATCATTTCTTTTCTCCCGGTGAGACTGTCTCTAAATTTTTTAGTTGCCGCAAGTGTGGAGGAGCCAGTTGCCAGGATATTAAGGTTGGGATACGTGTCTGCCGCTATTTTCAGAACACGGCTTGGATCATCTAAGCGATGAATCTCATCAAAAACGACAATGTTTTCTTTTTTTAACCCATTATAAAACAATTCTGGATCACTCAACTGACGTACAACGGAAGGCAGATCACAGTTTAAATAAACGACATCACTGAGCATCCTCGATAACGTCGTTTTGCCAACTCTGCGCACACCAGAAAGCCATACAATGGAACGCTGTTTCCATGCTTGTTTAACACGTTGTATCCAATAGTCTCTTTTAATCATGTCTGAAACCATACTTTACATTGAGTCGTCTATATGTAAAGTATGGTTTCAGATTTTAAAAGTCAAATTTACTTTTAAAGGAACATGAAAACCTCCCTCGGCCAAGGGAGGCTTTCACGGGATTTCAATATGTTTTATTGGAGTCTATAGGTTTTCATACCAGGCGATTTTGTTGTCATCTTGTGACGCCGAAAGTACATCCACATCGCCATCGCCATCCACATCAGCTGCAAAGATGGTCACGACCGTAAGGGCCTCTGTATTGATCGTCTGCATCGTAAAGTTTTGCAACCCATCATTTTCAAACCAAACAACATTGCTTTCCTGAGCATTTGCAATGACATCCATGTCATTATCGCCATCAATGTCAGCAGCATAGACGGAGCGGACACTTTTGGCATCTGCGGTAATGATGTGAGTCGTGAAGCTCCCAGAACCATCGTTTTCGTACCAAGCCACTTTGCCGTCCGCGGTTGATCCCGAAAGGGCATCAATATCGCCATCGGCATCCAGGTCAATTGCATACACAGAACGCGCATCATCGGCATCCGTCGTAATGGTATGGGCCGTGAAATTTTGAGCCCCATCGTTTTCGTACCAGGCAATCTTATCGTCATTCCATGAAGCCGAGAGCACATCCACATCACCGTCTTTATCCAGATCAGCGGCCTGTACCGCTTTAGCTAAATCGGCATCCGTCGAAATGATATGAGTCGTGAAATTTTGCCCCCCATCATTTTCGTACCAGGCAATTTTTTTATCTTCTTGTGACGCCGACAACACATCGTTGTCTCCGTCGCCATCCACGTCCGCTACAAATACGGAATGTGCCTTATCCGCATCTGTGGCAATGCTGTGGGCTGTAAAATTTTGAGCCCCATCGTTTTCATACCAGGCAATCTTATCATCCTTTGTGGAAGCCGAAAGTGCATCCATGTCTCCATCACCATCAAGGTCTGCTGCATGTACTGCATGAGCACCACGAGCATTTACTGAAATAGTAGCTGCCGTAAAATTCTGGGAGCCATCGTTTTGGTACCAGGCAATAGTATTGTCATCGGCTGAAGCCGAGAGCACATCCATATCCCCATCGCCATCCATATCGGCAGCATAAACAAAGCGAGCTCCTGTTGCATCAGTAGTAATGGTATGGGCCGTAAATGGACGATCTGTGACAGCATCACTTGTATCTGAAGAAGTGTCATTTTGCATGTTCTGTGTACCGGAAAAACCACTTCCCGCAGAACCGCTGCCGGAGGAATTATTAGAGGATCCTCCCCCTCCGCCGCCTCCACCACAAGCAGGGATGATCAAGGATAAAACAGCCATTATTATAACTAACCATAAATTTATTTTTTTAAAGATTTTCATATTCCTCCTTCAAAAGAATCGAGCCTAATAAATTTTTTATAGAGTCACATTGACTGTAAATTGTTTCCGAAGATACGAATTTTATTGAAACCAAACGCTTCAACTGACAATTTAGGAAACATCATCAAATTAACAATAGCCAAGACAACATGTCGAGCTTTTTAAGACAAGCCACACCTGATGTATTGCAAGCCATGTCAATTCATGGCTGGTATATCTACTGTTCACTAAAATTGAGTCAGTTCCACCTGCTCCGTGTCATGTTCCAAATATTCATGGGATTTTCCCCTGCTTTTTCAGCAATTTCAATGATCCTCATGTCAGGTGTTGCCTGTATATTTGTTTTTTTGGCAATTTGTTCAATAGCCTCATCCATCGCAATACCAGCATCACGACATACATGCTCTAAAGTCATTCGCCCTAAGCCGTCAGGAGCCATTGTTCCCGCACCTGGATAACTTTTTGCAGCTGTATTCATTTTGGCCTTTTCCGTCAACAGAGCTACTATTGCCTGGGGAGAGGTATTGTTGGTACTGGAAAGATCTTTCAGGCTGATGACAGTGGAATCATGCTTCAATGCGATTTGTTGAAAGGGACGATAAGAGTCCTCAAAGGCTTGAGCAGAAGCAGCATTGAATTCGCGAGATGCGGAGACCTCCTAAACGTACTCGGGCATAGTGAGAGCAGCGAGTGAAGTTTGAACCGCCAGAACAATGCGATTTATGGAAAAACTGAAAACCAATGGAAAAGACATAAGCAACGACAAATTCAAGAAATGCTGAACCATCCTCTATTACAATGATAATAGGTTGATTCATCTTGGAAATCAACGTGGACTGTGCGATTGTGACGTTTCGTTTTTTTCATCGGGCTACCTCCTTTCTCGTTGTTAGGTGGAGGTAGCTTTTCTCTAATTTGAAGAAAAATGAAAAGACTTTTAAGACTTGATAATTATTGATGCTGGACCCAACCACTTAATCCGGGAGAATCAGCGAAAAGGCCCCCCCTTTAGAAAAAATATCGTCTATTGTTACCGTCAAGCCATCGATCATTTTTTTCAGAAATTTACGATTTATTGAAAGAGATTCCTGATTATCGTAAGAGTTCTCACTACGAATTGTTTGAGGTTTTATTCAATACGTTATTATTCACATGGTTTTGTATGGTTATCGAAAATGCCATCTTATTTGCTCATGATGGTCTGGTAAAAACAAGGGATACACTGTATTTCCACTACCAAAAATATCTATGGGATTTATCGCATCCAACAAACAATCCCAAAGACTGTGAGCACCAACGTCGTGTGGAGCATCGTATTCAATTACAGGATTTGAACACACCTCCTTCCCAGCAGCTTCCAGGAAAGTACATACTAGGTATTGCCCCTTTTGCCGCCAATCATTATCATTTTATTGCGGATTTGGCAGCTTGTTTAGCAACAGCCCCAAAATGGCCAGTTCTCTTACCAGAAAATATGCCGAAGCACTACGTGGAATTTCTGCACTTGTGTCATTTTCCGACACGCTTTCTGTACCCACAGATCTATGAGGTCGAAAACCTTCTTATTCCTCCCTACCAGGAATGGAATGCAAAAAAAATAGCAAGCATTCAAGAGTGGTTTGCACAAAATATCCCTAGTTTACCATCCAGCCATCCTTCACAAAAAGTATATATTTCCCGAAAACTTTCTCAAAAACGGCACCTGCGCAATGAAGAAGAGTTTTGGCCTGACCTGGAAAAGTATGGGTTTGAAAAGTTTTATCTGGAACACATGTCCATCGCCCATCAAGTACAATTGATGCGAAACACCTCTCATCTGATCGCCCCTCATGGAGGTGGGTTGATCAATCTTATTTTCAGTTCCAGCGATACAAAAATCCTGGAAATTCGTCCAATTTTAAGCAGCGGGCAATTCTGCTACGGACAATTATTTTCTCATGGCTGGGCACATTATCAATACCTGGTTCCTTCACAAAAAGCTCATTTTCTGATGCCTGTTGCTGAATTGAGGATCATTTTACGACAGTGGTTTGGCAATTTTTAAGCCCACAGGCAGCGCATCTCCAAAAAGCCAATCATTCATCTCTTGATTTTGCATTGTTGTTTCAACTGGAGCAGCTGGCTCCAATAACATTTTTTGCAAGTACTCTGTACCCTCGTGTTTTTTCATGTATTCGAGAATGTCTTGCTGTAAAGCAGAATCGATATCTCGTTTCCGGTCACCCGTTGATTGTCCCAAACGCATCAAAATCAAGGGAATCTCTGCCTGAAAAGGGAGATGATTTGCTGTAAGTAGCCACTTGATCCAGGGTTCGACAACACCCTGCGGAATGGCATGAACCGGGCTTCCATAAAGTGGGGCTCGCATCCCAAAACGAGCCAGGCACCATCCATCTGATCCAGAAAATTTTTTGGATTTGATATGGCTCATCAGCTTTTCCCCAAATTTAATTTTAGCCTCTGCAGGAATGTTTTCAAGACTGGCAGCCATACGCCATAACTCGTTCAGGGAGGCAAAATCTAATTTAGGTTTAGTATTTTTTTTCTTTCCTGCTCGTTTTTTTGACAGTGGAGGCTTTGTGCTTCTTACAGATTCTTGCAGCCGGTCCCAGGCAAATTCAGACAGACTTTGCTGTACCTGTGCAGGAAGACCTCCCGCAATTCTTCGGCACATGATCCACCACTCTATTTCAATGGCGCGTTCTTTTTTGAAATAGGGCCCTTCTCTCAACAATTCCTCCAATTGGCGGACTCTCCATTCGTCCTTTGCATACCCAAAACCCGGCCGCAGGCAAAATCCGGCTAACTTGATCCAATTTGATTCGTGATAACTAGAGCGGACACGATATGAGGCGCCTTCATACAAGAGATCCCACAATTTTCGTAATACAAAAATAGACCACTCTTCCCTGGGGATTTCCAGTTCCTGCTCCAGCTGCTTGTACAAACTGAATGGACGCAGGTCTTCCTTGGGTTGCGTGCGGGAACGTTTGCCGTATCGTTGTCGAATGCACCGTTCTCCATTTTCCCACCCTGCTGGTAAAACGTTATCCACCAAAGAATTGGTGTGCTCTGCAGAGGAAGTCGCGGCTGGATGTGTTTGACGAATGAGGAATTCCATTTTCCATTCCTGCTGCCTTTGTGAATCCACACAGAATAAACTGAGGGTTCCAATCTCATTTAGCTGAACACGAAGTTTGACGGAGATTTCCCGGGCTTTCTTTGTGACCATTTTTTTATCGACCCGGATCAAAGTCTGGACAGGAGGCAGCAGAACAAAATCATTTTCCATTTCATCTTCTGCAAAGTGGAAAGTTTGCCCGGGGACATCATAGGGACGGTGGATAGATGAAAGCAGGCGAAGCTGAACAGGCTGGTTGATGCTCAATAAAAACTCCACATCAGAAACAGGCAATGCCGTTTCCATAGTGGCCTGTTGAGGAAGGACACAGAGCCATCCTTCTTCAAAACAATCCTGATCCGGGTCATGAATCATCAGGCTGATATAGTAAGACCGTGCACTTCCCCCGGTGATACGGATCCCCAAACCGAGCCTGGCCAAATGGAAAGCTACGGCACCTCTGGCAACCGCCAGCTGCATATCAACTGTTTTCATTATTTGAATGGGACTGTTTGTAACCTTTACCTGTTGCTCCAATAATTCCAGGCGCCACTGTTCAAGCTGCTGCTGCAATCTTGCCTGCAGCAGCACGGAAGACAATGTTCCTCCGTTGAACAAAATCTGGTCGGGAAATACAACAGACTCTGGGTGCTCGGCGATATATCGTTTCAAAAAAGTACAAAGATGGCGTGTAATTGCAGGATCCTGTGCATAAGGCAAACCCAGCTGTTTCAAACCATGCTGACGGGATTGCACGCTTGGTGTGTTCCAGGGAACTAAAGGAAAAAAACCATCCAGTATAATTTTTTTGATCATGTCCAGAGTCACCGTCAATGTCTGTGTCTCTCCAACCATCCGGCTGCCTGCTTTCGCGATCGTTATCTGATAATTATCATTTTCACCACAGAGCAGCACTTCCTTAGCACGGCGGCACTGAGCAACAACAGATTCCCATACACGGGGCGGCAATTGCCGATTTCCTCCTGTCAAAAGATGCTCCATACGGGTGGCCATGGTTAAATCAATATTGTCCCCGCCCAGCAGGATATGCTCTCCTACAGCAATGCGCTCAAAGCTTAATTGAGAAGAACCGTCTACCGCTAAATTTCCCATACGTACGAGGCTAAAATCCGTTGTCCCTCCTCCAATATCAATCACAACGGCAATGTGCTCATCACCCTCTTTTTCTTCCAGTTTGTATTCATTCGAAGAAATCCAGGAATAAAATGCTGCTTGCGGTTCTTCCAGCAAGGTAAAATGCTGCAAACCGGCTTGCTGAATGGCATGAGCCGTATACTCACGTGCTGCCTCATCAAATGATGCAGGAACAGTCAGCACAACTTGCTGGTTTTCAAGACAATCTTTGGGCTCATCCTGTGCAAAATAAGCATTCCAGGCAGCCACAATGTGAGAGATATAAAAAGAGGTAACATCAATAGGAGAATAGTGAGGGAGGCCTTCGATATCTGATTGGGGCAGTATTTTCGAATGAGGATCAATCTGGTGGTAACATAACCAGGATTTTACAGAGTTGATGACGCGTCCTGGATTTTGAGATTGCTGGAGTCGAGCCCACACACCCGCAATATAAGCAGGAGAGCCTGCTTCCCAGGGAAGCTGAAACTGATTGGACTTCATCTCCTCGTCTGTCAGCAAATACAAGTACGAGGGCAGGGTTGGGCGACTATGGATTTGCCCTCTTTCAATCCATTGGGAAATTGGAAAATGGTGAAATTCCTGCTCTAGGTCCTCCCGATCCAAGTAAAACACGGCACTATTGCTGGTTCCCAGATCAATTCCAACCAAAAACCGACTACTGACAGATTCCATAATATGTTTATGAAGAGATTAGGACTGCTCTTCGCGTAAATTGAATTCCAGCTTCCAGCTTTGATCTCCTTCGATGGCGTCACACCAAAGTTCCAGGGAACCAATTTCTGAGAGAATCACCCGCAGTCTCACAGGAATGACGGTTTGATCCGCAGATTCTCCTTCTTCCACAGAAAAGTGAACTTCCAGTGTTGTCAGCTCTTCCAATGATTCTTCAGCATTCTCTACAGTCTCTCCCAATTGGTCTTCTGGGCGATCTCTTCCGATAAAAAATCGAAAATCAACGGGTTCTCCAACAACCAGCCCAAATTCCAAACCGGGAATATCGAAACTGCTTCCTTCTTCTGTCCCGACTGGTACCACACAAAGCCCATTGAGCAAAGCAGGCATGCCAGGAATAGCAGGCATTGCTGATTCAACGCCAATATAGTAAGAAAAGGCTGAAGCACTTTTTACCCGCACCCCTTTGCCGCGTCGCACACTTCCATAATAAGCAGCCCCAAGCGAAACAGCCAAATCAGGATTCTCTGCCTGCAGAGTAGATACGGGAGAACCGTTGTCATCCTGTAGCCACTGATTAATCACGGCCATGATACGTTCCTGGAAAATACCGGCTTTGGTAACTCCCCCATTGAACAAAATCGCGGTGGGGTGCACAAAAGCAGAAGCCCCTATTTTTTCGGCAAGGGGGCTGTCCGAGTCAACATATTTTTTGCTTTCTGACAAAAACCTGGCCAAGTGTTTCAAAATGGCAGAGTCAGCCGCATAATTGAGTCCAATGGTGCGCAAGCCAGTCCTGCGTGCTACTTGCGGATGATCATTAACACCACACTCTCCAAAAAAGCCCTCCAGCAATGTTCCTTCAATTTCGTTACGGGTCAGGTTGCTGGAAAGCGTACCACCGATGAGCTTGCTTCCTCTACCAGGAATAACAACCGACACTTCTCCGAGAGAGGGGTCCGACAACAACGATTCTTTGGCTTTTCGACAACTATGAGCCAGTCCGAAAAACTGCCATTGTTCGAGTTTTTTTCCGTCTTGCTCCATCTTCACCTGAACCGTCCGAGCCAATGCGAGATCCATGTTGTCACCTCCCAGGAGAATATGTTCACCCACGGCAATCCGGGAAAGAGTCAAGTTTCCTTCTTCTTCGGAAACAGAAATCAAGCTAAAGTCCGTTGTTCCTCCACCAATATCACAAACCAGGACCACATCACCCACATTGATGATAGTTCTCCAATCGTCCTGATTCTCAGCAATCCAGGCATAAAATGCTGCAATGGGTTCTTCCAGCAGGGTGATTTCGCCAAATCCAGCATTTTTGGCAGCATCCATGCTCAGATCTCTGGCAACCACATCAAAAGAAGCTGGGACTGTGAGGGTCACATCCTGTGTGGATAGCCCGTCTTCAGGATTTGCATGGTTCCAGGCATCAAACAAATGTTTCAGATAGGCAGAGGACGCTTCAACCGCCGACATTTTTTCAATTTCTGGTGGAGCTGCCAACGGAAGAATTTTTGCGTGGCGACCTTCTTGAGAACATAACCAGGATTTGGCGGAGCTGCTCAAGCGCTGCGGAGTTTTTTCTCCCTGATCACGAGCGTAAGCTCCCACAATGTGAGAAGGATTCTCGTTCCAGGGAAGTTGAAAAACCTTTCCTTCCATTTCATGCTCGGCAGGATGATACAGAAAAGAAGACAAGGATGGAAGTGCATCCACCATAGATTGATCAATTAACTGAGGAATCATGAATGAACGGGCCTGCTCTGACTCCTCATCATGATGATTATAGGAAGCAAAGGCGCTATTGGTTGTGCCTAAATCAATACCAATACTGTATTTACTGTCATTACTCATAGTATTTTTTTAAATGGATGTGTGTGTAATAAAGGCGGTCTCAAATCTCAATTTCAGCAGGAGCAAGAATATTGCGTTGGTGAGAAGCTGTTAATTTTGGCAATTGATGTTTGGTGACCTGCCAGCCATGATGGATCAATTCTCCCTGAAAAGGAGGAGTTTTTTGTACATTTCCACTAAGACGGATTTGTGCCGGGTCAAACTCCTTTTCAACCTGAACACGGCTCCCTTCTTCTTCGGCACGAATGGGGTCAATCGTAAAATACTCATTCAAAACCTGAGCACAACCCTCATGCACCACACGTGCTGCCTCTCCGATTTCTGCATTAGAGAAAGTTTTCACATCCTGCTGTAAAAAATCAATCAAACGGCCTGATTTTTGAAACAGGGAAAGTAGATACATACCGTCTGTCGGCTCTTCTTCAGGAGCAGGTTGCTCTTTTTGGGGTGATATCACTTCTACTTGTTCAGCACCATCAGAAGAAGCTGTACTGTCTACAGCGTCAGGCATTTCTCCTTCAGATTCAGAAATTTCTTCGGACGCTTCGGATTTTGCTTGCTCAATGGCAGCAAGTTTTTCTGCTTTGAGATCCAGTGTGACCTGATACACACGGTCAGCAAACTTTCGGCTGAAAACAATTCGCCAAAAACAAGCGATAGAATAAATGAAAATTCGATAAAACATGTTCAAACTTTTTTGCATATTTCCTTATTTGAATAGGTAGAAAAGAAGGTACCATCCAAAAACAACAATCATTCATGATAATGCTGTTTCCACCAGTTTTATCCAGTAGTTGGCACCTATTGGTAAAATATCATCGTTGAAATCATAATTAGCATTATGAAGCATACAGCCGCCCTCGACCATCCCGTTACCAATCCACACGTAGCATCCCGGCTTCTTTTGCAGCATGAAAGCAAAATCTTCTGCTCCCATACTGGGTTGTAGCTGTTGAATCACATTGGATTCACCCACCACTTTCGCTGCTGCGGTTACAGCTAATTCTGCTTCCGACTCATGGTTGATGGTTGGAGGATAACATCGCTTGTAATGAACATCTGTTTTTGCTCCAAAACCAGAGCTAATAGACTCTGCAATATGGGAGATACGCTCTTCTATCATGTCCTGTACTTCTGTTTGAAACGCACGGGCTGTTCCCTGTAAAATGACTTCATTAGGAATCACATTGCCCGTTGAACCTCCATGAATTTGGGTGACACTGACAACAGCAGCATCAAGAGGGTCGGCATTGCGACTGGTGATGGTCTGCAAGGCTGTCACAATTTGTGCAGCAACAACAACGGGGTCCACACTCAATTGAGGAATTGCGGCATGCCCTCCTTTTCCCTGGACAACAATGCGAAAATAGTCGGATGCGGCCATCATCGGGCCAGAGCGGACCCCCATTTTACCCACAGGCATCCCGGGCCAATTGTGCATGCCATAGACTCCTTCCATCGGAAACTGTTCAAACAACCCTTCTTCCACCATCACCCGGCCTCCACTCTCATTTTCTTCTGCTGGCTGAAAAATAAAGTGCACCGTACCATCAAACTTTTTGATTTTTGATAAATATTTTGCGGCCCCCAGCAGCATGCCGCAATGGCCATCGTGTCCGCATGCATGCATTTTTCCTTGATGTCGGGATTTATGAGCAAATTCATTTTTTTCTTCAAGAAACAAAGCATCCATATCAGCGCGCAAACCAATTGCATGCCTGCCATTACCAGCTTTGAGAGTCGCCACCACTCCTGTTTTGGCCAAACCTCGTTGAACCGTCAATCCAAATTCTGTCAACTTTTCAGCAATAAAATCAGAGGTCAGGAATTCAGCAAATGCCGTTTCCGGGTATTGGTGCAGATTTCTGCGCCATTCTACCATATCCCTGTGTGCTGTTGAATTGGACTCAATCATATCCGTCCTCCTATCAGATTCCCAATTTTTTTCACGACTCTTACTGCCAAAGAAGGAGCACAATAGTCCTTCTGGAGCTGAAGATCATGTCGATATGGCTCCATTTTTTCAGGAGGAAGCTCCGACAGTGTGCTTTTTGTTTTGTTACCAAGGGCTTTTAAAAAATGCAAATCATAGACTGGAACTGCCATGGCCTGCCAGCGCCCTGTTAATGCATGCTCATTTAGGATAGAGCGAATTTTGCTGTAAAATCGTTCCCAGGTAGTATCTGACAAAGTAAATGCACTATGCCAATCCCGGGTGAGCCATTGTTCCAGATAAACCTGATAATCATGGCTCAGCGGGCTGTCCAGCTTGAACGCCCGGCCCTCATAATGCTGGTCACAAAACGGGGCTGTGTCTGGAATCGAAACAAGAGTTTTCATCTGTAAAATAACTGGATGAGGGACAAAATAAAAGCTACTGCGCACCCAATGGGTTAGTTGCCAATCCAATAATCTCAGGTTCTTAAAATCGGCTGGAGGCGGGTCAACCAAACCTGCAACAGCAGATTCTGTGATTAAAAACTGCAATAAATTTGAGTTGACCAGGTCACGATACTCATCACCGTATACTAAAAAGGCTTCTGTCACAAATAAATAGCAATCGCATTGCCCCTGATACTGCTTTAAAGTCTCCCAGCCTTTCATCCAACCGGAAAATTCATACAACGAGTTGTCCCCTCCTGTTTCGATGAGAGACGGGTCTATCAGTTTTGCTTCCTGTTGTTCATACTTATTGTCCACTTTGACAATAACGACTTTCCATTCTTCCAATAGTCGTACAATCTCAACAAGCGTAGAAAACGCATTTTTGTAGCGCTCTGGATAGTATTGAACAAAAATGACTCCCAATCGTGGCATAATCACCTACCAACCAAGAAAATATCAATCATGAGCAGGATAAGTACCTGCCTTGGCATGCTGAGACACATATTCTGTGCGTAAAAGCGACAAATACTGTTCTACCGCAGGAAGTACACTTTGAGTCGTCAGAGTTGGGAGTGTATCAAAACCATGTTCTACCAACGGCAGTTGCAAAAAGGTCAAATGATGGGTATTTGCTTCCTGCAGTAATTGATAAAATTTTCTCGCCTCACCGATGGAAACTAATGCATCCGCCTCCCCTTGAATTATCATAAAAGGAGGTGGATTTTCAAAAATCTGTTGAGTGGGTGATGCCTTGCAATACAACTGCGGATTGTTTTCTGGTGTACTATCCGTTACTATTTCCAGCAGCTTGGCAAGAGGCTTCTGCATGCGATCTTTAAAGGGAGCAGCAAAGTCATAAATTCCGTAAAATGCCACACATCCCTGCACCGCAGTATCTGCTGATTCAAATCCTGGTTGAAACTCCTCATGATTTGGTGTTAAAGCGGTTAAAGCCGCCAGATGCCCTCCGGCAGAACCACCAGTGAGTATAATGAAATTTGGGTCAGCACCATACTGTGTTCCGTTTTCTTTAATCCAGCATATTGCCTGTTTACAATCAATGACATGGTCTGGAAATATGGCTTTCGGGCTCAGGCGGTATGTAATCGCAAAGCAGGCCCATCCCTGTGCAGCCATTCGAGTCATTAAAGGAATTCCCTGTATTTTTGTTCCAATTGTCCATGCTCCTCCATGAATCTGTAACAAAACCGGGCATGCTCCTGTATGTTGCTTTGGACGATAAATATCCAACTTCAAGCAGAAATCATCATTTTCATGAAATACAATATTACGAATTATATCAATATTTGGATTTTTCAGTAAACTAGTTGGATTCCAGTATACTTTCCAATCAAATCTGGAGGGAGTGAAATTTTGACGAAATTGTGAGAGGATTTGTTCTTCGTAACCAATTCCCAAGGCTACATTCATCTGCTGCTGTACTAAAGACGGCAAGCGAAACAACTGCTCAATTCGAACAGCAAGAGCAAAACAGCTAGCCGTCATGAGAATCAAGGCTGTTTGTCCCACAATGTTATCCAGGGCGCCACTAAAATAAAACAGAAGCACCACCCCCAGATTGAACACAATCCAATGGAACACTAAATCACCTATCAACCATCCTAAAACAAACGTGGAGAAAATAAACAGCCCATTGTTACTCCATTGGAGGGGCCTGAATACATTATACACCAGGATAACATTGACCACCCCCCAAAGCAAAAACAAGAATGCCATCATTATCCCCATGTTGTATCATCTAATAACAAATGGAGGCTGTAAAAAAAATTTAACGCTTGGAATATTGGTAGCGTTTCCGTGCGCCAGGCTGACCATATTTTTTTCTCTCCACTCGACGTGCATCACGTGTGAGCATTTTTGCCTTCTTCAAAACCGGACGAAGTTCCTGGTCACCTTCCTGTAATGCCCTTGCAAGACCATGTCGAATGGCTCCTGCCTGCCCAGACAACCCACCACCTTGCACATTGATCAAAATATCAAATTGCTCGGTCGTTTCTGTCAGTTCCAAAGGCTGGCGGACGATCATTTTTAAGGTTTCTCGCGGGAAATAGTCATCTATACTTTTTTTGTTGATGACAATATTACCAGTTCCTGGCCGTAAATAAACCCGAGCCACCGAGCTTTTTCGACGTCCCGTAGCGTAGTGTTGCTCTGCTATCATAGTAACTCGTTTTCTTAAATTTCTAGAGGTTGTGGTTGTTGTGCCTGGTGAGGGTGTTCAGGACCTGCATAAATCTTTAATTTCTGTAAAGAAATCCGATTCAACGCATTCTTCGGCATCATTCCTTTCACTGCTTTATACACTAGATCTGTTGGTTTCTTGGCAAGAAGCTCTTCAGCTCTTGCTGATTTTAAACCGCCTGGATAACCTGTATGGTGATAGTAAATTTTATCTTTAACTTTGTTACCAGTCAGGGCTATTTTTTCAGCATTCACCACTATGACAAAATCTCCTGTATCTACATGTGGTGTGAAAATTGGTTTATGTTTTCCCCTTAATACAGTAGCAATTCTGGTGGCAAGGCGCCCTAAAGTTTGCCCCTCTCCATCAATAATCCACCACTGGCGAGGATATGTGCCATCCTGTATCTCTTCTTTTTTGATTGATCTTGTTTTCATAAAAGACCTTACTGATCGTAACTAAATCGTACTTGAATAGAAAAATTAAACTTGAATTATTACATGACATCCAAATGGATTACAAGTTTTTTAAAATATGAAATCTTTTTAAAAATAGCCTTCAATTTTATTTTTCATGCAGAAAATGGAGCATTTGTTGGATATGTCTTTTTTCTCTAGACTCATCAGGAAGACTATCAATCACTCGAATCAAGCCTTGGAAAGCGGCCTTGTGGGAGCCGATCTGCTTCAATGGTATTTCTTTATAGGTCAAACTATCAAAATTCCGGAACCCATCACCAGAGTGATTTTTCGAAATTTTTTCATACCACTGGAAGTAAGCATAGGGAGCTGGATGGATATTATAATCTTTGAATGACATTTCAAAATACGAATTCCCCAACACCAGTAAATACTTGCCTTCAACCGGAATAGCAAGGCAGTGTTCTTCAAACTCGAGACCACGGTTATTATCACTCATGGTAAGCTGAAAAGGGGTATTTTCGATGCAGGAAAAATCATTTTCCTCATACCTCATTAGTATTTCCAGGATGGTCTCTTCAAATGCAGGAAAAAAATTAGTGCGAGAACGAGTCAAAAATAATGAAAATTGTTTGGGAACGGAAGAAGGATAATCCTTCGGAAAGACTTGGCCAAATCGCATACAATCAGTATTTACTGTCGATAACAAGCCTTCTGGATAGACCCTGTCAATGAATGCTATTTCCAGTTCCGGTTCTTTTGCAGTTGGATGAAATATTTCCTTCACTTTTCCCACAATCAGCCCCAGCCACGATGATTTACGCCCATCCTTTGTCTCTGCTTCAACAATCTCATCCAGGATTTCATCGTACAGGGCCGCTTCATCCAAAGAGCTCTCCGCTACACCCAAATCGACTTTTGGTAGTTCTTTGCCCTCAGTCATTTGCCGACGAATCTTTAAAACCAGCTCCAGCAGAATATTAGAAGGCAAACGTTCAAGCAGGACCTTTTCTGCACGAATGGTGGTTTCCGTATTAAACGTTTGGAGATGACGTAAATTCGCATTAAGGCGCCGGGCAATTTTTGTCCAATTGATGTATTCAACATACAGCTCTGCTTTTGCCGCGCTCAATTCAGGAGTGGCCGCCTTTGCAGCACGATCCTCTTCCCGCAAAACCGAGACCAACCAGTGCTTCAAATATTGATCTTTCCATTTGAAATAAAAAGGGAGTTGTTCATGGCTAAAAATAGTATAGAGTAAATCCGTGAATTGTTGGGTGATTTCGCTATAAGAAACTTTCGACTCATTAAAAAAATTATCCTGTTTTGCAAGAATTTTGAGCAAATTACTCACAGTTAATGAATCCTTACTCGCCCCGCGCACAGAACGAGGAATCATGCTCATATAGCCATTGCTCAGGGAATCAATAAAATTCTGAAGGCGAAATCTCACATCTTCTTCTATTTCTTGAGATTCAAATAACACTTTAGTGGACAAAACACACTGAATCACTTCATTGGTAGCTCTTAACTTATGAGCCAAAGCACGGAATATATTTTCCTTGGTTTCCATTCCTCCATGGAACATCAATTTTAAAAACAGAGTGAACTGATAACCTGACGAGAAAAATTCATAATTCTGGATGATCAGCTGCTTTTCTGCTTCATCAAGATTTTCAAAGCAGATATCGATCTTCTCGCAAAGACGTATTGCATTATCAATACTCTCCGAATCAAATTCTCCGTCAGTAGCCCCGCGAAGGCTTGTCAATTCCTGAACAACATCTTCCAGCTTTTCAGAAGACAGGATCTGGACCTCATGTTCTTCTGTTGAAATAGTAGTTGCGTATCCAGCACCCTTTGTCATAATTTTCCTTTTTTCTATTGTAATGAAATTTTATTTAGTAACTTGCCCTGTCATTGCACATAAACTCGCGGAATTCGATTATTAAAACGTGTGAGGATTTCATAAGGAATGGTCCCTGCTTTTTCTGCCATGTCTTCGACTGTCAACATTTCTCCATTTTGCATCCCAATCAAGACAACTTCATCTCCATTGTAGGCAGACCCATCCTCCAGATTGACCATAAATTGATCCATACAGACACGTCCCACGATAGGATAGCGTGTTCCTCCAATCAAAACTTCTCCACGATTCGACAAGGAACGGCAATATCCATCCCCATATCCTATGGGTATCGTCACAACACGAATCATATGATCCGATTGCCAGGTTGCCCCATAGCTGATGGGTCTTCCGGGTTGCACAACCTTAAAATAGACGACCCTGGAGCACAAAGAAAGAACTGGCTTGACATCCAAAATTCGGTGACTGGCCATATCAGGATAAATACCATAGAGTATAATACCAGGACGTACCATATCTAAATGAGTTTGAGGAAAGTGCAGCACACCACCAGAGTTAGCAAGATGACGCACGGGGGTGGGGACTTGCAAACGCTCAAAATGCAGAAGCATCTCAAAAAACCTTTCCATTTGTTCTAATGTCATGGGAGACTTAGGATCATCCGCACAAGCAAGATGTGAATACACTCCCTTAACAACACATTGCTTCGAACGGACAGCGGCCTCGATAAAAGGTCCTGCTGAGTAACTATGCACTCCCAGTCTTTCCATGCCTGTATCTATTTTTAGATGAATCACTGCTTTTTTCTTTTTAACAACGGCCACTTCTTCTACCTGACGTAATTTATCAATAGAAGAAACCGTTATTTCCAAATCGAAGTCCAAAAAATACTGTATCTGGGTATTCAGTATTCCCCCCAGTACCAGTATGGGCAATTGGATGCCAGATTTTCGCAGACTGACGCCTTCTTCTAAAAAAGCCACCCCCAACTGTTCTACTCCTTGCTGAGCTAAATGTTGTGCCACTGGTACCAAACCATGCCCATAGGCATTTGCTTTGACAATTGCCATGATTTTGCTACCGTTGATTTGGTGCTTGATTATTTCCAAATTATGGCTCAGGTGACTGAGATTGATTTTAGCTACAGTTGGTCGAAGTGTAATTTCGGACTGTTGATCAGAGATGTTCGCCATCAAACGGTTTGCTCCTTCACTTATTGTAATTGGCTATAAAAACCAAACAAAGCACTGCAAAAAAACTCAAAGTTTTCCAATTCATTGTCCTGGCTGATTTTTGTCAAGGTTTCTAAAAACTGTTCAGTACTGTAAAAAATTCGGAAAGCGTCATAAACCTTAATTTGAATTTGGTATTCTAAAAATAAAGGAATCAATTCATTAATAATGATTGACAGCTCATCCGCGTCATACCGGAGACGTCCCAAAACATGCTGAAAAAAAGTATCAATTGCTGATTTTAATTTAGTCGAATCTTCCTTCAATGTTTCAACATTAGAAAACATTGGTTTTTTTTCAGCCGGTTCTTTTTGATCGACAACTTTTCGTTTATGGTGAGGAGATCTTTTTGTGGGCAGTCCTAATTGATACTGCCCCTGTCCCTGTAAGTATTGAAACAAAGCCTGTACTTTTTCAGGTGCCAATTGAGATGGCGTCTGCTGGGCAGACAACACCCGGTCTATAAATGGATTTTGACGATTAGCATATTGTTCATAAATATCGGCTCCAAATTGATAAGGGCACGGTTTTTTACCTGAAACTTTATTTTTATTTTGCTGCAAAATTAGAGGAACGACTGGCTCCTTTTTACTGGCACTCATGATCAACACCAATTGAACATCAAGACAAAAACTCCCGTTTGACTACTATTTCCCCATCCTCCATATTGAACATGAAGCGATTATTAATGGCTGCTGTAATATCACTCATTCTTTGGATTCCTAACACCCAGGCCCAAAGAAGCCATACACGATTGCTGAAAAAAACTATTCCTGCACAATCACCTCTCCCTCCTTGGTCTGAAGTACTAAAGCTTTACAAGCAACGTGCCTGGAAGCATGTGATTCTGCAATTGACTCCTGTTGTTGCTGCAAAAACCAATGACCAGGAATACCGAAAACGTGCCTGGTTTCTTTTAGGGCAGAGTTATCTGGCCCTAAAAGAATATCAATATGCTCAAACAAGTTTCCGGACAGGACAAAAACTAGACAACAAATATCCAAACTTATGGACTTACCATCAAATGAGGACTTACTTACAAAGTAGTGAATACGAAAAAGCAATTCCTCTAATAAAGGCCTTGCTCCAGCCTCCGGTCAATGCATTCTATCTCAAAAAAATAAAAGCCAATATCAAAAACTTCTATAACACCCAAGAAACCATTCCACTGATATATCCTGTTTTACATGCATTTGCCAGCCAACCTTCTTTATTGCTCCATGATCACGAAATCATAAATATTTATGCTAAAGGAGCATCTTTTAGAAAAACAGCATTTCCTCAACAACTGTATATTACCCAATGGCTCCATCCAGAAAACAGAAAAACAGCTGAAGAATCCGATACAAAAATAGAAGAGTTGATCAACCAAAAGCTAATTCGCCCAACTGCTGCACAGTACCTAAAACGGTTTAACGCACTTGAAAAGCTAAAATTGTATCGCTACTTAACCCAAGTGATACCAAAACAAATCCATGAGATCAATAATTTCCGTATTCGGGCACAGGTGGGAAACATTTATCTACGGACTTTGTTTAAGGAAAAACGATATAATAAAATTTTAGAACTGCGTAAAAAAAACATACTGACCAACCAATACAAGGCTTTCCAGACATCTCAATTGTTTTGGAGTATGCGTTCTTATCAAAGGCTCAACAGGTTGGGATCTGCAAAAAGAATGTTGGCACAGCTGGAACAAACAAACCCGGCATCCACTTGGCGCCCCACTGCCTATCGAAAAATGGCAGAATCCTATGAGGTGCAAGAAAATGAAAAGCGTGCTGGCATCTGGTGGAAAAAAGTAACAAAGGCCTTTCCAGGCACCAAAGAAGCAGAAGTTGCTTACTGGAAAATGACTTGGCTACGCTACCGCCACAAGCGATATAGCGATGCATTATACTATGTCAACCAGGCACTAAAGCATCAAACATTGTCTCCTGAAGTCCTGGCCAAATTTTTATACTGGAAAGGGAAGTTGCAGTACCTGCTAGGCAAAAAGAAAGAAGCTGCTCAAACATTAAAAGGGTTGCAGCGCAATTGGCCAAATACTTATTATAATTTCCGTTTTCTAAGTCAACCTGCTGATTGGGTAAGTTCTATCAACACCCTTGGAACCCCTCCCCCCCAGCGTACATTATGGCACAGTGACCCGCCGCCACCACTTGGAAAAATAAAGGAACTGACCAATAGGCATGAATTCCTATTCATGATTGGAGAAAACGAGCATGCTGTCTTTGAGCTACAGAAGGATACAAAAAAACACCATAAATATGCGATCATCTGGAAAAGCAGTGAGTTGCTCTACGAATACTCAGAGTTTCACGAACTACAGACATTGATCAGTGATTACTATTTATTGGATTTAAAGAAATTGCCTATCGAAAATCAGCGTGCTTGGCAATTCGCTTATCCTAGACCTTACTGGCCTTATATTCAGAAACAAAGCAAGAAAACAAAACTGGATCCTTACTGGATCCTGGCAATCATTCGTGAAGAAAGCCGGTATGATCCGATGGCACTCTCCGTTGCCAATGCACGAGGACTCATGCAATTGATTTCACCTACCGCCAAACAAGTAGCAAGACAACAAAAAGTGCGTCTAAAAAATATCAACCGTCTTTACGACCCGTCTTTTAATATCCTTTTGGGCTCTTCTTACCTGGGAAAGCTGGCAACTCGATTCGGGAATGAGTTGATTTATGCAGCTGGTGGATATAACGCAGGACCACACAGGATGAAAAAATGGCGAAAAAGTTTTGGTAAACTGCCCATGGATGAGTTTGTCGAATCAATTCCGTTCCGAGAAACTCGCAACTATGTCAAGCGGGTATTCACCACTTACACCATTTACAAAAAAATCTATGCAGATACAAACTGAGTTCCTCAATAACGAACCTCAAAGACTGAAAAATCTCTGCCCCCCCCTTCATCCATAAGCACTTTGTTGACCCTTGCCGCTGGAGCCCCTTGGTGGCACCAAGCCACAAAAGTTTTTAGTTCCTGCTCCTCTCCTTCCGCTTCAATATAGACAGACCCATCAACCTGATTCTTCACAAAACCTTTGATTCCCAGCTTGTTTGCCTCTTCTGTTGTATAATGTCGAAAAGCCACACCCTGCACTCTGCCAAACACTTGTATATTCAGGTGCTTTCTCATTTTCTCTATCCCTTTTCTGAATTCATTCAATTACAAACAACATCTAACTGTAATTTTAAAACAAACGCAACGAAAATTATAGACAATATTTTCTTTTTTTAAAAAAATCATAATATTCACAGAGCCCCAGTTGACAAGCCTGCTGCAAATCAAGACATCCTTTTTGAGGGCTTTGCATTTTTGTTAAATAAAGCAAACCCCGGCTATTATAGGCTTTACTGAAATTTGGATTCAACTGCAGCACTTCATTATAATCATCAAGCGCAGATTGATTTTCCTGCAAAAGTGCATAAGCGTTCCCACGATTGTATCGAGCATCTACATCATCACGATTTATTGTTAATACATGGCTAAAATCCTCTATTGCTTGTTTGTATTTCCTGGAATGAAAATAGACATGGCCTCTGTTGTAATAAGCTTTAACATAGCTTGGATCAATTCGCAGGGCATGGCTATAATCCTCCAGAGCCCGTTGATACTGAGTCAAATGAAAATAGGCAATTCCTCGGTTATAGTAGGCATCTACAAAACCAGGATAAATTTTTAAAGCCTCATTATAATTCTGGATGGCCTGATTGTACTGCTTCAAATCGGCATAAACATTTCCTTTGTTATTATAAGCTCGGAAAGGATTTTTTTTCAATTGAATTGCTTGATTGGAATGCTTTAAAGCCTGTTCATGCTGTTTTTCTTCTCTAAAAATCCTGCCAAGCTCCTGATGGGCCACCCAGGATCTTTCATTTTGCTGGATGGTTGCCAGCCATAATGTTTTTAAATCTTGGTAAATCAGGGATTGGTTCCAGGTCAAAATACTCAAAATCACCACAACGGCCGCTGCAAAAAAAGGCCAAAGGTATCTCCTAATTTGATCAAAAAAATGGAACTTCTCTATTCCCCAATAGGCTCCCTGTGCAAACAAAATCAGAATAGGAATACTGGGAAGATGGAACCAATGGTCGGCAACATAAGAGAATTGTGTCCAGGCATTTGTGAAAAAACCCGAAACAGGAAACAAGGTAACCAAGCATGCTGCCAATCCACAAAATAAATACCTTCCCCAGCTCTGGTATTTCCAGACCAACACCAGCAAAATGAGCAGTAAACTGACGATGGGAACATAAACAGACGCCAGAGAGGAATCGATCTCCCATTTAGGATACGTAAAAATCAGAGGATATGGAAACAGCAGTTTGGTGAAATAAAAAAATGGGACATGAATGGCTGTCAATATTTTTTCTAAAAAAGTACCTGTACTGGTAATGGCATCAAAGGCATGCAGCTCAAACCACACACGGACATAACCCATGACTAGGCTTAATAGAAAAAAAGGAAGGAGCATCCAGCAGTCTTTTACGGTGAAACGCAGTCGAAATAACAGGCGTAGAATCACCAAGATCACCGGCAACATCACCACAGAAGTCTTACTCAGCAAAGCGCACAAAAACAGTAACAAGGCAGTTCCATACCACTTCCAATTATTATTTTTAGCGAAATGTAAATAAGACCAGAGGCACAGGATATAAAACACAGCTGCCACAACATTTTTACGCTCGGCAACCCAGGCAACTGACTGGACGTAAACAGGATGAATGGCGAATAGAGTCCCAATCCACCATGCTCCTGGCAAATGAAAATGTTCGAGAGCATGCCATAAAAGCACTGCAGCAAGGAGGTGCAGGAGAATATTAATCCAGTGGGCAATCTGAGGGGCCAAGCCCCACAGTTGATTCTCCAGCCAAAAGGTCATTCGGGTAATGGGAAGGTAAGGCCAAACACGATTGTTGTCGGTAGGATGAAACCAGATTCTGTACAAACCATCTGAAGCGGTCACCACAGAATCTTCCAGAAAAAATTCTTTATCATCAATAATGAAACCCGCTTCGCTTGCAGGATAATATGCCGCAATTGTGAGTAAAATCAAAATGAACAGCTTAGGCAGCAACCATGTTCTCAAATCCACCTACCCACCCTTGCTTTCCAGTTGTTTGAAAACTGAAGCAGCCATTCGCATACTGTGTTCTTCCTTAACAGAAATTCGAATAAACGACTGGTTCAATCCAACAAAATTACTGCAGTCACGGATCAGCATTTTTTGTTGAGCAAACGTGTCATACATCTCATGAGCAGTATACTTGCTAGACTTGATCAGGACAAAATTGGCCTGACCAGGAAATGGACGAAATTCCTGCATTACCAAGAGTTGTTCGATAAATTTTGCCTTAATCTTCTGAATGTAATGCACCAAATCCGAAGCATCGGCACAAATTAATTTTTCTGCAATCAACTGGGCCAACGAATTGACTGACCAGGGAGACATCAAACTTCGAATTTTTTCATTCAATACTAGGTTGGAGGAAAATAACCAACCAATTCTCAATCCAGAAACGGCAAAAATTTTAGACATGGAGCGAAGCACAACCAAATTTGGAAAAGCCATGCCCACCAGGCTAAAAGACACTTGTGTTTCAACAAATGGCATATAGGACTCATCCACTACAAACAAAGTGTCCGGAAATCGTTCCACAAGATCGGTAATCACATCTTTTTCCAACAGTATCCCGGTGGGATTATTGGGATTGCACAAAAAAACAACCTGGACAGCTGCTGCTAATTGACAAAAAGCCTCTATATTGAAACCAAATTCATTAGATTCTTCTAAAATTAAATAATTTATTGTGCACCCATAGCATGAAGTACATCTCTCATAATCAGAATAAGTCGGCTGTACAATCAATACATTCTTGGAAGCATAACAATATCCCAACCACTGCAGCAGCTCGGTTGTACCTGCGCCACAAATGAAATGAGAGGAAGGAAAATAATATTGTTCTGATAATCGTTGAAGCAACGATTGTGAGTAAGGTTCCGGCAAATGATGTACCGCATCCCAATGCTGCTGCAGAGAGGTACGAATAAATTCAGGGGCTTGATAGGAGATATTACTGCTCAAGTCCACAATTTCGGAGGGCTCAACTCCCAATTTACGTGCTATTCCAAAAATATCACCGCCATGAGCATATTTAGGGCTCTGCATTAATTGCTACCTGATCTACATCTTTTCCAACGATTTTTGCTTTTGATACATGATAGGATATTCTGACTCATCGCAATAGAATCTTCAAGGAAGAACCCATTCCATGAACTCACATTATTTGGTATCAAGGTGAGTGACTCCATCCCACTCTTCATCACACCCTTCTTTCAAAAAAATCTGGCAGCGTTCTAAATAAAGCCGGGCTGTTTTATCTTCTGGAACTTGAGTCACGCATTGCTGAAACAATGATATTGCCTCCTTAAATTCACGGGCCTGGTATGACTTCCAACCTTGCTCAAATATAGCAGCAGTTGCCACTTTTTTTTCTAATACATCAAGAGTCTCCCCATCCATGACAGCATAAATAACAACTGGTTTCATCTTTCCTTTCACCTGAACTCGATCAACATAACGAATCGTATATTGCGAAGCGTCTTTGAGGTGATGGTAAGTGTATTCGCTGATTAATAAAGGGGCTCCATAAAATTTTGTCAATCCTTCCAAACGGGAAGCCAGGTTGACTGCATCACTAATCACCGTACCTTCCATTCGATTGTGTTCACCAATTGTTCCCAGCATCAAATCGCCTGTATTGATACCAATCCCAATCTGCAGCGGTTGATAACCGGCTTTTTTTCGACCAGTATTGTATTCAGTGAGTTTATGAAACATGGCAATGGCACCTTTCACAGCATCATCAGCTTCCACATCAAAAAGAGCCATAATCGCATCACCAATATATTTATCAATAAAACCACGATGGCTTCTGACTAATGGTCCTATTTGACTGAGATAAGAGTTGAGGAGTTTGAATGTTTCCTCAGGCGTCATGCTTTCTGAAATTGTGGTAAACGAGCGAATATCAGCAAATAAAACCGACATCTTCTGCTCAACATTATTTCCCAGTGCAACATCTATGATATTTTTTTTATTGAGATGCCTCAGGAAATCACGAGGGACAAAGCGCTCATAGGCTCGATTGGTATACAACAATTCTCGTTTTGACCTATGCAGTGCTTTTTCTTTTTGTTTACGCTCATTGACCTCTCGTGTCAGTTTTACGTTAATCGATTGCAAATCGGCAATACGTGCTTCTACGCGTTTTTCCAGGTATTTTTCATATTCTCTGGCAGCCAGGGCCGTTTTAATTCTAGCCTTAAATACAAGCTTATCAACGGGCAGTTTGATGAAGTCAATTGCCCCTCCTTCAAAGCTATCTACCAGCAGTTGATCATTGGCCTTATCGGTCAGCATCACAACAGGAATATGTCGATATTTTTGATGAAGTTTCAGCTGTCTCAGCAAGCTCAAACCATTAATTTTTGGAAGATTGTGCCCCATTAAGATCAAATCAAAAGCTTCTTTTTCCAAAGCAGGAAACAAGAAACGATGCTGAGATATCAACAGGAAGCGATGACCAAAATTAGTCAGGTAGGCTCGAATTTTTGTAATAATTTGAGGACTATCACTGACTACTAAAACTTGCGACATTCACCAGTTCTGCACGAAGGTTTATTTACCACAATGGTGCTCACCTACTTTCAATGCAATAGATAGCATAATCTGAAAGATTCGTTAAGACTTCTGTCATAAAAAGGAAGGATTGCATTAGGGATGATACTAAAACTCAAACCCTATTACATCTTGATACAATTTTTTTCCACTCTGTACAAGAGGATCTCTTTCAGAAAAAATAGAAATAGTTTGCTCAATCAGCAATTCAAGCCGCTGCTCGTAGTCATCTAATTCTAATATCTGAAAAAAACGTTCAGCAATTTTCGAGGGTCTGGGCAGGGAACTAGTATTGAATACCTCTGGATCTTTGACAGCATTTTCTATTTTTTGAAAAGCCTCTACTAAGCGTTGTACTCGAAGAACATGCTCTGTCACTCTCAATGAATTCACTAAATATTCCACCCGGTCTTCTGAACTCTGTTCAATGGATGTTTCATCAGATTGTGTCAACATTTCTTTAAATTTGGCAACAATATCTTTTCCTTCCTGGTCCATACTGGCAAGAGCAGGTTCCGAGATCAATTTTAATATTTTCTGAATTAAACCAGGCGAAACAGGAGACGATGTCAAATCGTCCCAGTCGATGCTTTGATGACTGGTTTTTGCTGCTAATAATCCCTTTTTTATTTCCTCCTGCTTTTCCGGTGCAATCAACAAAATACCCCACCCCACAAGATGGATCAATAAATCGGACCCGATGGGGATTTCAAAGCAAGTGTTTACTAATTTGCGACTTGATTCCAGCTGGTCTGTTTCAGGACCTGGACAAACTTTTTTTAAAGCAGATAATGCGTTGCCCTCAAAATAGAAGGGATCTTTTTTTAATATGTCCTGTACAACATGAAATAATAAAGGGGACGCGGTTTCATAGTGCAAAGCACTCAAACGGGATTTATCAGCAGCCGTCTTTTGCAGTTCGTTCAATAAAGCATATTTCTGAAAACATTTCTCAACCCATAATTTTCTTTGACTGTAAGGTTTATTCACATTTTTGATTTCAGACAATTCTTCTATAGTTAGCTCCCAATCCGCTTCATATTTTTTCAAGGTTTCCAATAATTTAAAAGCCTCTGTGTCCACTTTGATGTTTTGCTGAATTTCTTCTTCCCATTTGTCCAATAATTTTTCCGGATGGTCTTGCGCACTTAGCTTTTTTTGTTCCCATTTTTGCTGCAGTAGCGTCAGTTTTTGCTGATAAGCATGGACTGTTTCAGAAAACAGCAACGACCGTTCACCCAGCAGATCTACAGCATCCTGAGCCCCATCAGCCGATCCTATGATTTCCTTTTGTACCTCGAAAGCCTTGTTAAGCTGCTGCTGAAGACTCTCTACCTTTCGGGCAAACGGCATTGGCTCTGCAACAGAACTTTTTTGTTTGGCAGGCGGCCTCTCCTCAGGATTCGTCGGCATTAAGGTTTGTTGAGATTTGCTGAGGGTTTGTTGAAAAGTTTTTACTGCAGATGTTTGATTTGACGGTCTTGCAGGAACTTGTTTCACATATTTTTTCAACAGGTCGGCAATTTCTGTAATAGTTAATTCAGGCTCTCGTTCCTGCCAGGATTTTTTCTGCAGCAGTTCCCTCCAAAACGAATGCAAAACCTTGACAGATGTCGAGAGTTCCGAAAGCTGGTTCGCCATTTTAACTTCTTGCTCCGCGCCTTTAATCTTAACACGTATCAAACTAACTTCTTTTTTAATACTAAACTTCTCCAGAGTTGCCAAAAGAGGAGCCACTTGCTGAGATTGACTGGTTTTTAGAATACTTTCAATCTGCTTGGGGGCAATCCATTTTTGCTGATACAAATCCATCATTAACTGCACCAAAGACGTTCTATTTTCGAGTTCTTTTGTGATATTTCGTATTCCTTGTTTGCGCAGCAGAAGAAACAGTTTTGTACTCAAAAACTGAAATTCATGCAGCATATCCAGCCTGCTGATCACCATTCCTGTTTTTAATGCCTCATCAAATTTATCTCCTTTGGTCGCAATGATCTGTACAAAACAAAGATAACTAAAACGCCCCTGCAGTACCAGGTCGATCAGTTGCAATCCCACTTCTCCCCGTCGTACCAAACGATAAGCAACCGGAAATATAGCATCCAGCAATTTCTGGCTTTCAGCAGGAACAGGACCATCATTTTTCCCATCCTTCATACATTGAAGAAATCTTTTTAAATCTTCATCATAAACATGATCAAAATGTGTGAGGGATTCGACGTGTTTTACTCTTTTTTCCCATTCAGCAAGGTCAAAACCCTTGACTGCCTGATTGAATCCGTTTTCAGTGGGATTGTTGAGCAATTCCTGAATAATCGGGTCCTGAATCAGAGAATAACACTGACGTTCAACATTCAACAACTCCTGCAAATCATCTCCTAGGGCAAACGGGCGATCCCGCAGGTTCTTCAAATACGGATCTTCTACAGCAAATTGCTGCAATAATAACTGAATTGCTTTGATAGGATCTGGAAAATCAACGGGGTCGTCCGTTAAATTGTTCAAATATAAAGCACGGATCAAATCATGGGTAAGCGATTCTGTAAAAGCACGAATGACTTTCTCAATTTCTGCAGCATCCTCTGCTAAAATATTTTTATTGTAAGAATACTGTTTGAACAAATTTTTGACATCATCACTTATCATTCGTCACTCTTCCTAAAATTAGTCTTCTTCATCTTCTTCAGCAGCCCGTTTACTTCTCTTCAAATCTTCTTCATATTGAGCTCTTTTTTGTTCCAATTCGACCATCTTATTAAAACGCTGTGTCAAATCTTCCACCATGCCCAACTGTCTTGTCTTTTGATAAAGAGCAGCCAGTTTTAAAAAAACTTCCCTATCCGGCTTCAACCTTAAAGCATCTTCATAGAATTCAATGGCTTTGTGAGGTTGGCGGCGGCTCAGCTTGCGTGCTTCAGCAATCCGTTCTTGACGATGCTTTTCTTTTTCCTGTTTGGCTTCTTCTGCTTTGATGAATGCCAATTCTTCTCTCAATAGCTTAATTTTGGGCTCATCTTGCAGCATATTGTAAATATCGATCAGACGTTCAACCACCGATGTTGTCCGTTTGATCTGCCCTGACAGCTCTAGAAAGTCTTTTGCTCCTGAAAACTTTCGATCATTAATCAAGATTTCAGCTTGTTGTAAAAATTTTTGATTCAGTTCTTGAAACATTTCTTTCACATAAGTATTGTCAGGAGAAAGTTCTCGAATCCGGTGAAAGCATTCCAATGCTTCTTTATATTGTTCCAGTTTGATATAGATATCACCAATGCGGCTCAGCAATTTTATCGTTTCTTTTTCTTCCAGAATCACTCGATAGACCTTCAAAGCACTGGTATAAGATTCATCCTGATAGTATTTGTCTCCAAGTGCCCGAAATTCCGACATATCATAGTAACCTTCCGACTTATCTAACAACATTTTTGTTTGAATAAAATACTTCCTTGCCAACAAAGCATTTCCTTGTTGTTGGTACATAAAGCCTAAATTCACATTGACATACCGATTGTGGGGGTACTTGCCCAGAAATGAAATCAATTTATCCTCATCGACACGTCCTTTCTTACGCAGAGCACTGGCAATTGCCACAAAAGCATGCAGGTCTTCAATTTCCGGTTCTACAAACGACACACGGGTAAACGCTCTCCAGGCAAGATCAGGCATATCATGGCGTAAACAGTAAAACCCCAAACTACGAGTTAAAGTAAATCCTTCTGCTGACTCCACCTTTATCTTGGAGCGGATATACTGAAAAATTTCTATCGGGTTGATTTCGACAGCTTTTGGTTTTTCTTCTTGTTTTTCTTCTTCCTGCTGATCACCTTGCAGCTCTGATTCGATATTTTCTGCCCAGTCTGTCAGTTTTTTCTGTTCTGCAATTTCTGATTTCTCTGATTTTTCCTGTCCTGAAGATTCTGAATCAGCATTCCCTTTTTCCGAATTTGGGGGAGTTTTTTTTTGACTTAAGATTTCCCTCTGAATATCCTCGAGCCTCTGCTCCCCATGTTCATTGTCAGGGAGTTTGTACTCTGTCATGGATTCAAATTCAGAAATTGCGGAGATGATAGAATTATCATATAGATCACTGCGGGCCATTGTCGCTGCGATACTATAAGCAGCAATCTGATGATCCGGGTCATACTGGATGCAATGCTCATATAGTTTTTCTGCCTGAGTGAAATCTTCGATTCGACGATAGGCATTTCCCAGTAGAATTGCCATTTCGGTGTTGGAAGGTTTTTTTAAAAGTAAATTGGACCCCACCGCAATCAACCCGGCATAATTCCCCTCAGCCATGCAACGCTGGTAGATTCCTTCTAATGTGCGTCCCACTGCAACTTCGTTAAGTTCCAATGCTTTACTAAACTCGATCATGGATCGCTCATAAAGCTTGCTACTCATTAGCTTTTCAGCATCCGCCAAGTATTTATCTATTAACTCTTCATTGCTTTCCATAGTTCATACTCCCAACAATCATACAATGTCCCCTTAATTTAAGAATATCATGCCTTAACCTCCTTTGCACGTTCTTGACCAAAGTTGTATTTATTCATAGGTTTCTACCTACAAGAGAATTATTTGTTACAAGCTATCCGATCAACTCAAAAAATAAAAAAATGAGAACTTTTTTGATTGGAACGTTACTACCTTTTAAAAGCTGCAACATTTACAAGAAAACTAGAATAAGGAGTGTTTATGCAAAGCCATTGCGTCAAAAAAAATATCAATCACGAATTTATAGAGGCTTCCATTAAAAATTTTTTAGAAAAAGGTGGCCAAATTAGGATCCTGCCACCACAAAAACATCAAACAAGAACCGTTATCATGGGCAACGAATGGGGGGCATATGAAGCACTGGGGGAACTCTCGTACTAGCACTTCACTAATTAATTACGACTCAAATACCTGATTTTTCCGGCTACCAGGCTTCCTTTTTTCGCAACAGAGGGGGAGACTTATTGTTTATGGAGTCCAGAAGATTCCTGATGTATCAATTTGATTGGCGTTCCTCTCTGTTTATGATGGTTCAAGACTGGCAATGGCTTCTTCTTCCGTAGGAAGAATCGTAAGGACCGAATTAAGTCCTGTCAAGGTGTAAGCTTCTAAGACATATTCTCTCAACTGGCAAAGTATAAATTTTACCTGGGTTTCTTTAAGCTGTTTATACAAGGAAATCGTCAACCCGATTCCTGAAGAATCAATCGTCTCGACTTCCCTCATATTGACAACCACACCTATCAGATTTTTATCTTCCAATAATGGTTTGATGTATTTTTGTACTTCTACATCAGCACCTAAGGCAATATCCCCTTGCAGTTTAATAACACATACATTCTTTTCAACTCGATGCTCTACCTTCATAAATTCCTTGTCAATTTAAACTATCTAATGATGCATCCGCAATCCTGTTCAACCTACTCTCCAAATTCATCCACAATATAATATCTGAGATTGAATTAAAGTTATAGTTTAAAAGGTTGCCATTTGTAGATAACACGATGCTTATAAAAAGATTTCCATGAAACTGCACAAACAAGTAGAAATATCTTTTCTTAGCTCAAGAACCCATGTAAAAATGTACAAATTATATGAATCCCGAGTTGAAAACGATGTCATTTTGGGCCCGACCACGAATCTAAAAGAATTCCTAGAGTTTTCTGGATGCCGGATCAAGTCCGGCATGACAAATCAATTTTGTAAAGCATTGTTTTTATAAAATAAATTTCAACTCTGGATTCGCATAAAAATTCTCAAAAATAATAATCAATAAGCGTGCCCAAAACACCAATTCTTCTTAAACACTTCATAATAAAAACCTAGAATGGAAGAATTATCATTCACAGATTACATAGAAAAAAACGTATACGTTGTTGCCATTGCTGGCAATATCACCAGTCAATCCGTTCGGTTGTTCAATCAATTCATTTCCCCTATTTTAAACCAGGTTACAAAGCATACTAAAATAAACAGTCTGGTTTTAGACATGAAAGCTGTTTCGCTTTTGGACTCTTCAGGAATCGGACTCATTTGCGGAAAATATGTCCGCATGAAAAAATCCGGTAAAAAATTAGCACTGTGCAATGTGCATCCAAGCGTACAAGAGATACTGAAAACCAGTGGATTGGGAAGCACTTTTACATATTATCAGAATGTTCCTGAAAGCTTGGCAATTTTGGGAACAGAATCGAATGATACTGCCATAAATCCGACAGGACCGACAGGAAAAAGCTTTCAAGACGTTATTGAACAAAAATTAGTGACCCGTAAATAATTTGCATTAAAGTTATTTTGGTCTCAGTCAGCATCTAAACAGTCACAATATTCAACTGTTCTATTGCGGTCCAATCTGTTTTTCAACAGCAGACAAATCCATGTAGCAAAAAGCCATTGCAATAGGTAGAAATCATCATGAATAAACCAGAACAATTGGCCAAACACAAAAATTTACGAGTATTGCTAGTGGAAGATTCAGAAGATAATCAATTGGTTTTCCGTTATCACCTCCAATCATTTGGGGCAACGGTTGACATTGCAAAGAATGGTAAAGATGCTGTAGAACAATTTACCAAGAATACATATGATTTAGTGTTAATGGATTTACAAATGCCCATCATGGATGGGTATGATGCAACCCGCATGATCCGAAAATGGGAAAAAGATCACCAATTTCCAGCAGTACCGGTCATTGCCTTAACAGCATCTTCCTCAGAAGAAGAGTTACAGAAAGCTCTTGATGCCGGGTGTATGGAGCATCTGACGAAGCCCATACAAAAAGAAGACCTGCAGAAAATAATTTTCCAGATAGGTGAAGAAAAAGAACAAGTACAATCACCACCAACCTCCGTATCGGCAAAGTCGAGCGATCAATACACTGTCATGCTCGATCCAGATTTAGAGGAATTGATCCCGAAGATTCTTGAAATCAAACGAAAACAAGCACAAGAAATTCAAGAAGCCTTCAACGATAATAATTTTCAAAAGCTCCAAAAGTTAGGGCATAAAATGAAGGGATCTCATGGAATCGATACCATTAATAACCTAGCACAATCCATCGAATCTGCAGCAAAAAAACAAGACCTGCCCACCATCAAAGTGCTGATTCATCAGATCTATGATTATCTTGATCATATAGAAGTCCGCTTTCAAAAGGAGTAGACATGCTCAAAAAGGTTATCAAGGTACTCCTCATTGATGATGATGAACTGCAATATATAATCATTGAAAAACTTTTAGAAAAAATTCCCAGCCCCCAATACAAATTAGACTGGGCATGTAATTATGAAGAAGCCATGATTGCGATTGAAACCAATCAACATGATGCCTACTTAGTCGATTATCATTTGGATGCCTGCCAGGGAACAACGATTATCCGCAATGCAATTAATAAAGGATGCACTGCACCCATGATTTTACAAACTTCTGACACACACCGGAGTGTTGATCTAGAGGCCATGGAAGCAGGTGCCGTCGATTATCTGGTTAAATCACAAATCAATGGAGTTCTACTGGAACGTTCCATACGTTATGCCATAGAGCGCAAGGAAACAGAGCGTCAGCTTGAAAGACAAAACAGCATCATCGCAGATCATGTTCAAGAAGCTGAAAGAACAAATCATTATCTCATTCAGCTCACTCAAAGGATTACCCAAGAGCTGGAACAAGCACGAAAAACTCAGCGAGCACTCCTTCCCGCACCTCCTTCTATTCCTGGATGCCTGATAGCAACAAAGTATGAACCTATGGAACAAATCGGTGGTGATTTCTACGATATTTTTGAATTGAATCGCCATGAAATAGGACTTCTCGTAGCCGATGTGACAGGGCACGGAATTCCGGCAGCATTGATTTCTTTTATGGTTTCGAGCTTGTTCAAAACAACGGCTCCCAAATTACAAGATATCGAGGAAACCATATTTCAGGTAAACAATGCTCTGGAAGGAAAAATTCCCCAAGACAAGTTTGCAACCACCTTTTATTGTATTTACAATACCCATACAAACGAACTGACTTATTCAAACATGGGACACCCCCCAGGGTATTTAATACGTCCTCAAACTCAGGAAATTCTGGAATTGCAATCTGGTGGAATTTTACTGGGAATTCTTCCCATCAAACGGAATCAATACAAAAGCAGTTCTGTCCTGTTAAAGCCTGGAGATAAAGTTTTCCTTTATACCGACGGACTTATTGAAATGCCCAACCAGTCTGGTAATATATTTGGCAGAAAAAAATTAGAAGAATTCTTATTGAACCATCAACACCTCCCCATCAACGATTTGATTGAAGAGGCCTATCTCTATATATTGACGTATTCAGGTGCCGAAGCTTACACGGATGATATTACTCTGGTTGGACTGGAGCTAACAGACGTTTAAGGTAAGAACTGTTTCACAGAAATCTACGAAATCGTTTTGTGAGGCTTACGAACGTAGCAAATTCTTATTTTTTTAGCAATTTTTGAATCGTGTGATTGAGCTGTGAGACCGCTATCGGTTTCATGAATAATTCTTGGATACCAATTTTTTTTGCTTGTTCTTCAGAAATAGCACTATTGTATCCGGTCGCCAAAATGATAGGAACATCCTTTCGGATTTTTAAAATTTCCTGACTTAGTTTATCTCCTGTTAAACCTGCCATCATGTAGTCAGTAAAAATCAGATCAACCTGATCTGGATTTTCCCGGAATACTTCCAATGCCCTCAGACCATTATTTGCCACGGAGACCTCATATCCCAGTTTTGTTAATGCAATTTTATAAAAGTGAGCCAAATATTCTTCATCATCAACCACTAGAATCTTCCCGCTTCCCTTTCCAATCGAAACTTCCACTACTGCTTCTACCACCGATTCTTTTTTTGCTGCAGGAAAATATATAGTAAAAGTGGTTCCTTCCCCTAATTTGCTGTCTACAGTAATAAGGCCTTGGTGTTGTTTTACAATACCGTGGACTACTGAAAGCCCTAGACCTGTCCCCTTTCCAATCTCTTTAGTGGTAAAAAATGGATCAAACACCCTTTCTATCGCGTCGTCACTAATACCACAACCCGTATCCTTGACTGTGACGACAGCATATTTTCCCTCGTTTATTTCAAATCCAACAGGCGGATTGTTCTCATCATAAACCACTTCATCCAGCTTAACCAGGAGCTCCCCCTCCCCATCATCTATTGCATGCAAGGCATTGGTAAACAAATTCACAATGACCTGATGAATTTGATCTGGATCTGCAATAATTTGGAATTGACTGCTTTTTAACTCTTGTACAATTTTAATGGAAGCCGGAAAAGTAGACCGCATCATCTCCAAGGCTTCTTGAATGAGGGGAGACAGATGAACGGGTATGAATTTTTGCTGATTTTTCCGACTGAACGTCAAAATTTGTTGAACCAGGTTTTTACCACGCTCTCCTGCAATAAAAATACGGTCAAGGCTCTGTTTTTGTTCTGTACCGTTTGCAAAGTCAGGCATCAGCAATTCAGCATACCCCATGATAATGGCCAGAATATTATTAAATTCATGAGCAATGCCTCCTGCCAACGTCCCAATGGCATTCATTTTCTGTGTATGCCTCAATTCTCCTTCCAAGCGGAGACGTTCTTCTTCGGCCTGCTTTCGATCCGCAATTTCCTGTTGCAGGTTTTCATTTGCCTGCTTTAACTCAATTGTCCTTTCTTCGACCAATTGCTCAAGAACACTTCGATATTTTGCCAATATCTCTTCAGCCTGCTTGCTTTCTGTAATGTCACGAATGATTCCATCATAGGCCAGTAGCTCCCCATCAGGGTTTTTGTGCAAAACAGGAGTATTTTTTACCCACCGAATGGAGCCATCTTTATGAATAATACGGTGTTCAATAAATCCTGAATCTTCACCAGCAATCAATTTATTGGAGAACTCGAGTATCCTATCCTGATCTTCGGCATGAATCATCCGGTACCAAAGATTTGGATCATCCTGATACTCTTCGGAGGTATAACCCGTCACATTGACACATCCAGGATGATGGTATGTCGAAACCACTGCCCCATCTTCCAGGTGTACCGTGTAGACATAATCAGTCACTGCTTCCAACAAGGCTTTGTAATGCAGTTTGTTCTCTAGTAAAGCTTTATCGGTATAGTCCGTTTCATCGGATGCTGACGCCACTGGTCTGTTTTTTATTTCTGATTTGTTTTGATCCTTAATGTTATCTTCCAAATCAGTCATTTGACGCTGAATATTTTTTAATTTCCTAATTAGCTGGTCGGTTCCTTTTTGTTTTTTCATTGTTCTTTTACTGAATCTCTCAGAGTTTGCCTGTACGAATCAAAAAATGTTTTATGCTGATTCTATATTCCCATTTCTTGATTTATCCACGATAAGTGTTATTGTGTTAGGGGGTATTTCTTTAATAGAGAACCCTATTTGTCTCCTAAAAAGCAGACATATTCAAGGTGATAATTCAACCGTTTTAAAATCAAACCCCATCTTTTTTCAGATTACTACCTGTTCTTCAACAGAATGGCTCTTTAGAAAACCATTATCCAAAGATCTCACCATGAAACACTATGACATTATTGTAATTGGTTCAGGGGGTGGTTCAAAAATTTCAACACCTTCTTCCAAATTAGGTTACAAAGTTGCTCTTGTTGAAAAAGGGCCATTAGGCGGAACCTGTCTCAACCGCGGATGCATTCCTTCTAAAATGCTGATCCATGCCGCAGATGTTGCCCATGTAATTCAAGAAGCAAATCGTTTTGAGATTTTTCCAAAAGGGTATGACATCGACTTTCCTGCACTCGTCCACCGAGTTTGTAACACCATTGACGCAGAATCTTCGAGCATTAATCCCGCTATTGAAGCAAATCCTAATATTGACTGGTATCGACATCATGGAAAATTTACAGGAGACAAACAACTGGAAGCTGGAGGCGAAACCATCACGGGCGATAAAATATTTATTACTGCTGGAGCACGCCCTCGTATTCCTAACATCCCAGGACTGCAAGATGTCCCTTTTATTACGAGCACAGAAGCTTTGCGCCTGGATCAATTTCCTAAAAAGATGGTCGTTCTTGGCGGTGGGTATATTGCAGCAGAACTATCTCATTATTTTCAAGCACTAGGCACCGAAATTCATATGTTTGTCCGCAGTCGCATGCTTAAAGGAGAAGATTTTGAAGTTCGTGATGAATTTGAAAAGGTTTTTGGTCAAAGACACCACCTTTATTTTGGCATTCAACCAAATAAAATTCAGCATACCAATGGGGAATTTGAGGTGACTTACAGTGATCAGGAAGGAAAGTCGCACTGCATCAATTGTGATCAAGTATTTGTTGCAACAGGAGTGGTGCCCAATAGTGACCAACTGGACCTTGAAAAAACAGGGGTAGAAATCAATGAAAAAGGTTTTATTAAAGTAGACGATCACTTACGAACCACGGCCGATAATATTTGGGCATTTGGAGATATTGCAGGAAATTATTTATTTCGTCACAGTGCCAATTTTGAAGGCCAATATTTATTTGCTTCCGTCATTCACGAAGCAACGAAGTCTCCGATTGACTACACTGGGATGCCCCATGCGGTATTCACTCAGCCTCAAATTGCAGGTGTAGGGGAACTGGAACAAGACCTAATGGCCCGTGGTGCCAACTATGTCAAAGGCATCAACCTGTATGCCAGCAGTGCAATGGGCATGGCACTTCGTTCTGATCATGGATTTGTCAAGATACTTATTGAAAAGAAGACTCACAAGATTTTAGGCTGCCATATTATTGGCCACGAAGCGAGTGTGTTGATTCATCAAATCATTCCATTGATGCGCCTGGAAGGAAAATTAGAAGATCTGCTCTACATGATCCATATTCATCCGGCTCTCTCTGAAATTGTCCGCAATGCTGCACGGAAAGCACGTGATGAACTAATCAAGGATGGTGAAGAACTGCCCATTGAGCTGCAGATCGCCTGATTCCATTGAAATTCTGATTTATTGACCATTGGAGGTTCTATGTACAAGTACTTTGTTCTTAGCTTATTATTCCTTTCTTTTTTTATCAGCACAAGTGGGTGCCATCTCATTCAAACACCGCCAGTTTCCACATCTTCTGTTCCATATGCGGCACTTTCTGATCAGGAAGTGCAAGCACTTGATTGGTCAGATGATTTGGATTTTACAGGACTGGCAGAAGCCATTGAACAATCCAACCGGTTTTTTCGTAGACTCCCGCAATATTACAAATTTGAGTACGGGGATACTGTTTACTCTCCTAAAGAAATGGAGGCGTCCCTTGAGCTTCTTTTACAGACCCTCCGTACCTTCCAAGGGGAAGAAAGAATTCGCCAAATACAAAAAAAGTTTATTTTCTTTGAAAGCAAAAATGATCAGGGAGGGGCTTTTTTCACAGGATACTATGAGCCCATCCTGTCAGGAAGTTTAGAATCAAATCATAAATTCAAAACGCCATTGTATCAAACCCCCAATGATCTTATTAAAGCCGACTTAGAAAAGTTTGATCCAGAGTGGGAAGGAACGCGAATTATAGGAAAAGTAGAAGGGAATCAATTCATTCCGTACGATTCTCGTGAAAAGATCGTGGACTCTCAATCACTTGATAATAGGGCCATACCAATTGCCTACGTAGAAAATAATATTGAATTGTTTTTTCTGCAAATCCAGGGGTCGGGACTGCTTCAGCTTCCCGACGGCAGCTTGAAAAGAGTGAATTATGCTGCACAAAACGGACATACGTACCGCTCCATTGGAAAACTACTCATTGAGGAAAATAAAATTCCACGAGAGAAAATGTCCATGCAAGCATTAAAAGCTTATTTATATCAACATCCTGAGGAAGTTCGCCGTATTTTAAACCACAATCCAAGCTACACTTTTTTTAGGGAAGTCGACGAAGGTCCTCTCGGTTATATTGAAGTTCCCTTAACCCCACAACGCTCTATCGCAATGGACCGAAAGCTGGTCCCACGAGGAGGACTTGCTTTCATCACCACACAAGCTCCTGTGTTTGAGAACAACCAGCTGATTACTCGGAAAAAACTGCATCGTTTTGTTCTTGTACAGGACACAGGAGGAGCAATACGCGGCCATGGCAGAGCTGACATTTTCTGGGGACACGGCCCACTTGCCGAGTTAAAAGCAGGTCACATGCAGCAAACCGGACGTCTATTCTTACTTGTTGCACGCAAAGAATTTTTGAGTCCCTCTCTGGAGCTAATCAGCCAACACTAAATACACCATTTTCTTAAGACTTGATTATGAGTTATCATAAAGAATTTAACTTCGAAGCACCCTTTGCCATCATAAAAAAAAGAATTGATGAGCATGCATTGATCCTGGAGGGCGATGCGCTCAAATTCGATTTGCTGTCAGATATTCCAAGGAAACAAGGCATGGATCCAAAAGGAGAAATTTTTGATACCATTTCCATGATACCTTTCTGCCAGCTAAAAGAAAGAAAGTTCAAAGTCCATGATGCCGGAGAAAAAATATTATCCATTCAGGTGCGCAAACATACAAAAATTGCGACGGAGAACTTATTACAGTTACTACCACAAGAACAAATTTCTTTTGAAAAAGAGATTGCATACAATTATTCCTGCGAAGAATATGAAGATATAATCCGTTCCATTGTAGAAAAAGAGATTGGTAATGGAGAAGGTGCAAATTTTGTGATTCCCCGTAAAGGAGAAGCAACCATTTCTAACATGAGTTTGGAAAAAGTTTTGGGTATCTATAAAAATCTGCTCGAAAACGAAATGGGAAGTTACTGGAAATTTGTTTTTTTCAATGGTGAAAAATATTTCATTGGCGCCACCCCGGAACGGCACATTACGGTGCAGGGCGGACAAGTAAAAATGAATCCTATCAGTGGAACATTCCGCAAAAAAACAAATGATATAAGCCGAATCGAATTCAAAAAAGATTTTCTGGAGTTTCTGACCAATCAGAAAGAAATCAATGAATTATTTATGGTGGTTGATGAGGAACTCAAAATGATGGCAAGGTTTTGTGAGCAGGGCGGTATGATTGTTGGTCCTTTGTTAAAAGAGATGTCCAAACTGATTCATACAGAATATCTGCTTGTCGGTAAATCGACACATGATATCATCAAATTACTGCGCGACTCGATGTATGCGGCAACAGTAACAGGCAGTCCTGTGGAAAATGCATGCAATATTATTCATAAATATGAAAATGAATCCCGCAGTTATTATGCTAGTGCTATCGCACTCATTGGCCGTGATGCGAAAGGAAATGACGTGTTAGACAGTCCTATCACCATCCGGACTGTAGAAATTGATCCAGACGGTTCTTTACTTCTCAGAGTCGGCGCCACTCTGGTTCGTGACTCTACTCCTTCAGAAGAAGTAAAAGAAACCGTGGCGAAAATAGGAGGGATGCAAGAAAACATTGAAAATCCTCCCCAAACTCCTCCGCGTTCCGTTCTATCTCATTTTATGGGAGATGATGAAGTCCAAATCGTGCTTCAACAACGCAACCAGTACCTTTCTAAATTTTGGTTCTTTAATCAAGAAGACTATCAAATTTTTTCAAATTATAAGATCACAATCATTGATAACGAAGATGACTTCTGTTTGATGATGCAGCACATGATCAACCGTATGGGAGCCACTACCCAAGTGATACGCTTTTCTAGTTATAACCTGAATAATGATGATTCAGATCTCGTGATTATTGGGCCAGGACCTGGCAACCCCAATGATTTTGCAAACCCTAAAATGAAAATTAATTTAGATCTCACCCAGCAGCTGCTTCAAAACAAAAGCCCTTTTTTATCTGTTTGTCTTGGACAACAGATCCTCTGTAAAGCCTTGGGCATAGAAGTCATCAAAAAGGCACAACCGTTCCAGGGCACTCAAGAAAAAATAGATTATTTTGGTCAGTTGGAAAGAGTTGGATTTTATAATACCTTTGTTGGCAAGTACCACCAAACCCTGGAAGGAGTGGAGATTTCAATGGACCCAGACAACCAGGAAATTCACGCTCTCCGTGCCAAACAATTTATCGGGCTACAGTTCCATGCAGAATCAATTTTGACACAAAATGGTTATGATATTTTAAAGGATGCGCTACAATGGCTAAAACCTCATTAAAATATATACTTCACTTTCTGTCCTACTTTTAAATTGAGCGACTCTGCCTGCCCGGCAGCCAGCTCCAATACAAAATTGACTTCCTGTTCAGGGTTTAATGTAATAGGCGACTCACCATCCACAGGAGGTGGTACAGAATGTTCAATGTGCGCAATTCGATGATTATCGAGCCATATAATATCTATGGGAATGAACATATCCTTCATCCAAAAAGAATGCATCTGCCTCCTTTCGAAGATAAATAGCATTCCTTTTTTAGGTTTTAATTCCTTACGAAAGCTAAGTCCCAGATGCCTTTTCTCTGGTGTATCGGCAACTTCCACATCAATCTGAACTCCTGCAGAGGTGACAACGGAAGCATGAGCGTAGCTGAAACGTTTTGCACCAACAGCAAGACAACTAGTGCTCAAACAAAAAATCACAAAAATATTAATGCATTGGAGCGTAAGACGAGATCTATAATTCATGCAGATTTTTTGGCTTGCTTGGTCAGTTTTTTCTTGATGATTTTTTGTTTCAAGGGAGAAAGGTGATCGATAAATAAAATACCATCCAAATGATCTAATTCATGCTGAAGACAAATTGCCAGAAGTCCATCTGCCTGTATTTGATGAAGCTCACCAATAAAATCCTGGTACTCCAAGGTCAATGATTCCGACCTCTTTACCTCTGCGTTAAACTCCACAACACTTAAACACCCTTCTTCAGAAATAACTTCCCCCTTCTTTTCAACAATTGCTGGATTGACAAAAATATGAGGTTCCCGTTTAGAGATATCTTCTTCACCGCTGTATATGTCAATCACCACAAGGCGTTTCAATATGCCTACCTGATTGGCCGCCAGCCCAATGCCATTGAACCCATACATGGTATCTAACATATTGTCTGCGAGTTTTTGCAGCTCTTCATCAAATGTTGCAATAGTCTTAGCTGTTTGTTTTAAAACAGGGTCAGGAAAAGTATATACGTTGAGTATAGCCATTGTTTCTATGATTGAAAAAGCAAGAGTAAGAAATAAAAATACGATAAGTTGAATAAACTGGATTAATCTAACTTCATTTTATTCAAAAAATCAACAAAGAATTCCTGCCAAGTGCTATCTGGAAGAACTTGCATCTCTAACGTCCACACCTCAGTTGCCAATTGAGGAAATTGCTTGAGTTTAACCGCATCTTTTTCTGTAGTAATCCATATGTCCGGTTCGATTTTCTTTTTTTGGAGCAGCAATTTCGTAACGGCTGTTTCAGAATATGGATAATGATCATCAAAACGAATGAGATCCACAACCTCTGCTCCCAACTGATTCAGTGCCGTGGCAAACCCATCTGGTTGTGCCACTCCACAACTCAACAAAACTTGCTTTTCACGGAGGTTTTCCAAAGAGATGGACACTTGTTTATCCAAGCGTGTTAGCCGTAAAGGTTTATAATCAAATTTAAATACAGGGCATGTGATATTCAACTGGGTATGGAGTTGATGCAACAGCCGATCAGCAAACCCTAAATTGCTTTTTGTCAGGATAATGGCATCTGCTCTTTCCCAATGATGTTCAGGCTCCCTCAATTGTCCAAGAGGCAGCAAATAACCATTTCCCAATCCCCGTTCAACATCAATTAATAATAAATTGAGTTGACGATGCAGTTTCAAATATTGATAACCATCATCCAATATTAAAATATCAGGAGAATCCAAAATAGTTGCCAATTGTGCAGCAATCGTTCTATCCCTTCCAACATAGACAGGTACATTTGGGTTCATGGATGCCAAAAGATAAGGCTCATCTCCCAAGGAAATCGGCCCCGTTGGTAATGCTTCTGACGCACAAATCCGTTGCAGCGAGGATTGAGTCTGATTCCCATAGCCTCTACTCAAAATAGAACTCGTTTTACCTAACTTAGATAACTCTTTTACCAAGAAATCAACCATCGGAGTTTTTCCGGATCCACCAACCGTTAAATTTCCTACAGAAATAATAGGGGTGGATGATTTTTTGGTGAAAATAATTCCCTTTTGATAAAGGGTCAGTCTCAATAAAACCAATGCTTCGTAAACCAACGATATTCCTAACAAAGGCACATAAAATAAGGCCTTTCTCCAAGATATTTTCACATTTTGGAAAAATAAAGGATTCATGGTTTATTAGGAAATCACACGGTATCGCATATCGGATTCAGGAGTCAGTTCTGTACCAACAGGCTCAATGAAACCATTTTTAATCAGCTCATCAAGCAGCAGATCTGTTTTCTCTGGAGTCAACTGAAATGTAAGAAATACATCTGTTCGGGTAAGTTCTCTTTTTAAAGAACGGCCCAATTGAAGGGCTTCATACATGGGCAACTTAGAATAATTTTTGAATTGTTGGTAGCCATAATAGAGCAAAACACTGCCTAAGAAGAAGGAAGGGGCTCCTACGATCGGCACTGGAAATGGTGAATAACTGTCCAATAAGACCAATCCGCCTAAGCTGATAAAAAACCATGCTCTCCATTTTTCACGCTTTTTGCGTGAAAAATAAGCATCTTGATCAAATGGTTTTTTCTGGCCCGATACCATCATACCTTTTACCGTTTAACACTACACTCATAAATAACCTACCAGAGAACCTTCCAAGTCAAATAATGTAACATGAAAAAATTATATCACTACACTCAATCACTTGTCTACAATATCTATAGAAATATCAATGTCATCAAAAAAAGTACAAAACAAAGGCTCTTCATCAGGGCAGATCCAACAGTGCTTTAGCAGGAGGTTTCCCTAACTGAGGCATATCCGGTAGTACCTGGCTTTCCTGAGAAGAAACAAGAGTTGGGGTGACAAAGACTAAAATATGATTGAAACTGTCAATATCTGTTTTTGTTTTAAAAAAATACCCCAGCAAAGGAATATCTTTCAATAGGGGCACCCCACTGTCTGATTCATTCAAGTTACTACGAATCAGGCCTCCTAGCAAAAAAGGTTCTCCATTGCGGACAATTACCTGGCTTCTCGCCGTTTGGCTATTGATTTGAGGAATTCCTTCTGTCGTCTGATTGATCTGACCACTGCTTTCTGCAAAAACATTCAGTCTGATTTTATATTTTTCGGTACCGTCTTTTGTTTCTGTAATCAAACGAGGGGTGACTCTCAGGGCGACCCCTGTCTTGATTTCTTTCAATGTTGGCTTATCTTCAATCACTACTTTCACATTAATAATATTTCCACTTCTCATCTCTGCTTCAATATTATTTGTTGTCACCACAACAGGCCTGGAGAGCACTCTTCCTTTTCCCCGTGTTTCTATAAATCGCAATAATGCATCTACTTGAAAGGCCGTGGTGGTCTGTAATGGCCCCAAAATAGCTCCTGCTGTAAATTCTCCAGCATTAGTTGCATTCGGAACCTCTGCTCCTTCTGCAAATCCCTGAGCACCAAACTGTGCCCCCAATTCACGCGAAACCGTATCTGAGGTTTCAAATATATGCGCTTCAATCTTGATCAATGGTTGGGGTTTATCCCAGGCAATCAGAAGCTCTTTAGCTAGGTGAACCTGTTCTTTTGTTCCCTGAAGAATAACTGAATTGCTCACAAAATCAGGGATTATTTTTAAAGAATTAATGCCTGAGGCCGCTTTTGCTTTATCCTTTATGTTTTGCTGAAAGAACTGCTGCAATTTGGTTTCCACCCCTGGGATAGTAACCGTCTGCCCTTCACTGAGCATCGTTTTAGTTTTTACGTGCAAATACTTGAAATCAAACCGTTTTATGACCAAAGGCTGGCTCTTTTGATAAGTACGATCCAATTTTTTAATAACATCCGTCATCCTTTGTACATTTGTTTTATCCCCATAAAGAGAAACCACTGTAATAGGAAACAAGGCTGACTCAGCGTTTTTTTCTTTTTCCCAATGAATAACTAGCTGACTCTTTAAATTTTTATTTTGACGAAAAATTGATTGTAGATGAGGCTCAATCCGATCCGGAGAGGCTTTCATTATAATTGTTTCAAAAGAAAAATTCTTTATTGCGATTTCTTGTTTCTTCGTTAAATAAAGTGTGTGAAAATCCTCATCATAGTTCGTAATCCAGCCAAACTGGGTTACTAAATCAGTGATTCCTTTTTCCACAGTAGGATACAATAAATTTCGACTTATCATTTGCTGCTTAGCTTGTTCTTGATCAAACATAATGGTAATTTGTCCCACATGGGAGAAATCATTCAATACTTTGTCCAAAGGTATGGGAGAAATTACAAGCTTGTGATAAGGTACCTGGCGCCAAACTTCTTTTTTAGGAACAATACGCCAGTGTTCATTTTTATAAATAGTGGATAATGAAAAACGGGCAAGAATCCATTCAAACGCAGCATCCATGGAAGAAGCTGTGATGCGAGGTTCGTAAAAGCGACCAAACACAGAAGGATCAATAAGAATATTTTTTGGATTTTCAGCATAACGATCAATAATTCTCTGTATCGCTTCTTGTAAAGGCATTTCTTCTGCCATGGAAGGAAGATTGACTCGTCCGTTATGTTTCCAGGTAATCCCCTGTGGCATCGCAAATAATGCGGTTGTATGCCAAACGACGCATATAAGCATCACCAAATAGCTTCCATATCTTGAGATCTTAAACATAAAAACACGAATCAAATTGTTCACAATCTTGCTTTGAGATAAATATGACACATTCACTAGATTTAATTCTTGCGAAACCGCGCGGTTTTTGCGCAGGGGTCGATCGAGCCATTACAATTGTTGAAAAAACACTGGATTTGTATGGTCCTCCAATCTATATTCGACACGAAATCGTACATAATCCTCATGTTGTGGAACGATTACGGAAAAGAGGTGCTATTTTTGTTGAAGAGCTGGACAATATTCCCAAGGGGGCCAAAGTCATTTTTTCTGCGCATGGAGTTTCTCCTGCTATACGACAAGAAGCAAAACAATTAGGATTAGAAGCGCTGGATGCCACCTGTCCACTCGTCACGAAAGTCCACAATGAAGCACAACGATACGCCAAAAACGAATTTACCATCATTCTCATTGGCCACCGTGACCATGTAGAGGTACAAGGAACCGTCGGTGAAGCTCCCAATCGTATCTTAGTCGTCAGCACCGTTGATGATATCAATAGCCTCCATGTTCCCAATAAAGATAAAGTTGCCTACTTAACACAAACCACGCTGTCTCTGGATGATACCGCAGAAATCATTGCCGCTTTGAAAGAGAAGTTTCCAAAAATTCAAGGCCCCTCAAAAGAAGATATTTGTTATGCTACCCAAAACAGGCAAAATGCTGTCAAAGCAATCGCAAAAGAAGTAGACTTGGTTTTAGTAGTTGGTGCACCAAACAGTTCCAATACACTACGGCTGGTTGAAGTTGCAAAAGCCTGTGGAATTTCTGCAAAGCGCATTGAGTCTGCCATGGAAATTCAAGCTAAATGGCTTGATGGGGTTCAGCAAATTGGTGTTACAGCAGGAGCTTCTGCCCCTGAAGATATCGTACAAGACATCATTAGAACTTTACAAGGTATAGTGCCCAACAATACCGTAAAAGAATTTACACTGGTTGAGGAGCATGTAATATTCCCATTGCCTACCATTCTCAATTCTAAACTTTCTGAGTGATCCTCCTGTTAGTGAAATTTGTGCTTCATTCGCGTTTTTCTAAAAATGCTCTGAATTGATCTAAAGCTTGACGCCGTATCGACACTTTATTTTTTTCAGCAGAAGTCATCTCACCATAAGTTAACAAGCTGCCCTCCGGCTGGAAAATACAATCCCAGCCAAACCCATTATCTCCACGAGGAGACACAATTTTCCCCTTTACGCTTCCTTGAAAAATATGAATTGCTTGACCATCAGTATATCCTAAAGCACAGACGGCCTTTGCCGCTTTCTCCTCAAAACAGGACAAAGCGTGTACTAATTTTTCTACTCCTAATTCTCTGAGAAACCATTTTATCAAAGGACCTGGTAGTGCATTCCAAGCATTAAAAAAAAGAGCAACATCCTCCACAATAATTGGAAATTGAACGATGCCATAAGCACATTGAACTTTATGGCGTAAAATTTCTTCCAAATCCGTCCCCTGAATTTCTTCTAATTCCAAATTTACATTTTCTACAGGAATGTTCAGCAGTTCGCGTACTTCTTGGAGTTTATTCTGATTTGATGTTACAAAGTAAACAGGTGTTTGTATAGAATTATTATAAGCCATTGAAATTTTTAATTATTTATGAAAGTAATAAATTTTTTAATTTAAATTAAAAAAATAATTGACATTCTATATCGGTTGCTATATTGTATGTTCAATATCTGAACAACATGATTTTCCATTTCTTGATTCTTAATTGATTTCCTCCGCAACGGCAGTCTCCATCACTGTCGTTCAACAGTTTCTATCGACTTTGGATGCTAGCCATATCCCTCCTTCTTCCAAAGTCGATAGTTGTTTTCTAAAACAGATTCTTTCTCTAACCTTCTCATTTCTTCCAGTATTTCAACTCTCTTGTTTATTTCTTTCAATTATTCTAATGCGAATAGCATGAATGGGCTTTTATTAAAAGTTCTTTCAATATATCTTTTCTGTATTGTTCTCATGCAGTAACACATAGATCTTGTTTTAATCAGTTCTAAAAAAGATAGCAACCAGAACAAAGAACACAAAGAGATAATTTGAGTTGCCTACTATTTTTTCTTTTTCTTATTATTCCCATTATTGAAATATGGATTCTATTCCAAGTAGGCAATATAATGCCCTTATTGAGTATTTTTTTTATTTGTATAGCAACAGGTGGGTTTGGCCTATGGTTAATGCGAACAGAAGACATTTCTCTCTGGACATTGCTAGAATCCGAGTTCGTGAACAAACGATTACCGACAGAAGAATTATTGGATGCCATCCTGCTATATTTTGCAGGAGTCGACCTTCTAATACCTGGTTTCATGACTGATGCCATCGGGTTTGCATTGATTTTACCCCATTTTAGAAACTGGATTGTCGTCCTCACACGAAAGTATTTAAAAAATAAATTACAGTAAAAGAACTGACTCACATCAGTAGTAAAATCAACAAGCCTATGAACCATATTTCCACATATTTTCGTTCTATTAGCTCATGGAATAGCCTTCTCTTGTATGGTTTGTTTTGTTTCAGCACCTTTTCCATTGCAGGAAGTGATATTTCTATAACAGGACTCTATTTAATCTTCATCTGGCAAGCTATAAAAAATCCTTCCTTGTTGATTATACCTCATGCAACGCTGCGCGCCCTGCTTATTTTTTTGTGTTTTAATCTACTTTCTGGAGTACTTTCTCCATACTCTGTAGGTATCGGATTTGCGATACACGATAACTTACGTTTATTTTTGCCCCTGATTTTATATTTTGCCCTGGAACATATCAACAATCAAAAGTTGATGCGCATCTTTTTCTTTTTCCTCGTTCTAGTTTCCATTTATGGCATAATTCAATATTTTACTGGAGCAGATTGGTTTCGTTCTCCTGAAAGACAATCCCCCACTCCTTATAAGCATCCTTGTTATTCATTGCATGGGATGACCAATGTATTTCATGCTAAGGGAAACTATACGCATCATTTAACATTTGGAGGAGTGTTACTTCTGTGCTTTCCTCTCTTCGTATCTCTCAGTTTCTGCAAAGAGCTCTCATCAAAAATACTCTGGTACTATAGAGTCGGTATTATTTTTGTATTTGCCGCAATATTAGCTTCATTAGCGAGAAGTATATGGCTTGGCAGTGCCGTTGCCTTGTTCGTACTCAGCCTGCAACTCCCCAAAAAATGGTTTTTCTCTTTCTCCTGTATAGGGATCGGAATGCTGGGAGTCATGCTGTGGCAATACACTTTTAAAGCGCCAAAATTGGAGGAACAATCATCCGGGGTTGGTTTGGTTTGGCAACGCTTAGAGAGTAGTTTTGTATTGGAGTACAATAAAGACCGTTTACTGCTATGGGAAACTGCATGGCAGGCAATCAAAGAACATCCATGGCTCGGCATAGGCCTGGCAAATGATTCGGAAGTGATGCCTGAGTACCGAAAAGCATTAACAGAAAGAACAGGACACCGTTTCTTCAATTCTGCAAGTGCCGGAGTTCATAATATTTATTTGCAGACATGGATAAATCTTGGAATCTTAGGTTTGGCCAGTTATATCTCCATTTGGATACTATTTTTTCGAGAAGTTTGGATAACTCTCAAAAATACTTATTCCTCCCAGTATTATACTTCTGTGATATGGGGAGGGTGTGCAGGAATATTTGGTTTCCTGACAGCTGGTATGTTTGAAAACAACTTTCGTGATGCAGAAGTACAAATTGTTTTATTAATGATCCTGTCCATTTCAATACATGCAATGCGCCAATGCAAGGCCTCTCAATGAAAAAAAATAATTTGTAATAATGTTTTGACTTCGCCCAAGCAATTGCGTCCTTCAGATCTTAAAAATAACACATAATTCCACCCGGACCACAATACAAATCCAAAGCATCCCAATGCTAACATCATCATCAATGGTTTCATTACCCTGTCATTTCTAATGAAAAGTGTTATATTAACTCTTTGAGCTGGCCTACAGCCTTAGAAAAACGCCGGAACATGTCGTGTTGGTCCTCTAGCGAGTTTTTTGCAGAAAAACTTAAACGAATCATAGATTTTGCAATGTATGGGCTCATTCCAATTGCTTGTGATACATGAGAAATTTGAGTTTTTTTTGAAGAACATGCTGAACCGCTAGAGACATAAATGCCTTCTGCTTCCAGGTGATGCAAAAATACTTCTGCAGGAATGGGTGGAAACGCTACGCTTAAAAAATATGGTAGCACTGCAGGAGAATGGAACACCTCAATCTGAGCACATTCACTACTAAGGAATTCTAACCATTGTTGCTTATAATGGATAAGAGACTCAAAAACCGATTCACGCTTTTGCTCTTTTAGAAAAGCTGCTTCTGCGAGTGCTACAATGCCAAAAACATTTTCCGTTCCACTCCGCATTCCATGTTCTTGTCCTCCTCCTAAAATTACAGGAGAGAAAGAAATATTATCAGCAAAAATAAGAGCGGCTATTCCTTTTGGAGCTCCAATCTTGTGCCCACTAATCGAAAGTAAGTCAATTTTTCCAGATTTCATGAGGAGAGGAATTTTGGTAAACGCCTGAACAGCATCCACATGAAAAATAATGTGTGGATACTTCTTTTTCAACATGGTTCCTATCTCTTCCAGAGGCTGTTTTGTACCTATTTCATTATTGACAGCCATACAGGAAACCAATCGTGTTTCTTCGGAAATCAAAGTTTCTAAATGTGCTATATCAATGACACCCGTCGGTAACACACGAATCAAGCTGGTATGATAATCTCGTGTTTGCAATGCTTCCAATGTTCTCAGGACACTAGGATGTTCGATACTGGAAGCAATAATATGATTTCCTTTCAAACGTGACGAGTGTGCAATTCCCCACAATGCCAGATGATTTGCTTCCGTACCGCTACTGCAAAAAATTACATTTTCCTTAGATAAATGGAACATGTTAGCAAGTGCCTCTCGTGCAGTTTTTACTGCTCGAGCAGCACCGACACCAAGGTGGTGGAGGGAAGAAGGATTGCCAAAGTGTTCATTCAAATACGGTAGGCTTTTTTCAAGTACAGCAGACAAAACGGGGGTTGTTGCAGCATTATCTAAGTAAAACATATACGATTAATCAATAATGGTCTGCAAGTCTTTTTGTATAAGAGGCCAGACCAAATTTGGCATTGCACCATGCAGATCACATGGAATCAGATGGGGGGTAATTTTAAGACGCATCTTAGTAAGTTCAGCAAACTCTCCAGGCTTGCCTTCTTGATCACACAGTCCATAAAAAAAAGCATGATCAACAAGTTCCAAAACTTTTGGTGCTAATTTACGCCGTCCCAGGCTGGGTGGGGTAGGATCAATCAAAATCAATTTATGAATTCTATCCAGTTGATCAGGGTTTTGCTGCAAAAATTGTATAATTCCTTCTCCACCAAGTGAGTAACCCATCAGCAGAAGTTTGATACTTTTGCTTTGAGTCAAATATCGACATAGGGCTTTTAGTTGAGAGACATATATGGCAATTGAATCATGAGGCTGCATTTCTAATTTTTCGGCATGTGGATTCATGACAACGATGCCTATTTGTTCTGGAATCTCTTGAAAATAGCATTCCATAGAAATTTTTTTCAGTGAGCCCTTACCATGCCTGCTTTCTTCAAGCAAAGTATAAGACCACACACCAGCATGTTCTGGATACCCTGAACAAACAATCATCACATATTTGTTATTTTCCACATTTATTGAGGCTGGTAATTTTATATTTAATTCTGGAACTGAAATATACTTAGCCAAGCCTTGGTTGATCACTTTTTCCAGGATTTTATCGGCCTTAGTATCTAGTTCCTGCAAATTCCACTCTTCTGAAAACATAATCCAATGACTATTTTAAAATTCATTTAAGCTCAAAAAATGACCCGGGGTTTGGCTTGATCTACCGCTTCTTGAATGGCTTGACGAAAAAATTCTCGGTTAGGAAAACCTCCTGTAGTATATTGTTCTGCTGTAAACTCTTGTTGGTACTCCTTCTTTTTTCTCATTACTTTCATATTCTCGCTGTCTCCACGTCCTAACGACTTCATTTTAAAGAGATACCGTATTTCCATTTTATCTTCATGAATTCGCATTAAGCATAAAACATGATCGAGGGAGGGGAAGTCTTGAGAATCTGGTGGAACCAGTTTGATTTCTGTATATTCGTTTTTCGATTTTTCATAATTTTTCTTAAAACGAAATTGGGTTTCAAATGTTTGAAGAAAACTTTGTAATATCGGCAAAAGATTCACCCGCACATCAATTTTTCCTTGAGAAGCTGAATTTCCCGATCCGTACCGCAAAAATAAACTACCTCCTTTATCTGTTATCTGGCAATCAGTGGGTAAATCAAATTCCCAATTATAACTCTGCTCTTCTTGGGGAGAGAGCTTTATGTTTTCTGCAAGAATTTGGGTCTCTACTTCTGTCCAGGCATCGGTATCCTTGTCCTTAATTTTTTTATAAACTCCATATGCTAATACAATCTGGAATCGTTCTGAGCCGATTGGATCCTTGTCTATATTTTTCACACGCAGTGTTCCTTGCAACCTCCCACCCTGTTCCCACTCTTCGCCATCTGTTTCCAAGTGATATTCCAGAGGCCGCTCAAAAAAAAATCCTTTCATAAACAATAGCTGATCAAAGAGGTTAATATTTACACGGGAACCCAGACAGAGGTCATCACCATATCTTCTACAATCTGATAGGTTCCCTGATGCTGGAATCCTTCACGAAATTCAGGACCACATGTTTTGAATAGCTTAAATTCAAAGCAAGAAGAATCCTTAGTAAATGTTATTTGGGCATCATGAAAATGGAGATATACATTAGAAAGAGGAAAAAAACATTTAAAAATAGATTCTTTTGCCGAAAAAATGATTTTCAGGTATTTTGATAATTCACTGGATGGTAATTGGGCCAGCCATTCTTTTTCCTCGGAAACACAAACATGGCGCTGAATGCTTAGGTTGATCGAACGTTCTAAATCTTCTATATCAATTCCAATTCCTTGTACCATTGTTTGTTTTCCGGCACAAGCAACAGCCTTGTTCTTTGCATGAGCAATGCTACCTATCACCGTTTCCGGCCAAATAGGAGCACTGTTTTTATCTTTTAAAATGGGTGAGTTTGACAATTGAAAGGCTATCAACGCTTGGTGTGCACAAGCACGCCCTAATAAGAATTCAACTCTACGTTGGTTTACCTTTATTGATTGGATGTATGCTTCTTCTTCTGGCAATAATACATGGGAAGACAAATCAGATGCTTCTAAATAGCAAAACTGAATAAACTCGGGAAAAGGACTAGAAAACATTACAATGCAATCGTAATTCCAATAGTAGTCAGTCCTCCTGATAGGTCGACTTTCTCTTTCACTCCACTGATTTCCGTTTCGCTATCTTCCACTAATTTAATTTCACCTGTGCTGACAAAATGATAGCCTATATGGAAATCAAAAAAATGGAAAAAGGGAAGACCAAATCGAATAAACCCTTCTCCAATAGGGCTGGAAACCTCTATGGTCTCTACACGTCCAATGTTTGTGATAATATCAGTTTTTGTTATGATATTACCAGCTCCAGCTCCCACACTCATTGTAAAAATAGGGACAGGAATATTATAATACAAGTTCCCTGTAGCAGCTGTTACCTTTGTTGCTAAGGTTATTCCTTCCGCTCCTTTATTACGCCGTTCAAAGAAAAATCCCATTCCACCAATATTGGGAACAAAAGGAATCGGATGGGTAATTCCAAAGCTACTACCTGAAATCCCTTCCTCATTTGCAGAATATGCAATAGCCCCATCGGCACTAAATCCAAAAAATTGCGCATGTGCTGTTGTCATAGACCAGAAAAAGCACCCCAAACCAACCAGTGCACACGGTATGATCTTGTTAATTGTTCCTGTCATCATATACTACGTACCTTTTGGTAGAAAATTCAGCTAATATTCGATTTTTTCTCCTCACTCCATCTGAGCCCGCGTACTTCCTTCTGGTTCATCCGTTGCTCCGTTTTCTTCTAGTCTGGAGCGCCATTCATAAAATTGTCCAAGGGGGCGGACAAACGTGAATAAAAAAGGATCGACAACTAAGGCATCCCAAGCAGTTCCCACATCTGTAAACACAGTAAAAGGCAAACTCACTACAAAAACAGCACCTCCAACCACAGTAACTGCTAAGCCTGCGATGCGAACAGGAATCGCATCAATGGCAACCAAAGTACCACTTGGCCGATTTTGCTTGTCTTCAACCGCTTGAACCATACAGGTATTTCCTACGATTCCAATAAGCAGTAAGGAGATAAACAATGGCTTCCAGATATTCATGAATTCCTTCCTATTCATTGAATAAATATTTTGTGTGTAACACCGTATTTCAAAAGTGTTTCTACTGTCTATGATTTGTATTTAAGGTGAGGAACTTAGCGCAATAAGTCAATTTAATAATTATATAGGGAACCATTATTTTGAAGAGATAAAATTCAGCAATTTGTTGTTCACATAAAACTCTACATGAATGAGAGTTTTCACTTTTGCCAAATTAAATGGGAAGGCCGGAGATCAAGAAATATATTGAAGAATCAAGAAATATTGACCAAGCTTGTGTTTACTGTACCTGGTGTTTCACACATGCTTAGTCAGAGAGGTAAGAATATCGGATGAGAATGGGCTTCAGACCCCTTCCTCTTTTTTAGCAGAATCACTTTTTGCTGTTGGCTGATCATCCCTTTCTTGAGTCGAAGGTTCCTCTGCATCTTCTACGTGACTTTCTTTTTGAGCAGTTTGATTTTCTTCTCGAGCCGCTACCTGCTCATCCTGCTCTACCTTTTCAGAAACTTCTTCTGCAACTTTTTCGCTGGAAAGCTCCTGGCTGACTTCCTCAAGGACCGTTTCCTTAGGAACCGATTTGCTTTTTTTAGAAACAGATTTTTCTTTCAACTCAGAAAGCACATCCTCCGGCCCATCAATCAATTGGATAATAGCCATTTCTGCACCATCGCCTAGTCTTCGCTTGCCAAGCCGAACAATTCTGGAATACCCTCCTTCTCTTTCTTTATAACGCTCAGCCAACTCTCCAAACAATGATTTCATGGCCGTTTTTGTTTTAACAAATTTCAACGCCTGCCTCCGGGCATGAAGATCTCCTCGTTTTCCTAAGGTAATCATCTTATCCAAAGGTTTTCTCATTTCTTTCGCACGAGTCAATGTACATGTGATTTGCTCATGTTCGATAACAGAGGTGACCAAATTTCTCATCATGGCTCGGCGATGGGAAGTAGTTACTCCTAATCTTTTGCCTGCTTTTAAATGACGCATAGTAGCTTATCAACTTATAAAATTCAGAATAATATCAACTGGTTTTTTTCTTTTCGTAAGGGTTGTTATTGGGATCGAAATTCTCTAATTTCATTCCCAGCGTCAGTCCCATCGAAGAAAGAATTGTTTTGATTTCATTTAAAGATTTTCGACCAAAATTTTTAGTTTTTAGCATTTCCTGTTCAGTTTTTTGGACTAAATCCCCTATTGATTCAATTTTTGCATTTTGCAAACAATTGATTGAGCGTACAGAAAGTTCTAACTCACTGACACTTCGATAAAGATTTTCATTAAACTTTGGAACATCTTCTTCTTCTTCCGGTTCTGGTTCCACAGCTTTTTCATCAAAATTAATGAATATATCCATATGCTCTTTTAAAATTTTTGAAGCATACGCAATGGCATCATCTGGAGTCACAGAGCCATTACTCCATAATTCAAAAATTAATTTGTCATACTCCGTCTGCTGTCCAACCCGTGCATTTTGGACTTCATAATTGATTCTAGTAATTGGCGAATGGTTCGAATCCAAATAAATGACATTCACCGGCAATTCATCTTCGTGATTTTCCTCTGAAGTCACAAATCCTTTATTTTGCCTCACATAAAGAGTCATGCCTAGCTTGGCATCACCATTTAAGGTGGCCAACTTCAAATCTGGATTCAATACTTCCACTTTGCCAAAAGCCGCTATATCAGCTCCTGTCAATGTGCAGGCACCTTGTCCTATCAATTCCAACTCAACAATTCCTTCTTCAAATTGTTTGAGTTGTAATTCTTTGAGGTTTAATATAATTTCAACTATATCTTCTACCACTCCAGGGATATGAGTAAATTCATGAGCAACACCCTCTATTTGTACAGCAAAAACGGCACTACCCCAAATAGAGGATAATAAAATTCTACGTAATGAATTTCCTATAGTCACCCCATATCCTGGCTCCAGAGGCTCTACGATAAACTTCGCATAGGAGTCACTAAACGTGCTTGGTTCAACTTGTAGGCGCTTTGGTTTGGCTATAGCAGTCCAATTTTTTGCAAACATATTTTTCCCACACTCAAATTAAATTCTACGTTGTTTCGGGGGACGACACCCATTATGGGGAATCGGCGTAACATCTCGAATGCTGGTAACTTTAATACCTTCTGCAGCAATTGCTCGTAAGGCCGATTCACGTCCGGCTCCAGGACCTTTGATAAAAACCTGTACTTCTTTCATACCAAGATCTCTAGCCTTTCGGGTCGCATCCTCTGCAGTCACTTTAGCGGCAAATGGTGTGCTTTTGCGAGAGCCTTTAAAATTATGCAAGCCGGTACTTGACCAGGCAATTACGTTTCCTTGCATATCCGTTACACTAACAATGGTATTGTTAAAAGATGCTTGAATATGCACAATACCTTGCTCTACTACTTTTTTTTCTTTTTTCTTTACTGTTCTTTTTTTTGCCATTCACTTTCTCTTAAGAAAGATGGATTATTTTCGTTTTCCTACAATACGTCTGGGGCCCTTACGAGTTCGTGCATTCGTTTTTGTACGCTGCCCTCGAACAGGCAATCCGCGACGATGACGCAAGCCTCGATAATTCCCTAAATCCATCAAACGTTTGATATTCAAATTGATTTCTCTACGTAAATCACCTTCGACCTGGCATTCGTTTTCAATCAATGTACGAATTTTATTGACCTCTTCATCAGTCAAACTATGAACTTTCGTATCTTTATTGATTTCAGCTTTTTCTAAAATTTTATTAGAAATAGATCGCCCAATTCCATAGATGTATGTCAACCCTATTTCAACCCGTTTATTATTGGGCAGGTCCACACCTGCAATTCTTGCCACGTTATGCTCCTAAATTATGTCTAACCTTGACGTTGCTTATGTTTTGGATTCTCACAGATCACACGCAATATCCCATGACGACGAATCACTTTACATTTGTCACATATTTTTTTAACAGATGAACGAACTTTCATAATCTTCTCATATTCCAAGATAAAGTAACTTCAGATTCGTAACCTTCTAGAACTTGACTGCCGCCTTTTACTCTTACGCATGAATCCGTCATAATTGCGATTGAGTAAAAATGTCTCAACTTGATTTACTGTGTCTAAAGCAACACCCACCACAATCAGCAGTGCAGTGCCTCCAAACATGAACGGCACTCCCATTTGCAGAAAAAATATTGGAGGAACTACACAAATGGCTGAGAGATACAATCCTCCTCCAAAAGTAAGGCGCGTCAGCACCATGTTGATGTATTCTGCCGTCTTTTTACCAGGCCGAATCCCGGGAATATACCCTCCATATCGTTTCATCTCATCTGCAATTTTTACAGGATTATACTGAATCGCTGTATAAAAGAAGCAGAAGAAAAAAGTCATTACTGCAAATAAGAAGGAATATACAAACTTTCCAGGAACCAATTGTCCACCAATTGCTTGCACCCAGGGAACCGCAATAAATCCAGTGATTGTTGCGGGAAAGGCCAAGATAGAAGAAGCGAAAATAGGAGGAATTACACCGGCTGAATTAATCTTTAACGGTAGATTTGAAGATTGTCCTCCATACATTTTATTTCCCTGCACCTGTTTGGCATATTGGACAGGAATTTTCCGGTAGGCTGTCTCCATGAATATGACACAGAAAAGAACAGCAACCATGATTAAAACAACTAAAGTCATCATCAATTCCGACAACTGTCCACTTTGCATCAGCTGAATCGAATTAATCAAGGCTCCAGGTACATCAACAACAATACCAGCAAAAATCAACAAAGAGATTCCGTTTCCAATTCCTCTTTCGTTGATTTGCTCACCCATCCACATCAAAAATGTAGTACCTGTAGTCAGCGTAATAATTGTCAATGCTCGAAATCCCCATGCATTCATCGTCGAAATGACGACAGGAGATCCATCTGGTGCAGCCATACTTTGGATACCAACGGCAATCCCAAACGACTGAATAATGCTCAATACGATAGTCCCATATCGAGTGTAGGTAGTAATCTTCCTGCGCCCCGCATCTCCTTCTTTTGACAAGCGTTCTAAATATGGAAAAACAACGGTCAATAATTGAATAATAATCGACGCACTAATATAGGGCATGACCCCAAGAGCAAATATGGTCAAGCGCCCCAGCGCTCCTCCAGTGAACATATCAAAAAAGCCCAGAATGGAACCGGCTTGTGCCTCAAAAAAACGACTCAGCGCTTCCCCATCAATACCTGGAGTAGGAATATGAGCACCAATTCTAAAAATAATCAACATCGAGATAGTGAATAAAATCCGATCTCTTAGCTCTTCAATTCTAAAAATATTTTGAATCGTTGCCCACATATATGAATACCTATTTCAGCAGAAGGACTTCGCCACCTGCTGCTTTTACTTTTTCCATGGCAGACTGGCTTGCTTTATCAACTTGAATTTTTACAGCTTTTGAGAGATCGCCATTTCCCAGTAACTTGACAGGGTGTTTTAAATTGCGGATTATCTTTTTTGATTGGAGTATTTCTTTTGTAATCACATCTGATGCATCAAAATCTCCAAGTTTGTCCAAAGTGCTAAGGTTGATGATTGTATATTCTATTCTGAAGATGTTGGTGAAACCAAATTTTGGCAATCGGCGATGAATTGGCATTTGCCCACCTTCAAAGCCTCGTCTTCTTTTTGCCCCAGAACGTGATTTATAACCTTTATGCCCACGACCACATGTTTTTCCTGTACCACTTCCAGGACCACGACCAATACGTTTTCTTGGTTTTGTGGATCCTTCTGGTTTTTCTAAGTTGTGCAGCTGCATTCTTTAAACTCTTTCAATAAATGAGAAGCCAAATTATATTGTTTGAATTTCTACCAAATGTTGTACTTTTCGGATCATTCCACGAACACATGCGGTATTTTTCAGAATTCGCTCTTGATTAATTCGTTTTAAGCCCAAACCTTTCAAGTTTGCCTTTTGATTCTCGCTACGTTCAATGGTGCTTCTGATCAGTTTCACTTTTATTTTTTGTGACATGCCCTACCTCAATCTAATTGTATACCACGACCTTCAGCAATAGCTTCATGCGATTTCAATTTGACAAGAGCATCAAAGGTAGCACGAACCAAGTTATGGGGATTACGTGATCCTAAACACTTCACACTGATATCATGAATTCCTGTTGCTTCAAGGATGGACCGGATCGGTCCTGCTGCAATTACTCCATGTCCTTTTTTTGCAGGGCGCATGTAGACTCGGCCTGCTCCAAAATGACCTACAATACTGTGAGGAATTGTTGTTCCAGTAAAAGAGATCGAAGTCATTGCTTTAGTAGCTCGGCTAATACCTTTACGAATCGCTTCTGTCACTTCACCAGCTTTTCCCAATCCATAACCAATGCGACCTTTCCCATCACCAACCACAACTAATGCACTAAAACTAAACCGTCGACCGCCTTTCACTACTTTGGCGACACGATTAACCCGGATGACTCGTTCTATTAATTCGTTTTTTTCTACTACTTTCTCAGCCAATGGGATACCTCACTGTTGACATTATTACAAATTAAAAGCTTAACCCCGCTTCACGTGCTGCATCTGCAAGAGCCTGAACACGTCCATGATACATAAACCCCCCTCGGTCAAATACAACAGAGGATACCGACTTTTCGAGAAGACGTTCTGCAATTGCTTTACCGACAACACCAGCTGCTGTTTTATTACCAGTACAGCCTGAAATCGATTCCTGTAATCCTTTATCAACCGTTGATGCCGCAGCCAAAGTTTTTCCTTGTTCATCATCAATTGCTTGCACATAAATATGTTTAGCAGAACGGAACACAGCTAAACGAGGCCGTTTTTCGGTACCAAATATTTTGCGTCGAACCCTTTTTTGTCGATGTTTTCTTGCAATCAAGCGTTTTGCTGTTTTTTTCATGCACTTCCTCTTACTTGCTTCCACTTATTTTATTAACTCTTACCAGCCTTACCAGCTTTTTTACGTATCACCTCTCCTGCGAATAAAATACCTTTTCCCTTATAGGGTTCAGGTGGTCGAAAACAACGAATATCTGCGGCAACCTGCCCAATAAGTTGTTTGTCACAGCTTTCCAGAATAATGTGTGTATTTGTTTCGACTTTTGCCTTCACGCCTTCTGGCAAAGTAAAGCCAATGGGGTGAGAGTATCCTAAATTCAGTTCCAGTTTATTCCCAGAAACAGAGGCCCGATACCCGACTCCCACCAAATTTAACTGTTTTTGAAACCCTTCTGTGACACCAATAACCATGTTTGTAACGAGGGCCTGTACTGTTCCCATCAATGCTTTTGCTTTGACATCATTTTCATAATCTGCCTGCAAAGCCATCTCTTTATCTTGAATATCCAACTCCACCAATTCTGGAACTAAAAATTGCAAAGCACCTTTAGGTCCTTTTACTTCAAGCTGCTTATTTTGATAAGTGAGAGTTACTTTATCTGGTATAGTGATAGGACGTTTTCCTATTCTGGACATCTATCTGCTCCTAACTAAATTACCATACATGGCAAAGAACTTCGCCACCCGTATTTTTTTCTCTACATTGCCGATCAGACATCACACCGGCTGAAGTTGTTACGACAGCTATCCCCTGGCCACCTAAAATTGGTTTAATGTCAGAGACTTTTTTATGCACCCTGCATCCAGGTTTGCTAATGCGTTTGATGGTACGAATAACACTTTCTCCCCATTGATCGTATTTTAGTGATACAATCAACTGAGATTGAGGCGTCATTTCCTTAAATTCCCATTTCACAATAAAACCTTCTGCTTGCAGTACTTCCAAGATATGTTCTTTTATTTTGGAATGAGGGATTATCACTGTAGGATAGTTCCTCATTTTCGCATTACGAATGCGAGTACACAAATCAGAAATTGGGTCAGACATGGACATAAAGCGGTTCCTTACATTATAATACTGCTATTACCAACTCGATTTTGTCACTCCTGGAATGACACCAAACCCAGCTTTTTCTCGAAAACAAAGTCGACACATTCCAAACTTACGGAGATATGCCCGTGGACGACCGCAAAATGAGCAACGGTTATATTCACGCACTTTGAATTTTTGTTTTTTTGCAGCTTTTTGTATTAGTGATTTTTTTGCCATAATTATCTACAGATGATCATTTCCGAAATGGGAATCCCAAACTCTCTAACAATGCTCTTGCTTCCTCATCGGAAGAAGTAGAGGTCACAATTGTGATATTCATTCCGCGAACTTTATCAATTTTATCGTAATTAATTTCAGGAAAAATTAGCTGTTCTTTCACTCCCATTGTGTAATTTCCTGCACCATCAAAGGCTTTCGGCGATAAACCCCGAAAATCCCTGACGCGAGGTAGCGCAATTGTAATCAAGCGCTCCAAAAACTCCCACATTCGTGTTGAGCGTAAAGAAACGGTACATCCAATTTGCATTCCTTCTCTGAGCTTAAAACTTGCAATGGATTTCTTTGCTCGGGTCACCACCGCTTTTTGCCCTGCAATTAAACTTAACTGTTCTGCGGCTGCTTCAATTGCTTTTGGATTTTGGATTGCTTCCCCCAATCCCATGTTCAAGACAACTTTTTGCACTGCTGGAATTTGGTGTACGTTTTTAAAACTAAACTGTGATTTCAAATTTGGGGCTATTGTTGTTTTATATGTTTCTTGTAGCTGGCTCACGTCAAATCTCACTCAATAATATTTGATGATTTCACACAAATTCTTTTTTTTACTTTACCAGTTCGCTCAACACGAACACGGACTCCTTTTTTTTCCGCAGGAGAATACAGCAACACATTAGAATAATGAATGGAGGCTTCGGCAACATTTATACTTCCTTGTTGATTTTGCTGATTTGGTTTCTGGTGATGATAGACTTTATTAATACCATCCACCAAAATTCGTTCATTTTTCCAATCAATCTTCAAAACCTTGCCTATTTGTCCCTTATCTTTACCAGAAATCACCTGAACCGTATCACCAACACGAATGGTAGGATGCTTCTTTTTGCGTTGTTTTTTGTCTTTTACAGATTTCATAATATATCCAATGTAAAGCCAGAGATTACAATACTTCAGGAGCTAAAGAAAGGATCTTCATAAATTTTCCTTGTCTCAACTCCCGTGCTACTGGGCCAAAAATCCGTGATCCTACAGGTTCACGTTTGTTGTCAACAATGACTGCCGCATTTTTATCAAACTTAATATAACTGCCATCACGGCGTCGAACCTCTTTTCGTGTTCGTACAATCACTGCTTTGACGATATCTCCAGATTTAACATTTGAGTTTGGCAACGCCGCTTTCACGGAAGCTACTACGATGTCACCAATACCGGCATAGCGTCTTTTTGATCCCCCCAAAACTTTAATACACATTAATCTTTTTGCGCCAGAATTATCCGCAACTTCCAGCATACTTTGCACTTGGATCATAACTTTCTCCTGAGATCACATATTGAATAGGAATTATGCCGTTGTCACCACTTCCAAAAGCCGCCAAGTTTTTTGACTGCTCACTGGCTTGCATTCGACAATACGTACCTTATCCCCAATCTTACACTGATTATTCTCATCATGAGCCATATACTTTTTGGTACGTTTCACTGTTCTTTTATATAAAGAATGTTGAATAATTCTTTCTACTCGGACAACAATAGACTTATCCATTTTGTCACTAACAACCGTACCTATTCTTGTTTTTTTATTTTTTCGATTCATACTTCAAGTTTTCTCTGGATATATTCTTGGGAATAGGTAGAAAATCACTCAGAATTCAACCATCGTTTACTTCTTTGCGCCTTTTCTCATTAATAATTGTTTTTACACGTGCAATATCTCGACGCCCCTGGCGCAACAACATGATATTTGGTAATTGAGAAATCACCTTATTACAACGCCGCCGAAGCTGCTCTTCTTCCATGTCCACTAATTTGCCTTCCAATTCGTCAATGGCTAAATTCCGTAACTCCGCAACTTTCATTAAATCAGTCCTCGCTTAGTAATTTGAGTTTGCACTGGAAGTTTAAATCCTGCTAAACGCAAGGCTTCTTCTGCTGTTTTATAGTCAACCCCATCTACTTCATATAAAATACGTCCAGGCCTGATGACCGATACCCATCCTTCAACAGAGCCTTTTCCTTTACCCATACGAGTTTCCGCGGGTCTACTCGTGATCGGCTTATCTGGAAAAATACGAATCCAGATTTTACCACCCCGCTTCAAAGTTCGCGTGATTGTACGACGGGCCGCTTCAATTTGTCGTGCTGTGATGTACCCACAGGTCGTTGCCTGCAAACCGACAGAGCCGAATTGAACTTGATTACCCGCCTGAGCCGTTCCTGTCATCCGGTTCCGCATTTGCTTTCGGAACTTTGTTTTCTTTGGCATCAACATGACTATCTTTCCTTTCGTTTTGGGCGGCGATTTCTTTGTTTATCAAAATTTTCCCCACGACATACCCAAACTTTTACACCAATTAAACCATAAGTTGTCAGTGCTTCTGTCAGGCCATAGTCAATATCAGCTCTCAAGGTATGCAGACGAACCCGTCCTTCTCTGATCCATTCGCTTCTAGCCATTTCTGCACCATTCAAGCGGCCTGCAACCATAATTTTACATCCTTCAATGTTCATACGCATGGCTGATGACATGGCTCGTTTAATTGCGCGCCTGTAGGCAACACGACGCTCCAACTGCATGGCGATGTTTTCTGCAATAAGTTGAGCATCAACTTCAGGGCGTTTGACTTCCTTAATATTGACTACAATATCTCGCTTGGTCAATCGTGCCACCGATTTTTTAAGCTTCTCGACTTCATCTCCTTTTCTACCAATAATAATTCCGGGTCGAGCAGAAAAGATATTAATTTTCATCTTTCGAGATGTTCGTTCAATTTCAATTTTTGAAATCGCTGCATGTTTGAGACTTTTTTTAATGAAGCTCTGGATGCTGATATCTTCTTCCAACTGCTCGGCATAGCTTTTTTCCGCATACCATTTTGAGTTCCAAGTACGCGTTACACCAATTCTCAAACCAATGGGATTAACTTTTTGCCCCACAATAACCTCATGTCTCAACGTTTATATTTTTTGAATCAGCCCACACCGTTAAACAGCATCTCCCACAATGAGAGTAATATGGCTTGAATATTTATTAACACGGGCACCACGCCCCATTGCTCTTGCTCTAAAACGCTTTAAAGTTGCTCCTTTATCCGCATACGCCTCTTTGATGACTAAATTATCCACATCTATATCTGGATTTAATTCACCGGCATTGGCAATAGCTGATTTGAGTAAAGCTTTTATAACCGGAACTGCTTTTCGATGGGTTGCATCCAGATATGCCAGTGCCTGGTCTACATCCTTTCCTCGAATCAAATCCAACACCAATCGAACTTTTCGAGGAGCAATTCTAACATTTCGAGCTATTGCTCTAGCTTCCATAACATTTTCCCAATTACTTTATGATGATCGCTTATCAGTCTTTGTAGTATGGCCACGATAAGTACGAGTAGGAGAAAATTCTCCAAGCTTGTAACCCACCATTTCTTCTGTAATAAATACTGGTATGAATTTATTACCGTTGTGTACTGCGATATTCAACCCAACAAAATCAGGTGTAATCATTGAGCGGCGAGACCAGGTTTTAATCAGCTTACGATCCTTTTTTTCCTGTGCAGCAATGATTTTTTTTTCTAAATGTTTATCAACAAATGCATCTTTCTTTAAAGATCGTGGCACATTCCCTCCTGCAATTATTTATTACGCCGTCGTACAATATATTTATCTGTTGCTTTATTATTTCGAGTTTTGTACCCTTTTGTTGGAACACCCCAGGGGGTACAAGGGTGACGTCCTCCAGAAGTTCGGCCTTCTCCCCCTCCATGTGGATGGTCTACAGGATTCATGACTACCCCACGTACAGTAGGACGAACTCCAAGCCAACGACGGCGCCCAGCCTTTCCCTGCTTGAGATTCATGTATTCTGAATTCCCAACAGATCCAATCGTAGCTAGGCATTCAGCACGAACAAGACGAATTTCTCCAGAACGCAATTTTAACTGAACATAATCTTTGTCTTTGCTCATTAGTTGTACTGAAGCACCTGCGCTTCTTGCTAGTTGAGCTCCTTTTTTTGGTTTCAATTCAACACAATGCAAAATGGAACCTAGCGGGATTTTATGCAAAGGTAGAGCATTACCAACACGTATTTCCGCATCAGCACTAGTGACAATCGTATCACCCACTTTTAAGCCTTCTGGTGTGATGATGTAGCGCTTTTCACCATCAACATAGCAAACTAAAGAAATTCTGGCATTGCGAGAAGGGTCATACTCAATGGTAAGAACTTTAGCGGGAATATCAAATTTATCTCGTTTGAAATCAACGATCCGATAACGACGTTTATGCCCACCACCACGATGTCGAACCGTTATGCGGCCATCACTATTACGACCACCTTTTTTCTTCAGTGGTGCTAATAAAGACTTTTCCGGAGTAGATGTAGTGATTTCTTCAAAACCTGAACCACTCATTCCTCGTCGGCCTGGTGAAGTTGGCTTATATTTTTTAATCGACATAGTTACCTAATTAATAAAATCACGCACCTTCAAAATATTCGATTTTATCCCCTTCTTTCAGGGTAATAATCGCTTTTTTCCAGTCAGAACGTTTTCCCATGTGACGACCTAATCTTTTGGTCTTTCCTTTGACAACAATTGTACGCACTTGTAAAACTGTGACATTAAAGGCTTTCTCTATACTTTCCTTAATTTGAATTCTATTTGCCTGCTTTGCTACTTCAAAAGCAACCTGGTTATGAAATTCATGCTGTAAGGTAGTTTTTTCCGTTAACAACGGTCGTCTTATGACATTATATAAACTCATGACAATAATCTTTGCTCAATAGCGGTTAATGCATCTTTTACAAAGATGACTTTTTCATATTGCAACAGCCTGTATACATTCAAAGCCCGGTAATTCACCACTTCAACCTTAGGGATATTACGTGCGGCACGTTCAAGGTTATCAGAGGCTTCATCAACAACAATCAATACATGAAGGCATTTCAATTCTGAAAGAATGGTATAAAACGCTTTTGTTTTATGAGTTTCTAAACTCATGTGATCCAGAACCAATACCTGATCATTGCGGAATTTTTCAGCTAATGCTGATTGCAATGCCTTTTTACGTACTTTTTTGTTGATAGACTTCGAGTGACTCCGAGGATGTGGTCCAAAAACAATACCACCTTGTTTCCAAATTGGAGATTTTGTACTACCAGCCCGTGCTCGGCCTGTCCCTTTTTGTTTCCAAGGTTTGCGCGTGCTCCCAGATACCTCAGATCGTGTTTTCGTGGCATGAGTTCCTTGGCGTTTTCCAGTCAGATAATGAACCACAGCTTCCTGGATCAAATGAGGATGATACGGAGTTTCCATGACTTGGTCATTGAACTCCACCTCCCCAGCTGTTGTTTTATCAAAATTGAGTACTGTTAACTTAGCCATCATGCTCCCTTACGATTCCAACAGATTTCTGTTGATTTAATCTTGTTTAATTGCGATATCCACTCCGGCAGAGATATCCAGCTTCATCAAAGCATCCATCGTCTGTGGAGTGGTATCTAAAATATACAGCAAACGTTTATGCGTCCTCATTTCAAACTGCTCACGTGATTTTTTATCAACATGAGGAGAACGCAATACCGTATATTTATTAATCCTAGTGGGCAATGGAATCGGTCCAACAATTTTTGCACCGGTTCTTTTTACCGTATGAACAATTTCACCAACGGTTTGATCAAGTAATTTATCATCGTATGCTTTAAAGCGGACTTTAATTTTATGCTCCATTTCACTCACCACAGGATTTATTCAACGATTTCAGTGACCACGCCGGATCCAATGGTACGTCCACCTTCCCGAATAGCAAAACGCAGTTCCTGTTCCATTGCGATTGGGGTAATCAATTCTACTTCGATTGCGACATTATCCCCAGGCATTACCATTTCTACATTTTCTGGAAGTTTTACCATTCCCGTCACATCAGTAGTACGGAAATAAAACTGAGGCCGGTAATTGGTAAAAAACGGAGTATGTCGCCCTCCTTCATCTTTTGTTAAAACATAGACCTGGCCTTTGAATTTGGTATGAGGAGTGATGGAGGCCGGCTTACAAAGCACCTGTCCACGCTCCACGTCCTCACGTTTCACACCTCTGAGTAACAATCCGACATTGTCGCCAGCACGGCCTTCATTCAGCAACTTACGGAACATTTCAACTCCAGTGACTACCGTTTTTTGTGTATCTCGAATACCACAAATCTCCACTTCCTCGTTTACTTTTATGATTCCACGGTCAATACGGCCTGTAGCAACAGTTCCTCTTCCAGAAATAGTGAACACGTCTTCAACCGACATCAAAAAAGGTTTATCCAAAACACGCTCGGGCTCAGGAATATAGCTATCTACTGCATCCATTAATTCTAAAATAGACTTATATTCATCAGCTGTCGGTTCCGTCGCAGAACATTCCATCGCACCAAGAGCAGACCCTTTCACGATTGGAATATCGTCTCCGGGAAAATCATAAGAACTCAGCAGTTCTCGAATTTCCATCTCCACCAATTCGATCAACTCCTCATCATCTACTTGATCGACTTTATTTAAATAAACGACCAAATAAGGAACATTCACTTGCCTTGCGAGTAAAATGTGCTCTCGAGTTTGAGGCATTGGGCCATCTGCAGCAGAAACCACAAGAATGGCACCATCCATTTGAGCGGCTCCGGTAATCATATTTTTTACGTAGTCAGCGTGCCCTGGACAATCGACATGTGCATAGTGTCGATTATCTGTCTGATATTCAATGTGGGCCGTTGCAATTGTAATTCCTCTTTCTCGCTCTTCTGGCGCAGCATCAATCTCACTAAATTCTTTCACTTCTGCCAAATTTTTCATTGCCAGGACTTTGGTAATAGCTGCCGTCAAAGTGGTTTTCCCATGGTCGACATGCCCAATCGTCCCAATATTCACATGTGGTTTGGATCGATCAAATTCTTCTTTTGCCATGATATTCTCCTAAAAATAATTACCCAAATCTTCAAATCTCATCACACAATTGTGCTTTGAGATACACCAACAATTCCGTTAGATAAATTCTCAACTATCGGCTCATAGTGGCTAAATTGCATTGTATACACACCCCGCCCCTGGGTCACTGATCTCAAATCAGTGGAGTACCCAAACATTGCGGCTAGTGAGACTTCCGCAGCAACAACCTGTGCTCCAGATTGTTCCCGCATTCCTCGAACACGTCCTTTTCGAGAGTTTAAGTCATTAATGACCTCACCCATATACTCGATAGGAACAGTTACTTCGACTTCCATCACAGGCTCTAAAATCACAGGCTTTGCTTGCCTCGCACCATCTTTTAGTGCCATCGCCCCTGCGATTCTAAATGCCATCTCTGTTGATTCGTTATCACGGGCAATCCCCTTGAGCAAACATGCTTTGATATCAATCAGAGAATATCCAGCAAGAACTCCGCTGTCGAGAGCACCTCGGAGTCCTTGTTCAATTGCTGCTACATAAACATCATCAAGCGAATGACTTTTAACCTTATTTTCAAAGATAATGCCTTCCCCAGGTTTCAAAGGGCTTAGTTCTATTTCGCAATAAGCGTACTGCTCTTTTCCACCTAAGTTTTGATCGTATTCAATTGTGATTTTTGTTTCCTGCGTAATCGTTTCACGGTATGCCACCCTTGGTTTTCCTACGTTGCAGGCAACTCGAAATTCTTTTTGTAATCTCTCTACAATGACTTCCAGGTGCAACTCACCCATTCCGGAAATCAATATCTGCCCCGTTTCTTCTTCAACCCTTGCATGGAAAGACGGGTCTTCCTTAGCCAGCCTTTCTAAGGCTTGATCCAGTTTGTCCTGATCCGCCTTTGTTTTTGGTTCAATGGCAACATTGATGACAGGATCCGGAAATTCAGTCTTTTCCAGAACAATCTGCATTTTTTTTGAGCAGAGAGTGTCTCCTGTGGTAGTGAAATTAAACCCGATTACCGCACCAATATCACCAGCAGCAATTGTTTTAACCTCTTCTCGTTTGTTGGAATGCATTTTCATCAGCGTCCCAACTCGCTCGCTTTTTTTCTTTACAGAGTTATAAACGGCTTTTCCTGCCTCTAAAACACCCGAATAGACTCTGACAAAACTCAGCTGCCCTGCAAAAGGATCAGAAGCAATTTTAAAAGCAATCGCACACAAAGGCTCTTCATCCAAAGCCTTGAGAGAAACTTCTTTCTCTGTCTCAGGCTGAAGCCCTTTGACCGGTGGGAGGTCTTCCGGAGCAGGCAAATACTTAACGACTGCATCCAGCAGTTCCTGCACTCCCTTATTTTTGAAAGAAGAGCCACAAAGTACTGGAGTTATCTGGCTTTGTAAAGTTCCCTTACGCAAAGCACTTTCTATTTCACTTTGCTGTATGTCTTCTTCCTCTAAAATTTTTTCAAGCAGTTGATCATCAAATTCTGAGGCAACTTCTAATAATTTTTCATGATATTCGGCAACCTGCTCTTGGTACTCTTCAGGGATATCCTTTATTTCAAATTTTGCCCCCAAAGCATCTTCATCATAATATATTGCTTTCTTGGTAATCAGATTAATGACCCCTTGAAAACCCGATTCTTTCCCCATTGGCAGTTGGAGAGCTACGGTTTTTGCGCCAAGACGTTCTCCCATCATTTCCAGAACGTTAAAATAATCGGATCCGACTCGATCCATCTTATTGACAAAAGCAATACGAGGAACCTGGTATCGATCTGCCTGCCGCCAAACTGTTTCCGATTGGGGCTGAACTCCACCAACACCACAAAAAACAGCAATCACCCCATCAAGCACCCGCAGAGAACGTTCCACCTCTGCGGTGAAGTCAACATGTCCTGGAGTGTCGATAATATTGAAATTATATTCCTGATTATCTACTTTCCAGGAACACGTAGTTGCAGCTGAAGTAATGGTGATCCCTCTTTCCTGTTCCTGCTCCATCCAATCCATGGTAGCAGCACCATCATCCACTTCCCCAATTTTATGAATTCGCCCGGTGAAATATAAAATTCTTTCTGTCGTTGTTGTTTTCCCAGCATCAATGTGTGCCATGATGCCAATATTTCGTCTTGCTCTTGACTGCGAATTCACAAAGCCCTAACTAACAACTGATATTACCAGCGGTAATGGGCAAATGCTTTATTTGCTTCTGCCATTTTGTGAGTATCTTCTCGTTTTTTTACAGAAGAACCTCTATCATGAAACGCGTCTAACAATTCATCAGCTAATTTGGCCTTCATCGATTTACCACTACGCCCACTGGCATAATTAATCAGCCAACGCATTGCCAATGCCTGACTCCTATCATATCTAACTTCTATCGGTACTTGATAGGTTGAACCGCCAACTCTTCGAGATTTAACTTCAACCATAGGCGCAACTTTTTTTACAGCAGTTCTGAATACTTCCAGAGGAGGCGTGTCTTTTTCTCTTTGCTCAATAACGGCAAGGGCACCATATAAAATTCTTTCTGCAACACTTTTTTTGCCTGATTCCATGAGATTGTTAATAAACTTGCTCACCAACAAATCATTATATTTAGGATCGGGTAACACCTCTCTTTTAACTGCTGAATGTCTCCTTGCCATAATTCCCTTTTTTTTCTAGCTTCGTTTGGCGCCGTATTTAGAACGTCCCTGCTTACGCTCATTTACCCCTACGGTATCCAGCGCACCACGAACCACATGATAGCGCACCCCTGGTAAATCCTTAACACGACCACCACGAATTAACACAACGGAGTGTTCCTGTAAGTTATGCCCAATACCTGGGATATAACTAGTCACTTCGATTCCATTACTCAATCGCACCCTGGCCACTTTTCTCAGTGCAGAATTTGGTTTCTTTGGAGTAGAAGTATAAACTCTTACACAAACTCCTCTTTTCTGTGGACACTCCTGCAAAGCGGGGGTATTGCTTTTTGTTGTTTTTCGCAAACGTCCTTTACGGACCAGTTGATTTAATGTAGGCATACTAAACTCTTTCTTTGCCTTAATAATCTACAAAGACAAATACCAGACTCTTCGAGCCTTAGTATTATATTACGATCTCAAAATCAGGGGTCAATTTCTCCGTGGGGTCTTTCATCAGAGAATGAGAAAACGGACCTTAATTTTAACCGTCCCAAACAGGTAAGATATTGATAGCGAACCCATTT
>JADGAT010000120.1 GCA_015231885.1 SAR324 cluster bacterium
AGCCATTCCCTGAGGGAGCTCTTGTGACAATGATTGGGAAAATCCTTCTATCGCCCATTTGGTCGTACAATAAGGCCCCACCTCAGGAGAGGTGGATCGTCCCCAGCCTGAGCTGAAATTGACAATAATGCCCGATTTCTGCTGTACCATGGCTGGGACAAAGGCCTGGACCACATGGGCCACTCCTTTGATGTTGACATCCACAATTTCTGAAAACTCTTCGGCAGAAATCTCCCACAGGGAGGATGGGCGATTCATGACAGCAGCATTATTGATCAGCATATCAGGGACGATTCCTTTTGCCAGCAAACCTTGAGCCCAATGGTTCACATCCCGGGCATTGGAAACATCAACCGTGTTGAAATGGTGGTTCATGGGATACTGCTTCTGGAGCTCCGCAATCGCACCTTCAGATCTTCCACAACCGCACACCGTGTGTCCCAAATCTATAAATTTTTCTATCATGACACGCCCCAATCCTCTGGTGGCTCCCGTAATGATCATGATTTTTCTTGATTTTTCTGTCATATCTGTAACCTATTTCAAAAAGATTTCCTCATAAGCTCCTGAGGAAGGCGAAAATAATAACATGTGAAAGCTATGTTGTTTTTAACAGGAAAAATAACATTTGTATTAACCAACAATCAACGAAACTTTTCGGATTAGAGAAGTTGTCTTCACAACTAGACAGAGGATACAATGCAAGAATATCCACATCATTACAGGGTTCAGGCCCTTTCCGCATCCACAACACTCTTTATTTTTCAATGCTTTCTTTTTTTTTGGAGCTTGTTTCAGAAAGAAGAATATCCAAAGCCTGACCGGAGATATCAATTTCTCTAACAGAATACCAAAGAGAAAGCATCATCAAAACCAGGCTGGCACCAAACAAGATTTCTCCAAAAATTTTCATACCAGCAAACAAAACAAACATGCAGATCACACAAACCAAAAGGCTCAACACACCCAGAAGTTGCATTTTTTTGATCAACACAATACGGAGTTTGAGATTCTGAATTTGTTTCAATTGTACAGGATTGCCCTGATTGTTGTAATCTCCATGCAGCTGCCGGATTAAACTGGCCAATGCCAAAAAACGATTGGTATAGGCCAGCAACAACAATGAGACCGCGGGAAATAAAAGAGAGGGTGTAGTGAGGGTGATTTCCATTCATTCCTTCTAAAATAAAGGGTAGAGAGATTGTGCAATCCATGCTATAGGTCGTCATCGTTTTGAAAATAAGACAGTGGATTGGAACATCTGTTGATCCAGGAATCATTTTATTGATTCTATCGTTATTCATTATAACAATTGCCAAGGAATGTAAATCATGAAGAAAATTAACACCATTTCAGCAGATGATGAAGAAACTTTGTGCGAATTGTATGCGGCAGCACTGGAATTGGAAGGCCACCAGATGACACTCTGCCAAAATGGTGCAGAAGCTCTGGATCGCTGACAAAAGGAGAAAAGGATGCCTGTAGGAAAAGATATAATCGGGACACACTATTTCATGTCGCCATCACGGATTGCCCGATACTTTTATCACGAATGTGATCGATTTCTCCTGTACCATTCCATATCTCCGCAAGAACGGGAACAACAGAAAATCCCCAAGCCTCCAAATAATTACAACCCCGTCACCCAAGCCATGCTCGATACCGGGTTTGCCTGGGAAGATCAAGTCGTACAATCATTGGGAACACAGGTCCATATTGCTCAGGAACCAACCAATACACCATTGCACAAATTGCAGTTCGAACCTCCGGAAACACTGCAGTTTTTAGACACCATCCAGCCTGGCGAGTATTTATACCAAGGGACATTAGAAACACCTCGTTCATTTTATGAAGATTATGGTCTGGAAAATGCAAACTTGCTCATCCCTCCCTGCCGTCCTGACTTGATCAAAGTAGAACAGACCCCAGAGGGGGATCGTTTGTTTTCGATCATTGATGTCAAAGCGTCCGACACCCTGAAAACCGCACACAAAATCCAGACCATTGTCTATGCCATGCTTCTGGATCATGTGTGCCAAGCCAATGGGATTGATGGAGTAGTCAATTTGAATCAGGCCGGAGTTTGGATTTATGAAACGAAGAAACCCGAGTTATTTGATATCCATTTACTCTTACCTCATCTAGAAAACTTTCTATCAGAAGCCCTCCCCATACTCCTGACGAGCAACCCCCAAAAAGTTGGCTGGCATTTGCATTACCGCTGTGAATGGTGCGATTATTATGATTATTGCCGTCAAGAGGCTGAAACCACCCAAAACGTCTCTTTGATTCCTTACATGACACCTCGTGGACGCCAACACCTTGCTGCTGAAAATGTAAACACCCTACAGGATATGGCTAAACTGATGCAGTGTGCCGATATTGAAAAAAAGCTGGAAGGTTGTGCGTCCCTGGCAGGAAAAGAGCATCGACTGCGAGAAACAACCAACGCGCTTCTTGATGGAACCATTCATCCATTTGGTGGATCTTCCCTGGCATTGCCAGTATGGGAAAATATCCGCATCTTCCTGACAATCCAAAAGGACCCGGTCTCCGGGTACATCTATGCCTATGCCCTCCTCAATCAGGAAAAAGGTAAAAACTATAACCGCCAGTGGATTGCTTCATCGAGCAAAGGGGATGGACAAATTCGAAAAGCGTTTATTTTGGAGTTATACCGATTGCTCAAAGAAGTCCATGATTACAATCAGGAAAAAGAATGGAACGAACAAAAGTCCCTGCAAATTTACCTGTTCGATTCTTATGATTGGACACTGATGCTGGAGGCGCTCATTGAAGGGTTAAAAGATCCAGATATTGCAGAAAAGACGTTAACCCTTCTCTTTCATTTTTACAGTGCAGATCTATTGATTGCGCCAGAACATCCAGAATCAGGAAATATCAATGTGGTTCCTTTTCCGGCAGTTGTTCTGACAGATTCCATCCGGTCCCTGTTTGCCCTCCCGATTCATGTCGCACACAGCTTGGAAAAAACGCTGGAAGTTCTCTCACAAGCATGCGGGAAAAAATTGGTGTATCGGGCAAACCCCTATTTTTCATTCCGATTGTCCAATGCCATGCGCTCCGATGCTATCCACGCCGTATGGCATGATAATAAAACAGAGCGTCTGACCTGGATCAATAATGAGTTGCAGAACCGACTGCAGGCAACCAGCATGGTGCTTTCCTGCCTGAGGGATGTTGCCAGACAGAAAGACGGCAGTTCCTTCCTGTTTGCCTGGCCTCCCAAGTTTCAGTTTTCCACTGCCGACACATTCAACTTTCCGATTTTTTCAAAACTGTGCTTCCTTTCCCGATACGAAAGCGTACTGTCCTATCTGGATATCCGAAATCAGCGAACACTGCCCCGTACAGAAAGAGAAAAGGCTGGATTCATGGTATCACTGGTATATCAAGGAAATGATCTATTTGAAATGATTTCCGTCAATGACGCAGCACAACGTGCCATTGAGCGTTTTCACTCTTGTATCCTCAGTGAAGATTCTGTAGCAGGGGAACAGGCGCACATGAGTTTTTCGGACTACAGTTGGGGCCCATTCTGGAAGCCTCCTAAAAAGAAAGCGATCCTTTTTGCAGAAATTGATGACTATTGGACCGAACCTGATGGGACCATGCTACTCACTCTCAAACAGATTAAAAAAGGAGAGCATTCCCCTCCGTTCATCAAAGGGAAAACCTACTTGCTTCATGCCAAATTTGTTGATTGGAACAGCGACCGCATCGTTAAACGTATCCGTCAAATTGACCAGGCACATCAGGATCAACTGGTCACTTTGCTGACCAATCCTGTTCAATTCTGCCAAAAAATAGAAGCATTTGATTCAAGCAGTACCCTATCAGATGACAATCTTGCTGTTGGTGATGCACCAGGACAATACCGAGTCACCCTTCCCCCATTTCCCAATCCATTGGATATTGCTCAGCAATATGGCTCCACGTCCAGTCAGCTCAAAGCGTTTCAACATTTCATCAACCACAACTTAACCCTTGTCTGGGGACCACCCGGCACTGGAAAAACTCATTTTCTTGCTCTGTCCCTCCTCTGTCTGCTCGAGTCCTACCGCCAGCAACAAAAAAACTGCAGGATTCTTGTTTCAGGATTTACCCATGCGGCCATAGAAAATTGTCTGCAGAAGTTGAACGACATGCAGCAAACTCATCAAATTCTGAATGAAAAATTGCAGATGATCAAACTTGACAGCCCTCGGACTCATGGATGTATGAATCTCCCCTGGTTTAAAAAAGAAGAGTGTCTGATGTATCTGGGAAAACACCCGCGTTGCATCATGGGAGCCACAACCTATGCAATGTTCAAAGCATTTCACAAAAATTCTTCGGAAACCCCTTTTGATTTAGTGGTTTTGGATGAAGGTTCCCAAGTTCGCATTCCCGAAGCATTGCTGGTTATCTCACGCCTGCATCAAAAAGGACGTTTGTTGATTGCAGGAGATGACATGCAGCTTCCTCCCATCATCAAAGGAATTTATCCAGAAGCCGCAGAAAACGAACCGCAGTTGCACCGTTCCATTTTTGAACTGCTCAAGCAGATGGACCCTGCTGGAACCTATACCTGCCTGCTTGAAGAAAATTTTCGCATGAACCAGATTTTGTGCCAACATCCAGCCCAGCGAATTTATTCAAAAAACTACCAACCTTTCAACACCGATATTGGACAACGACAAATTCAACTGGTCGATGCAACTGTCGCTGAAAAAAAATGGGTAGAAACCATCCTCGATCCGCACTACCCGCTTGTTGTCTGTGTTTTGGAAGGAATACAGGCAGGAGCCGAAAATCTTGTGGAAGCCGATTTGGTTGCTGATGTGACCCACTCCCTTCGCTCACGATTACTGGAAAAGCAGGAAATTTTTTCCGATGATCCAGCTGGAGACCTTCGCTTTTGGCAAAACGGATTATTCATTGTTTCACCGCATCATGTGCAGATTCAAGCCATTAAAAAATCCCTGGTTTCCAGAAATTTACGTCCACCATTTTTTGTGGATACCGTGGACAAGATGCAGGGAAAGGAATGTGAAGCCGTCATTGTCAGTTATGGGGTATCCGATCCCGAATATGCCATGACCGAAAGCGAATTCATCTACAGTCTGAACCGCCTGAATGTTTCCATCACCCGAGCACGATCCAAAAACATAATTTTTTTACCGCGCCCTCTCCTTTCTCCCACCATCGAAGCCTTGGAAAATCCAGAAACAGCAGCAGGTATCGCATTCATGCTGGGACTGGAACAATATGCTAAAAAAGGAGGAGCAAAATCTGTATTTCCTTTAGAAAATGATTCGAACGCAAAACTGGTTGTTTATCGGAGGTCCCTATGAAAAAATATCCCATATTCATTTTGCTGCTCTTATTGCCGCTAATCCATCTGTATGCTGGAGAAGTTGATGTCCTTCAAGTCCAAGTAACGCTGGTTGAGGAGGGAACATACCGGTTTGATGTCACGCTTTCCCATAACGATGAAGGATGGAAGCATTATGCCAACAAATGGGATGTTGTGGGACCTGATGGCATCGTTTTGGGGACACGAGTTCTTTATCATCCCCATGTCAACGAACAACCTTTCACACGGAGCCTTTCCGGATTAAAAATCCCCAACCATGTCCAGACAGTTAATCTGCGAGCCCATGACTCGATTCATGGATATGGTGGTCAAGTGATTACAGTGAAATTGTCTGAGCAAAAACGAACAACCCCTTAAGCACCCTTGCATTTCTCTCTGAAATTTTGTATCAGTGAGACAATGTAAATTTTTGACAAAGACATCCACAAATCCCCCTATGCAGAATTCCCTCGGTTTACTTCCCTCTGGAAAATTACATTTATTTTCAGAGGATGAGTCCAGCACAAATGCTCCTTTTTTAACAAACATCGCCACATTCTTTTTAGAGAAACGTGTCAGTGAAGGACTTTTTGCCTTGGCAACTTTAAAAAGCGGCGCCCAACTGCCCCTCACATTCCGATTCTGGCATGAACTGGCATGTCAATACATGACCATTCGCTGCCATAGTCCCGATGGTGAGAAATTGTCTCCAATTGATCCTCTAGATGAAACGAAGGCCGAGCATTTTTTGATGAGTGCGCCTCCTATGAAAGGAGCAGAGTACCTATCGGTTTCTGTGTTGCAGAACCTGTGGAGGGAACTCGACGAATGGCTCTGTCAGGAAGTTGAAAAAAATTTTAATGGTTTGGCAGCCTTCCTTAAAGCACGAGCTTCTCATTGGCACCAAGTGGGAAGGGTGTGCTTCCATTTAGCAGAAAACAAACAAGATCCCGAGTTCCCTTTTGCTTTCATGGCGACCTATTCGCCTTCTTATGATCAGGGAAAAAACCGCCATCTTCCATTAGGGAAAGCCCTGGTGGAATATGCCGGCAGTAAAAACAAAGCACGACTCATCCATTTACTCTCACCCATTGATCTGGCTTCTCATTCCAGCGAGCTGATCAAAGAACTGGTGGAATCAGGAGACCTCTACCACCCGCTTGCGTGGAGTCCTCAAGAGGCCTATCAATTTTTGAAAGAAGTCCCCCTGTTTGAAGAAAGCGGTATTGTGATCCGTTTGCCCGATTGGTGGAAAAAGCGTCCGAAAGCACAAGTCAAAGCAACTTTAAGCACCGGATTGCAAAACACGTTCAATGCTGACGCCATGCTCCAGTTCAATGTACAACTCGTTCTGGGAGAGCAGAAGCTTACCGAAGAAGAGTGGAAAATATTGCTGTCATCGGATGAAGGATTGGTTTTCATGAAAGGCCAATGGGTGGAGGTCAACGCAGAAAAGTTGCAAGCGGCCATGGCACAAATGAAATCATTGGAAAAACGAGCAGAGGACGATGGAATTTCATTCATTGAGGGAATGAGGCTTCTTGCTGGCGCATCCTCAGATTTATCCGATAGCCAGACTGAAGACAATACGGCAGAATGGGGTTTTATTGAGGCTGATGCCAAACTCTCAAAAATTCTTCAGGAAATCCGGCAGCCCAACACATTGAAGTCCTCACTTCCCAAAAATTCGTTGAAAGCCACCTTACGTCCTTATCAAGAGACAGGAGTCAATTGGCTCTGGTACTTGAATCAGTTGGGACTGGGTGCTTGCCTGGCTGATGATATGGGATTGGGGAAAACAATCCAAATCATCTCGCTTTTGTTGATTCTCAAGAAAAAGAAAAAGACTCTCCCTTCCTTACTGGTCCTGCCCACGTCTTTGATGGGTAATTGGAAAAATGAACTGACACAGTTTGCGCCATCCCTCAAAACACTGTTTGTCCATCCTTCGTTGACCAGCAAAACACAACTGGAGGAGATGTCACAAACCCAAGGCACCCTGACTGGATTTGATGTGGTTCTTACAACGTATGGTATGCTGCTTCGCCAAACCTGGCTGCAAGACTTGGAATGGCACATCGTGGTTTTGGATGAAGCACAGGCTATTAAAAATTCTGGGGCCCAACAGACCAAAGCGGCTAAACGATTGAAAGCCCATTCAAAAATTGTGATGACAGGAACCCCTGTTGAAAATCGACTCTCGGATTTGTGGTCTTTGTTCGATTTCATTTGCCCCGGTTTGTTGGGAAGCAGCAACCGTTTTAAATCTTTCACCAAATCTTTGGAAAAGCGGACATCTGAACAATATGCCCCGTTGCGTGCGTTGGTGCAGCCTTACATTTTGAGACGTCTGAAAACGGACAAAAGTATTATTTCTGATCTTCCTGATAAAACCGAGGTCTATGCCTATTGCGGTCTTTCCAAAGAACAAGCGGGTTTGTACCAAAAATCCGTCAATGATTTAGCCGAATCTTTGAACGTAGAAGACGGAATGAGACGAAGGGGTTTGATTCTTTCGTTTATTTTGCGTTTCAAACAAATCTGCAACCACCCTTCTCAATATTTGGCAGATGGTGACTACGCTGCCTCAAAAAGCGGAAAGTTTTTACGCTTGGCGGAAATTTGTGAAGAAATTAGTTCTCGGCAAGAAAAAGTCTTGGTGTTTACGCAATTTCGTGAAATGTGTGAACCTTTGGCTAACTTTTTGAACAGTTGTTTTCATCAGCAAGGATTGGTACTGCATGGTGCAGTACCAGCCAAAAAACGTCAGCAGATGGTCGAGCAATTTCAAGCAGAAGACGGTCCCCCTTTCTTTGTGCTTTCCATAAAAGCAGGGGGGACTGGTTTGACACTAACGGCAGCTTCTCATGTCATTCATTTTGATCGATGGTGGAATCCTGCTGTAGAAAACCAAGCCACTGACCGTGCATTCCGCATTGGACAAAAGAAAAATGTGCTGGTACACAAATTTGTCTGCCAAGGTACCATTGAAGAAAAAATCGATGCGATCATTACCGAAAAATCAGCTCTAGCCCATGATCTGCTCCAAGGCGGTTCAGAAGTGCTACTGACCGAAATGAGCGATAATGAGCTAATGAACCTAGTCAGCCTTGACCTCGAAAAAGCACAGACCTAGAAGAAAAGAAAGGATTTGTTATGTATAATAGCTGGCCTCGTTACGTCCCAGTTGCCAAACGCCGTGCATCGGCAAAAAAGAAACTGGAAAAACTTCGTAAACAGGGAAAAAAGATCTACCCTATTGAAATAGAAGGACGCAAAATTACTAAGACTTTTTGGGGCAATGCCTGGTGCACGCATCTGGAAAAGTTCAGCGATTATTCCAATCGGCTTCCCCGCGGACGCTCCTATGTGCGCAACGGATCCGTCTGTCACTTAGAAATTCAAAAAGGAATGGTAACCGG
>JADGAT010000121.1 GCA_015231885.1 SAR324 cluster bacterium
GATCATCGCTTTTATAACAAACTACCAGGAAGTAAAGAAAATATTGAAGCATATTGGTGAGCAAACCCAAAGAGCACCACCACTACCATCTATCAGCCCATCCAATCCGAATGACTATTATGAGGATTATTTCCCTCCGGATGAAGTCTATTTTGCTGATGAACAATGGGTATCTTGAACTCAGGGATTGCTTTGTCTAAATTCCGCAATCTTCAAACCGGGGACAGAGAAAAAGCACTGAAAAATTGAACAGACCACACATCCTCCCAAGAAATCCTCCATAAAATCAAAAAAAGAACCCCCTAAATGCCTTTACACACATATTTCCAGATGCTATCTTCTTCTGTAATTTTTGATTTTCCTATGTGGTTTACATGCCCCCGGATGAAGCCTATTTTGCTGATGAGCAATGGGTATCTTGAAATGCTTCATAAAAACCCAGGAAGCAATGTGTCTAAAATAGACCCTTTTCAAACCAGCACTGAAGTAGAGCGGTAAAAAATCAAATAGGCCTCGCATCCCCTCGAGAAACCAGCCGAAAAAATCAAAAAATAATCTCTAAATTTTCCCTTTACACGCTTATTCCCTAGTGCTAAGGTTTTGTGTAATTTTTGATTTTCCTATGTGGAATATGGAGACAAGAGGAGTCGCACAAGAACCAGGTCAACGATTTTGTGACCTTTATGAAGAACGGCAGGTGTTATACAGGAAATATGCTGATATCATCATTGATTGCAACAATATGCCTCAGCTTGATATCTCAATGATGATCCGTGAACAGTTGAAACTTTGAGGATCATTTTAACAGGGCCTTGAAGCCTTAATCACTCTCTTTTTCGATCAGATTGAATTTTAATGATTCCAAATCTTCCTGAAATTCTTCTCCATATTCCAGAGCACTTTCATTTTCTTCATCGTAAATCCAATTGACGATAATGTTTTTGCCCTTAACACTTTCCTCTTCCAGCATGTCAAAAAAATCCATTAAGACTTTTGAGGAACTGCTGTTGAAGTAAATGATTTCGATATTAAAGATCACTTCCTGATTTCCTAACTGTGCAAAATATTCCTTCAGCCAGGAAAAGACCGGGTTGTAAATTTCAGCGGTATTTTCAGGATAAGATTGGCCTTGAAAAGTATGAATATTTTTTTCAGGGTCAAAGCAAATTTCAGGAGTGTGTTTGGTTGCTTCAATTTTTAAAATATCCATCGTTTTACCTAAATCACTATTTTAAGAGAGAAAAAAGAAACATCTTCACTAATTTTTTTAAATCCAAATTCAAATGGTTCGCTCGATTTTCTGGCCATTTCAATAAAACCTAATCCAGCCCCTTTACTGCCTTCATCAGGATCTTTTCTGCGTTGTTCCTTATAATGTTTTTTCAATTCGTCTTTGTTCATATTTTGCAAGTTCATCAGCTTTTTTTGCAGATTTTCAATTTTGTGATTTTCAATCTCATTGCCGCATTCTACAAAGTAGTGATCATTTTTAAAACCAACTAAGATAATTCCAAAACGCAATTCATCACTCTCACTGTTCATCTCTTCTAAAGGAATTTTTTCATCAGAATAATGAATAATATTTTGAGCCTGTTCCACTACAACTGAAAACACCTTCAATATTGTAGAGGAGCCTGTCTCAATCAATGACATTTTCTTTTTTAAAATTTCTCCAATTTCTACGGTCAGTTCTTGTGAGATAGGACCACTGAAGCTAAAAAAAATTCCCTGATTATTAAAATCTTCTTTCATTTCATGGAGGTCTTTTCGCATTTTGCTTCTCTATAATAAGCGTTTTAGGATAAATTAAAATCTATCAAAGCCTCATTTCTTACATGCTGAACCTTTCTGTATTTCTGGAAGCAGTTCATGATTTTCATGACATGATTTCAAACAATACGCAAGTTGGAGGAAGGTTTCTTTTGTAGCATGCTTTTTTATGAAAATTCTGATTTACATTGAACCAACATATCCCCTTTTTATTATAGATGGCACTAAATTTTCGATCATAAGTAAGTATGAATTGAAACTTTGAACTTTTGTCATTCCGCACTTGATGCGGAATCCAGGCGTCCCAGAGTAGTGAAATGTCCCTGGATTCCTGGGCAAGTCAGGAATGTCAACTAGGTGATAACTAAAGTTTTAAAATCTAAAAAAGTTTACAATCTTTTTCAATAGTTACTTAAAGGCTAATAGTAAAATATTTTGAATGTTTCATAATAGAAATGATAAAGAGGAAAAAGAGAGAAATGAAGTGTCGAATAGACGCTATAAGAAGTTACAAAATATGAGGTCTATTGCTGCATGGAAGATATTGATGCGAATATTCATTTAGCTGATGAAAATATGGATCCACAACAGAACAACAACCAGGATCAAGAACTGGATTGGTTGCGAGTAAAAGAAAAATCTAACGCTGTGAAATCTCTAAACATTAGGAAAAAGTGGAAATCTAATGAATTTTTGTATACTGAAAGAAAACTTTGAGCAATTTTTAACCTTTAGTTTGGGGGTAAAATGAGTGAATTTGCCATTATTTGTGTTGATGATGAAAAAATTGTTCTTAATAGTTTGAAAGACGAACTTAAATCGATATTGACAAAAGGGATGACTCTGGAAATGGCAGAAAGTGGAGATGAGGCATTTGAGATTGTCGAAGAATTTGAAGAAGAAAACATCAGCCTAGCGGTAGTGATCTCAGACCAGATTATGCCGGGGATGAAAGGGGATGAATTACTCATCAAACTGCATGCCAAATTTCCAGAAACCGTCAAGATTCTCCTCACAGGACAAGCCGATGCTGATGCTGTCGGTAATGCAATGAACAATGCTAGCCTATATCGGTATATTTCAAAGCCCTGGGATGCTGCAGACCTGGCGATGACCGTCAAACAGGGAATTGAAAAATATCAGCTAGATCGTCAACTGGTGGAACAAAAAAAAATGATTGAAGATATTAATGCCAACATTGTTGGACATTTTGCCTCTTCGACTGAGATTGAGATGAGTGATGAAGAACTGTTCGAAAAAGTCTTTTTTGAACGCTTTCTGCATTTTTTAGAACCAGCTGCATTGAATTGGGTCATCAAAGCCTGCATCGGATTAGTCAATGCGGATGGAAAAGTGAGCAAAAAAGAAATGAACTATATGCACTCCCTGGTTTCAACCAATAAAGATAAAGAGCAAGTCCATCAAATCATTGAAATCATCAAAGCACGAAAAATTCCTCAACTAAACGTTTTGAAAGTTGGGATCGAGCAAAGTTATAAAATTCTTGAACAACTGATGCAGATTGCAATTACGGATGGAACCATTTCCAAGAAAGAAGCCGACTATATCAAGCATTTAGGAGGAAAGCTGGGTCTTACTCCGGAAATTGTTGAAATCATGATCAAACTTGTTCTTGAGAAAATTAAGACGAAGCAAAAGAGCGCTGCCCTTCTCAAGAGCTTAGCCAATACAACTCCAGTCTATGCAACTTATTAACTTTCTTTAACATAGCATGTCTAACAGTGCCGATAATCTACTACTAGAGAGGGTTTCTCAGCAGCTCCTGGAAATGGCGGGAAGCAGCAAAGAGCAAATCATAAACTTTCAACCGGGTATAGAAAGATGAGTGATCAAACTATTTTTTCCCGTGAAGAAGAAATTATTGAGAAAGCAAAAAACACCCTCAACGATCCGGAGTATCAAGGGCATCCGTTGAATGAGGAATACGGCATTCTCCTCAAAAACTATCAAAAGCTTTCCAAACAAATGCGCCGTCTAGTGAAATTAAATGACCGTCAGCAGGCAGAATTGCAACAGCGTGGGGAAGAACTGAAAGAAACTCTAGAGCAATTGGAAGCCCAACACCTCCAGTTAAAATCGGCGCAAAATAAATTAGTCGAATCAGAGAAAATGGCAGCTTTAGGAATGCTAGTGGCAGGGATTGCTCACGAAATCAACACCCCCTTTGGCGCAATGCGTTCCTCTCTCAGCCATATTGCTGCCTCTTTGGATGAGATTACAAACATTCCCCGGCTCCTTCAGCAGCTCTCTCAAGAAAAACAGGAATTACTTTTTACCTTACTACAAAATTTAGATGTTTCCACTCTAACACTTAGCACTAGGGAAGAGCGGAAAATGAGGCGAACACTGAAAAAAACGTTGGAAGACTTGGGTATTGAGGATTCTCAAGAATTGGCGGAAAAATTGTGCCAAATTGGGATGTTTGAGAATCTAGAGAGTTTTTTACCTCTCTTTCATGAAGAAGCTATCAATGAAATTCTGGATGCTGCCAATCAATGGAATCAGCCTAGACGTGGTATTGAAAATGTTTCTATTGCCATGGAAAGAATATCTAAATTAATTTTTGCGCTGAAAAACTACGCCAGACATGACTTGTCAGGGGATCTTAAAATCAAGACAGACCTTCGTGAAAGTATTGAAACGATTTTGACCCTTTATGAGAGCAAGATCAAACAAGGGGTTGAAGTGATTAAAAAATTTGAGGAGGTTCCCCAGATTGAATGTTATGCGGATGAACTAGCCCAGGTATGGACAAATTTAATTCACAATGCCCTACAGGCGATGAATCACCAAGGACAATTGGCAATCAAACTTTATCAAAAAGACACCTATCTGGTTGTTGAAATGATTGACAGTGGTTGCGGCATTCCGCCAGAACTCATCAATGATATTTTTAAGCCTTTTTATACCACCAAACCCCCAGGGGAAGGGACCGGGTTAGGATTGGACATTGTGAAAAGAATTGTCGATAAGCATCAGGGAAAAATTACCGTCAGCAGTCAACCAGGAAATACAGTTTTTGCTGTGCACCTTCCCCTCAATGAGATTCCAGCTAATACCTAATTTTCCCAATCAGCGACTCCATTTCTCCCGGATCTTATCGTAGGTGCCTTCTTTCTTGATTTTTTCCAGAGCTGCTTTAAATTTATTCACCAGATTATCAGATGTTTGTTTGCTAAAAGCCATATAAAGGTCTACAGAAGCCTCTGGGATGAAATGTGCTTTGGCGACATGGGCTGGATCAAACTTTAGTCTTTTGAGTTGATAAGGCATCGCCAACTCATCTTCAATCAGTAAATCCACTTTTTCCTTAAACAACATTTTGACGGTCTGATCCGTTTTGGTAACAATATGGAGACTTTTCTGGCCAAATCCCTGCCCTTCAAGAAATAGATGGCGGAAATCATTTCGGGGAACGGCCGTTATATACTGCTTTGCTCCTTCTAGAGAAGTCACTTTAATACCTCCACGACTACCGAGTCTGTAAAAATAATTTTTTAAATTGGTAATCGTTCCTACCCACTTAAAAAGATTTTCTCTTTCTTCATTTCTTCCAATAGAGTAGATTAGGACGTTTTTCTTTTTTTGAGCAGTTTTATATGCTCTAGCCCAAGGATAAACTTTAATCGTAGCCTCCATACCAACCTCTTTGAGTATAGCTTGCACAATCTCGGTGGAGACTCCTCCTACTTTTCCATTGCTTTGCTTTTCTGCAATTTGAAATGGAGGAAAATTTTCAGTGACAATCAAAATTTCTTCAGCTTGTGTTGGAAAAACAACAAACGTTATCCCTCCAATCAAGATAAATATTTTTATAAAAAACTGTCTTTGAATAATTATGCTTTTTAAATTCATGCTCTCCCCCCTTTATTTGTTTCTATTGAACTTTTAAAACCAAATCCAACAACAGTCACATCATCCTGTCTTTCATGTTCTCCTTTATAAGCAGCGAAAGCATCTAACAATTGTTGCTGTTGATCTGCAAAAGGTTTGTTATGTTGTTCCTGAATCAATTTGGTAAAACGCCGATTGCCAAAAGGAAAGCCTTTGTTCCCTCCCATTTGGTCGATAAAACCGTCACTGGAAAGATAAAAAGACATCTCTTCTGCAAGTTCTACCGTTTTATTGGTAAAATTGAAATTTAAATCGGGGTTTTTATAACCAATGCTTTGTTTGTCACCTTTGACAATCTTAATTTCATTTTGGTGTACATAGATCAAAGGGAGTTTTGCACCTGCAAAGATGAGTCTATTTTCATCAGGTTTTACATAGCAAATAGCCGCATCCATGCCATCATCAGAAAGAGTATGTTCGGTGTCTTGTTGGAGAGCAGTGGTGATAATCACATTCAATCGTCTTAAGATTTCTGCTGGATCAAGATAACCTTCTTCGCTGATGATTCGCCGTAAAGCTGAAGAAGCAAGCATAGTCATGAAAGCGCCTGGCACCCCATGTCCCGTACAATCGACCACAGAAACTAAAAAACCGGCTCCAGCAAGGTGTGTGTAAAAAATATCTCCACCGACAATATCCCGTGGTTGCCAAATGAAAAAGCTATCAGGAAGATATGATTTGACTTCCTTGAGGTTAGGAAGCAGGGAGTTTTGAATATGCTGGGCATATTGAATACTGGCCATAATTTGTCGATTGGCCTCTTTGACTTCTTCCAAGGTTCTATTCAACTGCTCTGTTCGATCCCTAACACGCTGTTCCAATTCTTCATTCAATTGACGCAATTCCTCTTCGGCTTGTTTTTGTTTTTTCATGGATATATCCAGCTTTTGTGTCATGGAATTGAAGGATTCTTCCAAAACCTTCAATTCGTTGCGCCCAGAAGTTTTTACATCAATTTTGAAATTCTCCAGGTTTTCAAAATTTACTTGTTCTGTTGCATTGGTCAGGATGAAGAGAGGACGCCTGAGGAGTTTACGGGAAAGAATCAGGAAAATAGTCCATAAAGCTGCTGTTTTGATGATAGCATTGAGAATGATCATCATAAACCCAGATTTAACTCGATTGAATACAGTATTTGTATCAGAATAAACTACAACTTTTCCAACAATATCTTCTCCCTCTGGAGAAAGTATAGGACTGGAAATGCCAAATATTTCGGAAAAAAACACTCCTTCTTTACGGGTTGTATCCAAGTTGGATAATCGCTCTACAACCCCACTCTCATTTTCCAGTAAAACGATCCTGCCTACATCGATTCTTTTCCCATTTCGGCGGATAGTTCCCCCCAAAACAACATCTTCTTCATATTCGTTAGAGATTTGTACTCCAATAACCGCTGGATGTTTTAACATTCCTGTGGCGATCGCAGAGAGAATGCCCGTGTCTTCATTCCATAAAGCCTCTCCGATTCCTTTACTAAGAGTGGATTCAAACATCGTCAGGTCCTGGATCAAAATTTCCTTGTTGTTTTCAAATTCTAAAAACATGTGTGTGGCTGTGACAACCACGGCGATTAGAAAATAAATTCCAAAAACCTTACCTAGCAATTGGGTAGCAATGGATTTATCAATTGAAACACTGGGATCTTTGAGCATAATTACTCCTTTACGAAAGGCTTTTACAAGTTGGGTTGATGTGAAAAATTTAATGGATAAGTCTTATTCTACCAGGAGATATCTAAAATTTCGAATTCTCAAACCTGTTATTCTTGGAAGGCCGGACAGAGTGTTAGATTTTTCCTTTTATTGTAAGTTCTTCATAAGATTGGTTGCAGAGTTCCAATATTTCCATTGGTGTTTTTAATCCAAGATTTCGGACTTTCTCAATGGAATCTTCATCTCGCCAAATATCACCGAGAAAAGTTCCGAATTCCAAAGCTCTATTCTTTAATTCTTGGGGGATATTGCTGACATTGATGTTACGAAGATACGTATATGCTTGATCTAGTTGATTAATATCGAGCTTGATCTTCCATTCTTCCCAGTGTTCAGGATATCTACGATTATATGATTCTTGAAGAACGCTAAGATATTCTCGCCAATCTTCACCCAATAGATGATTTTGTGGTGCTACAGAATTGTAGCTCTCCATCATTTCAATGAGATTATGCCCTCGGTTCTTCATTTCCTTAATGGTCAACTCTTTATTATTGGTAATCTTTTCGTATATCAGGAAAAACAATTTAAATTGCTTTTCAAGAGCTTCTGCGCTTTTAGAAAGACCTACGGTTGGAATTTTATTCAGAATGAGAAGACGAGCTGCAAGGTAATCTACATCGGCAAGTCCTAGATATTCTTGAATTTTGTTTATTGGCTTCATGTTGTTTGCCAGTACCGAACGTTAAGTTCACCTGCGACTGAAAGGAGTCAGGTGAAACGACTGGTTGGAAAATCCTGCCCCAAACTCATCGATACTTTTTCTTTTTCTCAACGACAACCCCAATGATGCGATATTGTGTATTCTTGCTCAGTTCAATGTCTTCATATTTCCCGTTCAGTGGATGCAGCACCCTCACTTTTCCATATTTCTTCAGTTGCTTGAATGTTGCTTCCCACTCCTCATTACAGACAACCACATAATCATTGTGCTCGGCTTTGAGATAAGGATTAATCACAATGATGTCTTCCTGGTGAAATTCCGGTTCCATGCTGTCTCCCCGAACACGCAAGGCAAAGGTTCCTTTGGAATCAGTTTCCAAGAAATCCCAATCCTCTTGTGGGGAATTCGCGCATTCTCTCCATTGCCCCGCTTGTGTCCAGGCTAGGATAGGGATCTGTTTAATCTCACCTTTTGCTTCTGGTTCTCTCTGCACAGAAAGGATTCATCAGCCTCAACAAAACAATTGTCAAGCACAATGTTTGACAAGGCTTTTAATGCTGTGCTGTTCATGATTTGCGGCCAACTCAGGATCAGCCATCTCTTCCATTCTTTCACGAACGACAGTATTCATCCAATCGTGAAATCTGAGAGATAGATATTTACCATACGCCATTTTCTCTCAAGAATTCTTCGATTTCGATA
>JADGAT010000122.1 GCA_015231885.1 SAR324 cluster bacterium
AGCCATCGCTACCGCATCCCAGGATTCCGGTTCAGGGCAATAACCAGTGGATTGATTGGTCACCTCCTCCAGGGAGACGGTCTCAGGATCAAAGGCCATTTGCCCTGCCGAAAGAACGTCTCTACCGGCAGCGCAAGCCACGTGTTCAGAACGCTGAGGGGCGAGCAGCAACTCTTGATTCAGACTGATCACAAAAGTGGCCCAAATCCAGCCATTGTCATCGATCTCCTCTTGAAAACATTCTAACCAGGTAGCGAGTGCCTCAATACTGGCAATCTTTGTCCCTGGTGGAGCGTCTTTGACTTTTTCCCGAATTTCTCCGGAACAAAATCATAAAGGACTATTTGAAACTGAGGAAGAAAAGCACAAACTACTAGTATTTCAGATTCTTGATTGCAGATTACAAAAGGGGTTTTGTTAGATTCAAAATGGATTCGTTGATATTCTGTTATGAGTTGATCAGCCCTCCCTTCCGAATTATTCGGATCACTCAAAAAGACCGAATCTTCTGCAGAGGCCATATAGATGGAGCAGCCTTTGTCACTAATTTCTTCTTCAATTTTTTGAAAACTCAGCTGCCGATCAGACTGAAGAACTCTTATGTTCGGAACTTTGGTGCCATGCCCCTCCATATACGAAGTAAGTTGTTTCTGCTCTTTTTTATTGAGTATCCGGTATTTCCATACACCATCGTCCAAATACCCCAAAGCAAGCTTTGTCCCGTTTTGAGATTCAACGATGAACGCTTCTTCATTATATTCTGAATAATACATGGCTTGTGCGGTAACAAAGATATTTTGTGTGTCGCCATCATTTTTTTGCCATTCCTGTTCTTCCTCATCAGAAAGAACCGTAATCACAGCATTGTGAAGCTGAGTCGTTTCCGAGACAAATTTTTCAATGTCTGGTATTACAGGAAAGGGAATAACGTTTGTCATGATCGACTCCGATTAATTACCAACAAAAAAACCTTTCTTGGAGTTGCTTTGCTGGCAAATTGATTAAACAATGAATTTTCATTTAATGAATGTCCAAAACTGCATTGGTTCGGATCAACTATGGGCTTTGGAGGCATGGAAACCTCTGTTAGGAATAGAACAAACATTTATTGGAAAAGAATCAAATATTCCAGCCTTGATTTTTATTTTTATCATTGTGGTGTTCTCAAGATGGTGAGAATATGAAGTGGTCGGAAAAATCACAACGTTTATGACTGGCAATCTCACCATCAGTGAGGCAATAATGATTTATGATATGTTGAATTTAAAAACATTTATTAAAAATGCAATGGAGATAGTGAAATGAATTTAGTCAACCTATCCGCAGAACCGGAAGGAAAATTACGGGGTTGGTTGCCTCATGATTTGGAGATGGAGGAAGTCATATTTTTGCCTGATGCCTGCCCGGGAAAATCTCCACTTCCCACAGGAACAGCGGTACTCACGAAACAGGAAAATTGGAGAAAGTTCGCGATTTCTGATTGTGGATGCGGAATGCGGTTGCTCAAATCAACAGTGGATCCCAATGATTTGGAGATGATTCGCTGGGAACAGCTTGCTGATAAACTGAGACAAAACAAAGGAAGACTGGGAGATTTAGGAGGAGGGAATCATTTTCTGGATGCCCTCGAATCGAACGAAGAACCTCTGCATTTTCTAATTCACACGGGATCAAGAGATGAATCAGGACACGTTGATCATCTTATTGAAAAAGGCGTGGAGTTCGACAAGGAATTTGATCGGGTGGTGTGTTGGGCAGAGAGTAATAGAAGTGCGGTGCAGGATGCGATTGAATCGATTTTTGGAAGAATGGAAATTGTCCTTGATCTGCCCCACAATACCTATGAGATCCAATCTAATGGCAGTGTCATTATCCGAAAAGGATGTGTGCGGGTGGAATCAGAAGACTTGATTGTGATTCCTTCGCACATGTCTGGAGATGTGCTGCTGGCAAAAGCAAAACCAAAAGTGGGCGAAATTCTAAATTCGCTCAGTCACGGAACCGGGAGAACCATGTCACGCAGCGAATGTAAGGAAATTTCTGATGGCTATGACTATGCGGATCTTCGTCAAAAAGTTCTGATACCTGAAAGTGTCGATAATGCGTCCCTCCGCACGGAAGGTCCGTTTGCTTACCGTGATCTGGATGACTGCCTGAACTTGGTCAGGGATTATGTGGAAGAAGTCAATCGATTTGCTGTCGTAGCCTATTTGGGGCATCTCTGAACCAATTCATTAAATTTGATTTTGGGCCCGGATCTTCTTCCAATCGATACCAAAACGTTTCAGATACTTTCGTAAACGATCGCTGTCGTTGAACCGTTTTTTATGCAATCGTGATTGTGAGAAAAGGCGTCTCCCTGCTTCTGCAAGGGAATTGGATTGTAAACACACTTGCAGCACTTCGGGCAATTGGATTTTATCAAACAAATCCAATTGCTCAACCTCTCCTAGCGATAAATAGCGTTCCAGTAGTTCATTATGGGGAGATGGTCCTACTTTCCAGGAGAATTGGAGGCGGAGTATTTCTTCTTCTACCAACTCCACTGTAATCCGTCCTCCTCGAGCCAATGTAGCCATTCGGGTCACTGCTGCATTGAGATCTCTGAAATTAGCACTCCAAAGCGAATCCGTTGCAGTGGAAAAATTAATGAATTTATGCAATGCCTCTTTGTTGAAGGTCACTCGGTTCCCTGTGTCTCCTGAGAATTTTTCAAGTTCATACCTAAGGTTGGGTTCAATATCCTCCAAACGTTCTTTTAAACTGGGTAGGTAAAAAGTCCACAAATTGATCCTCGCAAATAAATCTTCACGAAAGTTTCCTTTTTGGGTTTCCTCCAACAGGTCACGATTGGTTCCTCCAATTAATTGAAAATCACTTTCTGTTTCCTGGTCGGCTCCCATCGGTAGAAATTTTTTTTCCTCCAATGCCCGCAAAAGCATTGCCTGTTCATCCAACCCCAAATCTCCAATTTCATCTAAGAACAAAATCCCATCATTTGCTGCATGCAGGAGCCCCTGGCGATCTTGCAGTGCTCCGGTAAAAGCCCCCTTTTTGTGCCCAAATAACGTTGACATGGCTCCATCGCCACGAAGCGTCGCGCAATTGACTTCAACTAATTTTTTTTTTACCTGATTTCGCATTTTCTTCAGTTCATAGATCCTTTTTGCCAGTTGAGATTTTCCTGCTCCGGTTGGTCCCATCAAAAGAATAGGTGCTTCTGAAAGCATTGCAACCTTTTCAATTCTTTCAATCAGTGCATTAAATTTGGCATTTCTGGTCTCTATACCATCTTTTAAAATGGAAACGCCTTTCTGTTGTTCCTTTCTGAAGCGTGATGCGATCCTGTCATATTTTGAGAGATCAAGATCGACAATTTTGTACTCCCCGGGCCCTTCAATTTGATAGTTTTTTGGGGGGGCCGTCTGCAGCAATTTTGCTGGAGCAAAATGAGATTCAGCCAGCAAGAACCAGCAGATCTGAGCCACATGAGTTCCTGGAGTCAAATGTAGTAAGTATCCCTCTAATTCAGGATCAAAAGAATAAGCAAGAGCAAAATCAAAAAGCTTCCCATAAACTTCCTCAAAGTCCCAGGGATCCTGAAGTTCAATATAATGTATATTCACTTTGGTTTGGGGAGAAACGGAGAGAATATCTTCAACAATCACATTGGCCAGAGAAGAAAATTGTGGTTGCGCCAATAACTCTAAACGGGTGATTGGTAAATCTTTATGCTGACAAAGAGAAACGGTAGGACGCCATTTTTCCCAACGCTCTTCGTAGGAGCTATTATCGACACTGGACCCCAAAAAACCAATCACAACATTCGGTATGTTTTTCATGACTACCTTTGCGCTCGAATAAGAATCTTATTATTCCATAAGACTATATACTATATTTAAATATATAATAATATAAAAAATTATATAATTTATCCAATTTTATTACAAGTGTGATTGAAAGAATGAATGTTATTAAAATAAAAATAAATAATAATTAAACAATAAATTCAATAATTTAAAGATAGTTTTTGTGCGAATTCTAAAAATATTGTTCTGGATGGTACATAAAAAGCAATAGTATCAGCATAAGGCAATCAATCAAAAGAAAATTTTTCAAATAAGCAGAGAAATTAGGAAGGTCAAGATGTTAGCACAGAATAAACGGCAAACAGTAGAAACAAGAAATATCGGTCGCAGCCACGACCTATCATCAGTCCTCTCTTCTCTTTTGCGCAATCCAAACGTCGTCCTTCATAACAACTCCGGTAAACAGGGGAAGGGGGCAGGGATCGTCGTAGAGATGATCAATCCCGTGGGCATCAAAACCCTCGGCATGCTCGACTATTTAGTGGGCGAACATCGGGCTAAGGTCCTTTTTTTCGCCCGATAAATACAAGGGCCAGAGGAGTTTTCTGCGAGAAATCAGGCAGAGAATATCTAAATAGAATCAGTAAATTATAAATCAGTTTGAGGCTGGTTGAGTTTTCCAGAAAGTAGGGAATTTATTTCTTTATGAATAAAAATTTCGTTCAAAGACATAAAAATCAATATTTTAAGGAAAAGATTAAAGTAAGACAAGAGCATAGGGAAAATAGTTTATGACGAAACCTTCCGCCAGAGAAGTAGGGGATGGAAAAAAGGTCCTCGAAAAACTAAAGATTCAGTGGATTAAGGTTTAAATCAAAGGGGGTGTTTCCCGGCAGAGTCGTTCGGGTCGTAAAGCTCTCCAGCAGAGTGAAGAAGGCTTTCATCCGTTGCTCGGTCATAAATGGTGTGGTGAGATGCATCATCCGATTCAGGCACGGACTCTTTTAACAAGACCTGCTAAGTCCATTAGGATTCCTTTTGTTAAGAATCGTATCAATTCACTTTTTTAGGCGTGGCGGCGTCTTCTATTTACTGTAGATGTTCGATGGGGCAGCGAGCACCCCTAAATGTTCGCAAGTGCGGAGAATCAATTCTAAGTCTTCTCCTTGGTGACATGGAGAAAACAGGCGAGTTTAGCTGGGATCTTCCTAGAAGATGTCAGGGAAATTTTAGTAGCCTGGAGAATCACGGGAAATGGGGCATTCATGGGACATGGGTTGTTTTTGCTTTTCATATTGAAAGCCACGAGAGAAGAAGGCGGTACTTGAATAAAGAGAAATCCTCCGGATCTCATTTTTCAAAAGACCGGTGATTGCAGCTGATGAATGCGCAAGTGATAGAGTCTCCTCGATTATTATCGTTAGGCCTTTTGGTTCCGTGGTAGTAATATCACGGAAGTGTCCAGTGTTCTGATATTAGGCGTAAACCAGCCTCTCATTAAAGGAGTAAAAACATGGTGCAATCTACCTTTACTAAACAAAAACGGGCACTCGTCAAGGCGATGTCGTGGATTGATAAAATCCGTGCCCATGAAGTTCGTCACATCACCTACAGTGCAGAGGAGCAAGCACTGCAAGAAGAGCGGGAGAGCTATGTCGATTACTCCCCGGAAGAAGTCGTCAAAAAGATAACCGAAATTATTGGAAATGTCGTCAGTGAGCATGGAGCTCGTCAAAAATCCAATTCTCGGAACAAAGGCCATTTTGCATGGAGTGGAATAGAAGCAGAGCTGACAGTGCCCCAATTACGTGCGCTTCAAAGTGCCCACACTGTTTTCAACGAACTCGTCTGTAAACTACCACGACGGAATCCCAGATTGATCCCCAACACGACTCTGGATGGGCGTCCGGCCTTTGCACATATGCGTAAAAAACATGAAGAAACTCAGTCGAAGTATGTTCCCTACGAGGAGGATCATACGACAAGAGTCCGCACTTATGAGGAAAAATATCAGGTCACGACTCACTTTACCCAAAAGATCGAGATTGATTATGGATTGGAAGCAGCAACCTTGAACACACTTGAAGAAATGGTAGAGGATTTCGGTACGGCTATTCAGGTGGCCATTGATCAGGCCAATGCCAAAGGACGGGAAAATGATCCGTTGATTGATCAAATCATTCGCGACATCAACCAAACCTTTGTCGCCAAACTCCCGACTGCTGAATAGTGCTTTGCTTGCAATAAGTATAAAGATTTACGGGTTATCATGTCTTTACCAATTCAAATATCATTAGCAGGCGATGGGAGAGTTGTCCTGCTGACGCCTCAAACCGTGCGCAAGGCTTTTTTTCAATTCAGCAATGCCAATTTGGGATATTCGGGACGTCGACGCTTTCGCCTCGACCGTCCTTTCAAAGGGATTGCTGAAAAAAAGCACCTGACATGCACAAAGCAGGTGTTCACCATACTCGATGCACTTCATCGAAACCGACTCGCCCTGCATCATGATGATATCCAATTCGTTGAAGATGAAATCAACCGACATTTAATTGCCGAGGAAATGGCATTGGTGGAAATGGAAGGGCAGTTGTTTGAGGGCTGCGTCTTCGTTAATCAACCTGCGAAAAACCAGGAAAAAGTGAAGTATGTCCTGCGCTATGGATTGATTTTTATTATCGAACCCATCCAGCGTGATCGAGTGCTGAAAAGTAAAAACTTCGATTTGTTTCTTCAAGATCATGATTTTAAATTGCATTTGGTCCGATTCCTGGGAATGCGTTTAAATTCATCACAATCCCGCATTGTTCTTTTGTTTCGAAATCGACTGGATTTGTCTATAACCTGGACTTCCAATATGGACCAGTTCCGTCCACGTCAAATATTCAAAATAAACAAAACTTACCCTTGCCCAGGTTTTCAACTCCTACCTTAAAACGCTCCGATTAAACTATAAATTCTAAGGTCAATCCAAAAAAAATCTCAACAGATCGCTTCTGTCAGAAACATACGAATTACTTTATGCAATCACACCATTTTAGTCACGATACTAATATTTGATTTTTGACTGTCTTGTTAGACCTTTTTATTTTGCCTGTCCAATGAAACGCCTGCACTTTTTGCAGGTTACAGCGTTTGGATTTTCAGTGGCAATGTGCTCGACTTCGGCACGATGGGCCGCTTCCCGGTCTCGTGGATTGCAAAGGACCCTACCATTTTCATTTAAAAAGTGGAGATCTTGATTTCCAGTTCGTTTTTGGCTCCGTGATTTCATTTGGCTTCCGTTTTTTAAAAATTCAACCGCTGATAGATGGTTTTGGCAGACTTTCCTTTTTGGAGAAACCGTCAGGCTGATCGCAGAACAATAAGGTTAGTGGTTATTATCAAGAAATTCTTTAATACCAGACCATGAATTTTTTTTTCCATACTCGGCTTGACTCAACCAGTTGCCCACAAATTTGAAAGTTTTCTTTGCCGGCAAGCGATTGCAGACAAGTTTCATTTGAGCAATTTGGAAGCCTGAGCGGTCTTTTTTTATCTGCAGGGTGGCTCTTTGGGGGGCCAGGATCCGAAAGTAGTATGACTGACCGTTGATGGCCCCATTTATGTACGAAGCGACGCAATGCCGCATCAATGCACCTTCCAACTGTAACTCGTAAGAATTAGAAATAAATTGAATGTCTTCAGGCAATTTGACGAACGGGCACCTCGGAAAGGAAACAGCATTATTTTTTTCATTTTCCAAATTTTTGGCATTCAATTTTTCTGTCCAACGATCATGTAATATTTCGACTTTTTCAACCGAATTGCAATTGAGTGCCTGCTTTTCCACTTGATGATAGCCCAACGATTCGCCGACTAAAAGAACGTCTTCCAGTAATTCTGAAAAACGCGCAAATTCAGACCGATCTTTTTCGAGTTTTATCGCATTTCGGGCAAATTTTGACTGACGAATATACGGAAACTTCAAAAGTGGTTCGAGCTGCGCTACATCAAATTTATGAAAGTGTCGGGCAACTCCTAGAATTTCAGCATGTCTCAACGCAAACTTAATCTGCACGGCATTTGCAAAACTAAATTTTTTCTTTGCTCCCAGTTTGCCAATGAATTTAACATGTTCTTTGCAAAATTGTCTGGAGTAGAGGTTTTCCAAAATATGATGTTGCTTGAGGTACAATAACTTTTCTAGCTCATGCAGCGGTTTATCTTTGTCGAGATGATCCGAGACAATAAGAAAGAAAAGATTGGGATTGGAATAAAAAAGATCAAAAGCCGGATTTCCCAATTTTCGAAGAACCCGTAGCATGGCGAACTGAGCATGCTCATAAGAAGCCAAACTGTACAGTTCCCGCGGGATAGCTTTTGCAAATTTTTTGATTTCAGAATCCGGAGATTTTATGAGTTGCGGGCGAGTAGGGCCAAACAGTGAAGTTTTTATCGAAAAAAAGGCAACTTCAATGTCAAGGGTTTCATTCCGGGACCTTTGGGCTCCAATGAATATTTCCAAGCCTTCTGTCCAGGGACTTACTCTCAGTGTCGGGACAGTTTCCCGACCCACCTCAATGCAAAGAAATCCCTGCTCGTCCACATGATATTCAATTGCTGGATTGGGGCGCATCATCCCCGATGTGAGGGTGAGTCCCCTTTTGACCTTGAGGGTTCTTATTCTTGATCCCATAGCCCGTGTTTCTCATTTCGTGGAAAATCTCGAACACTGATTTGTACTCAAGTATTTTCCCCCGAAAAACGATTGTTTTTGATAATAAATATCAATTTAACTTCAATTTCTAATCCTGTCTGCAATATAAATGATTATACCAAGAATTGTTCTTTTTTTCTTGCTCAATGGATGGTAAAT
>JADGAT010000123.1 GCA_015231885.1 SAR324 cluster bacterium
TTTGCTCCCTACCGGGTTGCATGGTGTTCATATCATTTCAAAATTTTATTTCAACTCAATTCGTCGAAGTTCTGTTCAGGAATTGAAATTGCTGTCCCATGAACTGTCGATCCATTCCTTTCAATTCCGAGATCAACAATATGCAGAATCAATGATTTTGCTGGTATCGAATCAGACTGGCAATTTCCAATTGTCTGCTAAATTTTCATCTTTTATCTGAAATCTTTAATAAAACATCAGATTGTAAAAAGGAGTTTCACGGTTCATCTTCTTCTTCCGGGAGAAAGCTTCAATAATCTTGTTTTGTCTTGGCTAACAGCTTTTTGCTTTCTCTATAGATTTGTTTTCCGAGATCAAGAAATGTTCAATCAATTCTTTGTTTTTTTCTGAATTTCTGGAATAGGAATTTTCTCGAATCTTTTTCAGTAAATCAGGAAAAGGAGATTGGTAGCCCTCACAAAGGTTTAAAATTTTATCGATCTGTTGATCGACCCCATAGAACAGGTAATGGGGAATTTGTGATAAAACATGCAATTCGCTCAAAACTTTATCCCACTCTTGGTTCGGCAAGGGAGCTTTTAACTCAGTTTCTTTGCTGATGTTTTTTGTCTCATGTTTCAGGTATTTTCCCAGCACGGGCAGGAGTTTCTCGAACTGAATGGGTTTGGTAAGATATTCAGTAATGCCGGCACGAAGTCCTGCATTCTGCTGTTCTTTAAATGCATCAGCAGAAATTGCAATGATGGGGATTTCCTGGCATTCTTTGATCGACCGGATGAGTTGGGTTGCTTCCAAACCGTCCATTTCCGGCATATTTATGTCCATCAAAATCAAATCCGGAATGTTTCTGACTGCTTTTTCTATAGCCTCTTTTCCATTTTCTGCCAATTCAATTTCCAATCCCAGCTCTCGAAAAAGGGCCTTAATCATGCTCTGATTGGCGAAATTGTCCTCCGCCACCAGAATTTTACTTTCTTTGCTAAAACAGAATTCCTTCGATTCAAAGTTGCTCGAGGGGGCATCATAGGCATCCGCTTCGTGCAGGGGAAGCTTGACCCTAAAGATGGACCCCTGGCCCGGTATGCTTTCAACGCTGATGGTCCCTCCCAGCAATCGGACCAGGGATTTGGTGATGGCCAATCCCAAGCCTGTCCCAGCCTGACGCTGGGCCTTAAACGGTTCTTCCTGTTCAAATGCTTCAAAAATCTTTTCCTGATTTTCAACGGCAATCCCAATTCCCTGATCTTCTACCTGAAATACAAACCAGTTCTCTTCTTTTTCGACTTTGATGTCAACGTGCATACCTTCAGACGTGAACTTGATTGCGTTTCCAACTAAATTCACCAGAATCTGATTCAGTTTTGTCCGGTCAGAAACAACATGATCGGAGAGTTGCGGAGAATAGTGAAAGTTAAAGATCAACCCCTTTTTAACAGCGGAGGCCTTGTTGATGTGAAATATGCCCTGAACTAATAATTTGAGATTGATTGTTTCCAATTCAACTTCAAATTTGCCTGCTTCGATTTTGGATAAATCAAGGACGTTGTTGATTATTTCGAGCAAATTGGTCCCCGCCTGCAGAATTATTCCAAGATGATTCTGAAATTCTATTGGAATCGACAAATGTTTTGCCTGCTCCACTAAAATCTGGCTGAAACCCAGAATAGCATTCATTGGAGTACGGATTTCGTGGCTCATGTTTGCCAGAAATCTGGATTTGGCAGAACTCGCGTTTTCCGCACGCATTTTTGCAATCTCCAACTTTTCTTCCAGCAACTTGTATTCAGTGATATCAGTGGCAATTTCCATGCGGACTATCCGCCCATCAACCCAATGAATGGCACGATTGTAGATTGTTAACCACTTTCCTGACACCGAGTTTTTCATTTCCCAGTGAACGCCGGAATTGGGGGTTTTATCTGGATTCAACAGTCGGGAATTTGTACAAAACGAACAGGGACCCACCTGCCCGGGATAGATTGTTTGCCAGCAGATTTTTTCTTCGATATCACCATAAATATTTTTCATGGATTTGTTGACAAACAGGATCTTAAAATTGTCCATATCCGCAACATAGACAAAGTTTTCCAGACTATCCATGACCGCAGCAAATCGATCATGTCCTTCTTTCAGAATTTGTTCAGATCGTTTGAGCTCAGTGATATCGCTATGAGTGCCGATAAACCTCAAGGGTTTTCCGTCTGCAGTCCATTCGATGACTTTTCCGCGATCCAGTATCCATATGTATTCGCCATTTTTACACCGAACCCGGTGCTCATTTTTGTAAGTTTCGGACTTACCAGCGAGATGCCGATCAATTTCCCGGTATGCCGCTTCTTTGTCTTCCGGGTGCACCCGGGTGTCCCACTCACTCAAATGGTTTGAAATTTCATCCTTCTCAAATCCCAACTGGCGTTTCCACATGGGTGAAAAATACACTTCATTGCTGATGACGTTCCAGTCCCAGACCCCATCCTGATTCCCTTCAAGGGCAAACTGCCAGCGTGTTTCGCTTTCCTGCAGCTGGAATTCCATCTGCTTTTGGACTTGCTCGTTTGCCTTCATAAGGTCGCTGCTCATTTCTTTTAAAGTCGAAATCAACACCTCAAATTCCATTCCCCTCTCGATGGGAACATGGGCGAGATAATCGCCTTTTCCAAGACTTTGAGTGTATGCGAGCAGTTTTCTCAGTGGGCGTGTAATCGAACGAACAAACAGCAAAGAGAGCAGGACAAGAACAGCAACGATACCCATCGAAATGATTAGGTTTATCCTTTGTTTTTTCTGGTTCTGAAAAAGCACGTATTCGTTAAGATTCGAATACAAAGTGTTCATATTTTTGATCATCTGCATCTCAAGGACTTCCATTGAGAGCCGATAGCCTTCCTGCAAGTTGCCATGGATTCCAATTTGAGCCAAAATGCCTCGAATGATTTTTGCTTCAGTGTGAATTCGATGCTGCAGGTCTGAGGAGCAGTAGACATTGTTCCTTTCAATCCAGTGCTCTATATTATTGATCCAGAGGCTTGCTTGTGCAGTAAACTTGTGAAAATTTTTATCAAGGATGATTTCCTGAATCACGGCAATTTCAATTTGCTTGTTCAAGGCCAGAAGTTCGCTAATATTTGTCCCCAGACATTTCCGGCTTGCCTGATATATTTTTTCATTGCTCTGTAGGAACTGGCGGTGAGCATTTTGAAAATCCGCATGAACTTTGGAATACAGGTTTCGAATTTGGACTTCCTGTTTTAAATTTGATTCAATTGCTAAAATCTGGGGCAGGAAAGGCCTCGAAATATCAGGCTTGGCACTTTTTAGATGACTCAGCAAAACTTTCGATCTTTTTGTTTGTATCTCGCTGCGGCCGTAATCCCGCTCAAACAAATTTGATCGACTGGTCAGAATCAGGAGATCATTTTGCAGCGACTGGATCGTGCGGGGAATTTCATAGCTGGTCTTTATCCAATAAGAAAAGGCAAACTGGTTTATAATGAAAGCCAGCGAACCTCCGGCAATCAAGATATAGAGTTTGTGTGCGATTTTCATTACTCGTGTTCACCGATACTAATTGATATGCATTGTTTTTACTTTATTGTCCTGAATTGAATTGATCAGCAACGGAACATTGATCTGTCTTCGCTGACCAAAATTTCCACTGTCCAAATACGTCAAGGGACGGGACTTCCGTAAAAATGGATCCTGAGTTGAGAAACCTTCCATTGTCTTTTTAAAGACTTCCACGTCTTCAATTGCACGCTTTCCCGCTTTCTGCAATGTCCTCAGCAATATTTCCATTGCATAGGCTTTAGTTCCAGCTTCATCATGCCATTCTCCCGCCAGGGCGCGGTAGCGGCGAACAAATTCTCTTTTATAAGGGCTCCAGCTGTCTTCAGGGGGATTTCCTCCAAGAAAATACAAGCCGTTGGCCGCCTCGCCAATGGCAATCAAACGAGCAGGCTCATGAGCCGCAGTGGCCCCTAATACTCCAGAAAAGCCTTCTGCACGTGCCAAACCGACCAGCCTGGGCAGGTCATCAGGCAACGCGCCGGGAAAAGTAATTAAATCCGGCTGCTCGTTTATCATATTTTTCATTACTTCCCTCGCATTGCTGAGATTGTTGCCAAAATAGGTGTTTTTAAAATCAAAAGAATCGACGTGCCGAACTTCGAGACCCAAATCCAGTGCGGCACGCTCATTGATATTGCGCTGCTGCATCGAATCCTGGTCCATAAAAGGGACCAGACCGACGCTGCGGACGTTTTGATAGTCCCGCAAGTATCGGAACATCACCGGTGCGGACTGAGAGGAAGGCCTCATTCCCATAATCGAGTTGCTACGCGGCGGTTGAAGCAGGTATATGCTGCTGGTATAAAAAATATTAATCGCTCCTTTCAATTCAAGGTCTGGCACAATCGCCCGGGAGGTATCATCCCTGTTCGGACCGATGATGTACCGAACTCCGGCATCAATTAATTCTCTTGCTCCCTGCTCTGCTTTTTCAGGGTTCATTTCCGTGTCTCGGATAAGAAGACGAATAAAATAACGCTGTTTTTCGATTTCGACGCCGCCCTCTTCATTGTATAGAGCGGCCGTTACTTCCGCGCAATTCCGATTGATTCGCCCCCATTGAGCAGCAGGGCCGCTCATTACACCCAAAACACCAATGACGAGCTCTTCTCCTTTGACTGAAAACAAACTGCCACTCATAAGCAGAAAGATGGAAAGAATGATCCCCAGCTTTAGTTTTTCACCATTTTTTTTTCGAGTTCTTTTTTCATTTGCTGTTTTTTTACTATTTTTCATCACAGCATACTCCATTGTCTGAGCATTCGATTTGAAACCTGATAAAACTTCCCATCTCTGTTAAATCAGGGAGAACTGAACAGTAATCGGCCAGTGAATTACCAGTTGCTATTGGCGACCCCTTTCAGGATGGGAAAATTATTTTAAAAAGGAAACAACCACCTATTACTTTTTTACCTGACCTGCAATTTCCAGAACAGCCTCCTGGAACTCGCTCTTATTCATTGGTTTCATGAGACACTTCCGGATGCCAAACTGTTGGCAGTTCGCTCTGGATACCTGATCACTAAATCCAGTGGCAAGAATAATAGGAAGGTCGGGACGGATTTTTAATATTTCCCGGCTGAGTTGGATCCCGGTCAATTTCGGCATTTCCTGATCGGTAAACAGCAGATCGAAATCCGCCGGATTCTTCAGGAAAACTTGCAGAGCTTCTTCACCATCTCCACATTGAGTTATTTGATGTCCCATATCTTTCAAAAATTCGATATACAAGTTTCTCAGCATGGGTTCATCTTCCGCCAGCAGGATTCGCAGTTTTTTCCGGACATCATGATCTTCGATCCGCGCGGCAGACGGCATTTTCAGATCTTTCTCTTCCTTTGTGCCTTCCTCAAAGGCGGGGAAATAAAGGTGAAATTTACTCCCCTTCCCCAAACTACTCTCGACAGAAATCACACCATTGTGGCGCTCGACAATCTGAAACACTACATAAAGACCTAACCCCGTCCCTTCTTTTGACGGACCCGCATTCGTTCCTCCCAGCCCTTTGGTCGTAAAGAACGGGTCAAAAATTCTTTCTTTGACTTCCGCTGACATCCCGACCCCGGTATCCTCGATACTCAGATACAAATAGTTTCCCGGAGTGTTCCCGGGGTCGGAGGGAGCATTGCTTGAAATCGTGACAGGTTCCATCGAAATAGTGAGCTCCCCGCCATTTTCAATCATCGCGGCTTTGGCATTGATACAAATGCCGACAAGCATTTGGCGAATTTGAGAGCTGTCTGCAAGGATGGGAGGACAGCCAGGATTTAGATTTTCCCTGATTTCAATATTGGCAGGCAAAGAGGTTCTGACAATGCCCACCGCCTCTTTGACTGCAGGAAGAATTTGTTTGGAAACAAGCGACTCTTCGTTGAACCGGGTGAAAGAGAGCAGTTGTGAAACAACACTTTTTGCTCTTCTGCAGGCTTGAAGAATATTGTCAACATGCTCAGACTCTTCCGAATCTGCGGTGAGAAACTGCTGGAGAAGCTCCGCATTCCCCATGATTGCGAACAAAATATTGTTGAAATCATGGGCAATTCCCCCTGAAAGAGTTCCCAGGCCCTGCATCTTCTGAGAGAAAATCAGTTGTTTTTCAAGCTGTATACGTCTCAATACTGCATGGATTCTGGCAAGAAAGACGGTTTCATTGATCGGTTTATTGACAAAATCGATCGCCCCCTCCCGCAAGCACCTTTCCTGAGTGTTCGGGTTATCATCTGCAGTCAGCATTATGACAGGAATCGCTTTGAAAACAGGATGGACCTTGAGTTGATTGAGAAGAGAAATTCCATTGATTCCGGGCATCGAAATGTCAAGGATAATCAACTCCCTGGGACTTTGCTCGAGCAATGAAAACAAATATTCAGGTTCTGCAATATATTCGCTTTGATGTTGAGTTTTTTCGAGCATCAACGAGATTTGCCGAAGGAGATGAAAGTCATCATCGACAACTACAATTTTAGCCATTTGAAACCTCATTTTTAAAATGCCGGAATTTTTTGCCCTATATGAAGCCAGTAGGCTGTTTTACTGGTTTCACCCAATGCGGCGAGAAAGTTCCGGAGTTGTAAAAACCCCGGCGCATCTTGAAATGCTTGGCCATGTCAAAGGCTGATAGTGCGGCAAGCACCTTATTTGTCTCAGGCTTTATCCCGGTTCCGAAAAGCGATTGTTTTCGTTGAGTCCGGGTCGAGACAACTCATTGGAAGGCTGGAATGATCAGCGCGGAGAACACCGTGAATATGGAGGAACCCTCTCAATGATCCGTTTTAAAAAACCTGATGCACAAACTCTCATAAATGAACTTAATACGGATCAAGAGGTCTGTCTATTCGGAATTATACTTAGGTTCATCAGACTACGAGATCGCACGCATTCGCAATCTCAGTCAACTGCTTTTTGATGAGAAAAAATGGCCGAACAAAATCGCCATGGACAGTCAACAATGTCTCCCCATTTTTTCAAAAAAGGCTTTCTCATTACCCTTTATGCCTGGCTGTTTTGCGATTTTAGGAGACCCGCGATGTACAGGGCCAGCTTGATCTATCCTTTATTGATTAGAATGTCTCGAGTATTTTCATCCAGTATTCTTTTGCAGCAGCAATTTTTCAATTCTTGCTTTTGTTACCGACAACATTGCTTAGTTGAAAAAAAGGGATCGCGGGACTGAATTCCTTCTTTTCAACTCCCTCTTGCACTCAACATTATTCCCTATTGCTTCAATGTCTTGCCAAGGATTGCAGAAAACAAGAAGCTCTTTCAAAATGATTGCAATCATGCAATCATTTTTTTTGTTATGAAAATTTTATATATTTTATGATATCAATTAATTAGTTTTTTAACATGGCATAAGAAGTGTAGAAGGATGAATAAGAAGTGAATTTGGAATTACAGATAGTGACATCGAACACTATCCGAAATACGAATCAATCTGTTCCAAACCTTAATTCAGGGAGTACACCATGAAAAAGCTCATTACTTTGCTGCTAGCCTTGATTTTTGGGGGAAACCTTAATGCGTTTAACCTCGCAGAAGTCCAAACACTGGCCGACGCAGGGAACCCTTATTTTCAAGGTCTTTTGGGAACCGAATATCGAAGAGGAAATCTTCTCGAACGAAATTACAAGGAAGCTCTCTATTTGCTCAGAAAGTAAGAAGCCCAAGAGCATCCTTTTGCCTACTACGGATTGGCTACAATGTATCGGAGAGGGCTGGGAGTACCCGTAAACAGGGAAATGGCCATTCACTACTATCAAAAAGCATACAACGGAATGTTAACTCTGGCCAAAGAGGGAAATCTGGAAGCCCAAACTTGTCTGGGGTGGATGCATGAACATTATGCCTGCGTCGGACGCAATTTCAAAGAAGCCATGAAATGATACCTTCAGGCAGTCCGCGCCGGGTTCCCCAGAGCACTGATTTATCTAGGGAACATGTCCTATTCTGGAAATGGTGTCAGTCAAAATTGCAAAGAGGCTTTCCAATGGTATCTGAAGTCTGCCGAGCAAGGCTATCCTCAAGCACAAATCAAATTGTGGGAAATGTTTGAAAAAGGGATTGGGGTGAAAATGCAGAAAAAAGAGGCGGCGAGATGGTACCTAATAGCTGCAGAACGCGACATCGCTGAAGTTCAGACCAACCTCGCTTTGATGTTCCAAAAAGGCTGGGGGATGCCGGAAGATAAAAAAAAGGCCTATGATTGGAGCTTGAAAACGGCCTTGCAGGGAAATTTGCGCGCCCAAACCAACCTCGGCATCATGTATCAATACGGATGCGGTACTGAATCCAATTTCAAAGAAGCCGTCAAGTGGTATCGAAAAGCAGCGGAAGCCGGATTTGTTGAGGCTCAAGTCAAGCTGGCTTTGATGTATGAAAACGGGTATGGCGTGTTTAAAAACAGAAAAGAAGCGAACCAATGGTATCAGCAGGGGCACCCTTTGGAGAAAAATGAAACAATACCAGATAATTTGATTTTATGCTGATTCGATACCCCTCTGAGGATAAGAGGGGTAT
>JADGAT010000124.1 GCA_015231885.1 SAR324 cluster bacterium
TCGTCGTTGAAAAGAAGAAAAAGTATCGATGAGATCTTGAAGGAACGGGCCCAACCAGTCGTTTCACCTGACGCCGCTACGCTCCGCAAGTGAACTTGTTGTTATGAAGTCGATATTGATAGTTGGTGTAGACGACACGGTATGAAAAAAGGCGATGTTCAATCCCTAAACAACGTATGGGAGTTCTCGAAGGTATGGTACGGTAATCACTTAAATCCTGATTGGGTTAAGTGGTCAGTAGATGAAGCGACAGAAATTTTTGAGCGTTTCGAACTTTTGAATCCTATCTGGCATATGTGCCGTTTCCAGGGCTGAATTGTTCCACCTTTTTTTGAATTGTCTGAAAAGATTCTTGATTTTCTCGGAGATGGGCAAGTGTTGCGAGCAGAGTTTGGGATTTCAGAGATTCGGGATTGATTGCCAGACTTTGTCTCAGGTAGGATTCTGCTTCATCAAAACGATCATCTTCAATCGCCACCTCCGCCAAAACTTCCAATGTCGGAACAGAAGACGGATTGAGGCGCAACGTTTCTTTGAGAATCTCTTCGGCCTTACTGCTCCCAAAAGCTTTCGCTGCTCCCACAAGTGCCGGAACATAGCTGTCATTCTGGTAAAGTACACGGGAAAAGAGTTCCTGTGCTTCTGCTTTGTTGTATTTTTCAAGAAACAGATTTCCCCACAATGCCTGTGCTTCAAGATTGGAAGGATCGACTCGAATAGCCTCTCGAAACAAACGATTGGCATCATGAAAGCTTGCCAGTTTCCAAGCTGCGACTGCGACCATCGCAATCTCTTCTCCTTCAAAAACCAGGCCTTCATTATACTGATCAATGACCTTTTCAAAGTAAGGTTCCGCCTGATCCCGAAACCCTCGCATGCGAAGTAATTTTCCGTACTGTACGAGGCTGCGTAAGGGCGGAACAGAATCGCTGACCACCTTCTTCAGAATTGCCAATGCTTGATCAGAGCGGCCGGTACGTGTCAATATTTCTGCGAGCTCAGTTGAAATCCGTGCCTCACCTGGTGACTCCTCCAACCCCTCCCGACAGATCTTTTCAGCTTGAGCATGGTCTCCGGTCATCATCCAGGTGCGGCTTGCACCAACTATTCCGGCAACACGTTCAGCGCCTTTCGTCTGCTGGTAATAAGAAAGAGCGTCACTATATTGCCCTTTTAGAAAGTGTTCCTCCGCCTGGAATAATGGCGATTCCTGTGCAGCAAGCGGTGACAGCTGACAAAAGATTATGCAATTGAACAAGATTGGGAAGAAAGAAATTTTGATTGTTAAGCTTCTCATTGCCTACCATTTTGTAGAGGGGTTTCATAGTCACGATTCAACCGTCAGTATTCGATCGTCTCTGCAAGCTGACAGTCATTTTGGAAATACTTAGTATTTGGCGGGAATTGGCTTTCGGGTGGACCGGACTGTCCAAAGAAATGGGTTTCATTGGACTTCCTTCTGCCTGAAGCTTTAAAATGGTAGCATATAGTTATAATAGCTGTCTAGCGTCTAGCAAGTTTATTCATAAAAAATAAGTCGTCCATTCAAAACTATTCAAGTATTGGGCAATCCACGTCCGCAGGTATCTCCTCCTTTCGTTTGCAAGGTTTTCGTTTGCAAGCTTATTCAAAATTGCTTGCAAAAATCAAAGTAAAAAAAGAGCCATTAATTCAATGGTCTTGTTGAGTTGAACCTTAGGAAAACGAGTGAGATGTGACAAGAATCCACAGGTCAATCTTTGAAAACAATTGGCCGATTTAAGTGGGAACTCTTCCGGTCAGGCATTCAAGCTTTCGGACAATGTTTCAAGGAGTTCCAACGCTTCATCAAAATCGTATCCACCAACAGCTTTCTCTATCTCCTTGAGCCCATTTTGAAACTCGCTTCCAGCTAACTGTTCATGGAGGCTTTCCACCAAATTGCCAGCTTCCGTGTCATCATCTTCAAGAAGCACTCGCAGGTGCTCCAACGCATCTTTGACTACAGAAAGGTCAACCTGTTTTGGTGATCCCTCTAAATTCGTCTGATTTTGTTCAAGAGTATCAATGGAGGCCAGGACCTGTCGCATTTTATCAGTGAGTTCCGTTAGCACCACATTGGCTTTGTCGTTATCCCCGTCAATAAGCATTTTTTCTAGAGACGCAGCCGCAAGATGGAGCTCCTGGGCTCCAATATTTCCCGCCACCCCTTTCAGAGTATGTGCCAAGCGGATTGCCAATTTCTCGTCTCCCGCTGCAATTGCTTGAACCAGCTGCTCTGGAGCATTTCCCTGGTTTCCTCCAAATTTCAAGAGCAGCTTACGGTAAGAATTGGCATTACCGCCAATACGAGATAGACCAAGTTCCACATTGATTCCGGGGAGCGGTGGAAAAAGAAGGATATCGTGCTCACTGCTGGAACCCATCGGTTCAGCAGAACCGGACGGATTGGCCGGAGTGATCCATCGGGACATGGTAGTAAACATTTCACGCACATTGATGGGCTTTCCGATATGGGCGTTCATACCTGCATCCATCGCCTTCTCCAGGTCTCCGGACATGACGTTAGCCGTCATGGCGATGACCGGCAAATCTTTAAAGCGTTTCTGTTTGCGAATCTCTTTGCTGGCGGTATAACCATCCATCACCGGCATCTGTACATCCATCAACACACCATCGAAAGCCTCGGGTTCAGCGTCCAGCATATCCAGAGCGATTTTCCCATTTTCCGCCGTCTTCGCTTTAATACCGCCGTTGGCAAGTAATTCCAAAGCCAACTCCTGATTGATCTCGTTATCTTCCACCAACAATACCAATGCACCTCGCAGATGCTGAATGGCTTCCTGGGGATCGTCCTTGCGCCCCGCAGCGCCTTCACCACGCACCACCCCTCGTCCCAAGGTCTCACCGATTGCGTCCAGCAGAGTTGACGGCGTCACTGGCTTGGACAACACTGATTTGATCTCGACCGCTTTGTCATGAGCCGCCTGAATCGCTTCCTCGCGTCCGTAGGCCGTCACCATGATGACCACTGGAATAGCCCCTTTCAACTCGTTTTCAATACGTTCAATGCATGAGATACCATCCATGCCGGGCATATTCCAATCCATGAGCACAATGTCGTATTGAATCCCCTCTTGCACTGCCTTTTCCATTTCCGTCAATGCCATTTGGCCATTTTTAGCTAGCTCGACCTTCATTCCAAAGTTCTCTGCAATGGAGGAAAGTATCTCCCGAGCCGATGCATTGTCGTCCACCACCAAAACCTTGAGGCCCTCTAGCTCTTCCCGATTGACCATGATTCGCTGCCGCGGATTCGCTTGAATCCCCAAATTTACGGTGAAATGAAAGGTACTTCCCTCTCCCGGCTGACTTTCAAGCCAGATCTCACCCCCCATCATCTCAGTCAAGCGCTTAGAGATGGTGAGCCCTAAACCGGTACCACCATATTTACGGGTGGTAGTAGAATCAGCCTGGGAAAAGGATTGAAACAACTTTGCCTGCTGCGCTTCATTCATACCAATACCAGTATCGCGCAAAGAAAATTGCAGCATCGCCCTTTGGGCTCCCCCGTTTCCTATGATTTCACGGACTTTCGTCTGAAGAATAATCTCCCCGTTCTCGGTGAACTTCACTGCATTGTTGCCCAAATTAATGAGAATTTGTCCTAAACGAAGCGGGTCTCCCACTAGGGCCATGGGTGTCTCCGCATCCGTTTGGAACAATAATTCCAATCCCTTTTCTTCTGCTTTCAAGCCCACCAGATTAGCAAGGTTGTCCAACACATCTTCCAGACGGAATTCCACAGATTCCATATCCAATTTGCCTGCTTCGATCTTGGAGAAATCAAGAATATCATTGATGATTCCCAACAAGGATTCTGCGGAACGGTGCACTTTTTCGATATAGTTGCGTTGCTTGCCATCAAGCTCAGTGATGAGTACCAGGTGACTCATCCCAATAATCGCATTCATCGGCGTCCGAATTTCGTGGCTCATGTTGGCTAAAAACTCCGACTTGGCCAAACTTGCCCCCTCAGCGAGGTCACGAGCCACAACCAACTCGGCAGTGCGTTCGGACACCTGCTCTTCCAAATGCTCCTGTTGTTGACGCAGTCGTTTCTTTATTTCTTTCTCCTGAAACAGCATCTGATTGTACGTTTGGATCACTTCCCCCAACTCATCCTGACTTTTCCACTCCACCGGCTCTCGTTCTTGATGATCGGGCACTTGAATGGAGTTGCGCAGCCTGCTCAGTGGTCTGCCGACAAACATACGAATGGAAAAAAAAGCAGCACCAATCAGGCCCAAAAGAACCGCGATCAATACCAAGGCGTTCGAGCGGGCGTAGTCCCGCAACGCCTGTTCGATTACTCCAGAATTGAGATCCGCCTCCAATCGCCCTAAGAACTGCTTCTCAACCGGCGAAGTATAAACCACATCCGCAAAAACATAAAATCGTGAGCCCGACGAGGTAGCACTGATTTGTCCCTTTTTGGCAATAACTTCGTCTTGCTGGTTATAGAGAGTCAAACCGCTGATGAATGTCTGTTCCATGACCTGGTTCAGTAACGTTTCAACGACCTCATCTTCGAAGTCCCAAAGTGGTCCGGACAGTGCCGTTCCTTGTGACTCGACCAAACGCTGGGCGCGTGCTGTCAGGTCTTGCAGCTGCTCATGGTAAAAGTTCCACGACTGATAAGAAAAAACACCAAGCTCGATCACGACGACCAGCGGCAAAAAGACGCTGAGAATCTTCACAACCAGCGAATTTATAAGACGTTTCAAAATCATAAAGAGGATAATTTGTCTAGTGATAAGAATTCAAATGCAGGCATCCCGGATTTTAAGTATTTGATCAGCTTTGCTGGAACGAAAGCTTTTATATAACACAGTTTTGTATGTACTCTCAATAAAAACAAATTTATATTCACCGGTTCCAGGAAGGTTTATGTGTTGCATCTGCCCTGCTGGAATGGGATACTTTCATTTTGTATATAGATTTCGGCAAACACGATAGATATTAAGGAGTTCATTATGTTACTACGAATTTTTCCTTGGTTTATAATGATAGTTTTCGCCATTCAATTTGGTGTCGCCCATTCCGAGGAGACCCTTCGTGTCGGTGTCAAATCGGGAAAGGCTCCCTACATTATGGCATCCACAAAACTGACGAAACAAGATTATGACCAGAAACGCATGCTCGGTATTGAGTTTGATCTTTTCAAAGCCGCTCTACCTGATGTTACTATTACCCCGGTCTATATGAACTATGACCGAATGCATGATGCAATCAAAAAAGATGTGATTGATGCAGGAAGCAACCTGCGAAAAGAAGTAGAAGGCATTTTCTATGTTGACAACTTTTTGCGACTATATGATCACATCATCATAAACACCAAAACAGCGCGAGATGTGCGCACAATTCAGGACCTAAAAGGCAAACGCGTGGTGGCATTCCAACATGCCAGCAAATATCTCGACGATGTTTTCCGCCAAGCGATCAAAGAAGCTGCTTCCTACCGGGAGATTGATGATCAAGAAAAACAGGTGCGCATTTTTTTCGCCGGACGCGCCGACGTGCTAATCACTGATATCGCAATCTTCAAACATTGGGCCAAGCGGTATGGGAACGCCAAAGTAAGTTATGAATTTACACCCTTGTTTCCGAAACCCATGTACTTCTCTGTTGGATTTAAAAGCGAAACGATGCGCAACCGATTTCAAAAAGGCCTCGATGAAATCAAAGCATCCGGCCTCTATGATAAAATTTACGGGCGCTATTTGGAATAGCATAAAATTAAAAAGAGCTGCCGGATTTCTCACTTTGTTTTCCTGATTTTGAGCTTTCGAATAAGAAAGATTTAATCCAACATAAATGAGATGACCCATGAATGAATCAACCGCCAGAGCTGCCAGTTTTCTTGCAAATCTTCGTTTTTCAATGAAGCAGGAAGAAAACATCCCCGACGAATGGCGACCCCGGGATTTAGAATCCGGATATGCCATCCAAGAGGCTCTGGTCGGCAAAATGGTTGAAAAAAGGGGCGGCAGCCATGTGGGCTTCAAAGTCGCATGCACGAATAAACTGGCACAGGAACTCCTCAAGGTACCAAGCCCCTTCTACGGCTTTCTTTTTTCTTCCTGGGTCCATTCCAGTCCCGCCCATCTCAATTCCAGCGATTTTTCAATGCGCTGCATCGAAGCAGAGTTTTCCTTTGCCATGGCCTCTGATCTCCCTTCCCGCAGTACCGAATACAGCAAAGAAGAAGTCGCCGCGGCAGTGGGAACCATCCTCCCCGCAATCGAGATTGTGGACACTCGCTATACAGAATGGACGAAAGTGGCGCCCCTTCCCTGATTGCTGACAATGCCGCCAATGGCGCCTGGGTACAAGGGCCTGCTTCTTCTGCTGATTGGAGGAAACTCGACTTGTCTGCCCATTCGGTGACGCTGATCGTCAACGGAGAAACAAAACTGATCGGTTCCGGCGCTGAAGTCTTGGGACATCCTCTCAATCCGCTGGTCTGGTTAGCCAATGCGCTTCGCGAAAAAGGCATGGGATTGAAAGCAGGCAATCTGATCACTACCGGAGTCTGCACCGACGTATACTTTGCAGAACCGGGTGATCACATAGTGGCCGACTTTGGTGTGCTCGGACAAGCAGAACTTTCGTTCAACCCGTAAAACTTCAACCCTCTTCCTATCCGAAACTCGCATGCCGGCAAGTTCCAGACGGTCTTGGAAAATAGGCGTATTATTGGCGTTGAGCACCACTTTGCTTTGGGGCATGTTGCCGATCGGCCTGAAAGCTCTCATCAGGTACATGGACCCCTATACAATCACTTGGTATCGCTTTTTGTCAGCAAGCATTCTCCTTTTCATCATCTTGGCACTGAGACAGCACGTTTTTTCAATCTTTCGGATCACACGGAGACATGCCGGGCTTTTGGTTTTAGCGGCGATCGGACTGTGCGGAAATTACATCCTCTATATGCTTGGTTTGGATCGAACAGATCCGGGAACTTCTCAAATGGTAATTCAGATCTCGCCGATCTGTTTATTGCTGGGAGGAGTCTTTTTGTACAAAGAAAAATTCAGCAGGCGTCAATGGAGTGGATTTGGATTTGTTCTCACAGGATTGGCATTATTTTTTCATCAGAGATTAACTGAAATCTTTACCTCATTGTCGGGATATACAGTGGGAATCCTGTTTATCATTTCGGCGGCATTGGTTTGGGCCGTATTCGGGCTGATTCAAAAACAACTTTCTAGATTTTATGGTTCTCAACACATTTTATTGGTGATCTACACTTTTGGTGCCCTCGTTTTTTTCCCGCTTGCCACTCCCAGTCAGGTTGAAACTTTGGACTGGACTGGCATCCTCCTACTGACGTTTTGCTGCCTGAACACTCTGTTGGCCTATGGGGGATTTGCGGAGGCTCTTGCCCGCATGGATGCTTCCAGAGTGAGTGCCATACTTGCCCTCACACCACTAATCACTCTAGCCTTTATGACATTGACCACTGCTTTTTATCCAGACTTGATCACCTTCGAACCGTTGACGGCTCTCAGCATTATCGGATCCTTCACCTTAGTCACCGGATCCATTATCATCGTCTCACAATAGAGAATCAAGTGGATCAGTACTTCTTTGCAGAAAGACTGCTGAAACTCCCTGTTTCGTCCAGATTCTCTTTTCTATGACTTCTCAATAGTCATGAATTCCTGTCGAATCATGAATCAATGGTTCATTTGCAGCAATTCTATTGTGATATTTTCCGCTCCTTTGAAAAAAGCAATTTTTGCATCCGGGGTTTCAGTTGGAGGAAGAACAAATGAAAACCCTTTGCTGGTGAGATCTTGATAGGCGGCCTCTAAATTTTCAACTTCCAAGGCCAGATGGTCATATCCGTATCTCGGTTGCAACGCGTCACCCGTCATGGTCTCATCGTCGCGAGCAACTCTCAGGTTGATCAGGCTTCCCTGCAGATCCAAAGAAGCCCCATCGGCAGTTCCAAATTTTTTCCTGACAATCAACCTGGCATCCAATGCCTCTGTAAAAAAAACAATCATTTTTTCCAGATCTTTGCAGATCAGGTGAAGATGGTGAACGCTATATTTCATGATAAGCACTCTTTTCAAAGATTGATGAATTATTCAAAAAACCCCGTCTTCTATTTTGTGACCAGCATTCATCAGTTCATTCCAGGTTCGGACTTGATTTGTTTCAGAAACATCCGTCATTTGAATACAATCGGGAACCGGACAAACCAGAGAACAGAGGTTGCAGCCGACACATTCTTCCTCCTTAATATGGGGTATCCGCTCTACTGAGGCATTATCTGGAAGGGAGATACATTGATGGGCCCCATCTTACCACATAGGAAAATCAAAAATTACAGAAGAAGATAGCATCTGGAAATATGTGTGTAAAGGCATTTAGGGGGTTCTT
>JADGAT010000125.1 GCA_015231885.1 SAR324 cluster bacterium
CTCTGGGAATTCTTTTGGATTCCGGGTCGAACCGGGAATGATGTCGTTTTCAACCCCGGATTCATGCATTATTATAGATTTTAACACCAATAGATTTAAAGGCGAATCATTATTGGGCGAGCTTCTATCAAATTTTTTAGGATTTGTATATGGGGATGAGGTACCCAAAAACCCGGGGAGATGCAAAAAAAAAAGAGTTTGTCAATTTTTCAGCATTTTTTTGAACAATAACACCTGATCCAGCTCATTTTTCACATCGACAGCTTTCGGATTCAACTCAAGTGACTTTTTAAAGTCCTGAATGGCTTGAGTGTATTTTTTTTTATTTTGGTACGCCTTTCCTCGGGCATAAAAAATAGAATAGTGCTCCTGAAATTGTAATGCTTTGTTATAATCTTTGATGGCACGATCATATTTCTTCTTTTGAAAGTAAGCATCTCCACGCATTGTGAGCGTGTAAGCATCCTTTGGATTGAGAACCAGTGCTTTGTTATAATCTTTGATGGCACGATCATATTTCTTCTTTTGAAAGTAGGCAAGTCCACGGTTCGTATAGCCTTTATCGTATTTTGGGTTGAGAACCAGTGCTTTGTTATAATCTTTGATGGCACGATCATGATTTCCTTGGCGATCATAGACCATTCCACGGCGATTGAGCATGTTGACAAGGTTTTCCTGGCTCAACTCACCATACTCGATACATACATCGTAGTGCAAAATAGCCTCATTCCAGTGTTCATCTTTCTGCGCATGCACTCCAGACAGACAATCGCCGAGGTATTCACCAGCTGCCAAAAACCAGAATCCTTTCAGTAGCACCAGCACCAGCAATAATGTTTTCATCATTTCTTTCAATAAAAATGTTTTTTACACCATATTTTTCTAGACAGTATGCTTGCATTGTGCAATTAAAAGTAGATGAATTCATAACATAATAAAGGGGGATATGGATACTTTAAACAATGCTTTGCATGTTTTGAAGCATGAATCACGCATGCTCAAAAATGTGCCTAAAAAAACGTTGGAAAAACTAATTGCAAATGGGGATATTGTTGAATATAAATCTGATTCTGTGATTTTGCTGCAGGGAGAAGTAAATAGCAATGTTTATTTCATTCTGGAGGGATCCGCCTGCGTCTATTCCAATAAAAAGTTTATTGTAAAATTATCTCGGCGAGGTGACGTTTTTGGCGAGATGAGTATTGTGAGTGGAAATCCATGCTCGGCAACCATTAGCTCCGACAGTCACCTTAAAACATTGGTGATTGATACTATGGATGTTGACACATCAGATGATATCCGAGCCGAAATGTATCAGTTGTTCTCCATCATCCTGGCAGAAAAATTGAAAGATATGAATAAAAGGTTCGAAACACTCAATCAATGAACTTCAAACAGACGTGTCCGTTATGCTTTCTGTTTCCAATGAATCAGCAGCTTGACTACTGGTTGTCAAATCCTGCAAAGGCACCCCGTTTAGCTCCCACATGGCTTGCCTGGCCGCTGCATTTTCACGATGCATGGCTTCCATTTCCTGTGTCAGCTTTTTAATTTTTTTCTTGACTGAGGTCATTGTCTCTCCTCTACACAAATAATCCATTTTAGGGAAGACCTCAAATATTTCACCCAGGGGGAGTGGGAAAATATCCTTTGGCCTTCCCTTTGAAAAGGAGTGAATTTATGAAAAACACTGATCAACCATTGCACAATGACAAGGGTTTGTCTATGGGGACGAGGTACCCAAAAACCCGGGGAACGTCATTTTTTTTAAAAAAAATGCAAAAAAATGCTTCTCAACCATGGAGTGACGCGTTAAAATCAAGATGAATTCAACATTTTAAAATATAAAACCAAAAGGAGTGCGATGAAAACAATTACAGGAGGATGTCTATGTGGTGCCATCCGTTATGAAATAAAAGCTGAACCAATGCGTGTGGCAAATTGCCATTGTGATGATTGCAGAAAAGCAACAGGTGCCGCTTTTGCAACCATGTTATTCTTTAAAGAAGGAGATATCGTGATCACGCAGGGCAAACCAAAGGCTTTCGATCATACAGCCGACAGTGGCAATGCGATGATCAAAGAATTCTGTGATAACTGCGGCTCACAAGTGTTTGGCTCCAGTGCAGGGCGTCCAGGAATCAAAAATGTCAAGGTGGGGAGTATTGATGATGCGGCATTTGTTAAACCTGAAGTCAATGTCTATGTTTCTCGCGCATTGAGCTACTCACATATTGATAAAAATCTTAATAATTTTGATAAAATGCCAACCGGTTGATCCTCATGGGTCCGCATTCATTCTCAAGCGAAAAAGGAATTTCCTTTTGGATACTGCCTTCTCGCAAAGGTCAAAGATACTATCAAAACTTAATTCATCAATTACCAGCTGAAATGAATGCGGCTTTCCTTGACTCCCATATGAGTCTCTTTTTTAATTCCTAAAGTCTTACTTTCCCCAGGCCATAGGCATTCGAGGGGTAAAGAATCCCGTTTTTCAACTTAAACAAACCGGAAAAAGGATCTTCCAGCAAATCCAGGTGCCCGTCCAGATCGGCATATTCAATATTCGGACGGCTTAGTGCAAAGTGAAGTCCTGCAGAAATACCCAGGGCACATTCATCAATACATCCAACCATCACCTCCATACCAGCCGCTTTGGCAACCGAGTTGATATGTTGTGATTCCAGTATGCCGCCGACTTTCATAATTTTAATATTGACCATATCGATCACGTCATTGCTTGCCAGTCTGAAAGCGTCTTTTAATGTTTTAATGCTTTCATCCGCCATGACAGGAATGTCGATATTCCTGGTTACTTCTCCAAGTTTTTCATCTTTTTTTTGATTTGTGGGCTGCTCAAAAATCTCGATATTCGCACTTTCTGTTTTGTTGATAAACGCTATCGATTCTTCGGAAGTGTATCCCTGATTGGCATCAAAACGAATAAAGAAGTCATTCCCCAGTTTCTCCCGAAGTTTCAGAATTTTTTCAATATCCTCAACTAGATTGACGCCACCCTTCAGCTTTATGACCGAAAACCCTTTTTTCAGAAACATCCTGGTTTGCTCAAGGGTTTCTTCAAGGGGCAATATTCCGATGGTGATGCTTGTGGAAATTTTATTGCGGTATCCGCCCAACAACTGGAACAACGGTAATTTCGCTTTGCGTGCCAGTAAATCGTGCAGCGCGATGTCAACCATTGCTATGGTCGAAGACGCTTTCGGACATAATTTTTTTAACTCATGCGTGATTCGTGCAATTTGAAATGGAGATTGGCCTTTCAATAGACCAACAATGATTGTCTCGATATTATGGACAACATCTTCGGGGGTTTCTCCCGTAACTTCAAGATCCGGTGCAGCGCAACCCCAGCCCGTGGTTTCAGCATCAGTGATTAATTTCAGGATGATATTGGTTGTTCTATCTACGGTTTCATAAGCAATGGTATAGGGACTCGCCAGTGGCATATCCAGCCTGAAGTATTCGACCTCTTTAATTTTCATTCTAGTATCTGTTCTGATACAATTGTTCAGAAGGTGTGTTTTTAATGGTTTCTACAAAATCAGCCAATTTTCGGATCATGATTTCCCACATTTCATGTCCTTTTTCGGCAGTCGCCTTGGTCGCATTTCCCATGACACCAGACTTGGTCAGGCGCTTTGTATGCACATACCAACTGACACCACGCTCCGATGTGTAATCCAGATATTCATTGTCTAAATCAAGGGTGTCATCCACCGCCTTGTCCATGCGGACCAATTCCGGCCGAACAGCAAGGGTTGTACTTGTTTCGATTTCTCCGGCGTGAATGTCATTATGCGTGTCAATCATTTTGTATAAATCCACGTCACTGGTTTCACCAGTTTCCACACAGACAAATATTTTTGCATCGCGGTTAATCATCTGGGCGGCGTAGGTTAATGTAGGCACGTTATCTCCATGTCCGTTCAGGATAACGATTTTTTTTATCCCGTTTTGTGCCAGGCTCATGCCAATATCATAAATCATTGCCGACAAGGCATTGTTGGTAACGGACAACGTCCCTTTAAAATCGCTGTGATGATAGGAAACACCATAAGGAATGGGGGGCAGTACGAATGGTTTCGGATCATTGCAGGCCTCTGCGACTTTACGCGCCAGATAATCGGAGTCAAAATAGTCCACATCCAGTGGCAGATGGGGGCCATGCTGTTCAATTGCACCACAGGGAAGAATCACCGTATCGACAATTTTCAGGCGTTGTTCTATTTCCGGCCAAGTGAGCGTTGCCCACATGAATTCAGAGTATTTTTTATGCTTCATCGAATTTATATATTCTCTCGGTTAAAAAATCATCATCAACGTTTATATCAACCCACCGGTTATTGACTCGTCTCACAGCCCCCTGGGCATACTCACCCAATATTTTAAATAAAGGTTTTCGAATATGCAGTGGCATGTCTTCTAAATTACTTCTTTCGTTATCAAACCGGAGCTTCATTATCTCCGGATGTTTTCTGGCGGCCTTAGCGGTAAAATCGTTCTGCTCGATGAGATTCTTATCCAACATCATGAAGTACAAATGTCCCGCATCGCTGCCGATCTGCTTAACGGATTTTCTCGCCAGGGCCTCAAGACCTTTTTTTATCTGGAGCGCGTTGTAGCCACACTTTTCAGGATCATCACCGAGGGAGGTGATCATGCCGATAATCCTTCTGCATTTTTCGCATTTTCCGCAAGGGTACATCCTTCCGTCAACCTGATGCGCGGCATGGCAGGAAACCTGATGCTTCTGAAGTTCCGGATATCGTTTTATCAATACCCTCATAATAAGCAATTCCGACAGGCTGCGAAGCAATGAAAACTGGTATATCATCCAGCCTTTGCGACAGTAATACCGGGTCATCGCGTTGTCAAAATATTTACTCTGGTCATACAGCGCATTGTAATGCGATATACCATTCAGGTTGCCCTTTACCGTGGTATCGTATTCATCACCGATTAAAATGTTGCCAATCCCTTTTTTACGGGCGATGGGAATCACCCCGAATAGAAATACGGCAACCGTCCATAGACGAACAGGGTAGATATCCGCCCGGATACCGGCGTAGTTTTCTTTAATAAAGGGGAGATGCTTCAACATCCAGTTAAACACCCGGTCGCTGTTGCACCAGGGTTTTTCCGTGCGGGGCTCTGTTGCCCTGTAGTGACGGAATGCGTTCACCGCCGTAAACCAATGCCGGCCGGCTTCGTTGATAAAAACAGGAAAGGGTTCACCAATCTCTTTAATAATGCCGTACGTCAGCAGGCTGTCTTTTCCACCACTGCTCAGAATGGCATACTTATTCAGGTCTGGCCGCGAATCGTCACGATTTACAACCAGACCCTCAAATTGGGTGTTGGAAAAAAGAATCCTAGCCTGGGTATAAACTTCTCTTTTTGCGGTTTCCAGGCTATCAAAAGGAGGCTTCAAAAATTCGTTTTTAATGAGTAATTTATTTGTCAGAATTTCCCGGGATGTGTTTTCCATCATATCCCGGATAAATTGCTGATCGATTTTGTTATAGAGACCGTCAAACTCTATTTCATCAAAAAACAATCCATAATTAATGGCAACCTGGGCGAGCATCATTGAGGCCAGGTTCACATCGATCGGATTTTTTTTGTTGAAATATGCATGCTCATACGAATAGATCAACTCAAAAGATACTGTCTCGCCTAAGGATTTCTCAATACAGTAAGTGGCCTTCACTTTCTTGGGCTCAATATAAATATTTTTTACAGCAAGTTTTCTATGGACTTTGAATGATTCGAGAGTAATCACTTTAAACGAGCTCTTAAAAGTTCTACAAGTTCATCGGCGCCATATACAAGCACATCAACAGCGGGCAATCCCGTTTCTTGGTTGATATTTTCACAAGTTGGCAATATTTCTTCTTTTGTCATATCTTCGTGGTTGACGGTAATGGCAATGATTTTTTTGCCCGAAATGGTCTCGATGGCATTGATTTGATCTTTAACAGGATGCAGGACATAGCCCGGAAAACCGTCATACTCAATACGTTTTGGAGCATGCTGAAGAATTACAAAGTCGGGTCTGCCTGCCGCCAGTATTTCAAATCCACCTGGATATGCAGGGTTCATCAGACTTCCCTGGCCCTCGATTACAATAAGATCGGGGGATTCGTTTTTCCAGGCGCTATGAACGGCATGTTCAATTTCACCTGAAACAAAATCGTTGATACAACTATCCATAATCATGGAATATTTAGCACCCTGCATCCAGGCGGTTTGCCCGGTGCCGACCATTTCCGCTTTCAGGCCTGCTTTGCGGAAGGCATGAACCAGTATCCAGGCGGTTGTTCTTTTTCCGATAGCGGAATCGGTTCCAAGTAAGGCGATTTTCAGGCAATCCACTTCCTCGATTTTTCCAGTGAAGAAATGCAACTGATCTCTTTCAGGCGTCCGGCGGACATCCCGCACCCGGCAATTATTTTTTTTTGCAATCACCATTAATTCATCATCATTGTAAAGAAAATCATGCAGGCCACTGTCAACGTTCAATCCCAATTCGAGTGCTTTTTTGATGGTTTCTTTGGCCTCAACCGGAAGGCGGCCTCCATCAGGAGCAAGACCGATAACCAGCGATTTCGGCTTGTTCTCTGGGCCTATTTGAGCCAGTGTTTCTTCTAAATCACTAAAGATGGGAATACTGCTCTTTTTACCGTCAAGCACCAACCCTGCATCCTGACCGGCATAGTTGCCGTCGATGACGCCAACCACCTCATACCTTTCGGTGAACCGTACCAATCCATGAGCTGTTTTCCCATTTGGAGTATTAAATGCCCCGTCACAGTATACTACCGCCTTACCATCAATTGTTGTTTTCATCGTTTAATATTTACCTGTTAAAATTGCGACGTACCTGTCGTTAATCAGTTCATTCTGTGCGTGTATCTCGAGCAATGCGATCAAGCCTGAAGTTGAGGCCGGCAAAATCCGATAGCCTTCTTTTTTGAGAAGAAATGTACTCATTTCTTTCATTTTTTTATCGCTGATGTGATGGGCTTCCCCTCCTGATTGTTTGATGGCATAAAGCGCTTCGCCGCCGTCAAAACTGTGCCAGTTAATCAGAGGTTCGTTGATTGCGGTTTCCTTTATCAATTTGGGGTCGATGTCTTTGCAGGTATCGAGTCCTGCCCTGTAAGATGCAATGATCGGGTTTTTATAAGCTGCCGATGCCGCAACAAATCTGGGAATTCTCGAGGTTTTGCTACGTTTGTAAAGACTTACGAAACCACGATAAATTCCTGCAAGCAAAGTACCGTTTGAAACGGGGGCCGCAACATATTTGGGGGCGTCCCGAAGCTGGTCATAGATTTCATTGGCGATTTGTGCATAAGCTGCTATTTGCAAAGGGGTATTTGCACCTCCCGGATTGGCATCATACCATGCATTTTCTAGCGCATATTCGCTAGATTTTGAAACCGTGTCTTCATAAGAGCCGGGACATCTGATAATTTCGGCATTAAATTTTTCCATCTCTTTAATGCGCTCGGTATGGTACGTCTCCGGGATAAAGATCTTACATTGTATCCCGGCAAGAAACGCCGCGTAGGCCATCGCAACCCCGTAATTGCCACAGGTTGCCAGCGAAATAATGTCGTAATTTCTTCGAAACGCATCCTGGACCTGGGCAAATGCGATCCGGTCCTTTTGTGTACCAGAAGGGTTTTCCCCCTCGTATTTGATGTACAGCTGTCTGATATTCATCTCGCGCTCTAGGTTTCGTGCCCTGTTGAGCGAGGTATCACCGATTTCAAGAGATATAATATCTTCATAAGACTCAATCCGGTCAACAATCGACAGGCTTTTGTCTTTTACCATGTCACTTAAAGTTTTCACTTCTTTGGTGATCTTTATTTCAGCTGACTTTACACCGTCGAGAAGATTCATCATTTTCATCTTAAATTCCATCATAAGGCCAAATAAGACCCGCGGGTCACATCTTAGTTATTTTATTAAGGCAGGAACACTATGGTCTTGTGGGTTGTTGTACTCAATCGCTTCTAATGCTTCTTCCCAGAACAGACAAAATAATGCGGGTCTAATGCTGGCAAACATAAGTCTTCATCAGAGCTTAGGAAGGCGCAACTATTTAAATCTGATCACAGACTATGATATGACAATTATAACTAATGGTAAAGGAGTTTTAAACACAGGCTGACATTGTCAATCAAACCATGAGCAGTTGACCTTATGGTCAATTGTGGTCAATTCAATTTGGTAATTT
>JADGAT010000126.1 GCA_015231885.1 SAR324 cluster bacterium
ACGTTCGATGTGGTTTCTGATTTGTGTAGTCGCACAAAAATTTGGATAGGAAGTGTTAATCACCGTAATATATTGATAAAACTATTTTTTCCATATGCGATGGCCCTAGTGATTAACGTCATGAGAACGAAGACGATTCCGATCACTTGCTAAACTACATCGGAAGATTTGAAACGCAACAAAGGATACAATGAAAAAAAATGTAATGTTTACCCTGATTTCGCTATTGCTTTTTGTTTGTTCAGCCTCAGAGGGGTTTGGGCAGAGTGGGCTTGACCTAACCCCAAAAGAAATCAATTGGATCAAAGCGCATCCCACCATCAAAGTTAGCAGTGAACCTGATTGGCCACCTTATGACTTTGTGCAAGATGGAGTCTCGACAGGTTATGCGACGGACTATTTCCGATTGTTGGCACAAAAAGCAGGAATCAAACCCGAATTTGTTCAAGACGGATGGACCAACCTGGTGGATAAATTCAAAAAACGTGAAATTGATGTCATCAATGTGTTCTCCAAATCCAAAGAAAGAGAAGCATTCACCTTATATACGGAAAAACCGTTTGTGCATAGTACTCTTTCCATTGTCACTCAAAAAAATGTTTCTTATCAAAGTGTCAAGGAGTTGATTGGAAAAACCGTCGCCATGGGAAAAGGTTGGTTTTCGACCAAATTGATCAAGAAGCTGTATCCTGAAATCATTGCCAAAGAGTACGATTCATCAAAACGCATTTTGGAAGCGGTTGCCTACGGTGAGGCTGATGCTGGTGTGGAAGACTTGGGACCGGCCATGTATCAAATTCGTCAACTTTCTTTATTCAATCTGAAAGTCAGTGGCAGAATTGATCTTGGTGATGAATATGATTCGGCGATGTATTTTGGAGTTCGTACAGACTGGGCGGAATTGAAATCGATACTCGATAAAGCCATGCAGAAGCTCACGCAACAAGAGCTGATTGAACTGCAACAAAAGTGGTTTGGAACCTCCTTAACCGTTGGAGAAGGTGAGGCCCCTAAACCAACAGCACGGACTTTAGCCAACACAATTGGTTTGACTCCAGAAGAACAGGCTTGGTTGGCCAAACACCCTGTGATTCGTTTGGGGTCTGACGGAGCCTATCCTCCCTTTGAGTTTTTTGATCAAAACAAACGTTTAAATGGAATTGCCTTCGACTATTTGGAGATTATCAGTGAACGGCTTGGTGTGCGCTTTGAAGTGGTGCCCAACCTCACTTGGTCTAAAATTTTGGAAGGGGTCAAAAATAAAAAAGTAGATTTGATACCAGTGATTAATTATGCCCCTGAAAGACGTTCATATATAAACTTTACAAAGGCGTACCTGAGTTTTCCAACGGCTATTTTTGTTCGGAATACTGAGAATTCAGTAGCAGCTCTGAGTGATCTAAAGGGCAAAACAATCGCCATTCCAAAGGGCTATGATGATACAACATTAATAATAGAGAAATTTCCATCGATAAAAATATTGGAGGTTGAGAATCCCCTTGAAAGTTTAAAAGCGGTGGTGCTTGGGAAGGCAGATGCCACCACAGGAAACATGGCGGTACTCAGTTACCTGATCCAACAAAATGGTTTCATAAGCCTGAAGTACGCAGCAATTAACGAGCGAAAAAAACATACTGGAAACAGTATGGGAGTCAGGAAAGACTGGCCTGAATTTGTACCCATTTTACAAAAAGCGATAGATTCCATTAGTCCGACCGAAAGACTGGCCATCCGCTCAAAATGGATTGGGGTACAAAATACAGCATCTGAAAAGGGTCAGGCTGTGAGGATACCTCTGACTCAGGAAGAAAAGGATTGGTTAGAAAAACGTCCTGTAATTAAAGTTCATAATGAGTTGAACTGGCCTCCCTTTAACTACAACATTGAAGGAGTTCCTGCTGGTTACTCGATTGATTATATGAACATGCTGGCCGACCGGATTGGCATTCAGGTAAAGTACGCTCCTGGAGAGTGGGGGGACTTATTAGAGAAGGCTTTTACGAAAGAAATCGATGTCATGTTGAACATCGTGAAAACACCAGAGCGTCAAAAACGGCTCCTTTACACGGGTTCCTATGCCAGAAACCCGAATGTCATTGTTGCCAAAAAGGCCAGTTCGATTTCTGATATTCAGTCGCTTGAAGGGCTGAAGGTCGCCTTTCCTAAGGGGTTCTTTTATGAAGAATTGCTCACAGAAAACTATCCTGAAATTATTCGTTATCCTGTAAGAAATCTGTCAGAAGCTTTAAAATCGGTTGAGTTTGGACAAGCCGATGCGGCTTTGGGGGAATCTGCAGTCATGCTCTATTTTATCAAGGAACTTTTCTTGACGGAATTGGAAATTAAGGGTGGTTTCAAAACAGGTGATCCGGAAATTGAAAAGCTCAATATTGCTGTTCGGGATGACTGGCCTGAGTTTCAATCTATTCTCATCAAAGCAATGAATTCTATTTCATCAGAGGAGATCAGCTACCTTCAGGAGAAATGGCTTGGTGCCTCAACAGAATCTATTGCCTTCACAGAAGAAGAACAAGTATGGATCACAAACAATCTCAAAATACGTCTGACTGTTGATCCAAGCTGGATGCCTTTGGAGCAGATCAATCCTATAACCAAAAAGCATCAGGGGATTATCGCAGACTTACTGAGGCTCATTTTCGAGCGTATTGGAATAGAAATAGAAGTGGTCCCAACAGATACTTGGAAGGAGTCTGTAGCTCTTGCCAAAACCCGTAAGGTAGATGCTTACTCTGGTGTTAAAAAAAATGAAGAGCGTCTGGAATATATGAATTTTAGCAGACCCTACTTAAACTTGAGTGATGTCATTGTAATGCAAAAAAAGGCTGAGTCAATTAAGGGCCTGGATGATCTAGTCAACAAAAGAGTAGGGGTTGTTGAAGGCTATTGGACAGAACCCATTGTAAGGAACCATACCCCCAAACTAAATGTAATAACGGTTTCCAGTACTCTTGAAGGGTTGAGAGACGTTGCTTCCGGGAAACTCGATGCTTTCGTCGACGATCGGTTAGTAGTGAGTTACTTAATTCAGCAACACGCTTTGTCTTCATTGAAAATTGCCGCAGTAACCCGATTTATAAGTGATTTGCACATCGCTGTTCGCAATGATTGGCCACAAGAAGCAATTTCGATCATCAATAAAGGTATTAAAACAATAAAACTATCCGAAAAGAATGAAATATTTAAAAAATGGATTTCACTTTCCACAGACGAAACGAATTCACCATCGAGCGTCATCGAAGCATCTGATGGGAACATCGAGGAAATCTTGAAGCAGGGGCTCACACTCCTGGCGGCTGTGGTCTTTGTTATTGGAATGCTGTTTTTTCTGATTCAGCGATATTTGGGCGATCGATTGAATACCTTTTTCCAATCCAATTCAGCTCTTTGGATGAGTATCCTCGCGATTGGTGTATTTATTAGTGTGATTATCGTCATTGCTCAAATCGCTCTGAATCAGATTGAAAAGCAAATTCGAAATGATTATGCGATGTCTTTAGACACCGTCGTTCATTCAACTTATGAGTCATTGACCGTTTGGATTGAAAATCATAAAAACAGCATCCACCAAATAGCATCAGACCAGACATTACGTGAATTGGTTGAAAAGCACCTTCAAGTTTCTCCTGATCTGGAAATTCTCCTCAACAGCTCTTCTTTAAGACAACTAAGGGAGTTTTTTGATGGAAAACGGGATCGTTATGGTGACATTGGTTTTTTTATTATCAATCGAGAAAATATTAATATTGCTGCCATGCAAAACAGTAGTCTGGGTGAAGTCAATTTAATCACCAAGCAACGCCCTGAAACGATTCAAAAAGCATTTGCAGGTGAGGAAGTGTTTGTATTACCACTCCACCCAAGTAGAGATTCAGAAGGGCAAGCAGTATCGAAAAATGAATCACATATGTATTTTGTTACGCCAATAAAAAATAATAGTGGAAAAATTATTGCCGCATTGGCAGTGCGTCTGGATCCCACTCGCGATTTTACACGATTAACTCAAGTGGGTCGGATCGGAGAGAGTGGAGAAACCTATGGTTTTGACAAACAGGGGTTTTTGATTTCTGAAAGCCGTTTTGATGATCAACTTCGTCAAATTGGTCTGATTGGAAAAACGGAGTCAGGGATACTGAATATTAGAATTCTTGACCCAGGTGGAAACTTGCTCGATGACTATAAAGTACCCAGTGATGCTCAGGAAAATCTTACCAAGATGGCTGAAAGTGCGATTGAGGGAAAATCCGGAGTTGATGTGGAAGGATACCGGGATTATCGGGGAGTCACGGTACTTGGTGCATGGTTGTGGGATGATGAATTTGGTTTCGGTTTGACCACCGAAATTGATGAAGAGGAAGCCTTATCATCATTCTACATCACTAGAATTATTGTGATCAGTGTTCTTGGGATTACTCTGTTGCTTGCCATTTTTCTAACAGGAGTAAGCCTCTGGCTAGGGCGAAGATCAAGTCAGATCCTATTGAAATCTCAAAATGAGCTTGAGGATAGAGTTAAAGAGCGAACCCAGGAGCTGTTTGAACAGAAAGAAACGTTCCGTGCATTATCCGATAATTTACCAGATGTGATCATGCGATTTGATCGAGAGTATCGCCACCTATACGTGAACTCACCCGTTGAAGCCATGACGGGAATTCCGGCTGATGCTTTTTTCAACAAGACCCATGAAGAGATTGGGTTTCCTCCTGAAATGTGCCAATTTTTTGACGATGCCATTGAGGTCGTTTTTCAAACTTCAGAAATTTACAATGTTGAATTTCAGTTACCAAATGAAGGATGGGTTGATTGGGTTTTGTTTCCCGAATTTGATGAAACAGGTAAGGTAAAATCCGTTATTAGTTCGGCAAGGGATATCACAGAACGAAAAAGGTCGGCAGAAAAGCTAGAAAAAAGTGAATCTCGATTTAGAGAATTAGTCGAGCGTTTTGGCGCAAACTATTTCTTTTACGCTCATGACATTGAAGGAGTTTTTTCATACCTTAGCCCGTCTGCATCGGAAATGCTTGGGAATTCTATTGAAAATTTAATGGCGCATTATGGCGAACATATGGCCGATTCACCCGTCAATGCTGATGTAGACAGTTATACCCAAAGAACATTGAAAGGGGAAATCGTTCCTCCTTATGTTATTGAAATGGTAACCGGATCGGGTGAATCTCGTTTTTTAGAAGTCTCTGAATTCGCAGTATACGACCAAAACAATATTGTCGGGGTCCAAGGAATTGCCCATGACATCACCGAAACGATGGAAGCAAAGCTCGAACTAGAAAAACAAAAAGCTCTCTTGCAATCGCTGTTTGATTCCATACCGGATCTTATTTTTGGAAAAGAACCGAATGGAACCTATATCACTTCAAATACTGCTTTTGAAGAATTTGTTGGACGTACCAGGGACAATTTAGTTGGAAAAACGGATCATGACATGTTTCCTAAAGAGGTTGCTGACTTTTTTAGAGAAAATGATTCGAAAATGATGAAAGAGGGAAAATCTAAACGCAATGAAGAATGGGTGGATTATCCTGATGGTAGACGTGTTCTTCTTGATACACTTAAAATGCCGTTCTATTCACATGAAAAGAAAATGTTAGGTCTTTTAGGGGTAAGCAGAGACATAACACAAATTCACGAACAACAACTAGAATTGAAAAAAGCAAAAGAAGTTGCCGAAGAAGCCACCAAAGCGAAAAGTGACTTCTTAGCGAACATGAGTCATGAAATCCGCACTCCCATGAATGCAATCATCGGAATGTCTCATTTAGCATTACAAACCGATCTCAATAAAAAGCAACGAAACTATGTAGAGAAGGTTCATCGTTCGGGTGAATCCCTTCTTGGCATCATCAATGATATCCTCGATTTTTCCAAAATCGAAGCAGGAAAAATGGATATGGAAAGCATCGATTTTCGACTCGAAGATGTGATGGAGAATTTGGCAAACCTAGTTGGGATAAAAGCGGAAGACAGGGGAGTTGAACTGCTTTTTGATGTACCTTCAGAAATTCCAATGGCATTAATCGGAGATCCGTTGCGTTTGGGGCAAATTCTCATCAATTTGGGAAACAATGCGGTGAAGTTTACTGAGGAAGGGGAGATTGTAGTTAGAATTCGGATCAAGGAAATCAGTACTGATAATGTCACCCTGCATTTTTCCGTGCAGGATTCGGGAATTGGAATGACTCCAGAACAACAAGCCAAATTATTTCAATCCTTCTCTCAGGCAGACAGTTCCACTACAAGAAAATACGGCGGAACAGGTCTGGGCCTGACCATCTCAAAGCGATTAACAGAAATGATGAATGGTGAAATTTGGGTAGAAAGCGAAGCAGGATTCGGAAGTACTTTTCAATTTACTGCAACTTTTGGAAAACAGTCAGGAGAAATTAGTAATCGTGTTAAACCCAGTTTGCCAGAACTCGAAGGATTAAAAGTGTTAGCTGTTGACGACAATGCAACGGCAAGGGAAATTCTAAAGGATCTTCTCCAATCATTTGATTTTGAGGTAGAAATTGTTTCTTCAGGGCAAGCTGCTCTAGACCGTTTGGAGAAATCAGATCATGGATTTGATTTGATCTTAATGGATTGGCAAATGCCCAAAATGGATGGCATTGAAACCACCCGAAGAATTCAGGAAATGGGAGATGCCCCTCCGGTAATCATGCTTACAGCCTATGGCAGAGAAGAATTGAGTCAGGTTGCGGAAAAAGTAAATTTTAGTAGTATTCTTTCCAAACCAGTGTCGCCATCGACCCTCATAGATTCAACGGTTGAAGCCTTTGGACATCAGATGGAGGGAGATCAAGCCGGTAATCGTAAAGGAAGTGGTCATACTGAGGATACAGCGAAACTACGAGGGGCAAAGGTTCTATTGGTCGAAGACAATGAAATCAATCAAGAGCTAGCCTCGGAGTTGTTGACTACCAATGGAATCATTCCATCTATTGCCGAAAATGGACAGGTTGCTTTGGATATACTTGAAAAAGAGGCATTTGATGGTGTCTTGATGGATTGTCAAATGCCAGTCATGGATGGATATACCGCTACCCAGAAAATCCGAGAGCAAGAACGTTTCAAAAACCTTCCTGTAATTGCAATGACAGCAAATGTGATGGCAGGCGACCGAGAAAAGGTGCTGGAAGCTGGAATGAACGATCACATCGGAAAACCGATCAATGTCAATGAAATGTTTGCTGTGATGGCTAAGTGGATTACGCCGAGCGAGCCATTTGAAGAAACTGCTCAGAAAAATGTCGAAATAAAAGTGCCTAAATCAGAAGAAACGATTTCAGAAGATGAATTTCCACAACTAACAGGTATTGATATAGAAAAAGGGTTGGCTACAACTCAGAACAATCACAAACTTTATCGTAAGTTGCTGACCAAGTTCCGTGATAAACAACGAAATTTTGAAGGCCTCTTCCGTAATGCTCAGAATGAAGAACCACAAGCTGCAACCCGTTGTGCTCATACGCTCAAAGGAGTCGCCGGTAGTATTGGAGCTACCGGTATATATGCTGCCGCTCAGGAACTGGAATCGGCCTGTGAATCAGGAACAAATGTAGAGAGAATTGAGCCACTTCTGATGAAAGTAGTTTCTGTATTAGAGCCGGTGATCAAAGGACTCGACGCTTTAGATCACCCAACTGTCGAGACTGATGTGGGTGATAATGGAGATTCCATCAAAATAGATTTTACAGTTGTAGAACCGCTCATAAAAGAGTTAACCGTACTTCTTGAGGATGATGATACAGATGCCACAAACGTCGTTGAAAAACTCCAGGAGTTTTTAAAAGGGACTGAAGCAGGAGAACTACTATCCAAAGTTGAACAATGTATTGGTGAATATGATTTTGAAGAGGCATTGATTCATATGAAGATTGTCGTAAAAAAGCTTAATTCATAAAGTATCCATTACATGGAAAGATCTAATTTACACTTTACATATGAAAGCATACCACGAAAAATCGAACAAAAGCATTCAAGGGACATCAAACAGCCGAAATTGTCTCAAAATTGGTCAAAAGGTTGTTTGTTTTTCTCTTTTTCAAAACTCAGTATTGCTGTTTGATTCCCCTGATGCAGACGTTAGGCAATAAAGGAGGACAGATGTTAGTAAAAGAGCAATTTAAGGATTGGAAATGGAATGCGGCAACTGCTTT
>JADGAT010000127.1 GCA_015231885.1 SAR324 cluster bacterium
TTTCCTGGTAATGAATCTGCAAAAGAGGGCAACCTCTTTTTGTTTTTTCTTTTTTTTGAAGAGAGTACGGCTCATTCCAGTCCAATTACCCAAAATAGATCACCAACGGTTCCAGTCGAAAGAATTGTTTACGTATTGATTTCAAATTTTTAAAGTGGAAATTTGCGAAGTCCTTCCATTTAAATACTTTTTCAGGAAGCTCTAATTGTACTTTTCCCTGTTCCCGCTTTCCCTGTTAAAAACAGGGATTTTCCAGATAGCATAGTTTCTAGCGCCCGTTCTTGTTCGCTGGACAATCGGATTTCCTTTGGGAGGATTCTATTGTTCTCTGTTTGCCTCCCTGCAAAATTACCTTTAATATCCTTATCCTTCATTGGAGGTGACGAATTTCTTGGTTTTTCTGAAAAAGATACCGAATAGATATTCAGTTCCTTTTCTCTTATAATTGCAATGCTCATATACGGCGGAAGTTGAGACTGAATGATCTGTTGATAATTCTCTGCCTGCTCTTTTGAATCGCAAAGGAATAACCCGCTTCCCTTTTTGAGCGCAGTGTTAAGAAAATCTTCTAAGAGAGGTTGTTGGTTTAATCCACTATTTCCAACATTTGGCTTATTTGAATAGGGCATTTTTATCTTACTTTTTTGCGTGTCAAAATCATAATAATGTCATTCAACCAATTCTTTATCCTCACCGCTGTGATTAAGTCAGGATAGTGAGGAATCATTTTCAATATTTGAACTTGTCTTAGTGTTGTTTCAGGCATTTTCAACCTCACGATTTATGACTATCAGATAGGAGCGTTAATTTGTGACGCAATACTATTCAATAATCATGATTTTCTCATAAATCTACTTATCCCCTCCTGTTATTTTAAGGAAACTAAAATGAATAATTTCAGAATATATTATTTTTTAATATGAAGCGTCTCGGATTGACGCACTAGTAGAATATGATGACGGAAGCGATAAAGGAGATCGAATTGCCACAATCTCATGGAAGAAAATGATGTGTATTTCACAATTCACGCACTTAAATTTAAAAACTGAATATTCCTTGATGCGAAGCACAATTCGCATAAATAAATTAGTAAAGAAACTGAAAGAAATAGGGTATCAAGCTTGTGCGATTACTGATTTTGGAAACCTGTTTGGGGCTATTGAATTTTATCAGGCAATGAAAAAAGAAGGATTACAACCGATTATCGGAATGGTCGCTAATGTTGTTCCCAATATACAATTTGAGCAAGAAGTTCCTAGTTATCAGGCTCATGAAATCACTCTTCTTTGTCAAAACAAACAGGGTTATCGAAACCTGTCTTATCTAGCGAGTCTTGGATATACAGAAGGAAAATTCCGAGGAGTCCCTCACATAAGTCATTATATGTTAGAAGAGTACAGCGAAGGACTGATCGCTCTTAGCAGTGGATTGACCGGCGAAGTTGGTAATTGTTTACTAAACGGCAATACCATAGCGGATACTATTGCTCAATGGTATCAAGATGTCTTTGAGGGAAGATACTATTTCGAGATTCAAAATCACGGGTTATCGGAGCAACAAAAAATTAACTCTCAACTGTTTATCCTATCCAAAAAACTTAGCATCCCCCTGGTTGGTACGAACAGTTGTCATTATCTTTCTCAGAATGATGCTTTTTCTCAACATATATGGGAATTGATTGGTGAGAAAAAGCAGTTGAATGCCAATAGCTCGATACAAACTGATCAACGGTATCTCAAAAGCATTAAAAAGATGGCATTTACTTTTCAGGATTTTCCAAAAGAGATTATCCATAATACCAGTGTCATTGCTGAGCAGTGCCGATTATCTTTAGACAATAGCCATTTCTACTTACCAACATTTCCAACAAAAACTGGAGAAAATCATAATACTCTATTGTCATCGAAAACCAAAAATGGTTTGGAAAAACGTCTTAAAGAAACTTATCAAATTCATGCTCCCCAATATCCATTTGAAATATTTCGTCAAGTTTATGATGAAAGACTAGAATTTGAACTAGAGACTATCATCCAACTCCAGTTTTCCAATTATTTTTTGATTGTTGCAGATTATGTCAATTGGATGAAATTGCAGGAAATCCCTGTTGGCCCTGGTCGAGGTTCTTCAGCAGGCTCGTTAGTGGCCTATGCTCTTGGTATTACCAATGTTGATCCAATCCATTATAATCTTTGTTTTGAGCGATTTATAAATCCTGAACGGAACGATTTTCCGGATTTTGACATTGATTTTGGAAATAAGGAACGTAAACGAGTGTTTGACTATATTCGAGGAAAATATGGAGAGAAAAACGTCTGCCAAATTGCGATATTTCACCGACTTGAGGCAAAAGGTATTTTGCGAGAAGTATCTAAAGTACTTGGGTTTTCGGATTTAGAAGCAGATAAAATTGCAAAACGAATCCCTAACAAATTGGGAATCAACCTCCAAGAATCCATTCAAGAGGAGCTGGAGTTGGCCCTGATGGAGCAGAAAGGAACCGAAAATGAGCAAAGATTGATCAAACTTGCAAAAAGCCTGGAAGGTCTTTGTACCACACTTGGCGTACATGCCTGTGGTATCGTGATTTTTGATCGAGATGTCCGTGAAATAATCCCTGTATGTACTTCTAAAAAGAATATAACGCTTTCTATGTTTCGCATGAAATATGTGGAAGATCAGGGAGGGGTTAAATTTGATTGTTTGAGCCTGAAAACCTTATCAAAAATGGAGAATATACTCCAAAGAATCAATCAACAAGGATCACCGGGTAGCCCATTAATGCTAGAAAACATTCCACTGAATGATTCAGGTACATTTCAATTATTATGTCGAGGAGATACCGATGGAATCTTTCACGTAGGGTCTAATGGGATGAAAAGACTCCTTCGCAAAATACAACCTTCAAAGATAGAAGAAATTGTATCTATTTTGGCCTTATATAGACCAGGACCATTGGGTTCAGGTATGGTCGATGATTTTATTCAAGGCAGGCATAATGAGAATCAAATTGTTTACCTACACCCTCTTTTAGAATCAGTGTTAAATGAAACATATGGAGTTTTCATCTATCAAGAACAAGTGATGCGTTGAGTTCAAATATTAGCTAATTACACACTTGGACAAACAGATTTGCTACGGAGGGCTATCGGAAAAAAAATCCCTGAAATTTTGGAAGAACAACGTGAAAATTTTGTAGACGGGTGTTTGAACAATCCTGAATTTATTCAACAATGTCCATCAACGATAATTCCTAAAAAGAAAGCAATCGAAATATTTGAGATCATTGATTATTACACTGGATATGCTTTCAATAAATCCCATGCGGTTGCCTATGGATTAATTACTTATCAGATGGCCTACTTGAAAGCACATTATCCTGTTGAATTTATGGAATATTACTGACGTATCAAAGTGGCATATTCATACAATATACGATTAAACTAGGAAGTTCCTTTGGACAAAAAACAAAATAATAGCAAAGATCAAAAACAACGGTTGGCTGAACTAGAATACGTACTGACTGATTTTGTAAATGACATAGACAGTGCAAACGATGCCAGTTTGGCATTTGCCAACATATTAGTCAAAATTTGGGAAAAAGAATCAATAACGCCAATCGATTTGGCACGTAGCTTCATGTTTCTTCGTAGAATCAAAATAGCTTCTACTACAATCAACGGTTTGACCAGCGATATGTTGTTTTTTTTAAATGGAAAAGCAGAATTACAGATTGGAATCCATAGCCTCTTCGAATTTGTTTCTCACTTAGAATTTTACTTGGGCATCGAGGATTTAAAAATTGGATATGATTATCCTGAAGAAAACCTGACACTGAGGATTGATGGCAATAAAATTATACGAGTGATTGTCTATTTGGTTAAAAATGCATCGAGTATACAAGAAAGAGAGGATGTAACTATTCGCATTACCTTTATTCCAGATGAGAAACTAGGAATGACGATTACCATATCCGATAATGGCCAATTCTTTCCTTACAATATGTTACTCCACCAATCCCCGTCCTTTAAAATTCACGATAAAAACAAAGAAATCCGATTAAGATTAGCCATTTTCCAAAAAATAATTGATGCCCATGGTGGACATATCACGATAAAAAATTTACCCAATCAGACAGGAAACTATTTTTCCTTTTATCTGCCCAATAGTGTAGTTTCCAAGCAAATTTGAAATGCATTTGAACTGTTAGGTATATGTCGAATCATAATGAAGTGGAGAAATATGAATTTTTCTATCACAAAAATTTATTTCAGATAAAACGAATCTAGAGGATTTATTGGCAGGCTATAAGCGATTACGATAGATAGCTTTGTTTGGATACAGTATCTAAAACACCCTGAGAATGATTGTAATGTAAAGTTAACTTGCAAAGATGACTGTAGATGTAACAAACAGGGCTGTATCATTGGCAATAGAAGCCAAGCGATACATGGAACAAGGAGATTACCAAAAGGCAAAACAATTGTTTAAGAACGCTATTAATCTCAATCCTGAATTAGCATATCCGTGGAATCAACTAAGAATCCTATGCCAAGATCATTTGGATCAGTGTTGCGAATCAGAAGATGCATATTTGGAAGCGATATAAGGGATGTCGACACATGGGAATTCTGAAAAATGATGGTTCCATTGTTCCTAGTAATGCCACGGCATTAAAGGTAGGTGACATTATTACCTTTGAAGGTCTGGATGAGTATGCGGAGATTCGAACTCGGTTGAGCGATATGGAGGAAAATTGTGTTTATGTCTATAGAGACTATGGTTCAGTTGCAGACTTTATTCCAGTTGGTGCGAAGGTTGTTTTAGTGGAACTAAAAAAATGAAAAAATTGGAATCCTTCGAACAGAAAAAAGCAAGAGAAATCCCTGTCGGAGGTAGTTTTTCAATCATACCTGGTCATCCCCTAGCCAATGATTTCCATTGTTTTCTGTATCAATGTCTTTTGGATGATAAGTTGAGAACGAATGGTGGGGTTTTTGATCAAATTCTTGATACAGAGACTATTATCGTTGATTTTTTATCACCTGCCATCGTTTTTTATAAAGTGGAATGTTAATCTTTTACTTCTAATGGAAATGAATAGAAAATATTTCGTGAATCATAGTATTGGTTGCTTAACAGATGAGCAATCAGCAAAAACTCCTGAGTTTTTAGACAAATGGTTAAAAATTTGTTTGTCCACTCAATGTTCCGATTTTGATAAAGCAAAACAAGCGTTAACGGAATTCTATAAAAATGAGCATTTAAAACCACCCGATCATATCTTGCTACTGCAATCACCAATTTCAGCAGCAATTGGAGCACATATCTTAAACTTTGTCGGTATGGGAATCGGAGATGAGCTATTAAGTCGAAGGATGGACCGATTTAAATGGACTCGATTAATGGGGGTACATCATTTTGGAAAAAATGATCAGTTTACTAAAATGGAGCACCTGTGGAATTTAAATTTTAATTCTGTGAACTTGCTTCCCGAAGAGCATTTCACGGAGCATGTTCAGCAGTTTTGGAAACTCAATCTGGAACAATTTCAGGAACAGTTCGGGAACCAAATTCTGGATCAAATTCAAAATCGGATCAAAAAGGATGGATTGGGTCAAATCAAAAATTCATGGCCTGACATACGTCACTCTGAAGAATTTTATTATGAGTTTGATTTGCGAATAGCATTTGAGATTGACTACTTTTTTAATGTTGCAGGTTGTAAAACTAGTAGGAGAATTCAAAAGATTCTAATCGAATTGGCAAAACATTGTGGAGGTTGGCTATTTTATAAAAACATAGCAATTCTTTATGATCGCCCTCAATCAATTGTGTTTGATCAAAATCATTTGCTGCATAACGAAACAGGCAAGGCAATCCAATACCAAGATGGTTTTGGTGTCTATTCATGGCACGGTGTCCAAGTTCCTTGTGAATGGATTGAATCAGAACCGCCTGTTGATGATATTTTGAACCGGGAAAATATTGAGCAACGACGAGCAGGTTGCGAAATATTGGGGTGGAATAAAATCTTATCAAAATTGGGTGCTCGATCGATTCAAAAAGATAAAAACCCGCAAGTTGGAGAATTGTTGGAAGTTGATCTTCATGGTTCTGGAAGAGAACGTTTTTTGAAAGTGAAGTGTGGAACAGGTCGGGATTTTGTGATTCCTGTACCTGTTGATTGTGAAACAGCACGACAGGCAAATGCGTGGACGTATGGTTTGATTGAAAACGAATTTAATGTGGAGGTGAGGACATGATAACATTTAGAAAACAAGCTGCACAAGGTGATTTGCTAATTACTAGAATTCAAAAATTACCAAAGGAATTGACAGAAAGAAAACCAGAAGATGGGAGACATATTTTAGCTCATTCTGAAACAGGACATCATCATGTGGTTGATGCGGAAAAAGTACATTTGTTTAAAAATGAGCAAGACTCGATGATTTGTTATTTATCGGTAACTCAACCAACAGAATTATTCCATTTACGTTCTTTTAATACTCATGCCCCCATTGCGTTGGAAAAAGGGGTATATGAGATTAGACGGCAGAGAGAGTATGTGCCTGAAGGCTGGAGGCGTGTTGAGGATTAATGGAAACGAGAGTCTATGATTTAAAGAAAGGAAACTTATGATTGGATTTTCTGAGATTAATCAACCTCAAAATGACAATCCCGTTATTAAAATGGTTGGAATCGGTGGTGGCGGTGGAAATGCAATTAATCGGATGGCTCAGGTATTAGGCACAAATTCCGTGGAAATCATTGTTCCCAACACTGATTTACAGGATCTAAAAAAAATACAGGCATCTCACCTACTACAATTGGATGGTATTTGTACTAGGGACTTGGGTGCTGGTGTAAAACCAGAAATTGGTAAAGAAGCCGCCCTGGAAAATTTGGATTTGATTCAAAAATATATATCGGGTGCAGATTTGGTTTTTATTGTTACTGCTATGGGTGGGGATTTTGGTACAGGAGCTTCTCCAGTAATCGCTCAGATTGCTAAAGAATCAGGAGCATTGACAATCGGGATCGTAACAATGCCATTTAGTTTTGAAGGGATTGACAGACGGAAAATAGCTGAATCCGGTGTTGAACTGATCGAACATTTTGTGGACACATTAATAGTTTTAGGAAATGATTCTCTTTTGGAAATGGGTGAGCAACCGACTTCACAAGTTGATTCGTTTGTTCTAGCTGATGATATGATACGACAGGCAGTTCAAAGCATTTCGGGTTTAACTACCAACGAAGGTTTTGTAAATTTAGATTTTGCTGATGTTAGAACAATCATGCAGGACGGTGGAAAAGCAGTTATGGGTGTTGGTATAGCCAGTGGAGACAATCGAGCCATAGTAGCAGCAGAAAAAGCAGTTCATAGCCCACTTTTAGGTGATTGCAAAATTACAGGTTCTCAAGGAATCATAGTGAATATGGTGGGTGGAAGCACGACTTCCATGCATGAAATCAACGAAGCAGCTTGTTTTTTTCAAGAACAAGCTAATGACGATGCTACAATTATTTGGGCAGCTTCTATTAATCCTGAACTAGAAGATCAAATTAAGATTACTTTGATTGCTACTGGAATTAGAAACAATGATTTGCAGGGTATTCCAGTAGTTTCTATGGTTGAAAATAAGGATCAAACAGTCAGACTAAAAAACTTTATTGACGCTGAATATAATAAACTCTCACCTCAAGGAAAAAGTCAGTTCGTATTAAAAGTTTCTCAAATGATGAAAAACAATACTTGGGATTCAGTGGATTCGTAACGCAATATTCATTGACAGTTATCATTGTTTTATACAATCAATATTTTTCTACCTACATTTTGAAAAAATCAATTCAATACGTCTTATATTGACGTAAAAAAATATTACTCTAATTTAGACTTTCAAAATTGCCAGGGATATACTGTAGATAGATCACGGATCTTTAGTTTTGTTGGTTATGTAACAGAAATACACAATACAAACCAAAATAAAACGCTCAGTAACATGCAGAAGAAACAATAAGTAGGGATACTGATATGAAACATGTAATGATTGCTCTTGAAACATTGGGAACCTCTGTTGATGCTTTATTTGTCTCGTTGGGAGCTTGTCAATTTGATCCAAATACAGGAACTATTGGCAATACTTTCTTTAGTCGTATTGATTGGAATGATGCCATGCGATCTC
>JADGAT010000128.1 GCA_015231885.1 SAR324 cluster bacterium
ATCCAAATCTGTTTTGGGATTCAACTTACGAATTTGAAAGCTTTTGGGTTTCATGAATTCGATGGGATTGTCCCGCAAGTTAAAACGATATGTGTGGGAAGGATCCAAAAACAAGGCATGAGGGTCCTTGGAAAGAGTGACATGCGGTTCGCGTGCATAAAACGCTATGTCTCGCTTGCCGGCCTCTTCACTGCGAAGCAGCTGCTCAATTTTTTTATTGTCATCAAATGTATGGGCAAAGATCAATCGTCCCCATCCGCTTTCAATGTACACATTTTTCTTGAGTTTCTGCGGTTCTTCATGTATCGGAAGCGGCCCCCAGTTTTTTAAGGAAAAAGAACCCAGTAAATCAATATTTTCTTGAACGGTCATAGCTCCTTTAAGCGTTAGATTTAGATATTGTGTGTCTGTAACCAGGATTCCAATAATGCAATCTGCCATAATTTGGATCCCCGAAGAGGGGTGATATGACGTTCGGGATCAGACAGCAACTTGTCGAGATAATCGGGTTCGACTAATTGGCGTTCTCGGGCGGAGTCATCATTCAAAACGGTGTTGACCATTTCCAGAAAATCACCTCTGAGATATTTAAGTGCCGGTACCGGAAAATAACCTTTAGGACGATCAATCACAGCTGCTGGGATCACACTTCTGGCCGTTTCTTTCAGCACATATTTACCACCGTTTGGTATCTTGAACTGCCCGGGAATACGGGCCGCCAATTCTACCAGATCATGATCCAGAAAAGGCACACGGGCTTCCAACCCCCAGGCCATGGTCATATTGTCCACGCGTTTGACCGGGTCGTCGACCAGCATGGTGGTGATGTCCAGACGCAAGGCCTGATCAATTGCGGCAATGGCCCCAGGCTGTGCAAATGCATCATGGACATATTGCAAACTAAAATTTTCTTTTCTCCAGGGACGACCGATCATGCAGACATATTCGTCATGATCCCGATCAAAAAATGCTTGAGCATAATCTGCCACTGGATCCTGACTCTGCATCATCGGAGGATACCAATGATATCCGCCAAACACCTCATCGGCCCCCTGACCGCTTTGAACCACGCGCACATGTTTCGAAACTTCTTCCGACAACAGGTAAAACCCTATATTGTCATGACTCACCATCGGTTCTGACATGGAAGCAATACATCGTTTCAGCGAAGGCAGCATTCGCTGGGAATCCACAGCAATCTTGTGATGTTCCGTATTGAATTCATTCACGATCACATTGGAATATTTGAACTCATTGCCTTCTTCCCCACCCACAGATTCAAACCCGATGGAAAAGGTATTCAATCCCTTTTGCCCCGCTTCAGCCAGCAACCCGACAATCAGACTTGAATCCAATCCTCCCGATAACAGCACCCCCACCGGAACATCTGCCACGAGCCTGCGATTCACTGCTGTTCGTAACGAGGTAAGTACTATATCTTTCCATTCCTCAAAACCTCGGGTTTCGTCCTCAGGGGTTTGAGGCCCAAACGGAAGCTGCCAGTAGTGCTGAAGGGTTTCCTTGCCATCAGACGATATTTCCATAATGGAGGCCGGGGGTAGTTTTCTCACACCTTTTAGCAGGGTAAATGGGGCTGGCACAACGGAATGAAATGTCATGTAATGATGAAGTGCCACAGGGTCCAATTCGGTATCCACCTCTCCTGTCGCCAACAAGGCTGGCAAACTGGAAGCAAACCGTAAATAATTCAGGGTTTTGGTATAATACAGCGGTTTGATGCCCAAACGATCCCGTGTCAGAATCATTTTTCCCGTATCACGCTCCCAAATTCCAAAAGCGAACATACCGGAAAGTCTTTTGATCCCCTCCATTCCCCAAGCATGATAGGCTTTTAAAATCACCTCCGTGTCTCCTTCGGAAAAGAACAGATACCCTTTTTGCTGCAGCTCATGACGCAATTCCTGATAATTATATATGGCTCCGTTATACACAATCCCCAATCCCAACTGATTATCGATCATCGGTTGTTGCGCTTTTTCCGACAAATCGATGATTTTCAAGCGGCGGTGTCCCATCGCCAAATTTTTCTGAGCCCAAACGCCGTGACTGTCCGGCCCACGCGGTACCATCACTTCGTTCATCACACTCACTTTTTCCAGGTTGGCCAGTTCTCCGTCCAAACGATATTCTCCACAAATTCCACACATAAAACACCTATAATCAAATGTTCATTTCAATATTTTTTCTTAGAATGGATCCCCTCATGGTTTCGCAAGCCCTTGACAGAAATCTTCAACCCGGGGGCATCCGCTGAATCTGCAAGATCCAGCGGATGCCTCCGTGAAGGAGATGTGCGTTATAATTCTATTGTCGGACTTATTGATTGACGAGGCCGATATTATTGACCGTCACCGGAATATGTATTTCCAATTCGCCTGAAGGAGCCACTTCCAACTCATAGGGAGGATGGGCTTTTTCTATTGGTTTTTGACGAAAATAAACAATATACGATCGGAATCCCCTCTTGTCGCTGATCCAAACCCCTCCAATCACATTGATCACATCCTCCTGGGATGCCAATTGTTCCAAGGCAGTCATGATATCAGAAGATTGGATTCTTCTGGTTGCCAGTTGACTTCCATTGCGATCCCTGCTGTAGCAAATGATACATTCGTCTCCGAACTGCTCGATATCTGTCACGCGAAACCCTTTTTTCTCAAGATGCACTGCCTTACGTTTCAATTTAGAAACTTTGATGCGCTCAGTTAGCATAGATTCTCCTTGTTTATTAAAAAGATATTGTTTCCGCCTTCCTGAGGAATCAGAATTAAATAACTCTTTTTTTTGAAAATCCACCCTTGCCTCCTTTTCCAAAGGAGGATTTGTTGTTGGAAGTTATTTAATTCTCATTCTTTAACATTTATTGGACCCAGACTAAAGAACGGTGTACCCAACCTGTGTCTCCACTGGAATCTTTCAAATGCACCCATTTTCCTTTGAATTTGAGAACTTTTGCTGAATAATATTTATATATTGGACTCCAGGAAACTTTAGGGAAATTTGTTCCAGGCCCTTTACGCAAATTGACCAGATCACGTTTAACTACGGCGCACCAGTAATTTTTTGTAGTGAGGCTTTTGTGAATCCAATAAATATAACCGTCCACGTCTTTGACCTGCTGCCAATTTGCTATTTCTCTGATTTTTCTGAGCGGCATGTATTTAGAAACCGTCCAGAGAATCACATAATTCGTGCCGGGCTGTTGGCGCAGATTCGCTTCTTTAGCTTTGACACACAAGGCCTCTGCTTCAGAAGATAATGTCAATAAAAAAGCGAACATGGTAAAAACAAGTGAAATCCAAAATTTTACCTGACTCATCTTTATCATTTCCAACCTCTGGCCAGTATTTTTTCCTGGAGTTCCAAGATTTCCAGAATACGCCATGAGGATTCGATTGCCCGATCGAGTCCGTCTGCAAATGGAAAGGAACCGGTTTTATACTTCATGGGCTCCCTGTTCCAATCAGGATCTGTTGAATTGAGAAAGGCTTCCCAGGAAGTGCGATAATCGTCTAATATATCGAGAGCTTCTTTCTGATTTTCCTGCTCAACCAGTTGTTCAATATTTTCCCGATCAGTGTGTCGGATGGTTCCTGAAGCTACAGCTTCCGTTAATGCCATTTCAAGAGTTGCATTTTCCATTTTATGTCCTTCTAAAAGCAGAGATTTTAGGTGATGGCTTCGTTAATTACTTGTTTGAGATGGTCAGCCAGAGATTGAGAAACTGTTACAGTAATCGTCTTGTTGTCAAAATCCAATGAAAACCGTGCTTCACCTTTGCTCTGACGATAGGCCTCCCCAATGGTTTCTGCCAGGCGTTCAAACTTGGCCTGGGACACACCTTTATCTTTAGCAAGACTTTTAAATTTATGAATAGAATTGTCCTTATCAATCCAAGTCATCGCAAAACGCCTGGGAGGATTGCCGAGAAAAATGTAGCAGGTTTCATCAGTGGGAACTAACTCAACAGGGTCACTTGTTTGCAAACAAATCTTTCCAAGTGGTTCCTGAAATTTATCAAGTTGCTGGATTGCAGTGCTATTAAAATCCAGTGGAGGATATCCTTTTTTATTTCTAAAAAGAGATTCTAAAAAAAACATAAATACCCCTCATAATAATGTTCCTGACCCAGGGCTTAAATGAGAATGCACTGACCATGCACTTTAGATGATTCTATTGTCCTCAATTACCGCATCCTTCATGACCACCACAATTCCATTCTTAATGCAATATCCTTCTTCTTCACAATATGCTTCCTGTATGTTCTGTTGATTGAAAATTTTCACATTTTTTCCAATACGAACATTTTTATCAAGAATTGCTCTCCGAATTTGAGAGTTTTCTCCTATCTCAATTGGAAGACTGTTGTTTGCTTCATCGTTTTGACGTTCCTTTTCGGATTGGTAAATGTCAGATCCTGCAAGAATACTCTCTTCAATCACAACATTGTTTGCAATTTGTGACCGAATCCCAATAACGGAATGAGAAATAGACGCTTTCTTGATCGAGCAGCCATCCGCAATCAAAGAACTCTTTATTTGCGAATCGTCTATCTCACTGGGCGGTAAAAAACGGGGACGAGAAAAAATCGGATTCCTTGAGTCATAAAAACTAAAAGGAGGAGTGGGTCGGGTCAACAAGTTGAGGTTAGCTTGATAAAAAGAAGCAATTGTCCCGATATCTTCCCAATAATTGTTAAAGAGGTGAGTTTGAACCTGAACATCATGAATCACCGAGGGAATGAGCTGCTTTCCAAAATCATGGTATTGGGAGGACGATTCAAGGAGTTCAAACAGCAGATCCCGTTTGAAACTGTATATCCCCATTGACGCAATATATGGATACAAAGCTGCTTCTTCAGGAGATAACCCCAGGTTGGTTGTATCAACCTTCATTTCTTGCAACGATTCCCCTTGAGGTTTTTCTCTAAAGTCGATGACGCGTCCCGTTGAGTCGATCTTGAGCAGCCCAAATCGAGAAGCTTGATTTTCTGTGACGGGAATGACTCCTAATGTAATATCAGCAACAGATTGCCGATGGTGCTGAATGAGAAGGGAGTAGTCCATCCGGTAGAGATGATCTCCAGAGAGAATTAAATAATCTTCAGTTGGTTCTGCCTGGAAAGCAGATAGATGGTGTCGAACTGCATCAGAAGTCCCTTGAAACCAGTCTGTATTTTCATTTGTTTGCTGAGGAACAAGCACATCTACAAACGAATCCGTAAACATGGAAAATCGATAAGTGCGACTGATATGTCGATTAAGCGAAACAGAGTTGAACTGAGTCAGCACAAAAATCCGATCAATGTCTGAGTTGATACAATTGCTTAAAGGAATATCAATCAGTCGATACTTTCCTGCTAGTGGTACGGCCGGCTTCGCTCTAGACTTTGTTAATGGATAGAGACGTGTGCCGCGCCCCCCTGCTAAAATAATGGCTGTTACATCATGCATAGTTTTCCTTTCATATCCGCTCGAAGGAGAGCATGCTCCTCATGCTGCTAAAAACAGTCCGTCGTATGGGATTCATACATACTCCATTTATGAGCATAAACTTTTTTCGTAGAGTCGGCTTTTTGTTGAGGAAGGATCGTTATTTTCCCTCCTTTGGCAATGAATCGTTTCATTGCTTTTTCAATCTCTTGATGTGTAACCTTTGTTGCTGGAATATTCATGGGACCTCCCTATCTGCAAAAAAAACGGAACATGCCACGTCAGCAAATACCTACCCTAGATCCTCATTTGAAATGATGATTGTACTCAGCTGCTTCATCCAGCTTAAAAAAAATCTTTAACAGCACATCTTATTTTTATATCCTACAATGAATGTACCACTCTCTTACGATTTTTAAAAAACTTTATTTGTTACTGATATTATTAGTATAAAAGCTTAATCAGTAACCATGTTTGATGATAAGATATGATTTATTATAACTTTATTTGAAATTTAAATTATAATACAGTGATGGAGAGATTATTATTTTATATTTTTTTTAAAAAAATGATTATAAGCCAGATCGTCAAAAACTGTGATAATACCTTTTTAATACAGGAACCCGTAATTTAAAAACATCCGAACAATATAGAAAATGAAGACAATCCAATCATTGAACGAATATCTGAATCTTTCTCCGCAATCCTTTGACAAACTCATCCTCACCGTTGCCATTTTTATTTTCCTTTCATTGGGGAAAATTTTGTGTGACGTCATCATACGGAAAAAATTTTCGGAAACCAGAAGCGTTTACCGATGGCGCCGCGCTACTTTATACACTTATACTATACTACTCTCGCTAATCATTGGTTCAATATGGGCAAGAGGAATTGCAAATTTGACCACGTTTCTAGGACTGGCAAGTGCCGGTATTGCCATAGCCATGCATGACACTATTGCCAATATGGCAGGATGGGTCTTCATCATATCGCGAAAACCATTTAAGGTTGGTGATCGGATTGAAATTGGCAAATCAGCGGGTGATGTGATCGACGTAAGAATTTTTGAATTCAGCATAGTCGAGATTGGAAATTGGGTTGATGCGGATCAGAGTACCGGTCGAATCATTCATATCCCAAATAGCAAGGTACTCCGAGAACCTTTAGCAAACTACCATATTGGGTTTGAGTACATCTGGAACGAAATTCCCGTGTTGATAACGTTTGAAAGTGACTGGAAAAGGGCAAAGGAGATACTGCAGCAGGTAGCCAGTGAGCACGTTGAGCACCTTTCACAAGGAGTACAAGAACAAATTCGAAGTGCCGCAAAAAAATATTTCATCTTTTACGGAACCCTCACTCCCATAGTTTATACGACGGTGAAGGACAGTGGTGTGCTTTTGACCATTCGTTATCTTGTCTCGCCTCGTCAGCGCAGATCTACCGAACAGAATGTATGGGAATCTATTCTTGATTTGTTTGCTCAAGAAAACAATATTGAACTGGCGTACCCGACCGTACGTTTCTATCATGAGAACCCTCCCCATGATCACTCCAGTCCAGGTTATCGGAGCCAGAGGTCGGATATGAAATAATAACGAGTAGTACGTTTCTTTTTCAGTACGTAGGCACTTGAGATCAACATCAGTAAACCCGCACATAATGTTAAATAGGGCCCAACCACAATCAATTTATTTATTTCTGAAATGGTCAACAACATGACGCTTATTGTGATTATCCCCGTAATCACCCCCGTCACCTCAAACCATTTTCTTATTATTCCAAGTATCAGCATAATCAAAGCAAAGATTGGAATCAAACCGATAAGCGGAAATTTCATAAGTAGAGCCGGCCCATTCAAGTAAGGTTCTTTCCATGGCAAGATAAAAGAAATAAACAATCCAACAGTTGCAACGAAAATAAAAAATTTATTGATGGCAATCATCTCACGTCTCCTGTTTGTATGGTTTGTTTAAGGAATCCTACACAAATGATACGTTGTATTCACAAAAATTTGTGATTCTCTGTTATTCTCATCTATTTCTGCTACTGAAACCATTCGTAGTTTTGCCATGCTCCATTGCGGATTCGTATCTGTTCTTCAAGCCGTAAAATGCCCATAATATGCACAGAAGAGGCAGCGGCTTTCTTTATTGCTTTGTTGAGGTCCTTTTTTTCTAAATTCTGTTTTCCCTGAATCCCATCTAAGTAAGTCGAGGATGCAGTGTTGACCGATTTGGCCCAGTAATTCCGCCAGTCTTGTAATACCTTGAGCGCCTCTTCAGAATTATCTTGCTCCACCATTGTTTCAATATATTGCTGATCTTCCTGCAAAATAGTTCCAGAAGCAACTGCGTCCTTCAATGTCATTTTGAGAGCTAAATTTTCCATTTTGACTCCTATGTTTTGGTTGATGGATCATTTTACGGTTTGTAACCAATAAAAACTATCCATGTATATTATATATGAATCCGGAGTTGAAAACGATGTCATTCCGGGCTCGACCCGGAATCCAAAAGAATTACCAGAGTTTTCTGGATGCCG
>JADGAT010000129.1 GCA_015231885.1 SAR324 cluster bacterium
GCCGGATATGCCATGCAGGAAGAAGGAGGGGTCTTGAATGTCGCTTTAGAGGAGGTTGTGCTGAACAGCCCGAAAGCCCTGATGACTCAGAAGTATTCCATGGGCTCGTGAGCGGACCTGAGCTAAAGGATGGAACTTATACATCGCTTTTAACGTCAGCAATTCTACTTCTGATAAAGGAGAAACATATTTCATAGTGGAACCTCCGGAAATGTTAGGTATCTCTGATCGAAGGTGATTACTTTATCAGATTTCGAGTTTTGTTAAAAAACATTTGGTTGAGTACTTAGCTCTAAAATCATCTTTATCACTCGACAGTCATAAATTCTTCTAAGTCATTGATATTATTGATTTCGATTCATCAAATTGTCATTCCATGCTTGACTCGGAATCTACTATAATTTCAAAGGCTTACGATATCTGGATGCCGGATTGAGTCCGGCATGACATGAGAACTTACGACTCTTGAGTTACCTATATTAGTCTATTGCCACAATATGTCTACTCGTAGATTTACGTGTTTTACGGAACGTTTTTTAGTGATCCGTCCATGAAGCATGTCAAAACACGTAGATCTACGAGTAGTATTTTTAACAACGAACCGATAGATTAATAGTAAAGGAAATTGCCTTCCTTTTTAAATTTATTAACTTGAGGAGGTACTATGTTAGAAAGAATACAAAACAATCGTTGGTTGATAGTTGTAGGCGCTTTAATGGTACAAGTAATCCTGGGAACTGTTTATGCGTTCAGTGTGTTTATCAAACCCATGCAATTAGAATTTGGATGGGATCGCACAACCACACAATGGGCTTTTTCATTTGCACTGGTGACTTTTGCCATGGTGATGATTCCTGCTGGGAAGCTGCAGGACAAAATTGGTCCACGTAAAGTTGCCATGATAGGTGGCCTCCTACTCGGGTTGTCCTTCTTGCTCAGTGCATTTCTAGTCTCAGAATCCAGACCCTGGACCCTCTATATTACCTATGGAATGATTGGTGGTGCTGGCTTGGGGTTTGCTTATGTATGTCCAATCGCGGCATCTGTCAAATGGTTTCCTGATAAAAAGGGTATGATCACAGGACTCGCCGTGGCTGGTTTCGGAGCAGGAGCCTTATTTTTTGCAGGGCCGGCTTCTATTCTGCTGTTACCACCAAATGAAGGAGCCGAAGCCATGGGATTTTCCCAGATTCTCCTGATCGGTTTAGGAATCAAAACAGGCAGTGGCTTTGGAATAGGGTGGCAGTCATTTTTTATACTGCACGGTATTGTATCGGCACTGGGTGTGATGGCAGGTGCCAGTTTGCTGCATAACCCTCCTGCTGGTTGGACTCCTCCCGGGTGGAAAACCGACACATCAGGTCCTGCCAAAAGGGAATTCACCTGGAGAGAAATGCTCAACACACCACAAGCCTGTATGCTTTGGGTGACTTTCATTCTTGGTGCCACTTCCGGATTGATGGCAATTGGACAATGGAAGCCCATGATGGGAACGATTCTGCAAGGCCAGACGTTTGCCCCAGAATGGATGGGCGGTTTTGGCCGCTTTGTCGAACCTGTTGGTATTTTAGCCATTTTTAATGCACTGGGACGTATCTTTTGGGGAAAAGTAAGCGATCTCATCGACCGTCCACGAGCCATGATGATGATGTTTTTGGCTCAGGGAATGGCATTCATGCTGCTGATCAGCGTGGAAACTCCAGTAGCCATCTTCTTGGCAAGTGCCTGGGTTGGATTGAATTTTGGAGGAAATTTTGCATTGTTCCCAGCAGCCACTGCTGAATATTTTGGAACTAAAAATATTGGCGTGAACTATGGATGGATCTTCACTGCTTATGGTGTTGCCGGTTTCCTAGGTCCAGTTGTTGGTGGCGTACTTTTTGATGCCACTGGACAGTACCTGGTTCCGTTTGTTTTTGCCGGAATCCTGTGCTTCATCGCAGCAGCCTCTTCCATCGGAATTTGGGGCTTAGCACGACAAGAAGAAGTGAACCGGCTGAGCACAGAAAAAACGACTGTTCCTGTTGCAGCACCCGCATTGAAACGAGCCGCATAAAGACTTAAGTTCCCTCTTATTAAAACATCGTCTGAAACCAGATGGTTTCAGACGATGCCTTTCTTAGCTTTATTTCGCAGACAGTATTTCCGTCTTTCCCAGCCATTTCCTGATGGCCTCAATTGTCCTCTCCACATCCTCAAATGGCAGCATGTGTCCTGCTTTTGGAATGATGATCGAATCAAAAGGATGTCTCATGCACTTAGTGACCATCTGAATATACCATGGGTGGATGAGAGGATCCTGCTCCCCAGAAATAATCGCAGCTTTGAAATCAAACTGCCTGTAGAGAATCTGGCATCTTCGGGAATAGACACTGCCAAGGGTTTTGATGGGATACTGCCACACCATTAATTGATCATACTGCACAAACTCTTCATAGTTCAGATTTTTCATCAACGTCTTGGCATCCATGAACATCCGGAAGTCAATTTTAAACTGCGGAGAAACCATACTGCACAAGGCCAACCAATTCCATCCGAACCAATGGAAGGGAGATGGAGGAATTTCTGATATGAAAAAAGTATGACACAACAACGCTTGAACTCTTCGATCCGCTTCGGCACAAGCAACTGCCAACGCAGAACCCATCGAACACCCAAAGACGATTATCTGGTCATTATAACGGGCTGCAAAATGGTCCATGACCCCTTTCATGTCCTGAACTACCTGAGTGACCGTATACTCTCCGCGAGTCCCTCCCGAGTATCCATGTCCACGGAGATCCACCCCAATTACATTCAACCCGCATTCTGATAATTTTGCTAAAAATTCGCAATACAGACGAGAATAAGTTCCCAATCCGGGAATGAATAAGACAACGGGAGCCTCTTTGCTGTGTTCATAGACTTCACAGTGGACTGGAAGCGTGCCGACTTTCTCGATCTGAGTCCTGCGGCCAAATTGATTGAATAAAGCGGCAAATGGATGCTGGGGAGCAATACTGTTTTCGGCTTTCATGTAATGATTTTCCTTTCAATTATAAAATTTTTTTCAGTTCATACTCAAGGATTCCTTCTGCGCCAGCAGCAATAAGTCGAGGGAGCAGATCCCGCACATTCTTGCTTTCGACAACCGTTTCGATGGCAGCCCATTGCTTGTCATAAAGAAAACTCACCGTGGGAGCATGCAAACTGGGTAAAATCGGGACAACTTCATCCAGCTTGTCCACAGGCACATTCATTTTGAGTGCGACTTTCTGCCGGGCAACCAGTGCAGCCTTCAAGAGCAAGGCAATCTGATCGATTTTTTCTTTCTTCCAAGGATCAGCCATGGCCTCTTTATTGGCAATTAAGCGTGTGTCGGTATAAAGCAGATCACAGACAATACGCAGACCATGAGCACGAATGGTACTGCCTGTCTCTGTGATCTCAACAACGGCATCAACCAGCCCTTCCACCACCTTGGCTTCAGTTGCCCCCCAGGAAAACTCCACCGTGGTCTCAATGCCACGTTCTTCAAAATAGCGTTTGGTGAACCCCACCAATTCGGTAGCAATCTTTTTTCCTGCCAGGTCTTCTACCGATCGAATCGGAGAGTCCTGAGGCACTACGAGCACCCAGCGAGATGGTTGATTGGAGCTTTTTGAGTAGACTAGTTCGCAAATATCTACCACATCTGCTTCTGTTTCGATAATCCAGTCTTTTCCCGTTAACCCGACATCCAAAGTTCCATTCGCAACATAGGGGCCCATTTCTTGAGAGCGGACTAAGGCACAAGTGATTTCCGGGTCATTGATATCAGGAAAGTAATTTCGAGAATGGCTACGGATCTTCCAACCGGCCTGCTCGAATAGTGATATTGTTGCAGATTCCAAGCTTCCCTTGGGTATTCCTAGTTTTAACTGTGACATGATGTCCTTTCAAAATATGATCATAAAAATTTATTATTGTGTTACCAACTCATGCTACGTGTATACTTTTTGCCAAAGGGCAATCTTCTGAATCCTGAACTCTTTTCCTTTTTTGCTGATGGGATTAGAAAACTGCTCAATTGCAAACTTCATTCACGGTAACGTCAGTTACCACCCCAGCACATAGGAAAAAATCAAAGGAGCAACAATCGTAGCATCCGATTCTATGATAAATTTTGGAGTTTCAATTCCGAGCTTTCCCCAGGTTATTTTTTCATTGGGAACCGCACCTGAATAAGAACCATAGCTGGTTGTGGAGTCACTGATCTGACAGAAATAGCTCCACAGGTTCGCCGTTTCTTTCAAATCCTGAGTAATCATAGGGACGACACAGATGGGGAAATCTCCGGCAATTCCTCCGCCAATCTGGAAAAAACCAATGGGGTGCTCTATCATTGTTTCCTTGTACCACGCTGCTAAGCGAATCATTGTTTCAATTCCAGATTCAACCACATGATGATTTTTAACCTTCCCCTTGATGCACTCAGAAGCCAATCCGTTGCCCAGAGTGGAATCTTCCCAACCTGGAGTATAGATGGGTAATTTTTTTTCATATGCCGCCAGCACCCAGGAATGCCTGGAATCTATCTGATATGCTGGTTCCAGAGCCTTGAGAATATTCCAAAGATACCGGTGCGGAGGATGAGACTCGTTATTTTGGTCAGCTTTGATCCACTCCTCTTCCATGAGCTGTTCCACTTTTTTCATGGCTTCTGCTTCTGGAATGCAGGTATCGGTCACCCTGTTCATTCCTTCATCAAACAAGACCATCTCCTCTTCAGCGTGTAAGGTTCTGTAATGAGGAACTCTTTTATAATGATCGTGAGCGACGAGATTAAAAATATCTTCTTCCAGATTGGCACCTGTACAGCAGATTGCATGAACTTTATCTTGACGGATCATTTCTGCCAGGGATTTCCCAAGCTCCGCCGTACTCATGGCACCCGCAAGCGTGATCAACATTTTACCATTGGAATTCATCAAGTGGATGTATCCTTCTGCCGCATCCATCAGGGCCGCTGCATTGAAATGAAGAAAGTTGTTTTTCATGAATTGAGAAAGGGGGCCTTTTTTACTCATGGATTTTCTTGTTTGTTTAAATTGAGATAGCTGTAATTTTTAAAACAGTTTTCATAAAAATTTGCCAACAATACACTTTCTTTTGGGCGTAACTTACCTTTTTGAACCTGTTGATTCAACTTTTTTTTGATAGTAGAGATCATCGAATGCGTATTGTACTGCATCGTCGCAAGATTTTGCTCTGCACTGCTGCCGGGTATGAAGTCTTCTATATAAAAGCAGGAGGAATCCTTTTCATCACAGTAAATGTGCACTTCATTGACACTGCCAAAAAGGTTATGCATGTCTCCCATCACATCCTGATAAGCTCCTGTTAGAAAAATCCCGATATAATAGGGGTCTCCTGGTGTCAAATGGTGCAGAGGCAGCTCTTGCCAAGGAGCAGAGTCTCCGATGAACTGATCAATTTTCCCATCAGAATCACAGGTGATATCAGCCAGAGTACACAGGACTTCTGGTTTTTTGTTCAGCCGATGAAGCGGCACAATTGGCAAAAGCTGATCAATGGCCCAAGCATCCGGGATTGATTGGAAGATAGAAAAATTACAAAAATATTGTTCTGCCAAAAGAGAGTCCAACTCTTTCAATTCTTCCGGAATAAAATCCATCTGTTTAGTCAAACACTGTATTTTATTGCAAATTTTCCAAAACAAAATTTCGGTGACCGCTCTTTCTTCTAACGATAAAACACCCAGTTTAAATGCCTGAATGCATTCTGTTTTCAGTTGCAATGCATCATGATACCCTTCCTGGGCATAGCCGTTGTTCAATTCGTCGAAAACCTCTCTCATATTAGACACGATACGGTGTTCTCCTCCTTTTTCATCAGTATTATAGTTGGTATTGATCATTTTGCCGCTGTCAAACACTTCGGTGAGGATACAGGAATGGTAGGCTGTGATCATTCTGCCGCTTTCAGAAACAAGATGGGGGTGAGGAACTTTTTCCAAGTCGCAAATCTCTTTCATAAGATAAACGACATTTTCCACATAATCTTCCAGAGTGTAATTGACAGAAGAATCCTGGGTGGTTTTAGTCCCGTCATAGTCGACTCCCAGTCCTCCGCCTACATCAAAATAATGAAGCGGTGCTCCCTGTTTGACCATTTCCGTATACATTCTTGCTCCTTCGGTAATCGCATCTTTGAAATTACGAATGTCTGTAATCTGGCTTCCAATATGAAAATGGAACAAAGTCAAGTATTTGATCATCCTATGTTTTTTTAGTAACCGAATTCCTTCCATGATTTCAGCAGCCGTCAAACCGAACTTTGCTTTTTCTCCACCTGAAGCAGACCATTTGCCAGTTCCTTTAGCGGATAATTTTGCTCTGAAGCCAATCCAGGGCATGCTCTTCATTTCAGAAGACAAGGCCAACAGCTCTTTCAATTCTGTAAACTTTTCAATAACAACTACGACTTTTCTGTCCAGCTTTTCTCCCAATAGCGCCAACTTCAGATACTCCTGATCTTTGTAACCATTGAGAATAGTCAACGCCTGCTTACTTGTGTTGAATGCCAAAGCTGAAAGCAGCTCTGATTTGGACCCTGTTTCCAAACCAAAATGATATGGAACCCCTGCTTCTATGATTTCTTCAACAACCTCCCGCATTTGGTTGACTTTAATGGGGAAAACGCCAATAAACTTACCTTGATAGTGTGCCTCTTTGATTATTTCAATAAATGTTTCATTCAACCGAACTACCTGAGAACGCAAAATATCATGAAACCTGACAATGGCGGGCAATGCAATTTTTTGTTTTTTGATTTCCTCAATCACATCCATGATATCTACAGACATCACACCATTTGTATTTTTTGGAAAAATAGACAGGTGCCCTTTGGGGTTGATGTCGAAATAACCTCCCCCCCAACGTTCAATATGGTATAATTTTTTAGTGTCTTCAATCGTCCATTGAGTCATTATTTCACCATTCGATTTAAATCAAGAGCCAACAGCAGCTCACGGATTACTTTAGCTGCAAATACAGAACTGTTTCGTGTCGGGTCAATGCAAGGAGCCAGTTCGGTCACATCGACTCCTACAAAATTTTTATTTTTCAACCGTTTTATCAATTGAATGAAAGACGAAAAGTCCTCTCCTCCGGGCTCTGGAGTACCCGTTCCTGGTAGGCACGCCGGATCAAAGTAATCCAAATCCAGTGTCACATAAATGGGTTTCGACGATACAACACGGTCCAATTCCTCGAGAAAACCGGCCTTGGAAGAAAAGAGCGTACCATTGTTTTTCATCCATTGGTATTCTTCCCTGGTACCCGATCGAATGCCATATTGCATCAAACGATGCCTGGGGCCAAAGTGCTCCAGAACTCTTCGGATGATGGAGGCATGAGAAAAATGATACCCCTCATATCCATCGCGAAGATCGGCATGAGCATCCAGCTGAATGACTAACAAATCGGGATATTGTTCCAGATATGTGACAATGGGTGCATAAGCAATGGAATGCTCTCCCCCCATTGTAAGAAATCGGATTCCCTCTCCTGGAAAATTCAAACCCTTGGTACAATTCAGAAAATATTCGGAAGCCTGCCACCAGTTTTCCTGGACATCAGCGCCTTTTCCTACCGGCAAATTTCCTAGATCAACACAGCAGATATCTTCTGTATCAAGATCCTGATACGGAGAATAGGTTTCGATACCTAAAGAATTCATACGAATTTCATTGGGTCCATCTTTTGCCCCTTTTCTATAGCAGGCTGTGCCGTCAAATTCAAAACCAATCAGGTGGGTGGTGTTGGAAAAAATGGAATTTTCAAATGGAAAGGGGGCAAAAGGAGCTTCAGGCATCTCCATTCCTGCGAATTTTTTCAGTTCAATTGGGCGCATAGTGTGTTTGAAATAAGCTTGGCGAATTTCCCAAATAGGTGCTCCAGTTGATATTAGGCAGCTTTTAATTCAAGAGTCGTGA
>JADGAT010000012.1 GCA_015231885.1 SAR324 cluster bacterium
AGAAAGTCAACACAAAAAAACTTATTTTGGCACTACAAATCGATTTTTCATATACCAGATAATTTAATTCTTAATAATATCAGTATTTTAAAATTTTTACATAGGCAAAATTTCTTAAAAAAAGTTGTTTTTTTGTAATTTTTCTACGAAGATGGGTTAATTTGATTTAAGCCATTGAATTGACAGATTATACTAACTACCAGAATATTTCTTCGGGAAGTTCCTGGTATTGTGTCATTTTCAGTTGACCGCCTGACCGTAAGTGTATCTATTAAATTGGATCAAACGGAACCGGAGCGGATTGGTTTGATATTCCAAAAAAAAATTTAACTTCTAGTAATCATAGATGTATGATAAATCATAATAGATTTCCATTTTAGGGGCTCCTTGAATCTTCGTTTAACTAGTTTATGAATCAAAATATCTTTTTACGCATAAGGATATTCCTTGCCTCCATCATAATCCTATTACTTGCTCAAGCGTTCAGTGCCAGTTTGAGCATCTCTTCTTTCGAAAAGCTATACCGGAATTCCCTTATTTCGAGCTATCAGGTTTTTGCAAGAGATTTTCAAAGAAATGTCAGCAGCGCCATTCGCTTCGGTAAACCACTGGAAAAATTTGTTGGTATCAAGGCGCTCATGGAAGAGATCCAAAGAAATAATCCTGAGCTTGAAAATGTGATTGTAACTTCAACAGATGGAACCATACTTTATAGTCTTGATCCAAAATTGAACGGTACCGAGATCACAGGAAAATTAAAGATTGATTTTGGTCAGCAATCTGAAAAATCAGGTGAATCCCAATACATACTCGTTGATAACAGCTACCATATCCCGCTGCCGATCAAGGACCGGAGAAAAAAATGGGTTGGTTCCATTGACCTCTCTTTTAAAAAAGAAATCATTCAAAATAAAGTGACCAGCATTATTGTTTGGACCCTTCAAATCTTTGGAATTTCAACAATGATTGCCGGTGGTCTTCTGATTTTTTGTTTAAATTCCTTTGTTTCCTTTAAAACAGGTGCAGGCGTTCCTAAAGCGCGGATTTACTATATTTTACTCCTTATTTTGGGAGTGACGCAAATTTCGTATTCCATTTTTAATGTACAATATTTCAGAAACAACTACATCGAAATCACACGGATCAAATCAGAAAAATTAACCCAGCTTTTAAAAGACGATATTGAATTTCTGCTTGGTAAGGGAATCAAAATTAACCGGCTGATTAAAGTTGACAACCTAATGAGTGAAATCATTCAGGTTACTCCTGAAATCGAAGACATGCGCATTGTTGATAAAGATGATCAATTGCTTTACATTGCGAACAAAAAAGGAGTAGTCAAAGTCAATAAAGGGTCTGATCAAAAAGATGATAAACAAACGATAGAGGCAGAAAGGACTGATTCAGAAGATAATGGAAAAAATGGCTGGGATCTAATTGGCTTGGAAAACGATAATTATGAGGTGGCATTTGATCTCCTAAATAAAGATGATGTTGAAGGCAAGATCAAAGTTCAGTTATCTCGAGAAGTAATTGGAAATAAAATTCAAGAAAATATACTAGATGCGATCACTGTGGTTGTTATTTCACTTTTGTTTGTTGTAGAGCTGGTTATCGTTTTTCTTATTTTTATTGCCAGACAGATGGACGCAGAAAAAGAGGAAGGAGAGGATACTGCAACTGCCTATGGCCTCATCCGTCCTGTTGCTTTTATATTACTTTTTGCGGTAGCCCTCACTGTTTCTTTTTTGCCATTGCACATGGCAAATATTTACGAACCAATATTTGGTTTGTCGAAGGATGTTGTTACAGGCTTGCCAATATCGATAGAAATGCTGTTCACCCTAATCGTCCTTTTTCCTTGTGCTTCCTGGATGGATAAAAAAGGATGGCATGGTCCTTTTTTACTTGGGAGTGCCATTACCGGGGTTGCGCTGTTTCTTTCAGGAATTGCCTCGGGCCCATTGGAGTTTCTTGTCTATCGAGGTATTTTGGGAGTTGGCTACGGATTGGCCTGGCTTTCAGTGCAGGGATTTGTGCTTTCCAATACCGATACAAGCAATCGTGCAAGAGGATTTTCCACTTTGGTTGCAGGAATTTTTTCAGGTAGTATTTGTGGTGGGGCAGCCGGAGGAATGTTAGCAGAAAGAATCGGATATGTTCCCGTATTTTTTGTAGCGGGAGGTTTGATGGTATTGCCCATTCTGTTCACAATAATTTTTCTGAGAAAATCCTTCATAACACCTGAAGCAAATGTTCAACAGGAAAAACTCGAATCAAAAAGTTTTTTCCAATTTTTCTTTAACCGAAATATTTTTTCCACTTTTATCTTCAGCATTGTTCCGACCTCTATTTGTTTAGTCGGAATTCTCTATTTTATGAGCCCGATTTACCTCAACCAGATTGGAGTTTCCCAATCGAATATTGGACGTGCGTTTATGGTCTTCGGGCTTTGTATGATTTTTATTGCTCCTTTTATCAGTCGCTTTGTAGACCGCTCGGAAAGTAAAAAGAAGTTTATTGTCATTAGTGGGCTTTGTGGAGGTTTGGGGTTGAGTATTTTCTTTTTTCATGACGGATTTTCCGCCGTGGTAATGATGATATTGATGCTTGGACTTGCGTCTAGTTTTGGTTCTGCCTCTCAAATGGTTTATGTTCTTAATTTAAAAATCACTCATGAAGTCGGCTTGGGGAAAGTAGTCTCAGCCCAACGGACATCCGATAAACTGGGACAAATGCTAGGACCGATCATTCTAGGAGTGATGATCAGCGTCACAGGAGTTGAGCAAGGGATCGCCATCGTAGGACTGGTCTATCTAATCTTTACGGTTCTGTTTTTGGTGGGAGCCCAACGAGAGAAAGTCTTGTCACTACCCAGGTAAGTCCTGCTTTTGATCATGCTGGAGATTTGAAATAAGGAGGAGAGGTGGCATCGAATTTCATTGCAAATCAATTCAAAGCATTGCATAAAAAATTGTTTCCTACAGCCCTGTCTCCCGAAAAAAAATATGGCTATGCCCTCGTTGCAGCCATGGCTCTTGTTGCCTCAGCAGATGGTGTTCTAGATCCGTCAGAAACAGAAGCAGCAAAGGAGATTATCAACCGCACGGAAGAAATCAATAAATACCTCACCACGGAAGAAGCCAACAAGGCTTTCAAAATCTATATTGACAACCTGGTGGATGCTATTGCCAGGGAAAAAACGCGCTTTGATATTGCGGTCAACTTGCTGCTGCAGAAAATACCTTATGTAGAGAAGGAAGAATGGAAGCAAAATATTCTTGATATTTCCAGGGAAATGGCTATGGCTGATGGAATTTTACATGAAGATGAAGAAAAAATGATTGAAAGAATTGCTTCTTCACTATGGCAAAGCTATAAAGAATACGTTCCAGGGATGTGAACGTGGAGTGATCTTGTGAATCCTCACAAATGTTTTGAATGATACAGCTTTGTCTTCAAATTTTTTCAGAGCATGCCCCACACTGCTACGCTAGTTATTAAATTATAGAAGTTTTAAAACTTTTTTCAGTCGGTCCATGGAGAAATTATGAGAAAAGGTGTTTGTCTGATTATACTGCTTGTTATCACCGCGTTTTCTTTTGCCAGTTTGTATGCTGCAGAATCCATCACCCCACAAAACAATAAGGGGAAGAAATGGCGAATTGCATATTATCAGGGGGGGCCTTATGTCGATTATCAAACAATCCTAAAAGCAGTCGTCAAAGGCCTGATGAAAATAAATTGGATTGAAGAAGTAGAGCTCCCCAATCCCAAAGATCCGGCCGACACTGAAGAATTGTGGCATTGGATGGCAAAAGAACTAAATAAAAAGAGTGAATATGTCGAATTTGTAGATGATGCTTATTACAATGCGAATTGGAGCACAGAACAACGTCCTAAAACGCAAGCAGAGGCGATTAAACGTTTCAATAGTTCAGACATTGATTTTGTTTTAGCATTCGGAACCTGGGCAGGTCAGGATTTGGCCAATAACGATCATTCGACTCCTATCGAAGTAATCTCTGCTAGCGATCCTTTGGGAGCAAAGATTGTCAAAAGTTTTGATGATTCCGGCTATGACCATGTTCATGCTAAAATTGAACCGACTCGTTATGAAATTCAAGTTCAGCTTTTTCATGACATTATTGGCTTTAATATCCTCGGTGTTGTCTATGACGATACCCCGGAAGGTAGAACTTATGCCGCAATAGATAAAATCAGAACAGTTGCCAAAGAGCGCGGATTTAAAATTGCTCCCTGTTATGCCCAATGGGCTGAAGCCAATAGTGATGAAGATGCCACTAATCAGGTTCTTGAGTGCCATAAAAAATTGGCAGAGACCGTGGATGCGGTTTATATTACGACTCATCGAGGAATCAAACCCAAGACTTTACCGGATCTCTTGGTTCCATTGAATGAAAAGAAAATTCCAACTTTCTCTCAATCAGGTTCTGGAGAAGTAAAACGGGGAGTATTGTTGAGCATAGCTCAAGCAGGATATAAATATGCTGGTGAATTTCATGCAGAAGCGATTGCAAAAGTATTCAACGGCACCCAATCTCGTGCTCTCAATCAGATCTTTGAAAGTCCTCCCAAAATTGCTATCAATCTAGCTGTTGCTTCTATTATTGAATACGACCCTCCTGTTGATATTTTAGGAGCTGCAGATGAGATCTATCAGGAAATTGAAACTGCTCAGTAATCTAAATTATTCTTCTTCTTTTTTCTCTTGCCGAATAGAGGTTGCTCTGGAAGGCAGCCTCGACATATTTCCAATGCTCCCCGCCTGGAAGATGAAACCCTTTCTCTTGACTTATGCCACTACTTGTCAGTAATCTCCGGTTATGATTTTATGTTTGAGAAATAAACCTGTTGCGATTTCCCTCAATTGTTATTTACTGGGGATTTTGGATTAAACTTCTCACTCCTGCAGTGCGGCAGCCAGCAAACTCAAGCCCCCCTGAATCGGAACGGCGCCTCAAAATTTATTATATTATAGAATGATGCCATCATGGTATGATTCTGTAAGTCTGTGCTGGATTTGTCACTCATCTGCTCCTGGTCTTATACTGTCAAGAGTAGCATGGAATATCATTCGCCATCAAAGGATTGTCATTTCTGCTTTAAATTTTAATCTTTTAATTCTGTAACACAAACCTTCCATGACTGGATCAGACAAAATTACCATCGGCTTAATCTGCGGTGGACAAGGCTTAGAGCATGAAGTCGACCTTTTTGCGGTGAAAGAACTTGAAAGTGCTTTTGATCGAAACCGATATGAATTAGTGCTGCTTGGGGTTGACAAATCGGGGGTATGGCATTTCGCTTTAGATAGCGAATCTCTACTGACCACAATCGATAATAAAATCGCATTAAATCCATCGTTACCGATCGTTATTCCCAGATACCAGGGGCAGTTAATTGACCAGGAATCTCAAAGTTGTTTAGCCAAGGTTGACCTTTTTTTCCCTGTCGCTGATGATCCTCTCCAATCATTTCTTCAATCTTTGGATGTCCCTTATGTGGGAGCGGATTCCTATGGTTCCGCGATAGCCAGAGATAAAGATGTAACGAAGCGCTTGCTACGTGACCATGGCTTTCCCATTATTCCCTACCTTACGCTTCGTTCCGGGCAGACCGTTTCGTTTCACGAAGTTTCGCAGCAGTTGGGGTTGCCTCTTTTTGTTAAGGCATGCCGGCTTGGATCTTCGATTGGAGTATTCAAGGTCACTGAGGAAGAAGAGTTTAATCGAGCTTTGAAGGAAGCTTTCACTTATGACCGTAAAGTTCTGATAGAGCAAGCTATTGAGGGGAGAGAAATCGAGTGTGCGGTTCTGGGCAATGAATTTCCTCAAGCTGCAGAAGTCCTGGGAGAGATTACGCAATTGGAAGGTTTTTTTACGTTTGAAGCGAAATACCTCAGTAATCACCAAGGACAAATACAGATTCCTGCCCTGTTAGAAGATCATCTTGTGCAGAAAATGCGAGAAGCTGCTGTTTCTGCATTCGTTTTGTTGGAATGCGAAGGATTAGCCAGGATAGACTTTTTTTTAAAACCGGACGGTTCTTTTGTTATTCTTGAGATCAACTCGTCTCCAGGCTTATCCAAACACCTCATGTATTCCAAATTGTGGGAATTTTCAAATGTATCTCATAACGAATTGCTGGACCGTTTGATTAAGTTGGCAATGGATCGATATCAACAGGTGAAAAAGCTAAGAACGACTCCTGGAGATTTGACTTTTTAAGATGGTTCTCCAATTATAATTCCAAAAGAAAACCACCTTTGGCGGGTTAAAGAGTTTTCAAGAAAAACTGTGGATTATGCTTTTTTAAGCTCCCCTTTCATATTTGACGCTACAAGTTTTCCTTCTTCAAATAAATGTGCAAAATGTTCCCTGACTTTTTCGGGATTGAAGTCCAGAAACGTACCGCCTGAAGCAAAATGCTGGAGGAAAATTTTGCCAATTGCATAAGTGGACGCTCCAGAGGCTAAAGGACTGGCTACCACTCCAACAACGGTTCCAAAAAATGGCAGCATCTTACTCGCGCTGACTCCTACTCGAGCAAGTCCGTTACTCCCTAATCCACCCACTAATGAGCCAATCGCTGATTTCCCCCAGTTTTTAGAAAATTCAATGCCGTATAATTTTGTCAATTGATCAAGCATGCGAAGTTGAACAGCAGAGGTCCCCAATATGTCAACAATTGGGAATGGAATCAAGCCAACCCCCATGGACCATAAAACATTACTTTTGATGACCCCGTTTCCTTCTAATTCTTTGGTTTTAAAATTGTCCGCAGTTTCTTCTACTGTACTTTCTTCTTCTTTTGCTTTTACCATATTTTTTCCTTATGCAAATGTTAGAAATACTTCCTCTTTTGAAGAGTTCTGCTACTTTTTTTGAAGAAAATCAAGGAAAAAATCCTAACAATATCCTTTCAAGGGTTCATCAAACCTGGGATTTTAAAAAATTCAATTTCTCTCTGACTTGTTTTTTACCAAAATTCTATAAAATTATTGACGGGATCAATTCTCAAAATTACGCCAAGTCTGAAAAGAATGTTTGTAATTTTGTTCTAAAACCACTATACAGAGGGAAATTTCCGGAGGGATAGGTTTTAGGAGCGATTTCTGAAACGATAATAATCAGAAAAGGATACTAAGTGGATGAAATAAAAGCCAATCAAGTCCTGGAGTTAAATGCAGAGAAGATTATCAATAACAATGTACTATGGGCCATGGGACTGGGAATCATTCCTTTACCACTGATTAGTTTAGCGGGTACGAGTGTGGTGCAGTTAAGAATGATCTTTCAGCTTTCCGAGCTTTATGGAGTTGAATTCTCCGAAAATCGAGTAAAACTTATCATTGGGGCTTTGGCAGGTGGCCTGGGTACTGCTGTTTTGGCTCAATCCGCTATCAGCCTGCTCAAACCGATTCCATTTGTCAATTCTGTGGCGGTAATTGGTGGCATACCTCTGATGATGGGGGCAACTACCTATGGGTTGGGTAAAGTATTCGACTTACATTTTTCATCGGGAGGGACACTCCTCGATTTTGATTTCAAAAAACTGAGAGCTTACTTTGTGCAACAGATTGATGATGGGAAGAAAGTAGCAGCAACTTTGAAGAGAAAGTCAACTGCTTCAGGGTGAAATCAGAAACTCTTGTTAAAATTTGGATAAGGAGTCATATGTGGAATAATCGTTTTAAAAAATTACTAATGTGTGCTGTCACAACATGTTTCTTAATTCCCTCTCTTTCTGCAACTGAGTGGAAATTCCAGGACTACCCAGGAACCGTAGATATCAAAAATCGTTTTCTTATGGATTTTGATTACACAAAATCCCAACCCAACAATGAGGCTCCGGGAAAAGAAGTTTCTGTGTCCCGTGAAACGTTTGTGACTACAGGTGCATTGGAATCTGTTATTACTGCGACAAGAGAAATTAAGGACGGTTGGCAGGCAACAGGAGATTTAGAAATTGATTTTACTACTGAGGATTCGTTTTCTTTCACCAAAGCTTATGTGGAATTGGGCAAGGGGACATTCTATGGAAGGTTGGGAAAAGAAAATTTGGCAGATGCCTACATTTTTGGAGAGGATACATTGCTGGTGCATGCTTTTTATGGTCCGGGGGGGTATGGCGCTTCTGATGTTTCCAGTTATGGTGCTGCACTTGGTTATAAATCCAATGAAACCCACTTCCAGTTCTGGATCCCTTATTCAAATGCGAATGGCAGTAACATTCTTGGTGCCCGCCCTTTTATAGAAACAAAATTTGGAGTAATTAATTTTGTGGGAGCAATCGAATCCCAGACCAAGCGCACCCAACAAGAGAAAAAAACTAAAACAGCAGGGCAGACTATTGAAGAATCAATTACCGTCAATAAAATTAATGGATTTGGATTCAGCGTTTATGCTGAGCCTCAACTGGCTCCAAATGGGAGTATGATTGGAATTGCCTATGCAGCGAAAGATGAAACCACAGAAACACAAACCAGCAAACTAACGGATCTTCATTCTGTGACTTATGGGTTGTTTGGGACTTTTTTCCTCAGTGGAGAAAGATGGTTCGGGCTTGGATACCATTATGCAACGGAAGATTTAGAATCAGGTTCTACCCATAGTTCTGCAACGACGAAGACGGAACAATTTGGAGGAAAATGGTTTATGGCTTTCCACCAGACTATAGGAAGAGGCACTGCCGTCAAATTTGCTGTCTCCGGAACTTCAACAAAAGTTGAACCTGAAACGGTCACGGACGCTAATCCTGAAAGAACTACCGAAATCATAGGATCGCGTATGAAGTGGATTTACAGATTTTAAGAAAATTAATTATCTTAGGGCAAAGAGCAGTTGGGTTAATTCTTGATGAAACATTTTCAGGAAGACTTCTTTTGAATCCTGAATAAAAAAGTGGCCTCCTTCTAACAGATGCAATTGAAAAGCAGCATAGGTGTGAATACCCCAGTCTTCGAGTTCCTCTGGAAGTGTACGATGATCTTTTAATCCCCCATAAGTGGTAATAGGACATTGGAGAGGAGGTTCCGGGGAATATTCATAATTCTCACAAAGCTGGAGATCTCTTTGCAGAGTAGGATACATCAATTCCATCATTTCGTGGTTGTTCAAGATTTCATCAGGAGTTCCCTGAAGTTGACGAAGGGTATCCAGGAACTTCTCCGAAGGCAATTTGTGAAGAGGTGGAAAACGAGAGATCAACTGAGGTGCCCGGTGAGCAGAATTGAATAAATGTGATGGGCCAGGGCGCTGGTTTCGACGCAGATAGCGTGCCAATTCAAAGCTGACCAAAGCTCCCATACTGTGACCATAAAAGGCATAGGGACGATCCAGGTATCCTGAAAGCACTTCTCCTAAATCATGAATGAGAAGATTGATGTCAGTATAGGTTGTTTCCTTGAAGCGATTTTCCCTGCCAGGAAGTAAAATCAGACAGACTTCGATGTCAGTCGGTAAATGTTGAATCCATTGAGAAAACGAAGCAATTCCTCCTCCCGCGTGAGGGAAACAGAACAATCGTAATTTGGCGTGGGAAACAGGCTTGGGGATGACGATCCACTGCTCGGGCTGTAGCATATGAGCATATTTCATGGTTTAGAAAGTTTTAGATTGAAAAAAATCATGGAAAACTAAGAAGAAATTATTGAATAAGCAAAGTCTATAAAGATACGATACGATGAATTTTAAAGTGCAGGAAGGAATGATATTTTATCAGAAAAAACTCTGGAATCATTTAAACTATAATTTTTCTCCTTGCAAGTTGATTTATGAGAACGGTGAAAACTCCATCATTATAAGCAGGTAAGATATGGCAGGAGTAGTGATAGTAGCTATTATAGGATACCTGGTGCTGTGTGCTATAGTCGCATGGATCGGACGCGGCTCCCGTATGGGATTTTGGGGAGTTTTTATATGTGCTTTAATCGTGACTCCGTTTATAAGTTTTATTTTTGTTATTTTACTCGGCGCCAAAAACACGTCTCGAAAATATGAAATCCAGCCGAAGAGTTCTAAAAAACCATAAGCAGGAAATTGGCCTTCAATTGAGGCCACGTTAACTTGGAAACAAATGAGGTAAAGAGCATACAGGCTTCAGCATAATCATCCTAGGTATAAAAAGAGGAGAGTATGAATACTAGATCCAGATTGAAAAAAGAAGAGTTAAAGCTTTATGGAAGATTAGGTGTTTTAATAATAGTGGCTCTTTTCTTCATAGGATGCAATCATCTTGACGAGGTCGAAAGAGAAAACCCGACACCACACAAAGAGTCCTTTCCCGGCACTCCACTGGATGAGGAAACTGTCAGTACGATTCAATCTGTTCTTGATCGGGCAACAACTGAACCTTTTTTGGAAAATGCTCCGGTTTCTTCTGATAATCTATTGATGCCTCCCATTCCGGGAGTCGTTGTTGGAATTAAAATTCCTGATAAACAGGCATGGTTTGGTGCGAGTGGTTATTCTAATTTGGAATCTAAGATCCCAATGGAAGTAGATGATAAATTTAAAATTGCCAGCGTCACCAAATCAATTGTTGCGACAGCAATTTTGAAGCTCTCGGAAGAAACAGAAGCCCTCTCAATAGATGATACTGTCGAAGAATGGTTGCCGGGGATTGTTCCAAACGGGGGAAATATCACGCTTAGAAACCTGATGATGCATTCGAGCTGCCTCAACAATTATACAAGTCTGGATGGTTTCAATGTGGGAATGCAACAAAATCCTGGCCAGCGCTGGGCGCATGAAGTATTTTTGGCAATGACTTTCAACGCCGGTCCGGTTTGTGGGAATATCGGAGAGAATTTTAATTATTCCAATACCAATTATTTTTTGCTGGGAATGATCCTGGAAAAAGTAAAAAAGACAACGCTCAACGAAGTATTGAAAGAGTATTTCTTTGGACCCCTGGAACTCCGGAATACCTATTTTCAAACAGCAGGAGATAATCTTTCTGGAGACTACGCAAGTGGGTATTTTGATTTGGATCAGAACTTTGTACTCGATGAAGTTCCCTATGTCGACCCTTCAGCGCTTTGGGCCGCCGGAGCAACTGTTTCAGATGCAAAGGATCTACTCACATGGGTGAATGCTGCTTTCAAAACTGATGGGGTCCTCCTGAGCTCTGCCTTGCAGGAAGAACGAATTTCAACAGGATACGAAGGACCTCTCAATGCTGGCGGCGCGGTTCTCAGTGATGCAGGGCTTAAAATTGGCATGGGGCTTATCCAAAGAGGCGAGATGCTGGGACATGTGGGTGAAATCTTTGGATATTCTGTATATGGAGGAGTATATGTTGAAAAGCAGATCAGTATTGTTGTTTTAACCAATAAAACACGTTATGTGAAAGAACAAAATAAAGAAATGGATGTCTTTACCATCATTGATAGTATATTTTTGAAATTGTATCCTGATGATTATACGATTGCACCGATAGCCCAGTACAGTAATACAAATGCTCATTAAGCAAAAAGCAGCACCTGCATTTATCCTCTGTTTTCTAACCCCCGGGAAGTCGCTGAGACTTCCCTGACCCCTTGCGTATAATTTCTCCCAAAGCCGCCATTCGTGTAACCGAAGTAGTTGAGCATCTCTATAAATCTTGCCTCCAAAAAAAGTATTGAACAGCAATGAATAACGCTTTCGTCAAATTATTCAATTTGGAAAAAGGCGAAGGAAAGCTGATCACATTAATGATCCTCTATTCTGCTGCTGTTGGAGTGCCTAGAATTTTCACAATTACGACCGCTCAGGCATATTTCTTAGAAAAGTTTGATGCTCAATCCCTACCTTACGTCTATCTCTTTGCCGCATTTATTAATATTTTCGTAGGAACTCTCTACCTGAAATTGGAACAAAAATTGACCTTTAGCAAATTACTGGTCAGCATTTCCGTAACCCTGATTGTGGTAGAAGGCTGTTTGAATGTCCTGGTGAGAAGTGTAGACGGCCGTTGGCCTGCATTAGTCCTTGCGATCTGGAATGAGGCGGAATTCATTTTGTTGGTGATGATCTTTTGGGCGCTCGCTGGCAGGGTCTTTGATATTCGTCAAGGAAAGAGGCTCTTTGCCTTGATTGCTACTGGAGAAACCTTAACCGGAATTGTAGGAGGATTGACCATTCCGTCGATAGTCCAACAGATTGGAACAATCAATTTGCTGTTTGTCTCCATGGGAGGACTGGCAACATCTCTGTTCATCTTCTTTTTTCTGAAAAAATCTTTTCCTGAAAAGCTGGAAAAGCCTCAGTCTGCGGAAAATAAATTCAGTACTGAAGAAAACTCTAAATTGTCCCTTAAGCAAGTATTGAATGACCGATACATGCTCATGATCTTCACTCTGGCATCGTGTGTGGTCTTGGTCGATTATATTGTAGCCAATGCCTTTTTTGATCGAGTGACACTTCAATATCCTGACAAGGATGCTCTTGCCAGTTTTATGGGGGTATTTTTCGCCGTTAATTCTTTTCTTGGGTTGCTAGTTGGGATCTTTCTTTCAGGAAGGCTCCTAAGCAAATTCGGAATCTTATTAGGATTGCTGTCAATTCCAGTGACTGTAGGACTTCATGCCCTCCCGGTTTCCGTCTTAGGGACCGTTGCAGAGCCGGGTATAGTTATTTTTTGGCTGATGGTCTCGGGAAGAATCTTTTTCAGAACATGTTATTATTCGTTAAACAAACCAACTGTCAGTCTTCTTTATCAACCTTTCTCTGCAAATCAAAGAGGTCGTGTTCAGGGAATTGCCGATAGTGTTGTCAATCCGGTTGCAACAGGAGTGGCTGGACTCCTTTTGTTATTCCTCAATAAAGTTCTGAACTTCAATGCTGTCCAGCTTTGCATGGTATTGGTAGTGATTTCCGTGTTTTGGGGAATAACCGCATTTTTAACTCGTCAAGAATATACGAAACGCCTGGCGAAAGCACTGGCACGACGAGCATTAAATATGGAAAGCCTTACGTTTCATGACAGCTCAAGCCTTGCAATCGTTGAAAACGCCCTGAAAAGCAGCAATGCTCACGAAGTGATTTATGCTATCGGAATGTTGGAAGAAGAACATCCAGACAGTCTTGACCAATATTTTGAAGATCTATTGAATCACACGGAGCCTCAGGTTCGCCAGGAGACCTTAAATTGTATCGAACGCCTTCATCGTGAATCTTTGTTGAACTTGGTTTATCATCAACTCGATCAAGAAGACAATTCTTCGGTTAAAGCATCGGCAATTCGGACACTGGCTGCCTTAGAAGATGAAAATGTTTTAGATGCGATTCGTCCTTATTTGGACAATAGGGATCAGGATGTTCAAGCGGGTGCCATTGTCGGTCTTTTAAGACATGGAGGGATTTCCGGCGTTCTGACAGCGGGTGCCAAGTTAATCAAATCAGCAGAATCAAGCCTATCTCATGAGAAAAGGTTTGCAGCTCGAGTCCTGGGAGAAGTGGGTATCAAAGATTTCTATCAACCTTTGATTAATCTTCTGGACGATCCGGAATTGACTGTACGAAAAGAGGCTGTATTAGCAGCGGGAAAAATAGGGAATCCCCGATTGTGGCCGAAAATCATCAAATTGCTAGGAGTTCAAGAGTTGCGTGGAGCGGCCATGCAGGCCCTGGTGAATGGAGGTGAAAGCAGCATCGGGTCATTAGAAGCGGTTTTCAATGAAAGAGATCAAAGCCAGGAGGTTCAGATCTGTATTGTGCAGGTAATGGGAAAATTGAAAGGAGAAAAGGCTCTCCGTTTTTTGAGGAAAAATATTGAATTTCCGAATGAAGACGTGCGCCACCCATTGCTAACTGCATTGAAGAATTGCCAATATCGATGTCCACCTGAGGAAGTGGGTTTTTTAAAAAAGATGATTTTCTCAGAAGTGGAAGACGCGGCATGGGCTATTGCCGCTATAAATGACCTTGCTTCCAATGATTTTAAGGATCTAGTCAGCAATGCTCTGCGGCAAGAAATTGAAAAAAACCGCGAGAGAATTTTCCTCCTGCTTTCTTTTCTATATGATGCCCAAACCATCTTGCAGGCATGGCAGCATATTAAAAACGGAACCAGGGAAAAAAGAACTTATGCCCTTGAACTGATTGATAACCTGATTCCTCAAGATCTCAAACAGGTGCTTTTTCCTTTGCTTGAAGAAATTACGATAGAAGAGAGTTATATTCGGCTAAGCACAAAATTTCCTCAGGAATTGTTGGGCTCAGTTGGACGTTTAAAAGAAATCATTGAACGCTCTGAACAATGGACGACAAGCTGGGCTAAAAATTGCGCTCTCTATTTGATGGGAAAATCAGCGGCTCTTGAATTTTATGACAGTATTTTAACTATTTTAAACAATCCTTCGCACTCACCTCTCCTTCTGGAAACTGCGGTTTGGGCATTTGGACAACTGAACCCGGATGACCTGATTGAAACCTTAACACCATTGTTAAACCATGATACTCAACAAGTGAGAGAAATAGTCCAGATCACCATTGATCAGTACGAGAAAATTTAGTCAATTTCATTCAATTTGAGAATTCCGCATCTATCTTTTGACCAGGAGTTCATCATATTTGATTTGATGAATAAGCGGCATTGGTTTATCCTGACTCATTCCATCTATGAAGATCCGACCGGGAGGCTCGTGCCCTTCAGGTTTTCATAATAGGGATAAATCGTAGTTTATAGGGTCGCGCGGCAATCTGAATTTTGATAGTCAAGCCGTTGTGCAGGTGATTAGCTCTTCCGGCTGCGCTCTTACTGAAAAAAGTGAAAAATGGACTTCATAATAACCTGTCGATCAAATGGTCGAACACAAAATTTTGTAATGCCCGAGTGGCAGGGTTTCTGATCGAGATTAGCCTGTTCAAGAAGTCTTCCAGTAGCAATAAATCGCTGTCAAAAAAGAAGCCAAATCATTTGACTATTTTCTGTCGAAGAAGCAGGAACTAATTTGAAAAAAATGCATCCCGCAAAGAAAAAATTTCAGACGACCAGCCTGATTTTTCTGAAAGAACTTGCCATGCCTTGAAGGCTCAGCAAAACTCTACTGCAAATGAGATTCTTCCAAAAAAAGATTTATGCGACTAACCATTGAAAAAGTCTTATTTTTAAATTCCGTGGAAATGCTGGCCGATATTCCCCCGGAAATTCTTGCGGAACTTGCTTCGATTTTAACAGAGGTCTCGGTATCCGCTGAAGACGTGGTGGTGAAAGAAGGTGATATTGGAACTTCAATGTATATTATTATTGATGGATCAGCGAGGGTGGAAGTGAAGGGGAAAACTGTGGCAACTTTGAAAAGTGGACAAATCTTTGGAGAATTGGCAGCTCTTTCTCCAGAACCTCGAACCGCAACGATCACTGCTTTGGAAGATACCCAAATGTTTCGCCTGGATCAGGAAGCCTTGCATGAATTCATGAGGCAGTATATAGAAGTTGCAATTGGGATTATCAATTCTTTGTGCGGTCTTTTACAGAAGCAAATAACCTCCAAATAGCCATTTAAACTAAAAATTTTTTCGCCTCATCCGCTGATTAAACGCTATGGAAATTATTAAATTACTCAGAAGATTCTCACCGAAAATGGTGAATCATATTGTAGCCATGATTGTTTTTTCAGGTGTAGTTAATTCTGCTATCCTGGCCATTATCTGTGCGGTCGCTATTTCTCCAGAGAAAAATAGTTTTCGCTTTTTCATGCTATACCTGGCTACGCTTTCAATCTTTCTCTTCTCAAAACGATATAGTTTGATCAAATCCTCAATCCTTGCAGAAACAGCAGTGGGCCAGGTCCGTTTGAGAATCATTGATAAAATACGCCATGCCGATTTGAGATTGCTGGAGCAGATCGGGCGTTCCTCCATCCATTCACGTTTAACAACAGACACAACCGAAATTTCGATGGGATTTAGCGGGATGATTCATTCCGCTCAAGCGATGGTGATGGTTGTGTTTGCAGTTATGTTCTTGGCTTTTATTTCACTCCCCATATTTTTGATGACAATCACAGTTTTTGGAATTTGTGGGGTGATTTATTTCCTCAATGAAGAAAAGGCAGAAATATTGATTCGGGATTCCTCCCGGAAAGAAACTGAACTCTTCAGTCTTGTTGATCACGTCATTGATGGCTTTCAAGAACTTCGAATCAATAAAACAAAAAATGATTCTCTGTTTGATCAATATCTCCGCCCTTTGGCAGATACAACAACAAATGTGAAATTGAAATTTTTCTATCTTCTGAACAACGGACTTATTTTCTCCATCTCCTTTGTCCATATTTTAATCATCTCAACGATTTTTATTCTGCCTCGATTTATTACAATCACCGAGATTACGATAATACAGGCGATTGCGATTATTCTCTACATTGTTGGGCCATTTAATCATGTTTTAGGAAGTATTTCGATTTTTTCCCGAACTGCAATCGCTATTGAAAATCTTTATAAATTTGAAGAAGATTTGGAAGTTCCGGATCACAATTATGATGCTCCTGGCAGCAGTGAACTGGCCAATATAGTTGAATTCAAACAGATAGAATTGATTGATTTTGAGTTTCATTACGCAGATCCGAATGGAACTCCGGCTTTTGGCATAGGACCCTGTGATCTCAAAATCAAAGCCAATGAGACATTATTTATCGTTGGTGGCAATGGAAGCGGTAAATCGACTTTTCTTAAATTGCTGACAGGCTTGTATTATCACGAAAATGGAAACCTCAAACTGGATGATATTTCAGTTAATCTTTCCAATTATCAGGACTATCGAAACCTGTTTTCGATTGTTTTCACTGATTTTCATTTATTTGATCGGTTGTACGGATCTGAAGAAGCAGAGGAAAGTGTTGTCAATGAGTTATTGCATCAGATGGAAATCGAGCACAAAACAAAATTTGTTGATGGTAGGTTTTCCAATATCAATTTGTCTACCGGTCAAAAAAAGCGATTGGCTTTAGTAGCGGCTATCTTGGACGAAAAACCAATTTATGTGTTTGATGAAGTCGCAGCAGATCAAGACCCTCAATTCCGCCAATATTTCTATGAAACTATTTTGCCTGATTTGAAAAAAAAGGGAAAAACTATCATAGCGGCTACCCACGATGACAAATACTTCCATACTGCTGACCGCATTCTGAAAATGGAATATGGGCAATTTATCCCGTATGAGCCCTGACTAGGAGATTCCTGCAGTCATGAAGCGAACCAATCTCTTTTGAGGGAACTAAGATTGTCCCTTATTTTGTTTTACTGCACCTGCATTTGAACTTTGATGTTGCACGATGCCAACCAGGCCGGCAATGGTAGGAGCATGAAATAAATCGCGCAAAGCAAGCTTTAGATTCATTTCATTTTGGATCTTTGACACGAGCTGAGTCGTTTTCACACTATGGCCACCACTTTCAAAGAAGTTGTAATCTGTTCCCGCCCGCCTGATCCCCAATATTTCCCCCCAAATCCAAGCCAGTTTTTTCTCTATGGGGGTTCGAGGCATCCGATATTGTGCGCCTGCTCCTTTTTCTTCTCGGGAAGGGAGAGGAAGTGCTTTTCGATTTACTTTCCCGGCGTGGGTTAGGGGGAGTTCATCGAGTTTAATTCCCTGATCGCTCAAGTGAGAGAAACCAAAGGAATGTGTTTTTGATTATCGAAAAAACTTTGAGTGATTCGTTAACTATATCAGATAATTGAAGTTACCTGAGATGAAATATTCGAGGCCGTTGGTGGTGAAAGAACTTCAGAGTGGAAACAAAAATGAATCAAAGGAAAAAGTCGAGGAAGGATGAGCAATAGTTTTCTTAAATAGAGAAGAAAGCCCGCAGGCTAAAGATAATAACTCTCGAAACACCGTTCTAAGCATTCTACTTCTGTCTTACGGCAACTTACCTTGGCGTGCTCCAAAATCAGTTCAATATATTTGTCGGTATCGGTTTGCCCTAATTTACTCTGTACCGCCATTGTCAGTTCGTCTTGAGAAAAAATCTGATCTTCCAAGGTGGCTATCTTTCTAATGATTACTTTTATATCAATTTCTTTGAGATCATCTATGCTGCCCAATGAAGTGTTCAAATCATCAAGAGAATCTTCCGTTAGCATGTAGCGTCCCAGTGAAGTATACCCGCGACATTTTGCCAATTCGATAGGGCAGTTTTGAACACATATTACGAAACTTCCCAGTTCGCGATGCCCGTGTTTTAATTTGAAGTTTCGAGTTGTTCGGATGGCACGGTTAATCTGTTTGGCAAGCCTCATTAACTCAAGAGTATATTCTTTGCGGCATGAACGTAGTCTCAGATGAATCGATTTAGTTGTTCCGTAACACTCCAGTCTTTCTAGAGTAATGTCTCTAAACTTTGATTCCACATTTTCGTGATCAGCCAAACCTTCGTCAATAAACCGTTTCGGAGGCTCTCTTTTCAATTTTGTTCTAGGATATGAACAATTATTTAGGCATTTGAAGGATTGGTCAAACGAAGAATATTTTGAACAGTCGTTGAGGCAGCTGAAATATTCTTCCAGAGAGTCCTGGTAATTTGATTCAGGCAAAACGGAAGCGGAAGGATCTGTTTTTGGTGGGGGATTCTCTTGTTCCGCAAAGAGCAATCCGGGAAATAGAAAGATGGATAAAAATCCAAACAGCCGGAAATTGACAAGTCTCTTATGAATGTGACTTTCCACTTTCATTCTTAACATTCCGGCTAGAAATATTTCCCTGCACCAAGAGCCAATAAATCTCTTATTTATGTATGTTTTTTTAATAAAGCACATTCTCGTTTACGACAGACTTCAGAAATCTCATGTTTTAAAAAGTTTCTGCAGGATGGTGGGTTTGGTCTGGAGAAGATTGGACTGCCGAAGCGGCTTCGTCAGTAATCTCTGCTGAAATCCCCTCGGAACTTCCCGGTGTTTTCTGAGATGCCTCAAGCGGCATTTGTCCTGCTTGTTGTTCTCCTGGCAGAGAAAGTGCTTTTTCGGCTGGTGCTGCCGAGCCTCCCGCCGTTTTGTCAGTTTCTGTATTCAAAATTATGGGAAGTCCATCTTTCCCTCCCCCGATGACAATTATTTTTGTGTTAGGAGATTCAGCCAGCTTCAAAGTGGCTTGAATGCCCCTCCATTGCAAATATTCCGGTTTCAAACTTGGAGAAATTGTTTTTTGAAAACGCTCCCTTCCCCGGGCCTCAATCAATTTTCGTTTGGCTTCCTGCGCTTCTCTCTGCAGTCTGAATTCGTATTCCAAGAACAATTGCTCATGTTTTAATTTACTTTCAATTGCCTCATTAATGAGATCGGGTAACATCAGGGTACGGATTATTATATCCTCAAACAGGATAGGATGGGCGCCGTTCTTTTCAATCGCTTCAATCAGCATTTCATCCTGAATTTGTTCTCTATGTGAAGTATAAAGTTCTTCTGGACGGTACTTGCCGATGACCTCGCGCACAGAAGCAATGGTCACCGGCTGAATTGCTTTTTTCAGGTATTCGGGCCCAATGCTTTTATGGAGTTTCCCAAGTTTTTCATATATGGGTCGGTAACGGACAGAAACGGTTAAAGAGATAGTCAAGCCATTCTGGCTAAGTACTTTCACTTCCTGTTTGACTTCCTGAAGCCTGGCATCGTAAACTGTCATATAGTCCCAGGGAAAAACCAGCTGAAGTCCTTCCCCATAAACCCGATCAGTGATTGTCCCTCCGAATAATCGCCGATACAACACGCCTCCATGCCCTGCGGGAACTGTTACCACGATACGATCGAGAAAGAACAAGAACAATAAAAAAGCAAAACTCAGAACAATAAACAAAACGATGGGAAAATTATCCTGAACACGATTCCAGGGCGTGTAGTTTACATTTGATGTCTGCGCCATAGGAGTCTTAATATAGGAATATCGATCGGCCTCTTGGCCGGACCGGGTTTTTTAAATGAAAATGGGAGCAAGTAGACAAACAGATGAAATGATGTTATATCCCACGCATTAAATTGAAGTCTCTTTTGGGAATATTACAATTCCTGAAATAATAGGATAAACCCACAAAAAGTTTGGCAAAGAATAACATGATTGTTAGTTTTGTGCAAACCAAAGGAGGAACTGGAAAAAGCACCTTGTCCCTCAATTTAGCTTTTTCAAAAGTGATCCAAAAGAACTTCGAATCCGTTGCTCTGATTGAGTTTGATCCTCAGGGAACTTTGAGAGATTGGTGGTCGGAGCGGGAAGAAAATCAACGAAAATCCACCAATATTTCATTTCATCACATTTCGAGTACACAGAAAGCGGTCGTCCAGGATGGAATCAAATCGATTGCTCAGCACAATGAACTGCTCATCCTGGACACTCCTGGTGAAAGCACAGGAAAACTCCACACCAAACTGGCTTGTGCTATTTCCGACTTGGTGGTGATTCCCACCCGAAGCTCCACCAATGAAGAAATGGCCCTTGCCAATAAACTTTTGCCGATTTTGAAAGAAATCACTAGGTTAAATAATCATAAGAAAGGGACTTTTCAAGTCTTACCCGCTTTTGTCAATACTCGATCCAAAAAAGAGAAAATCCAAAAATATTTTGAAGAAATCCTTCCTTCCTACATTGGATGTTTTCCCAATGTTTACCCTTTACGCTCCATTTATGAGAATTTCAATCGAGAAGGCATGACCTTACTGGAGTATGCAAAAATGGTTAAAAACAATCAACGGCTTTATCGGCAGACCCTCAAATCCATCGACGATATTGAGCAGATCGCCAGTTCGATTTTGCGGTTTCTAATAACCAGGAAGTCCTAACCTCCGTTCAACAAGATCTGATGTCGTTACCAAAAAAACGTAAAAAACTGGATGTATCCTCTGATGATAATGTTTCTCCCAGCCAAAAAAATAAGCCGGTTGCCGGGAATAGGAATTCTAAAAAACCTGCAGATGAGCCTCCGGCCTCCTCATCTTTGAAATCCTCGCAGAAGCCATCTGTTAAAAGGAAAAGTAAGAACCAAGCTTCTTCACCTAAAACAGCAGCAACCGAAACTGAACTCTCTCAAGGTTTCAAACTGGCTGACAATCTGGAGGAGTCTTCGTTTGCTTCCGATGAGGCAGCAAACGAACTCGATCTGTCAGTCCCGGTCATTTCCGAAAAGTCATTGGAAAAACCCGCTTTCCCAAAAGATCAAAACGAGCAATCTTTGAAAGCCTCCCTGATCACTGAAAAGTACGTGATCTTGGCAGTGGGAGCAGGATTGATCCCGGCTCCTTTTCTCGATATTGTACTGGCTTCTGGCATTCAGGTTAAACTGGTTGGGAAATTGGCAAAACTCTATGAAAAGGACTTTTCACCTGCTCGGGCAAAATACATAATCACGGCACTAGGTGGAAACTATGCGGTGGGCGCTTCTTCTCTTTGGGGGGTCGCAAGCCTTGCTAAAATATTTCCTTTTATAGGAACTATTTTTGGAACAGCAACGATGCCTGCGGCGTTAGGAGCCTTTACCTATGCAGTTGGTGGGGTATTTTCTCGTTACTTTGAATTGGGAGGGACTTTGTCCGATTTTGATTCTTCCAAAAATCGAGCCTATTTTGAAAAGCAACTCCGGGATGGACAGCTGAGAGTCAACTCTGGTATTTCTCAAACCGGGAAATGATGCGAAAGGCGATAATTATTATCAATCTCTTCTCTTTTTTGAAACTTGTTTTAATTGAATTTGCCTCCCTTTTTCAGCACCAGTAATTTTTCCTCTTCAAAATTCTATTTCACTCCTGAGAATTTTTTAAAAACAGAGGCAAAACAAGAATCTGTCCGTATAAGTAAGTGTAGGCGAATGAGGGTAGTCCCGCAGATTCCATATCAAAATCCGGAAAAATGAATAAAAATCTCGAGCACAAGTATCTTGAAGCACTCAAAAAATCATCAGGAAAAATCAAAGAACTACTGGCTGAAATTGACACGTTAAAGCAAAGAGATTCTGTTGCTATCATTGGAATGGGGTGCCGTTTTGCAGGAGGAGCAGACAGTCCGGAAAGATTTTGGGATTTACTGAAAGAAGGAAGAGATACGATTGTTGAAGTTCCCCCGGACCGTTGGAATATTGACGAGTATTTTGATTCGAATATAGACGCTCCTGGAAAAATGTATTCCCGATATGGAGGATTTCTGGATGAAGTGGATAAGTTCGATTGTTCCTTTTTTGGAATTTCGCCTCGAGAAGCAGAATCCCTGGACCCTCAACACCGTCTTTTGCTGGAAGTTAGCTGGGAGGCACTTGAAAATGCTGGTCAAAGTGTTGAAGCCCTGAAAGAAAGTGCCACAGGAGTTTACATCGGGATTTTCAGTTATGAATACGGAAGGGTCCGTTTGGTTGGAGGAGAAGAGCAGAAGATTGATGCCTATTCCGTCACGGGGGTATCCCACAGCATGGCTGCAGGAAGGATTTCCTATTTATTTGGATTTCAAGGGCCGAACATCGCTATAGACACTTCCTGTTCTTCGTCTTTGACCGGTTTGCATTTGGCTGTGGCCAGCTTACAAAGCAGGGAATCCGACCTCGCTCTGGCAGGCGGGGTTAATTTTATGATCTCGCCCGAGTGCCAAATTGGATTTTCAAAGCTCAATGCACTTTCCCCAGATGGGCACTGTAAAACTTTTGATGCTGCAGCTAACGGAATTGGGAGAGGTGAAGGATGCGGGATGGTTGTATTGAAACGTCTCTCGGATGCTATTTCAGATGGAGATTCGATTTTAGCCGTTATCAAGGGTAGTGCGATCAATCAGGATGGTTCCAGCAATGGATTGACAGCCCCTAACGGTATTGCCCAACAGAAAGTAATTACTCAGGCACTGAAAAATGCACAACTTTCACCGGAAGACGTGAGCTATATTGAAGCTCATGGAACCGGCACTCCTCTGGGAGATCCTATCGAAATTCACTCTTTGGCAAAAGTCTTCAAAAATCAGGAACTGCTTGTGGGTTCCGTAAAAACAAATCTGGGACACCTGGAAAGTGCATCAGGTATCGCTGGCCTGATCAAAGTTCTTCTGTCAATCCAGCACGAGCAAATTCCTCCTCATCTTCATTTTCAAACTCCCAATCCTCATATCAATTGGAATGAATCGGCATTCAAAATTCCCACAGAAAACACCCCCTGGCCCAAAACTGCACGACCACGCATTGCTGGTATCAGTGCTTTCGGGTTGAGTGGAACCAATGCCCATGTCTTGGTCGGAGAACCCCCTGCTAACGATGATAGCTCAGAGGCTGAGCGTGATACTGGCGCTCAGGACCGTCCAGTTCACATTTTGAATCTTTCAGCAAAAAATAACGAAGCCCTTCACGAACTGGCTCATAAATACATAAAATATTTTGAGCAATTCGATTCAGATTCCGAAAGCGTAGCTGGAAATATCTGCTTTACTGCCAATGCGGGACGATCTCATTTTAAGCACCGAATTTCTCTGATTGGAGAATCCGTTCAGAAAATCGGAGAAAAATTATCGGATTATCTAAAAGGAATTCCACCAAAAGATTTTTTTCAAAGCAACGAGACTGAAAAACCCAGACTTCAAATTGTTTTTTTGTTCACGGGGCAGGGGTCACAATATAAAGGGATGGGGCTGGAGTTGTACAAAAGCCAACCGGTCTTTAAAAAGATACTCGATCAATGTGATCAACTGTTTACACCTCATCTGAATAGGTCGATCATAGATTTGATGTATGCAGAAGAGACTCCGGAAGACCTGCTCGAGCAGACACGATATACCCAGGCAGTCATTTTTTCTATTGAATATGCTTTGGCCCGTTTATGGGAACATTGGGGAATCAGAGCTGCTGCAGTGATGGGGCACAGTGTAGGAGAGTATGTTGCTGCCAGCATTGCCGGTGTGTTAAGCCTTGAAGACGCAGTCAAGCTCGTGGCAGCCAGAGGGAAGCTGATGCAGGCTCTGCCTGAAGGCATCATGGCTGCTGTTTTTGTAGAGGAAAGCATTGCTTTGGATGTGATAGCAGAGTTTGAAGAAAAAGTTTCTATTGCAGCAGTCAATTCTTCTAAAAACGTGGTGCTTTCTGGAGAAGAAGAAGCCGTGCTGCAGGTTCTGAAAAGATTTGACGAAAAAGGAATTGCTTCCCGCCATCGACTACTGAAAGTTTCACATGCGTTCCATTCGCCGATGATGGACCCGGTTCTGAACGAATTTAAAACCATTGCTTCAACGATCCATTATTCAAAACCTAGACTTCCCCTGATATCCAATCTCACTGGAGAACCAGTCCGGATTTCGACAAATTCTTCTTCGGATGAATGGCCGGAGTACTGGACTCGCCATATTCGGGAAACCGTTCGTTTTTATGACTCGATCCAGTACTTGGAACAGAAAGATTATCAGATCTTTTTAGAAATTGGAGCAAGTCCCGTACTTTCAGGTCTTGGAAGGCAAAGTGTTTCCCAAAATCACTTACTTTGGCTCCCCTCTCTTCGGCAGGGGCAAAGTGATTGGAATCAAATTTTAAGGTCATTGGCTCAGTTGTATGTAAATGGGGCTAAAATTGACTGGGAGAGATTTGACAAACCTTATAGCCGGAAAAAACTAGCCCTGCCGACCTATCCGTTTCAACGAAAACGCTACTGGGTCGCTCCTCCTCATCTTCACCGAAGTGGCGAAAAAAGTAGAGAAACTCTTGAATTTTCTCCCAATACACCCCAACCGACTGGAGAGGCAAAGTCGGTTCTGGAAAAGATGATGATCCAGCAGCACGAGACCATGAAAAAGCAGTTGGAGATTATGAGCATGCAGCTCAAAACTGCCAAAGCGCAAACATCGGCCACTACCCGGAAAAATGAGGAAATTTCGTCCCCCCCTGAATTTTGCCTGGATCAAAAAAAAACTGAATTTAAAAGAAGCCTCAGCCACCGGATGTCCTCCGGTCAAAAGCGTCTGTTCATCATCACCCAGTTTTCAGGAGGAGAAAGAAGTTATCATCTCTCAGGAGCCTGGTGGGTCAAGGGGACATTAGACCTTCCCAAACTTGAGCAGTGCATTCAGCTGCTGATTGATCGTCATGAAAGCCTGCGGACAGGTTTTGTGATTGAGGAAGAGGAATGGGTTTGTCAAATTCATGAGCGGGTGCCGTTTGAAATTACGATGAAGGAAGCAGAGCACAGCAATGCTGATGGTCATGTTTCTGATTTTATTCAGGCTTTTGATTTGAGCAATCCCCCATTGATCAGGGTTGGACTGGTCCGCTTTTCAGAAGAGCGTTATCTGATGCTTGTGGACGCTCATCATATAGTTTTTGACGGACTTTCCATGAGCCTTTTTTCCAGGGAGCTGATGACGCTCTACCAGGGCTATCCCCTTCGAGCCCTGAGAGCCCAGTACCGGGACTATGTCTCCTGGCAGGAGAGTTTTTTTCAGGGCCATGCTTTCAGGCACCAGGAAACATACTGGCTGAATCAATTTTCCGGGGAGCTGCCCGTTTTGGATTTACCGCTGGACTACTCCCGTCCCTCCCTGTCGAGCTTTGAGAGGGCCGATGTCACGATTGAACTGGAAAGCGCTGAACTGATCGCTTTCAGCCAGTCTCAGGGCGTCTCGTTGTACATGGTTTTAGTTGCTGGCTATGATCTTTTATTGTCCCGTTTAACCGGGCAGGAGGAGATCATCATTGGCAGTGTCAGCACTCATCGAGCCGCAGAAGAGTTCAATGAGATCATTGGCATGATCACCAATACCCTGGCCCTGCGGGCTTTCCCGGAATCTCAAAAAACTTTTGACAGGTTTCTAAAGGAAGTCAAAACCATTTGTCTTGAGGCCTATGCCCACCCTGATTATCCCTTTGAGCGGCTGGTTGAGCAACTGGGATATGCCCAGGCCCCCAACCGCCATCCGATCTTTGATACGATGTTTTCCTACGAAAAAGCGGATGAGCGGGTTTTAAGATTGAAGGATTTGGAAATCACTCCTTATTTTGAAAAACAAAGTTACATGTTTGATCTGGCTTTGGATGTGATTGAACAGGAGGATCTGTTAAGATTTAATTTTGAATACGATGCCAGCCTTTTCAGGAAAGAAAGCATTGAAAGATTCTCGGGATATTTCATCAGAATTCTGCAGGAAGTCACGAGGGACCCGAAGCAGCAGCTGGGAGAGATTGAGATGCTCTCCGGGGAAGAAAAGCGGCAGATTCTGGAAACGCTCAACGCCACGGAGCGGGATTATCCCGGAGAGAAAACGATTGTGGATTTGTTTGAGGAACAGGTTCTTCTGAGCCCTCAGAAAACCGCCCTTATTTTTGCGGATATTCGCCTGAGTTTCCATGAATTGAATGAGCGTGCGAACAAGGTCGCAGTCAATCTGAGAGAGAAATACCGGATTCGGCCGGAAGATCGAGTGGGAATTCTCCTGGATCGTTCTGAATGGATGGTGATTGCCATGCTGGGGATTCTCAAAGCCGGTGGGGCTTATGTTCCGATAGATCCGGACTTTCCCTCAAAACGAATCGATTACATTCTCAAAGACAGTCAGTGCCGGCTGGTGTTGACAGAAGAGTCAGTCAGAAGCAGGGTCACTCTGGATAAAACCGTTGAAGTCGCGGAGGTTTACTGGATTTCCACAGGAAAGGGCAGCAATCCGTCATCGTTGAGCCAAGCTTCCCATCTGGCTTATCTGATTTATACTTCCGGCTCCACAGGCAGTCCGAAAGGAGTGATGATCGAACACCGCAATGTGATCAGTTTCGCGAGTAATCTGAAATCGGGTTTCGGCATGCAGTCCAGTGACCGGATTTATGCTCTGACTCCGCTGAGTTTTGATATTTCAGCACTGGAATTGATATGCAGCCTTGTCAATGGAATGGAAGTGACCCTGGCTTCAAAAGAAGAGCAGTCGGATCCAGACGCTGTTGCCGGGGTTTTAGAGAAGGGGGAGATCAGTGTTTTACAAATCACTCCCTCAAGACTGAGGTGGCTGCTTGAATCCCGGGAGATCGAACTTTTAAACACCCTGAATGTGCTTCTGGTGGGAGGAGAAGCGCTGCCTCAATCACTTTCCGAAAAGCTGTGTTTGCTTTCTCATCCCAAAATTTTCAATGTTTATGGCCCGACAGAAACGACAATCTGGTCAACAGCCCATCAGCTGCTTGACCCGGGAGTCAGCATCGGCAGGCCGCTGCTGAATGAGGAGGTCTATATATTGTCAGAAAACAATCAACCGCAACCTTATGGTGTTGCGGGGGAATTGTGCATTGGCGGTGCCGGGGTAGGGCGGGGTTATGTCAATCGCCCGGACTTAACTCAGCAGCAATTTATCGAGAATCCTTTTCGGGAAGGAGAAAGGCTTTACCGGACTGGAGATTTGGCCTGTTGGCTGCCGGAGGGACAGATCAGGTTTTTGGGAAGAAAAGACTCTCAGGTGAAAATAAGGGGCCACCGGATTGAGCCGGGAGAGATCGAGCAGGTGCTGCGGAAGTATCCCGAAGTAAGGGAAGCTGTCGTGATTGCCAGGGAAACTGAGGGCGGGCATCACGTTCTGGCGGCATATCTGGAGGGAGATCAGGAATGGGACAATCAGGCCCTGCGTGGATATTTATCAGAGCTTCTGCCAGAATATATGATTCCCTCTTCCTTTGTCCCCATGAAGCGGCTTCCTCTCAATTCCAGCGGAAAAATAGACAAACGGGCCCTGCCTGATCCTCAGGAAGGGTCCTTGATTTCCTCGACCTACGAGGCTCCGCGCAATCGGCTTGAAAAGGAACTGGTCGAGATCTGGGAAGAGATTCTCGGACAAAGTCCGATCGGGATTCATGACCATTTTTTTGAGCGGGGAGGGCACAGTCTGAAAACGGTTCAGCTCCTTTCCCGCATTCATAAGCGGCTTGAGCGGCAAGTTTCTTTGAAACAGATCTTCGCCACTGCGACCATCGCAGGATTGGCTGAAGTGATTCAAGGGACGGATCACAGGGAGTTTGAGATGATTGAAACCGTGGCGGAGGCGGAGCATTATCCTCTTTCCCATGCCCAGAGGCGCTTGTGGGTCATGCATCAGCTGGAAGAAAGCTCCACCGCCTACAATGTGACCGGGGCTTTGCTGCTGAAAGGCAGCCTGGATCAAGGGGCTCTGCTTGAAGCCCTGAATACTCTTCTTCTTCGTCATGAGTCCCTGCGCACCACCTTTCTTCCTCATCAAGGAGAGCCACGCCAGAAAATTCATCAGTCCCCTGATCTTGATTGTGAGGAAATCGACCTAAGGGGTGAAATAGATGCCCATCAGAAAGCCCGTGCGATTGTCAGGGAGGAAGGACAGCGTTCTTTCATTTTAACAGCAGGACCCCTGATCCGTGTCAAATTACTGCAACTCGATAAAGCGGCACATGTGCTCGCAGTCAATCTGCACCACATCATCTGCGACGGATGGTCGCTTGGTGTGCTGACCCGTGAATTGGGAATGCTTTATCAGGCTTTTCACCGCCGTGAGGCCAACCCTTTAAAGCCGCTTCTGATTCAATACAAAGATTATACAGCCTGGCAGGAAAACTGGCTCAAAAGCGAGGAGGCTGAGAAACAGCGGGCATACTGGCATGGACGTTTCTCAGGAGAATTAGCGGTTTTGGAATTGCCACTCGACCGTCCCCGTCCGCTGGCACAGACTTTTCAGGGAAAGATTCTGCGCAAAGAGTTCAATGAGGCATTGAGCGAACAAATAAGAACATTGATGCGCCGGGAAGAGATGACCCTTTTTATGGGACTGCTGGCCCTGGTCAAGGTTTTGCTGTACCGCTACAGCGGACAGGAACAGATTATCGTGGGAAGCCCTGTTGCCGGCAGAAAACATCTCGATTTGGAAGAGCAGATCGGCTGTTATATCAATATGCTCCCCCTCAGTGATAAAATAGAAGGTTCTCAATCCTTTCAATCTTTTCTGGCTCAAGTCAGGCAAACTACAGAGGAAGCCTATCAGCACCAGGATTATCCATTTGATCAGCTTGTTGATGAACTGAATCCAGAGAGGGATCTTTCCCACTCTCCTCTCTTTGACGTGATCGTCTCCCTGCAAAATCAAGATCAGCCTCCTGTTCAACTGGAAGCGCTTTCCATAGAGGAGTTTTCCTTCTCCCTGGAAGTCAGCCGGTTGGACCTGACCTTCAATTTTATTGAACGGGAAAAAACACTGCTTTGTGAGATTGAGTACAATACCAGTTTGTTCGATCAAGAGCGAATTGAGCGTATGGGAGATCATCTGGAAACCCTGGCGCATTCTGCAGTCAACAATATCACTCAATCAGTCGATACTCTGGAAATACTGACGGAGCAGGAAAAACAGCAGTTGCTGTTGGCGTTCAACGCCACTCAAAGCGATTATCCGAAAGACAAATCAGTGGTTGAACTGTTTGAGGAACAAGTGCTCAAAACTCCTGAAGCCACGGCACTGGTCTTTGAAGAGACCCGTTTGACTTATCGTGAATTGAATCAGCGGGCCAATCAAATTGGGGTTTATTTGCGGGAGCAGTTTCAAGTTGAAGCGGATGATGTGGTGGGTGTTTTCACCGAACACTCCGAGAGGATGATTGTCGCTGTTCTCGGGATTCTCAAGTCCGGTGCGGCTTATTTGCCCATTGATCCGTTATACCCGGATGAGCGTCTATTCCACATACTCCAGGAAGCCGAGCCCAAAATTATCTTTGCCGACACCACGGTGGAGACGCGTCTGGCCCAGTCGGGGATTCCCCTCTGCTCTCTGGAGCTGAATCCTGAAATTGAATCGAGATCTCAGGACAACCTGCCGATTATCTGCACTCCCAGAGCGCTGGCATACATCATATACACGTCGGGGACAACGGGAAATCCGAAAGGCTCTTTGATTGAACACCAATCCATTGTGCGTTTGGTCAAAAACACCAATTACATTGAGATCACGCCTTCAGACCGAATTTTACAAACAGGGTCCCTCGCATTTGATGCTTCCACTCTTGAAATCTGGGGAGCCCTGCTCAATGGAGCTGAACTGCATATTGCCAGAGAAGACAGTTTGCTCAATCCCGCTGAGTTCCGCAAAATACTTGCTCAAAATCAAATCTCCATTATCTGGCTGACCGCGGGCTTGTTCAATCAATTCATTGATACTGATCCGGAAATGTTCTCCGGTCTTAAACAGCTTTTTACTGGAGGAGAAAAACTTTCTCCCGTTCATATCACTAAGGCTCGGCAAAACCATCCTGCTTTGATGATTACCAATGGATATGGACCCACAGAAAACACAACCTTCAGTACTTGCTACCAAATAGAAAAGGAATTCGACAAGGATATTCCCATTGGCAAACCCGTTTCCAATACACGCGCTTATATTCTGGGCAACGCCAATCAATTGCAGCCTATCGGAATAGTTGGTGAATTGTGTTTTGCTGGCGATGGTCTGGCCAGGGGTTATCTGAAAAATGAGCAGCTTAGCCGGGAAAAATTTGTTGCCAATCCGTTTGAACCCGGCGAGAGAATGTACCGCACCGGTGATTTCTGCCGCTGGGATGCTGAGGGTAATATCGAAATATTGGGACGTATAGACGATCAGGTCAAAATAAGAGGATACCGTGTTGAATTGGGAGAGATCGAACACACGCTGCAGAGCCATACCCATGTCCAGGAAGCCGTGGTCATTGTCAGGGAAGTAGAAGGGGCATCCAAAGAATTAATTGCCTACCTCGTCGGAAATCAGAAATTGAGTGTGGCTGATTTATCGCAGTTTCTCTCAAAAACTTTACCCAACTACATGATCCCTTCCTACTTCGTTCAGATGGATCAACTCCCGCTCAATCCGAGTGGTAAAATTGACAAGCGGGCGTTGCCGGATCCTGATGAAGGAACACGGTCTTCTTCTGCTGTTTATGAAGCCCCGCACAATTCTTTGCAAAGCCATCTGATCCGATTGTGGGAAGAAACACTGGGACAGAGCCCAATTGGGATTCATGATAATTTTTTTGAGAGAGGCGGTCATAGCTTGAAGGCAATTCAGCTGCTTTCTCGAATTCACCAGCAATTGGAAATAAGCGTTGGTCTGAAAGATATTTTTATGGCCACTACTGTTGCTAAACTGGCGGAATTGGTACAAAGCAATAACCCCAGGCAATTCAAAGCGATTCAACCAATAGCGATTGCTGAGCATTACGAACTATCATATGCTCAAAGACGATTGTGGCTTTCTCATCAATTGGAAGAAAATCCAATTGCCTACAATGTTGCTGATGCCATGCTTTTGGAAGGGGATTTAGATACAGAAGCTCTTTATAAAGCGCTTAAAACACTGGTAGAACGTCATGAATCCTTGCGGACTACCTTTCTAAATATTGCTGGAGAACCCCGACAAAAAATCCATCAAAGCCTGGATTTAAAAATGGATGAGATCGATTTGACTGAGGAAAAAGATGTGTTTCAACTGGCAGAGGAAATCGTACAGAAAGAAGGACATCGCCTGTTTGATTTAGCAGCAGGTCCCTTGGTTCGGGTGAATTTATTGATGCTAAAACCGGCCCTTCATGTGCTGGTAATCAGCCTTCATCATATCATCTGTGATGGATGGTCTATTGAAATTCTGATTCGGGAACTGGGTGTCCTTTATCAGGCTTTTCACCGGGGAGAAAGCTGCCTTTTGACACCGCTATCTATTCAGTACAAAGACTATGCGGCCTGGCAGAAGAACTGGCTATCCAGTCCTCAAGCAGAGCAGGAACAAAATTATTGGCACAAACAACTGTCCGGTTCCCTGCCTGTTCTGAAATTACCAACAGACCGTCCTCGTCCCTCCGTTCAGAAATTTCAGGGAAAATCCATTTGGATTGATTTTGATCCGGAACTGACAGCGAAAATACAAAATTTGCTGCATCAACAGGAAGTGACATTATTCATGGCATTGATAAGCATCATCAAAGTTTTGTTGTATCGATATAGCGGCGAAGAAGACATTCTGATTGGTATTCCCGTTGCCGGAAGAAATCATGTTGCTTTGGAAGATCAAATAGGTTGTTATCTCAATACTCTGGTCTTGAGAGACACTGTTAAAGGAGAGGAATCCTTTGAAGTGTTGCTCTCAAAGATCAAGCAAACTACTCTGGAAGCCTTTCAACACCAGGAATATCCCTTTGACCACCTGTTGGATGAATTGAATCTTGAAAGAAATTTAGCCCACTCTCCACTCTTTGATGTCATGGTTGTTTTGCAGAATCAGGGGCAATCCCATTTGGAGCTGGATGAATTGACAGTTAAGCCCTTTCCTTTTTCACTGGAAGTGAGCAAATTTGACATAGCATTCAATTTTATGGAAGAAGAGGATCGGCTGCTCTGTGAAGTTATCTTCAATACAGTACTATTTGATGAGGAACGCATTCGCCGCATGGAGGAACATTTTGAAATGCTGATTCGCTCTATCACAGAGGATATCGCTCAACCCATCCACTCCCTGCAATTGTTAGCTGAACAAAAAGAGCCGAAAGTACTGGAGAGCATCGAAGTTTCAACCCATTTCAATTTTTAATCACTAAGGATAAACCGATTCTATTGGAGTCACTATGGACAATTCACGTATTTCTTTAACCAGCAGTGAGTATGGTCATTTCAAGGATTTTTGGAGTAAACAACTGCGTCTCCTGGATGATTCGTTTCAATTCACGCTCAATAAATCGGTAGGTTCCCAGACTCGTCAAATGAAACAGATCTCGTTTTGTTTGGAAGTTTCTCAGCAGGAAACCATTTCCGATATCACCAGGGACAGTCCTTTAGAAACTTTTATCATCCTGTTGTCAGCTTACTATATTCTTCTTTCTCGATATATGAATACAAATGAGGTTGTGGTCAATACTCCACTCCTCTCCCAAAAAAGCATTGACACTCTCTATGCACCGCATGTTTCCCTGATTGGCAGCATTTCACCGGAAGACAGCCTCAAGGATCTGATCATTAAAACCAATCAGACGGTTTCGAATAGTTACACTCATCAAAATTTTCCTTTAGATTTGGTGACCAGTCAAAAGCAATTAAAACACCTCGATCAGTTGACCAATGTATTCATGACATTTGATGAGATTCACAGGGCACCTGAAGATTTGGGACTCTATGATTTCGTCATTGAGATCAATCGTCCTCCGGAATCCCTCCTCACTCAGATTAAGATCAGATACAATGCAGGCATGTTTGATGAGCCTTTCATGCTCAATTTGATCACACATTACAAAAATATCGTTTCTGATTTTAAAGATCTCAAATCTAGTCTCAAGAATGTGAAGATTCTCAATGAGACTGAAGTGGACCAGTTGTTGAATCATTTTAACAACACCAGGGCAGATTTTCCCAAAGACAAAACCCTTGTTCATCTGTATGAGGAACAGGCGGCAAAAACTCCCGATGCGATTGCTGTAGTTTTCGATGATCAGGGATACACGTATCAGGAGATCAATGAAAGGGCCAATCAACTCGCCCATTTCTTGAAAAATCGCTACTACATCGGACCAGGGGATTTTGTGGCAATCATTCTCGATCGCAGTGAATGGATCGTAGTCGCGATGCTGGGGATTCTCAAGGCAGGGGGAGCTTATTTACCGATTGAACCCGATACGCCGCTCATTCGAATTCAGCATATGCTTGACGACACCAGGGCATCAGTGGTCTTGAGCAAAGAAATGTTGGTTGGAAACCGCTCATTTTCTCACTATCAGGAGGATATTTCCAATTCCATCACCCCATTCATAGCTCCGGCAAGACCCACTATCATCGATCTGGATTCAATCCCTCACCCCAACCGGACTTTGATTGACTATGATAAATACGCCCCTCACATCCAGCAGGCGATGGTCAGTAATTGCGTTTCGGTGATGGCCACTCGAGGCTGCCCGTTCAAGTGTGCATACTGTCACATGATTATGTCTAAAACGCACAAATTTCGCACTGCAGAACATATTTTTGAAGAAATTGCGATGCTTTATGAGACTGGTTGCCGACGGTTTTCTTTTGTTGATGACATCTTCAATGTCAATCGCAAAAATACCAAAGATTTTTTTAAGTTGGTGATCGATCATAAACTGGATGTTCAGTTCTTTTTTCCCAATGGTGTTCGAGGAGATATTCTCAGTCCTGATTACATAGATTTGATGGTGGAGGCAGGGACGGTCAGTATGGCTTTTGCCCTGGAAACCGCTTCTCCAAGATTACAAAAATTTATTGATAAACGAATGAGGATCGATAAATTGAATGAGGCAATTCAATATACCACGAAAAACCACCCGCATGTGATCACGGAATTGTTCTCCATGCATGGGTTCCCTACAGAGACTGAGGAAGAAGCAATGATGACGCTTGATTTCATCAAGAGTATTCACTGGCTTGATTTTCCCTATGTCCACATGGTCCATATCTATCCCAATACAGAGATGGTCAAATTGGCCGCCCAGGCCAATATTTCGGAAGAGGCAATTGAACGATCTAAAAGTCTCTACTATCATGAAATTCCCGAAACAATACCATTTTCCAAGAGCTTCACTCGAAAATATCAGGCTGCCTTTGTCAATGATTATTTTCTCAATCGAGAACGATTATTGTCGGTCCTTCCCAATCAGATGAAGGTGCTCACTGAAAACGAAATTGTTCAAAAATATGATAGCTATCTACCTGTTGAGATTCAATCCTTCGAGGATCTTCTCAATTTTATCGGAGTCCAAAAAGGAGACTTGGGAGAAGTAGAATTTCGAAAAATCGAAGAATTCCATGTCCCGCATCTGAATGACAAGCTCAAAAAATATTTTCCCGGTTCTCAACCTGAACCGGGTGCATACAAAATTTTACTATTGGATTTGTCGCAGTTTTTCAGTCATGAAAGCTACATGATCGATCACCTGATCGAAGTGCCATTGGGGTTAATGTGTCTCTTGACCTATCTTGAGGAGAAACTTGGAAATAAAATAGAAGGGAAAATTATTAAATCCCGATTGGATTTTGACAACTTCAACGAATTGAAAAAAATAATTGAGGACTTCCAACCGGATTTGATTGGCGTGCGGGCCCTCAGTTTGTACCGCGACTTCTTCCACAAAACCATTTCTTTAATTAGACAATGGGGAATTGATGTTCCCATTGTGGGAGGGGGACCTTATGCCAGCAGCAGTTATACAACTATGTTGAGCGATTCCAATATCGATATTTTAGTCAATGGTGAAGGCGAAGAAACTTTTTATGAACTGATCAAGATCATCATGGACAATGATCGAAAATTGCCCGAAACAGAGGTTTTAAAAAGGATTCAAGGCATCGTCTTTGTGGAAAACAAAAAGCAGCTCTTTGCCGAGAAGGCTTTTTACCGCCACGTCCTTTTCCTAGAGTATTTGGAAGAAACCCTGTCTCAACAGCCCTCTGAAAATTTGAACAGCCATCCTGTCCCTCAAGATTTAGCTTATGTCCTCTACACTTCAGGATCAACAGGATTTCCTAAAGGGTGTCTGATTACCCATCAGAATGTGGTGAGGTTGATCAAAAACGACAAGCATTTGTTTGATTTTAACAATCAAGATGTTTGGATCATGGCCCATTCCTACAGTTTTGATTTTTCAGTGTGGGAACTCTACGGTGCAATGCTTTATGGAGGCATGGTGGTTATTCCGCTTCGGGATGAAATCCAGGACACCGCAAAATTTTTAGGAAAAATAAAAAAGTACCAGGTCACCATTCTGAACCAAACTCCGCCAGCTTTTATAAATTTTATTAAACAGGCGATCAATGAGGAAGAAAAGCGACTGGACGATCATCTGAGATATGTAATTTTTGGAGGAGACAAATTTGAACCTTCCTATATGAAGCCCTGGGTTGAGGTGTATCCCTTATCCAAAATTCAGCTCATTAATATGTACGGAATTACTGAAACCACCGTTCACGTCAGTTTTTGCCGAATCACTGAAAGTGATATATTCTCCCCCGAAGTCATCAGTCCGTTAGGACATCCTATTCCGGAAACTACCGTCTATATCTGTGACGAAAACATGAACCTGTTGCCTGTTGGTGTCCCTGGAGAAATGTATGTGGGTGGAACTGGATTGGGGAAAGGATACCTGAATCAGCCGGAATTGACCTCCCAGCGTTTCATCAGCAATCCTTTTGAAGAAAACAGTCGCCTTTACAAGACAGGGGACCTTGGAAGATGGCTTTCTGATGGGAGCTTGGAATACCTGGGGCGTAATGACGATCAGGTACAAATCCGGGGCTTTCGTGTCGAATTAGGAGAAATCAAGGCAAGAATTTTGGAATACTTTCGGGTTCAAGATGCCTTTGTCACCGCAAAAGATCTGGGAAGAGAGCATCAGGAACTGGTAGCCTATCTTGTTAGCAATGACGAGGTCAGCGTGACAGAACTCCGAGTGCATTTGAAACAACTGCTTCCTGACTATATGATCCCGGCCTATTTCGTCCCTGTTAATGAAATCCCCTTAACCCCCAACAACAAAGTTGATAGGAAGGCGCTGCCGGAACCAATAGCCCTGAGTTTGGATCTTGGTACAGATTACCATCCTCCCCGGAATGAATTGGAACAGCAGATTGCCATCATCTGGCAGGAAGTTTTAGGTCATAACCGAGTGGGGATTCATGACAATTATTTTGCTCTTGGAGGGGATTCCATCAAGGCGATTCAGGTAGTCTCAAAATTCTATGAAAGGAACTTAAAGTTTGAAATTCGGCATCTCTTTAAGCATCAGACGATTGCAGAATTGGTTCAGGATGTTGTCGTTGCGGAACGTAAAATTGACCAGAATGAGGTCACTGGTATTGTGCCGCTTACCGCAATTCAAACCTGGTTTTTTGAGCAATACCAACAGGAAAGGCAACACTATAATCAATCAGAATTGCTGGTTTCAAAAAAGCGGTTTGATCCGGAGGCTTTGCGTGCTGTTCTTACAAAAATTCAGGAGCACCATGATGCTCTGAGAATACGTTTTCGTTTTGAAGGAAAAAACATTATTCAGGAAATCTCAGGGTTGGATCATCCACTGAGTTTTGAAGTTATCGATCTTAGAGAAACAAAAGATGGAAATTCCCGGATGAATTCTCATATCAATTCAACCCATGCTCATATCAATTTGGAAAAAGGACCTTTAATGAATGTGGTCTTGTATCAGTTGGAAGATGCTGATCGCTTATTGATGGTTATCCATCACCTGGTTATTGATGGGGTGTCATGGAGGATTTTATCCAATGACATTGCTCAGGGGTACCATCTCTTTACCCTTGGTAAGCCTATTCGTTTTAACTCAAAGACGGATTCTTTCAAATACTGGTCTGAGCAAATTCGACAATACTGCCAGACCGAGGAGTTGCTGAAGGAAAAAATGTATTGGAATACCATCGAATCGACGCACGTCAAAGCTCTTCCCAGGGATTTTAGCACTCCCGGGAAAAGTCTCCTGGAGCATACTCAAACCAGGACGATTGTCTTTTCAGAAAATGAAACTGGTGCTCTTCTCACACAGAGCAATCATGCCTTCAATACCCAAGTCAATGACCTGCTGTTGACTGCTTTGGCGCGGACTATGACCCAATGGCATGGTGACCAGACAACCCCAATCATGTTAGAGGGGCACGGTAGGGAAGCATTCCACGATTTGAATATCAGCCGAACCGTCGGTTGGTTCACGACCCTCTTCCCGGTAATTTTGCAACTCCCCCGTTCAGACGAATTGGACCATCAAATCAAACACATTAAGGAATTGCTGAGGAAGGTTCCCAACAAAGGAATGGGTTATGGTCTTTTGCGTTATCTCTCTTCGAAAACTGAAAAAGGCGATTTGTCGTCTCACAAACAGCCTCTAATCAGTTTTAATTATTTAGGGCAGTTCGATGAAGAATCCAGTGAACTCTTTCGCCCTGCAGAAGAATCCTCAGGAGATGCTATTAGTCCCAGAGCGGCTTTTCTTTATGATTTAGAAATCAACGGCCTTGTGGCGAATAGACAATTAGAATTTTCTATTCGATACAATGCTCAGCACTACAAATCTGAAACTATTGATCAAATTGGAGCTTCCTTTAAGAAACATCTGGTAGAAATCGTTCTCTACTGCAGACAGATCAAAGAGAGTCATCTCACCCCCAGCGATATAGATTATGATGGCTTGAACATCGAGGAACTGGAGGAGGTGTTAGACAGCTTGCCATAAACAAGTCAAATGTCTTTTTTAGGAAAGTATCTGTCATTTCATAAGGAAATGATACGACCTTCAGAAGACTCAAGGCTGGTAGGTTTCTTTTAGAATCTTATTGATTAAAACATCATGAAACCGGTCGGGTTCTTCATAGGGAACCAGATGGGCTGATTTTTCAAAGGGGATCAGTTCCTTGTGGGGCGCTTTCAGTTTCTCGAGATATTCCTTCACTAACACAAACGCGGTTTGATAATCCCGTCTACCTTGTAAAATGTAAATGGGAATTTTCAATTCAGAAATCTCATTCATCACATTGAAATCCAACATTGGATCATATAAAAGCTTGACGGAAAATTCTTCTCCATCGAAATATCCCAATTTATCGAGAAAAGAATATTCTCTAAAAAATACCAGAGGCTTGCCAATGAGGTTATTGAAATCCTCAGGATTGTATGCGGCTCCTCCAAACTCTCTGACCCATCTTCGTTGTTGGAGCATTGCCATGGGACCATCTTTGTATCGTCCATTGATAGGAGCCTCCAGACCCTCTAACTCCTTGATGGCTTCCTGATTCCCGGATTCTTTTGCGGTTTTTAAAACAAATTGGTAACTGAGAGTTTCACTTTTTTTGTGATCGGTGACCTGCCCAATCCCTATATAGGCATAGTAGTCCTCAGGATACAGGTCAACTGTGCGGATGCCCAAATAGGATCCCCAGGAGTGTCCCAGGAGATAAATTTTGTTTTGCTGAAATCGTCTTTTCAGATACTGAGTCAGTTCATGGGTATCGGAAATTAATTGTTCAATGGTCATCGTCTCTTTGGAAATACCCGGAGAGAAAGACCTTCCTGCCCCTCTCTGATCCCAGTTGACGACAATAAAATGCTTTTCCAATTCCTTGTTGTGATAGACAAAGTGGGGCCCCTGTGGAGTTCCCGGGCCACCATGAAGCATGAGCAGGACAGGATTTTTAACATTCCTTCCCCTCATTAAAACAAACTGTTTCAAATTTCCTAATTCTACATTTTCTATTGCAGCGACGCTTCCCTGAATTTCTCTGCCTGTGTCATCTTCAATCCGTGGAGTGGTTCCAGGACTGATCATGATCATGGCGAATAGTAAAATGGCCGCCAGTCCACCCAAACTGATGAGAATCCAGATTACAAAATTTATACTTTTTTTCATTTGCATCTTCTTAAATGAAAACTTCTTTCGCAACTTTTCCAATGACATTGGTCACCATGGCGTCTGTAACACCACCCACGATTCCTCCTGCGATGGGGACCGCTCTCACTAAACCTATTCCTCCTTTCTCTCCAAATTTTGTCACCAATCGAAACCCCACAGCTTTATTGACTTCTTTAAAGACTGCGAGAGGGGTTTTTTTTATCATTTGTTGGGTGAATTTGACCCCGACCTGAATGCCGAAATCGATGAACAAATCTTTGATCGCATTTCCACAAAGGCAGGCAAAAATCAAAGTTTTCACCTTCTCATCTTTAACATCATGCTCTGCCATGATCGCAATGGCGGCGATCATTCGAATTTGTATAAATAGAATGCATGCCGTATTGGCAGGAATAACTACAGGAAGAAGTAAAAGTCCAGAAACCCCCCCGACGAATCCATTTGCAGCTGTTTTTGCATTTTGCCATCGAATAAAAGAATTAACTCGCGATTCTAGCGTTCCTCCTTCTTTGATATGTTTTTGAGCCAGGTCTTCAGCAGAATCCAAAAGTGGCACTCCAGGATCCAACGCCTTTTCATAGGCCCACTCTAAAGTATTATTAATTTTAATTTCCAGTTTTTCTTTGTTCATACATGCGTTTACTTGACCCGCCAGTTAGGGTCAATTTTTATAATTCAAGGGTGTCCTGGACATTTTCCCAGTCAAAACCCTGGGAAAGCAGGTTATCTTTCATCTGGATCAAAAGGGATTGGAGGCGTTTTGAAATATAATTCCTGTTTCTTCCAAGAACTATAGAGATCTGTTTGATCGAATGGCCACTAAAAAATTTCATTTTTAACATCAACTGATCGTCCTCTTCCAATTCCTTAATTAATCCTTCAAGCGTGGATTTGATTTTTTCGGCAGCCGCTTTTTTAATAGCTGCCGTAATTACCGATTCCGGAGTTGTTTCTTCTGCAAAATCTTGAACTTCATCGTGTGATGTAATATGCAGCTTCGGTGTTCGCTTCAAATGAGCGATCATTTTTTCCCATTTTTCTCGACTTAGCTGTAAATTGTGATTGATTGTTAAAATATGGTAGGCTTCCTCGGCAGTATACCTTTCTTTATGCACCAATTCTTCAAACTTAACAGCTACCTCTCCCAGTTTCTCCGCATTTTTAGAAGGGCGCCAGCGCCCGTTTATGCTGCGGAACTTGTCAATAAAAAGACGACTGACGACGGTGTATAAATAAGTTTGAAACGAAGACCGGCCATCATAGGCGCGAAGGATAGCATAATTTTTGTCGACTAACCTAAAATGAATATGAGAAATAAATTCCTCAGCTTCCTGATGAAAAACCCTGTGACGTGCACAAGTGCTCATGATCACTTTTTGCAGGTCTTCAAAATATTTTTCAAAAAGGTCTGACGGTTGATTCAACGGCTGATTGATTTTTCGTACCTGATTTTTGGGAATGCTCATGTAATCAAATTGATCGAATTCTCACCAATTGAGGGTCGTTTTCTCAAAAAATGAATTTTGTCGTGTTTTAAAACCTGCATCTAATTAAATTAACAAATAAAAAGTTTCAATTTCTATTGTTTGAAGGTTTAGGCAAAAACAAAACATGTCCGTATAATTAAATAGGGGAAGAAAGTCACATGAATTCTTAAAAATTTGAAAAAAAGTATGGAGGAAAGCTTATGAGCGCTATTTGTCCTTCTATATCAAAGATTGCTGCTTTTGCTGAAGGGAAGGGAGAAGGAGAAGAGCACAGGAGTCTGGTTTATCATGTCAACCGATGCGAAAGCTGTTACCATGTTTTATCCGAAATTTTGTATGCACAAAAACAATTTCCAGGATTAATTCCTGATATAGATTCAGAAATTTGGGAACAGATACCTGATACAGAAAGTTCAGCTGCTGCAGTAGATCCGTACTCCAAAGGTCGACATCTTCAAGTTTTAAAGGAGGCTTCCAGGAAAGATATACAAGGAACCGTCATTATAAAAAACAATGTGCTTTTTGCCATTGGCACCGGTTTGATTCCAATACCTCTGCTGGATATACTGGGAACCTCTGCGATTCAACTGAAAATGCTCAACCAGCTCTCATCACTTTATCAGATTCCGTTTTCCAAACATCTGGGAAAATCTTTGATTGGTATATTGCTTGGAGGATTAGGGGTCAGCGGTTTGTCTCGCACAGGATGGAGCTTTGCTAAACTGTTTCCCGGACTGGGGATGGCAGGAGGAATAGTGATGATGCCATTGGCAACAGGAGCATCGACTTACGCAGTTGGCAAAATTTTTCATCAGCATTTTGCATTGGGCGGTACCTTCCTGGATTTCAACCCGAAAACAGTGAAGAATCATTTTTCAGATTTATATTCAGAAGGTCATACTATTGTTTCGAAAATTAACTCTGAAAACTCTAAGAGTCATTTTCAAATTGCTTAGATTGAAGCAGACGTTTTATTGAAAAAATTTGGTTTCTTAAAGGAAGTAATGAAAGAGCAATCAGGAAAGTTAGCAATTAATCATGGAGAATCTCTGAAACAGGAGGCGAATGCTCCCGTTTGCTTGTCAGAAATCCTTGAACGAGCTGCTCGTGATTCCGAAAAAGGGTTGGTTTTTGTTCAACGGGATGGCAGCGAGCTTTTTCAGTCCTACCAGGAGTTGCTGGAAGATGCCCTTCGCATTCTCGCGGGCTTACGAAAACAGGGAGTGAAACCAAGCGATAAAATCATTCTGCAAGTAGAAGGAGCCAAAGATTATATTCCGGCTTTTTGGGGCTGTATTCTTGGTGGTTTTGTCCCTGTTCCGATTTCTGTTTCTCCTACTTATCAAGAAATAAACAGCACCGTCAACAAGCTTCATAATGCCTGGAAGATGCTTGGAAAACCCCTTGTTCTCACCAGCACAAATTTGGCAAATGATATTTCCTCGTTATCAACACTTTTGAAAATCGAGGATTTTGTTGTTGAAACCGTTGATCATTTAAGAGCCAATGATCCGGAGGGGAAGATGTATCTCAGTCAACCTGACGATTTAACCTTGTTGCTGCTGACTTCAGGAAGTACCGGATTACCTAAAGCTGTCATGCTCAGCCACAGAAATTTATTGAGCATGACATACGGCACTGGGCAAAAGTTCAATTTTTCAAATAGTGATGTTGTTCTGAACTGGATGCCTTTGGACCATGTCGGTGCAATTGTCTGTCTGATGCTCATGGGGGTAACTCATGGGTGCCAACAGATCCATATGAGTACTGAATATATCCTGCAAAATCCTCTTCGTTGGCTGGATTTGATTGATCAGCATAGAGCTACCATTTCCTGGGCACCCAACTTTGCGTTTGCCTTGCTCAATGACCGGGCGAAAGAGATCAAACGGCATTCCTGGGATTTATCTTCAATGAATTTTTTGATCAATGCCGGGGAGCAGATTGCCACTAAGACCATTCGGACTTGTTTGAAACTACTTCGGTCTCATGGCCTGCCGACTCATGCGACTCGCCCGGCTTTTGGAATGTCCGAAACTTGTTCCGGGATTACTTTTTCTGAGGGGTTTTCTCTGGAAGCATCATCAGATGAAATGTCTTTTGTTGAACTCGGGCCTCCGATCAATGGTGCTTCAATCCGAATTGCGGATGATCAGGAGCAAATCGTAAGGGAAGGAACGGTGGGTCGACTCCAGGTCAGGGGCCCCTCGGTGACCAGTGGTTATTATCAAAATCCTGAGCGAAACCAGGAAGTATTTACCGAAGATGGTTGGTTTACTACAGGAGATCTTGGCTATTTGCAGGACGGTCTGCTCGTTCTGACAGGACGAGAAAAAGATGACATCATCATCCATGGGGTCAATTATTACAGCCATGAGATTGAATCAGTCGTAGAAGAAATTGACGGGGTAGAAACTTCTTATACAGCTGCCTGCTCCGTTAGGGTTGCTGACAGCAAAACCGATCAATTGGCAATATTTTTCAATTCTCCTCTCGGTCAGGAGGGTGATATCAAAAACCTCATGAAAAAAATTAGGGGAACTTTAGTAAAAAGTTTTGGTATCAATCCAGAGTATCTTATTCCCGTAGGAAAAGAGACCATTCCAAAAACGGCAATCGGAAAAATTCAGCGCTCTCTTCTCATCAAAAGCTTTGATGCTGGAGAATTTGATGATGTTCTCCGACGATATGGAGTGCATCGGGAAAAAGCGATTTCAAAAAAAGTTGATGCCATTCCTGACTCTGATTCTGGGAAAGAGCTTTTTGACACAATGATGCAGGATACAAAGGAAGATGCAGGAGGGTTGTTTTATAAAATTGCCTGGGAATCTGCTGCAAAAGAATCTGATTTTTCTCCTTCCAGCGAAGATGCAGGCCCCTGGTTGATCTTCAAAGATAATGGCGGAATCGGAAGCCAATTAGCTGAGCAGTTAAAAAGACAGGGAGAAAATTTTATTATGGTTTCGGCCAGGCAATCATACGGGCGAGTGGAAAGCAATCATTTCCATCTCAATCCGGATCAGCCTTCAGATTTTCGCCGACTGATCCGGGACGGTCTTGGGACTTCCCCCTGTCGCGGCATCGTTTTCTTATGGAGTTTAGATGAAGAAGGTCGCCTCGAACCTCCGCAATTCGAAATGTCACAAAGGCTTGGCTGGGGAGCCGTCTTATTGCTGGTGCAAGCCCTGGCACAATTTGAAGGAAGCTGCGCAACTGGCTTGTGGATAGTCACTCGTGGTGCTCAATCGCTTACTCCAGGTGATTTTTTGCATCCTCGACTCTGTCAAGCATCTTTGTGGGGAATGGGACGGGTCATTCCCCAGGAACATTCAAACCTCTCCTGTGTACTCCTGGATCTCGACCCATCAGAAGACCCGAATGAAGTGCAGCGTCTGCTTGAGGAAATGCGGTCTGCTGGTCGCGAAACTCAAATAGCCTTTCGCCAGGGAAACCGTCAAGTCGCCAGGTTGTTACGTTATTATCCGGAGGGCAGCCGGCACAAGGTTGGGGTATCCGGAAGTTCTGACAAAAATGCCTGGATTGATCCAGAGAAAAGCTATTTGATCACGGGAGGCTGCGGAGGGCTGGGCTTGAGCGTAGCTCAGTGGATGGTCGAGCAGGGTGCAAAATTCTTGGTACTCACCAGCCGACGAGGGTGGCCGCAAAAACCGAGCATCCAAACTCAGAAGATCAATGCCGGACAATCGAATCCCGCAACGTATCAGGAGGCAAAAGATGTGATTATTCGTATGGAAGAAAAAGGGGCAAGGGTTTTTGTCATGCAGGGGGATGTTTCCAATTCGGACGAAATGTCACGCATCCTGGAAGAAATTCAAAATTCTATGCCTCCTTTGCGGGGAATTTTCCATGCAGCCGGAGTTGTCAATGATGCAGTATTGTTGCAGCAGGACGTGGATCGATTTCGTCAGGTGATGCTTCCAAAGGTTCAGGGAAGCTGGAATTTGCACAATTTGACTAAAAATATCTCCCTGGATTTCTTTGTTTGTTTTTCTTCCATAGCCTCCCTGTTTGCTTCAGCAGGAAAAGCGAATTATGCTGCAGGCAATGCTTTTATGGATGCGCTGATGCACTTTCGCCGAAGCATAGGGCTGCCTGGACTGAGCATCAATTGGGGACCTTGGGCAGGGATCGGAATGGCTGCCGGACTGGATCAGCGTCTCCTGGATCGATGGTATGAGCAGGGACTTGGAACAATTAAACCTGAAAAAGGTTTAGAAGCATTAGACCAGTTATTGCAGCAGGATCTTCCCCAAGTGTTGGCGATGGTGGCGGACTGGTCGAGGTTTTTAAGACAATTTCATGAAAGTGAGCAACAGTCCTTTTTTGAGGCATTCCAGCAGGAATTTGATACGGCATCTCTTGCGAAAGAATCTGCATTTCTGGAACAGCTGAAAGCATTTCCTCCTGAAAAACGCCGTTCTGAATTGGCGGCTCATATTTGCAGGCAGACAGCCAGGGTGCTCAATATAGAAACGCCTGAAGAAATAGAACTGCAGGACAGTTTGTTTGATATGGGAATGGACTCCTTGACCGTCGTTGAATTGACAGGCAGTCTCGAAACGAGTTTGGGTCTCCCGCTTCCAGCAACAATATTGTTTGACTATCCAACTGTCGACACGCTCACTGATTATCTGACAGATGAAATCCTGTCATCTGAACACTCGAACGGACCCTCAGCAGAATCAGACAGCGCTCAAAATAATTTTCCCCCTTCAGAGGAGGTAGAAAATCTCACTGAAGACGAACTGGGTACTCTACTGGATGAAAAGCTGGATAAATTTGATACGTGGATAGATTCATGAGAAGGACTTCAGCTTCATCTACTAATGCAGAGCGGATGAAACGCGCGCTTCAGGCCCTGGAAAAAATGCAGGCAAAGCTGACTGCGGTAGAAGGATCCGGGACAGAGCCAATTGCCATTGTCGGAATGGGGTGTCGATTTCCCGGAGGGGCAGACAGCCTGAATTCATACTGGAACCTTCTGCAGGATGGTGTCGATGCGATCACAGAAATTCCTCCAGATCGTTGGGACATTGACAGCTACTATGACCCGGACCCTGAAACTCCTGGAAAGATGTATGGACGTCATGGAGGGTTTTTTGGGCCAATTGACGAATTTGACGCCTCATTTTTTGGAATTTCTCCCCGGGAGGCAAATAGCCTTGATCCCCAACAACGCCTAGTTCTCGAAGTGGGATGGGAAGCCCTGGAGAACGCCAATCAAGTTCCCGAACAATTGTTTGGTAGCTCCACCGGCGTTTTTATTGGTGTTCTTTCCTTTGAACACGCTCTGGTCATGCTGGAAAAGCAAAAAATTCCACAAACGGATCTCCATTTTACAACAGGTGGTTCGTTGGCGGGAATCGCCGGACGTCTATCTTATTCCCTGAGTGTGACAGGGCCGAGTATGGTAGTGGATACCGCTTGTTCCTCCTCCCTGGTTGCCATCCATCTTGCGTGTCAGAGTTTACGGAATCGGGAATGCAATATGGCCTTGACGGGAGGTGTTAATTTGTTGCTTGCTCCTCAGTGGCCGATCAGTTTTTCCAAAGGGCGATTACTGGCTCCTGATGGACGATGTAAATCTTTTGATGCGGCAGCAGATGGATATGTTCGTGGTGATGGCTGTGGATTGATAGTGCTCAAACGTTTTTCGGACGCAAAAGCGGATGGCGATCGCATCCTGGCGCTGATTCGGGGGGCGTCCGTGAATCAGGATGGTGCTAGCGGAGGATTGACGGTTCCCAGTGGACTTTCCCAGGAAAAAGTAATTCAACAGGCTTTAGCAATCAGCGGCGTCAAACCAGAGCAGGTGGGGTACATTGAAGCTCACGGCTCCGGGACACCTCTTGGAGATCCGATTGAAGTCAATGCTCTTGGAAAAGTATTTTGTGGACAAGCACGCCCATTTCCTTTGACTATCGGTTCGGTAAAAACCAACTTTGGACACCTGGAGCCTGCTGCAGGAATCGCTGGTTTGATAAAAACGGTACTTGCCCTGCAAAATGAGGCAATCCCTCCTCATTTACATTTTAAAACGCCTAATCCCCGTATCCCATGGGATCGATTCGATATCGAAGTCCCGACCACATTGAAACCCTGGCCTCAAGGAGAGACTCCAAGGATCGCCGGAATCAGTGGATTTGGATTCACGGGAACCAATGCTCATGTGGTGCTTGAGGAGGCTCCAAAATTCGGTATCAACAAAAGAGAAGAACACCCATCCATAAACACCCGGGGACAAAATCCGGAAAACCAGGTGGAGCGGCCTTGGCATCTTTTAACGCTGTCAGCAAAATCAGAAGAAGCACTCGGGAAATTGGTCGAACGTTACCAGGAACTTCTTGAGCAGCAAAAATCACTAAATTTGGCAAACCTTTGCTTCACCGCCAATACACGCAGGTCCCATTTCAAGCACCGCCTGAGTGTCGTCAGTTCTTCCTGCTCTGATTTGAAGGAAGAATTGACGGCTTTCCTGGACAAAAGTGATATATCCGATTATAGCCGGAAGTCATCAGAAAAGACTGGTTCCCCCAGGGTTGTATTTTTGTTCACGGGGCAAGGGGCACACTATGTCAAGATGGGATATCAGCTTTATCAAACTCAACCAACTTTTCGTCAGTCCCTGGACCGTTGTAATGAAATTCTACGTCCTTACCTTGAAAAACCGTTGCTTGAAGTCCTCTACCCCTATTCTCCGACTTCGGATTTAGACAACACGGCTTATACTCAACCAGCCTTGTTTGCTCTGGAATACGCATTGGCGAAACTACTGCAGCACTGGGGAGTCATGCCTTCGGCAGTCATTGGACATAGTTTGGGGGAATTTGTGGCCGCGTGTATAGCCGGTGTTTTCAGTTTGGAAGATGGTCTGAAGCTTGTTGCTGAACGAGGGCGCTTGATTCGCTCTCTTCCTTCAAATGGAGAGATGGTTGCTGTTCGAGCTGATGAAGCTTCTGTGGAGGAAGTCCTGGCTCCTTATTCTCAATCAATCTCAATCGCGGCTATTAACGGACCTGAGAATACTGTAATTTCCGGAGAACGTATTGCTGTTGAAAAAGTTTGTAATGATTTTGAAGCTAAAGGAATCAAAGCCACACGTTTGAATATTCCCTATTCTTCTCATTCCGCCCTTGTTTATCCCGTTTTGGATGAATTTGCAAAAGTTGCCGAAACCGTTGCTTACTCAACACCAAAGATAAATCTTATTTCTAATGTCACAGGTGAGTCCGCAGGTGGTGAGATCGCGACTCCTGAATATTGGGTCCGGCATTTACGCCAACCGGTAAGGTTTGCTAGCAGTATCAAAACCCTTCATCAACAGGGATACGAATTGTTCGTGGAAATTGGTCCCAAACCTGTTCTTTCAGGGATGGCTCGTCAAAGTCTGCCGCAAGGGGATAAGGTCTGGTTGCCAAGTTTAAGAGAAGGGCATGGAGACTGGGAACAGCTTCTCAAATCCTTAGGCGAACTCTATGTTCGCAGAATTCCTGTAGATTGGCTCAATTTTGACCAGGACTATCAGCGACGCCAAGTGGCATTGCCAACCTATCCCTTTCAAAGGCAGCGATACTGGCTTGACGCCCCCACTCCGGATAATTACCAGGGCAGCCAATCCATTCCTCCGAAACTGCATCCTTTAATTGATAAAAAGATGCAGTCGCCGCTGCTCAAAGAATCAGTGTTTGAAACGGATTTCAACTGCAAGTCTATCCCTTTTTTAAAAGACCATCTCGTTTTTGAGCAGATAATTGTTCCTGGATCTGCCTACATTTCCATGATACTGGCTGCTGCTCAATTAACTTTTGAGAGAAATCAGTGTGTACTCCAAGATGTACTTTTTCCGAATATTCTGATGATTTCAGAAGAGCAGGGGTATCCAGTGCAGCTAGTGCTGACCCCACAGTCAGAAAACAAGGGATCTTTCAGACTGATTAGCCTGACTGGTCATGATTCTCCAAATGAGCAAAGCTGGAGTATTCATGCTTCAGGAAAAATACTCACTGAAGAAAAGAAAGCAAGCAATTCTTCTCCAATTGTCTCCTTAGAGGAATTAAAGGCGCACTGCCCCCGGGAAATGACTGTTGAGGATATTTACGAGACGAGGCGCAAGGGGCATATCGAAATTGGACCGGGTTTTCAATGGCTTGAAAAAATGTGGTGCGGAGATGGGGAAGCTATCTGCCAGATATCCCCTCCGCGGATACTCGACCAACAGGCAGTTCATCAGCTCCATCCAGGGTTGATTGAAACAAGTTTTGCTACTTTGGCTATCCTGCTCTCTTCGAAACCTTTTGAAACATGGGTCCCTTTCAGAATCGAAGAAATTCATTTTCATCACCTTCCTATCAAAACACCTCTCTGGGCACATGGGTCGCTAAAACAGAGAAAAGATCTTCCAGAAGATCGGCAGATAGGGGATATCCGATTATTTGATCAAACAGGAAGAGTTTTTCTCGAATTCACAGGTCTTGAACTGGGAAAAAGCAGCAGGGAAACTTTACTGCAGGAACTTCAAAAAGACATTTCAAAGTGCTTGTATTGCAGCAACTGGCAAGTCGGTGAAAGAAAGGCAAAATCCATTGTTTCCGGAAAGGAATCTCGTTCATGGCTGATCTTTACAGATGAAGGTGGAATAGGAGAGCAACTGGCAGAACAGTTAAAAGAGCGAGGGGACGATTGCTTCCTAGTTTCTGCTGATAAATCTTATCAAAAACTGGAAAATCAATGCATTTTCCTTGATCCAGAACACCCTGAGGGCTTTCTAAAATTGATACGGGAACATTCAGGGAGTTCCCATTTTCATGGAGTGGTCTATCTCTGGAGTTTAGATGATGGATATATTTCACCAGACCAAAATCTGTCGGGAAATTCCAAGAGTTCCAGTCTGCCGGACCAATCGTTCATCGAAAACGCGCAAAAGCTTGGTTGGGGGGGTGTGTTATACCTCGTGCAAGCCTTAATCGGCACCGAAGAAAACAGTCTGCCCCGTTTGTGGATTGTCACCCGGGGGACACAACCGGTTACTGCACAGAATTCTCCGGTGCGTATCAATCATACCCCATTATGGGGCTTGGGGAGAGTCATTCATCAGGAACACCCGGAGCTCTCCTGCGTGCTTCTGGACCTTGACCCTGGGAAAGATTCTGGGGAGGTTCAACGTCTTTTTGAAGAATTATACTCCCCTGATGGAGAAACTCAAATTGCTTTTCGCCAGGGAACTCGTCAAGTTGCCAGATTAGAACGCCACATCCTTTCAGTGCCAAAGAAGGTGAAAACTGAGGACACTGAAGCATCCGGTAAAAAAGCTTTGATTGATCCGGATAGCAGCTATTTAATTACAGGAGGTTGTGGGGGTTTGGGACTCAAAGTAGCTCAGTGGATGGTGAAGCAGGGGGCTAGATATTTGGTTCTAATCAGTCGTCGGGGAAGGAATCGAAAGGAAGCTCTGAATGCTGCGGTTGATCCTGAAAATTCTTCTGTTCCGGTCTCTGAAGAAGCAGAGGAAGTGATTCATCGCCTGGAAGAAGGAGGAACAAAAATTTTAGTCCTCCAGGGAGATGTCTCTGAGCAGAAAGAAGTGGCCCGGGTCCTGGAAGAGATTCCAAGTTCCATGCCTCCTTTGCGTGGAATCATTCATGCGGCCGGGGTGATCAATGATGGGATTTTAATGAAGCAAGATCTGGAACGCTTTCATCAAGTCATGCTCCCCAAGGTTCAGGGGAGCTGGAACCTGCATATTTTAACTCAAAGACTCTCTTTAGACTTTTTCGTATGTTTTTCATCTATTGCCTCGATGTTTGGTTCGGTCGGACAAGGAAACTATGCGGCTGGCAATGCTTTCATGGATGCGTTGATGCATTATCGCCGGGCATTGGGACTGCCTGGGTTGAGCATCAACTGGGGTCCCTGGACAGAGGTCGGAATTGCCGCAAGCCTCGATCAGCGTGAACAGGATCGATGGGCAGAACAAGGATTGGGATCAATCACTCCTGAAAAAGGCGTTGAAATTCTGGAGAAGTTGCTTCAAGAGAAAACAGTTCAGGTTGCAGTTTTGCCGGTAACCTGGTCAAAATTCCTTCATAAATTCTATAAAAATATTGATCTCCCGTTTCTGGAAAATTTTCACGAGACGAAACAGAAACCGGTTGTGCCGGAAAAGCTTCAATTGCTGATCCAGCTGGACGAAGCACCCGAAAAAGAACGGCGCGCTTTGCTGGAAGACTACATTCATCAGCAAATTGCTCGGGTCTTGGGAATGAAATCATCTGAATCGATCTCGTCGCGTGAACGATTGTTTGACGCAGGTATGGATTCCCTAATGGCCGTTGAAATAAGAGACCGGCTAGAAACCAATCTCGGTTTTTCACTTCGCTCAACCCTCTTGTTTGATTATCCTACCGTAGAATCCCTTGTTGACTTTCTCGCCGAGAAAATTCCTTCTTTAAGGGATATCCCAAACAAAAGTTTGAAGCATCTCGAGCAAGAGGCGAAACATTTCGATAGTTTGGATGAATTATCCCAAGATCAAATTGCAGAACAGCTCGCAAAAGAATTACAAATGATTCAGGAAGAGAAAAATAAATGAATAGAAATTCATCGTCCCCTGACTCTCAAGCCCTCATGAAAAAGGCTTTGCTTGAGCTTCGAGAAATGAAAGGTCAGCTCAATCATGTCGAGTATGCTAAAAAGGAGCCTATCGCCATTATTGGAATAGGATGCCGGTTTCCTGGAGGATCCAATAGCCCGGACGCTTTTTGGTCACTGTTGCGCGAAGGTCAGGATGCCATAAGGGAGATTCCTTCTGACCGGTGGGATATTGAGGAATACTTTAATCCGGAGCCGGATGTTCCCGGAAAGATGTACACCCGTTACGGCGGATTTTTGGACTCTGTAGATTCCTTTGATGGTCCATTCTTTGGGCTTTCTCCCCGAGAAACAGTCAATACTGACCCGCAGCACCGTTTGATCCTGGAAGTTGCCTGGGAAGCTCTGGAGCATGCCAATCAAGTTCCAGAACAATTATTTGGCAGTGCTACCGGAGTCTTTGTTGGTATGACAACCTTCGACTATTCCATTTGTTTGGTAAAACAAGGAGTGGCCAATATTGACACTTATTTTGCCATAGGAAACGGATTCAATTCAGCTTCCGGGAGACTTTCCTATCTCCTTGGATTGACTGGACCCAGCATGGCGATCGATTCTGCCTGTTCTTCCTCTTTAACGACAGTTCATTTGGCTTGTCAGAGTTTGCGCAACAGGGAATGCAATCTCGCCCTGGCAGGGGGAGTTAATTTAATGATTACTCCGGAGATCAATATCAATTTTTCCCGCACTCAAATGCTGTCCCCAGATTGTCGTTGTCATACTTTTGACGCGGCTGCCAATGGCTATGTGCGAGGTGAAGGCTGTGGAATGCTCGTCCTCAAACGCCTCTCCGATGCAAAAGCGGATGGCGATCAGATTTTGGCTCTGGTTCGAGGATCGGCAGTGAATCAGGATGGTGCCAGCGGAGGGTTAACCGTTCCCAGTGGACCTTCCCAGGAAAAAGTTTTTCGTCAGGCTCTGGAAAATGCCGGGGTTGATCCAGGCCGGGTCAGTTATATCGAAACCCACGGCACTGGGACTCCTCTTGGAGATCCGATTGAGGTCAGTGCTATTGGAAACGCCTATTGCGAAGCTCCCCGGGAATCACCTTTGATGATTGGTTCGGTAAAAACAAATATTGGCCATCTGGAAGCAGCTGCTGGGGTTGTTGGTATGATCAAGGTTGTTCTCGCTCTCCAAAATGAAAAAATTCCACCCCATTTGAATTTTAAAGAACCCAATCCTCATATTCCCTGGGAGGAAATTCAAGTGGAAGTTCCCACTGAACTGAAAGAGTGGCCCCGAAGGGAAAATCCCAGATTGGCAGGAATCAGTGGATTTGGCATCAGTGGCAGCAATGCCCATATTATCATGGAGGAAGCACCTTTAGAAAATCATGAAAAATCAGAATTGGCGACACAAACACCTGGGAATAAAGTAGAACGTCCACTGCACATCTTGACCCTTTCGGCCAAGACTGAAGAAGCCTTACGCCAGCTGACCGAACGCTACAAAACCCTCTTGAGTGAAAGGAGCGATATAGATTTGGCGGACCTTTGCTATACAGCGAACAAATACCGGTCTCGCTTCAATCATCGCATGAGTGTGGTCAGTTCCTCATGTGCTGATTTAAAGAAACAATTGGCCGATTTTTCAGAAGGCAAGGAAATTCCGAAATCAATCCAGGGTCCTTATAAAGGTCTGAGCCAACCGAAGGTTGCCTTTTTATTCACGGGGCAAGGGGCTCAATACATCAACATGGGACGTCAACTATACGAAACTCAGTCAAATTTCCGCCAAACGATGGACCGTTGCGATGAAATACTACGTCCCTGCCTTCAGAAAAGATTGCTGGAAGTTCTCTACCCTCAAGAGGGCTCACAATCTGATTCTTCTGAAATAAATGAGACGGCCTATACACAGCCGGCATTATTCTCTCTGGAATATGCGTTATTTGAATTGTGGAACTCCTGGGGAATCAAACCATCGGCAGTGATGGGGCATAGCGTGGGGGAATATGCAGCTGCGTGTGCAGCAGGAGTCTTTTCTCTGGAAGATGGATTGAAATTAATTGCCGAGCGGGGACGGTTGATGCAAGCCTTACCCCGCAATGGAGAAATGGCCGTTGTATTTGCCAAAGAGTCCCTTGTGGAAGAAGCCATTAAGCCTTATTCTGAGAAGGTTTCCATTGCTGCAATCAATGGTCCCAAAAATGTTGTTATATCTGGAGATCAGCAAAGGATAGAGGCCCTTTGCTCTGAACTGGGAAATCAGGAGATCAGGACAAAGCGTTTAACCGTTTCTCATGCGTTTCATTCACCCCTGATGGACCCTATGTTGGCTGATTTTGAACAAGTTGCCGGAAAGGTGACATATTCTGCTCCATTCCTGAGCCTGGTTTCCAACGTGACCGGAAATTTTGTGTCAGATGAGGTCACGACCCCTGAATACTGGGTCCGACACCTACGTCAGGCAGTCAGGTTTTCAAACAGCATCGAGACCCTTCACCAACAGGGTTTTAAAACTTTTTTAGAAATTGGCCCCAAACCCGTTCTTCTGGGAATGGCCCGGCATTGTTTATCAGAGGGTGAAGAAAAATGGCTGCCGAGCCTACGTGAAAACCAGGACTGGCAGCAGCTTCTATTCACCTTGGGGGAATTATCGGCACAAGGAGTCTCTGTCAGCTGGTCGGAGTTTGAAAATGGATATCAGCGTCGCCGGGTGACTCTTCCCTCCTATCCGTTTCAACATCAGCGATACTGGTATGAACCGGTTGAATTGGAAAACAAACAAGTTGTCCGCAATCAAAACACCCGTAATCATTATACCCATCCTTTGCTGGGGCAGCGTCTGCTTTCCGCATTGAAAGAAATTCAATATGAATCCAGGCTTTATGCAGATTCCCCGGGGTTTTTAAAAGATCATCGGGTTTTTCAAAGTGTGATTTTTCCTGCTGCAGCCTATCTGGAAATAGCATTGGCGGCAGGGAAATCGGTATTTAATTCAGAGAAAATGATGGTTGAAAAGATGAGTTTTTTCCAGCCATTGATTTTGCAGGAGAACGGAGGCAGCCTGGTTCAGTGTATTTTATTTCCAGATAAGAAGGATAGGTATTCTTTACAGCTCTCCAGCCTTAGGGAGGATGAAGAAAATGAGGTCCCCGTCTGGAACAACCATGCTTCCGGATCCATACTGAGAAATGAGGAGACTTTGAAACCGGCGAAAATGGATATAAAGGTTTTGCAGAGCAAGCTCACCGAAGAATTATCCGGAGAGGATTATTACCAGGATTTTTTAAATGCTGATATTGATTATGGTCCAAGCTTTCGGGTAAACGAGCACCTTTGGTTCTCTAAAGGGGAGGTGTTAAGCAAAATGTCTCTGCCGGAAAATCTGCTTGCAGAGGCAAAGAACTATTTTTTTCATCCGGTTTTGCTGGATTCTGCTTTCCAATTGGGTTTCCAATTGATTAGAAGCACATTTCCTGACCTCGATCATCAGGATCCTTATTTACCCGTGTACCTGGAAAATCTCCAGGTCTTTTGCAGGCCGGAAGAACAGATGTGGGGACAGATTCAGATACAATCCGATGACGACCCTCAACCCCAGACGGTCAAGGCTAATCTGAATCTGCTTGATGCTACCGGTACACTGCTCGCTCACGTGAAAGGGCTCACTTTTCAACGTGTAAATCGCGATCTGCTTTTGGAGGGGGTGAAGAAAAATTTAGACAATTTTCTTTATGAATTTGACTGGCAACCTCTCCCTTTCGAAGAATTCTCGAAGTCCTCAGAACCTGAAGAATCGGGATACTGGGTCATATTTTCGGAGACCGACGGCCTCGGAACAAATTTATCCTCTTTGCTGAAAGATCGTGGTGAACGTTGCCTTCTGGTTTTTCCGAGCCAAACCGGAACAATCGAGAAAACGGGAGAAACGGACTATTATCTCAATCCGGCAGAACCTTCCGGTTTTCAACAATTGTTTCAAGATATCTTGGAAAATAAACCCTGCCGAGGAATTGTTCATCTTTGGAGCTTAAGCAAAAATCAGCAAGCAGACATCTCTCTTCTTTCGTTGCAGAAAAATCAGATCCTGGGTTGTAGAAGCGTACTGCATTTGGTTCAGGCCCTTGAATCCAGGGAATGGTCGGAACCGCCCCGCCTCTGGTTGATTACACAGGGAGCTCAGCCTGTTGGGGAAGATGTGATTCCTTTACAAGTTCAACAATCACCTTTATGGGGATTGGGCAATGTGATTGCCCTGGAATACCCGGAACTTCGCTGTACGCGCCTTGATTTGGACCCTTCTCCTGATGCAAATGTGCTGCAGTCATTATACAATACCCTCTGGCATCAGAATCAGGAAGAGCAAGCGGCATGGCGGCAGGGTGTATGTTATGTCCCACGCTTGGCACGGTGTGCTTCTCATGAATCTGAACATGAACCGGTTAAGATTTCAAATGCGGACTTTTCATCAGTTGATTTGCAATCGAAAATCTCCTCTGAAGGGACTTATTTGATCAGCGGAGGTTTGGGAGACCTGGGCTTATTGACCGCGGAATGGATGGTCAAGGAAGGAGCGAGGCATTTAGTGTTGGTAGGAAGAAGCCGGGTGAAACCTGAGGCCGGGAAAGTGATTGAAGAATTAGGGGGAAAAGGAATTGAAATCAGCGTGATGCAGGGAGATATTTCTCTCGAAGATGATGTAAAAGGGATTCTGGAAGAAATTCAAAGTACCATGCCTTCCTTGAAAGGAGTTATTCATGCGGCGGGAGTACTCGACGATGGAATGATAGCTCAGCAAAATTGGGAGCGATTTGAAAAAGTAATGCGGCCCAAAATCAATGGTGCCTGGAATTTACATCGGTTGACTGAAAACATCCCCCTTGATTTTTTCCTTATGTTTTCCTCGGCAGCATCTGTATTGGGAACCCTTGGACAAAGCAATTATGCTTCCGCCAATGCTTTCCTCGATGCTCTGGCTCACTATCGAAGAGCAAACGGACTTCCGGCTGCCTCAATCAATTGGGGGCCCTGGGCTGAAATTGGTATGGCTTCTCAAGAAGGAAATCAAAAAAACCGTTTTTCCAGCCAGGGGGTACAAAGTCTCAAACCTGAAGAAGGTTTGATTGTTCTCAAAAGAATTCTTCGTGACAATATTACTCAACCCTGTGTGATTCACATTGAATGGTCCCAATTTATAAATAATGTGCCACACGAACGAAAATCAGGAATTTATTCAGATATAATTTCTGAAATTCAGAATAGCGGGATAGATACAGATTCTGAAGCACAATCGGAAATTATCAGAAGTCTGAATGAAGCGATGTTTGGAGAGCGCCCACAGATGCTGCTTTCCTTTATTCAAGACCTGGCAGGAAATGTGATTGGAGAATCTCATTCTCTTCCTGAAGATGTTCCCTTAATGGAGCAAGGGTTTGATTCTCTGATGGCTGTTGATTTGAAAAACAGATTAAATAAGGCAATGAACACTAATTTACCGTCATCGTTGCTTTTTGAGTATCCAACATTGGAAAAAATAACAAATTTTCTGTTGGAAGAAATTCTTTCCTTTGAAGATCTGGATTTTGTTGATGATAATGGTGGAGAGGAAGGGGAGGACAATTCAGCTGAGGCGCTTTTAGAAGAAATAGATACTTTGTTACAGACACAGAACAATTGAGCAGTATGAATACTAAACTTAGCGGTGTGGCGATTCGCTCTATAGCGACCGCTGTTCCCAAACAAGATTTTGATTTGACAGAACTTTACGGGGTTTATGGTACAGATGATGTTGACCGAATCATGGCGTTGAATGGAATTACCCATATTCGAACAGCTCCGGAAGGCATGTGTAGCTCTGATTTCTGCGAAGCAGCAGCTCGATTGATTATGGCGGAAGAAAGTACTGCCAATATTGATGGGATTGTTTTTGTCTCTCAGACCCCGGATTATATTTTGCCGGCTACCAGTGCAGTTCTTCAGCATCGCTTAGGGCTCTCCAAAGACACGGTTATTTTCGACCTCAACAGTGGTTGTCCGGGCTACATTTATGGCCTCTATCAAGCTTCATTACTGGTAGCTTCAGGCGCTTGTACTTCAGTGCTGGTTTGTGTCGGAGATGTGATTACCCGATATGTAAACCAGCTGGATCGCTCTTCCCAGATGGTATTTGGCGATGGAGGAAGCGCAACTTTGGTGGAGCGTGGCTCCGGAGAAATTGCATTCGGGTTCAGAACAGACGGATCGGGGGGAAAACATTTGATTATTCCTGCAGGAGGATGTCGCCACCCGATCACTGAGGATACGGGGATGGTATCTGTGCAGAGCGACGGTAACATGCGCTCTGATGAAGATATTTTCATGGATGGGCTGGAGGTGATGAACTATGCAGTAAGAGAAGTCCCCCCTATTATTGAAAAGCTGCTTGAGCAGATGGGTTGGCAGCAGTCGGAAGTGGGAACATTTGGTTTTCATCAGGCCAACCGATTTATGCTTGATAACTTAAGAAAAATTATGAGGCTTCCCAAAGACAAGGTTCCTGTCACAATGGAGAAATTGGGGAATACCGGTTCTGCTTCTATTCCTCTGATGCTGGCTGAGGAGCGTGAGCGGCTTTCAACAGAAAATAGATTGGAAAAATCAATTCTGTGCGGGTTTGGTGTCGGTATGTCCTGCTCGGCAGCCGCGTTGGATCTTTCTCAAACTAAAATCTGGGATTTTCTCGAAATTTAGCAATAATTTGATAGTCAATATAGGTATGTATTTCCCTGATTTTCTCTTCCGGAAGATCACACTTCCTTTTTTGAAAAAGAGCAGCATCCTGTTACGAGGAATTATCAACATCCAGTCTGAAGCTTTGAAATGGATGGATTTGTCTTCAAGCTTGCTGGAATTTGTTCCGCGCCCGCAAGATATTTTTATCGTCACGTACCCAAGATCCGGAACCACCTTGATGCAGATGATGCTCTACCAATTGAGCACGGGTGGAAAGATCGATTTTTCCCACATAAACGAAGTAGTTCCCTTCTTCGACCGACTTTTGACTTATCAAATTCAAAGTGTGCAAGATCTTGATAATTTGCCTAATCCTCGAATTTTTAAAAGCCATTTGAGTTACCAGAATGTCCCGAAAGGCCCATGTCGATACATTTACATAGAAAGAAACGGGAAAGATGTGGCAGTTTCATATTTTCATTTTCATGTCTCGCATCTCGGATTTCAGGGCACTTTTGATGAATTTTTCGATCTATTCATGAAAGGGAGGGTGATGTATGGTTCATGGTTCAGGCACATTGCAGAATGGCAGAAACATCAGGATGATCCTCATGTATTATATCTCAAATATGAAGATCTCAAAAAAGATCTCAAAACAGCTCTGTATCAGATAATCGATTTTTGCCAGTTGGATGTTCCTCAAGTACACATGCCAAAAATTATCAGGCAATGCAGCTTTGAGTTCATGAAAGAGCATGAAAATAAGTTTGACCATATTTCCGGAATGGTTTGGGAGAAAGGCTATCAAAAAAATGCATTCATCCGGGAAGGCCGGATTGGAAGCGGGACACAGCTGTTAACGCCTGCTCAAATAGAGCTCTTTGAGCGAACATATTCACAAATATAAAAATGGAGAAAGTTGTCCTCATGCATGAAAAAATCGTGGATATCATTGTTGGAGAATCGAAAGAAGTGAATAAAAAACTGAAAAACAAAATTTCTGTAGAACTAAGGGAAGCGGCCCCGCTTTTTGGGGAAAACGGAATTTTGGATTCGATCGCCTTAGTCACATTACTGGTTGCTGTCGAACAATCAGTGGAAGACGAATTCGATTTTCCTGTAATTTTGGCAGATGAAAAAGCAATGTCCCAAAAAAACAGTCCATACCAATCGATTGGTGCATTAGCCCAATATGTGGGCAGCCTGTTGAAGGAATAAGCTCATGGAAAACCTTCCATTAGTCATGATTACCGGAACAAGAAAAGGGATTGGAAAATATCTCGCTCACTATTATGTAGAAAAAGGGTTTCAGGTCATTGGCTGCAGTCGTAGTTCGGTTGATTATGAACTGGCAAATTACCAACATTTTTGTCTTGATGTTATAAATGAATTTGCAGTGAAAAAAATGTTTATTGATGTTCGCCGAACGCATGGACGTTTAGACGTATTGATCAACAATGCGGGGATTGCCTCTATGAATCATGTGCTGTCAACCCCGATGAACACTGTACGCAAGATTTTTGATACCAATGTGGCAGGAACTTTTCTGTTTTGCCGGGAAGCTGCAAAATTGATGCAAATTAAGCAGTACGGGCGCATTGTCAATTTTTCTACGGTAGCCACCCCTTTGAAACTCGAAGGAGAGGCGGTCTATGCTGCCTCAAAAGCCGCGATTATTACGCTTACCGAAATTTTGGCAAGGGAATTAGCTCCCTTGGGAATCACAGTCAATGCGGTGGGGCCGACTCCGGTGGAAACCGATTTGATTCGTTCAGTTCCCCAGGAAAAAATTGATAATCTGCTCTCACGACAGGCGATCTCGAGACTGGGAAAATTTGAGGATATTGCCAATGTAATAGATTTTTTCATTCAAGAAAAAAGTGAATTTGTGACAGGACAGAACATTTACCTGGGCGGAGTTTCGTGAGGATTGAGGAATTACAACAAAGATTGGAGCAATATTCCGAGATTGAAGCAATTATCCATAAGCACCAGCTCTTTTCCTATAGGGACCTTCTCAGATTGACTGAGTCGTGGTTTCAACGTTTAGCGCAAAACAAGATTGAACCCGGAACCGTTGTAGCAGTAACGTCAGATTATTCTGCAGATGCAATTGCCTTGATGGCTGCATTGATTCTCAATAAAAACATTGCAGTCCCTTTGACTCCGTTAGCAAAAACTCAATTCAATGAATATTTTAAAACTTCATATACCCAGTCAATCATTGATTTAACCCAAACCACATTCCGCATTTCTGACAGGAAGAATGACCCCTTGCAAAACGATCTGCTCAGGAACTTGATTGAACAGCAGCACCCGGGGTTGATCCTTTTTACCTCCGGTTCTACTGGACAAGCAAAGGCGGTTGTTCATGATTTTGAAAAACTACTAACAAAATTTACTCATGCGAATAAAGGATACAGAAGCCTCGTTTTCCTGATGTTTGACCATATTGCAGGAATCGATTCGTATTTTTACTCTCTTTATAGCGGAGGAACGATGATCTTTCCTGTTTCGAGGCTTCCCAAAGAAATCTGCGGCCTCATTGAAAAACACAGAGTTGAAGTCCTGCCCGCATCGCCCACTTTTCTCAATCTGCTGCTGCTTTCAGGAGAACATCTAAGACACGATCTCGATTCTCTGAAAATAATCACTTTCGGTTCAGAAAGGGCCCCTCAATCCTTGTTAAAACGCTTGAAAAACAATTTTCCTCAAGTCAGGCTGGTACAAAAATATGGTCTGACAGAATTAGGGTCTCCTTCTTCCAAATCGATGGAAGCAGACGCCTCGTGGTTAAAAATCGACAGTCCTCGCTTCAAAACAAAAATTATTAACAAAAGGCTGCATATCAAATCAGATGCTGCCATGCTGGGGTATCTCAACGCTCCGGATCCATTTACCGGAGACGGTTGGTTTGATACAGGAGACACCGTCGAAGTGAAGGGAGAATATCTTCGCATACTTGGCAGAGAGTCAGAGATCATCAACGTGGGAGGAGAAAAGGTTTTTCCAGTGGAAGTGGAAGAAGTGATTCAGATGATGCCGGGGGTCGAAGATGTGGTGGTCAGCGGAGTTCCTTATCCAATCACAGGACAAATTGTTAAAGCTTCCGTCCAGCTCGAGACCAAGGAAACTCTTTCAGAATTTCGCCAGAGGATGCGGGATTTCTGTGAAGAAAAATTACCTCGTTTTAAGATTCCTCAGAAAGTAACTTTGGCTAAAGATTCGTTGCATGGCGATCGATTTAAAAAAATGAGAGGATAAAGAAAGGATTTCATGTTTGATAAAAAAAACGTCAAAAACATTTATGCACTCACTCCCATGCAGGAAGGAATGCTGTTCTTTGCGTTGTACGACAACACTTCGCTAGCATATTTTGAACAGGTTTTTTATCATATTTCTGGAAAATTATATGTTGAATTCTTTGAAAAGACCTGGAATGAATTGATCCATCGTCATGATATTCTTAGAACCATTTTCGTCTATAAAAATGTTCCTCAACCCTTGCAGATCGTTTTAAAGCAACGCAAAATTAGTGTTCATTTTGTCGATCTGCAGGCGCTTTCCCCGGAAGAACAGGAAGCTCACTGCCGGCAGTATAAAGAAAAAGATCAACACACCCCTTTTGATCTGAGTAAAGATCCCTTAATGCGGTTTGCGTTGTTTCAGTTAGGGGAAACTTCCTACAATCTGGTCTGGAGCTGTCATCACATTTTGCTCGATGGTTGGAGTGTCAGTCTCCTCTACAAAGAATTTTTTTCCATCTACGAGGCATTGCATCAGGGACAGTCAGTCTTTCTCCCTCCACCCGTGCCTTTCAGCAAGTATCTGACCTGGCTCAATAAGCAGGACAAAAACGAAGCAAAACGTTACTGGCAAACCTATTTACAGGGGTACCATCAGCGGGCGGCTTTCCCGCAATTTCCTTCAAATTTCGATGCGGGTGAAACCCCACTCCCTGTTCCTGAGAATTTTACTTTTCAAATGACGGAAGCATTGACTTCGGGATTAAATGAACTGGCATTCCGCAATCATGTGACGCTCAATACGGTTTTTGTGACGTTATGGGGAATTCTCCTGGGAGTCTACAATAATCTCAATGATGTTGTTTTTGGGGCTGCCGTTTCGGGACGTCCCGCTGGGATTGAGGGGATCGAAGACATTGTGGGCTTGTTCATCAATACGATTCCAGTACGCGTGAGAAAAGAATCAGGGCAAACGTTTAAAGAATTGCTTCAAATTGTGCAGAAAGAAGCTGCACAGGGGAAAGAATATCATTATACCTCATTGGTTGATATCATGATGGAAACTCCGTTGAAACAAAGTTTGTTTGATCATATTCTTATTTTTGAAAATTTTCCCTCATTAGAAAACGCACAAGAAGGTGCAAATAATCCCTTCGTGGTGGATCGTTTTGAGCAATTTGAACTCACCAGTTATGACCTCTCCATTCAAGTTTTTCCCGGAAAAAATCTGGAATTCGTCATCATTTACCAACCGGCAGTATACAATCGCGAGGTGATCGAATGCCTGAAACCTCATCTCACATTGATGCTGGAATCTGTTTTAGAAAACGAATCTCTGGAATTGCAGGACCTGAGTGTCCTTTCAGATGATGAAGAAAAATTTTACCATGAAGTCAGAAAAGCCTTGCCTGTCGAAGATGAGATTCACCGAAAAATTTTTACAGCTTATTCGCCTCCTGAAAATGAACAACAGAATACACTGCTCTCGATCTGGAAGGAATTGCTCAATCTAGAAGATGTGGGCATTGATGACAACTATTTTGAATTGGGCGGCCACAGCCTGCTTGCCACTCGCATTGTCTCTAAAATTCACAAATCTTTAAAAATTGAAATCAGTTTAAGAGAATTTTTTAACAACCCGAATATCAGAGCTCTTGACAAAATTATAAATCAAAAAAATCTCAAAGAATACGCCGAAATCACCGCACTTCCCCAGCATCCCCATTATCCTGTTTCTCATGCTCAGCGGCGACTTTGGATTCTGGAACAAATGCAGGGAGAAGCAGCCGCTTACAATATGTCCGGCGCTGTTTCGATGGCTGGCGATCTCAATCTGGCCGCCTTTCAAAAGGCTTTTCAAACGCTTGTAAATCGCCACGACTCCTTACGCACAACATTTGTTAGTATTGATAGTGAACCAAGGCAAAAGGTCTGTGCAGATATTGACCTCACCATAGAAATGCTGGACTTGAGCGCGGAGGAAGGCTCTGAAGAGAAAGCAAGGGAATTTATTCGCAAAGACGCCAACAGGCTTTTTGATCTGGAAAAAGGACCCTTGCTGCAGGCCTCTCTTCTCAAGCTTGCTGATCGCAAATATATTTTTGTTTTTAACATTCATCACATTATTGGAGATGGCTGGTCTTTTGGTATTCTTGTTAAAGAAATTTTTTGTTTGTATGATGCTTTTTTGAAAGGACAGCAAAACCCTCTACCTTCTCTTCGTATTCAATATAAGGACTATACCGCTTGGCAAAATGAGTTATTGGAAAGCAAAAACATCGCCCCTCACCGAGAATACTGGCTTCAAAAATTGTCAGGAGAATTGCCTATACTGGAGCTTCCCACAGACTTCCCCCGTCCTGCGAAGATGACTTATCACGGACGTAAACTCAGTTTTACCCTGGCCCCGGGTCTGGCTGATGCGTTCAACCAGGTTTGCCGATCAAATCAAGCCAGTCTGTTCATGGGCCTGCTCAGTATAGTAAAAATTTTACTATACCGTTACTCCTCTCAGGAGGATATCATTGTCGGATCTCCAATTGCCGGGAGAAATCACCCGGATTTGGAAGATCAAATCGGTTTTTATGTGAACACCCTGGCTCTGCGTGATCAGATCAATAGCAATGATACGTTTCTGGGGCTCCTGCAAAAGATAAAACAAACTACAATTGAGGCATTTGATCATCAGGATTATCCTTTTGATAAGTTGGTGGACGAATTGAATGTTCCTCGATTTACAGATCGCTCTCCTTTATTTGATGTGATGGTCGTTTTACAAAACCAGGATTTCGAGGAGATCGGATTGAGCGGTGTTCACATCATTCCTTTTGCCGAAGAAAGCAGCAGTAGCCGATTTGATCTGACATTAAACTTTGCAGAAACAGATTCTACTATACAGGCGGAAATTGAATATCGGACGGATTTATTCACAGCAGCAGGAATTCATCGTTTGTGGGGGCATTTTGAATCGCTTGTAGACGCTGCACTTAAATCTCCCGAAGAGAAAATTGGCAGTTTGGGACTCCTCACTCCGTCTGAAATAATTCAGATCACGAACAAATTCAACCAGACAAAAACGGACTTCCCTCAAGAACAAACGTTGGGCCAGTTGTTTGAACGGCAAGAGCAACAATCCTCGAATGCTCCTGCATTGGTCTTCGATGGAGGAGTGCTTTCCTATCAGGAGTTGAACGCCCAAGCCAATGTTTTGGCGCATTATCTGAAGGACGAGATCAAGATCAAACCAGAGGAAATTGTCGCTGTTATTCCGGAACGCTCTCAATGGAGCATTGTTGCACTACTGGGGATTCTCAAAGCTGGAGGCGTTTATCTGCCGATTGATCCATCCTACCCGGAAGCCCGTGTTCAATTTATACTGAAAGACAGCCGGTGCAAAATTGTGCTCGTTGAACCAGGCACCCGGGACCACGTAGTGGGGCTGGAACAGATCAAAGTTTTCGATTTAACAACACTGCCGATGGCGGGTCCCATTTCCAATCCCGCCCCTCGAATCAGTTCGAATAATTTAGCATATCTGATTTATACCTCAGGGTCCACCGGGACTCCCAAAGGGGTGATGATCGAGCATCGTGGATTCATCAATATGACCCTGGCTCAAATTCGAGAATTTGAAGTTAACCCCACAGACCGGGTTCTCTTGTTTTCTTCCATTTCTTTTGACGCTTCCCTTTCTGAAATTTTTATGGCTCTGCTTTCTGGCGCGTCCCTGGTTTTAGTCAGTAAAGAAGTGCTGCATGATCTGGAAGAATTTACTGATTATCTTCAACGGAAACAAGTCACCGTTATCACTCTCCCTCCTTCTTATTTGAGCAATTTGGGAAAAGATTGTCTACCCACTGTGCGAACACTAATTACTGCCGGAGAAGCAGCTCATGTGGATGAGGCTCTTAACTACAGTCAAAGCAAGCGGTATTTTAATGCTTTTGGTCCAACAGAGTATTCGGTCTGTATCTCCATTCATCAGGTTTCTCCAGATCAATCATACCCCAGCGGTATTCCGATAGGAAAACCAATCGCCAATACAGAGGTGTTTATTCTTGACCAACAATTGAACCTGGTACCCATCGGAGTGATCGGAGAAATTTGTGTCAGTGGCGCAGGCATGGCAAGAGGGTACCTGGGACAGGAAACACTCACATTAGAAAAATTTATTGCCCATCCATTTCGCCCCGGAGAGCGGCTCTATCGAAGCGGAGATCTGGGGAAATGGCAGGAAGATGGAAATATCATCTTTTTAGGAAGAAAAGATGATCAGGTAAAAATAAGAGGATACCGAATTGAGCTGGGAGAAATCACCCAACGGTTGCTTGAGCATGCCAATGTAAAAGACGGGATTGTGCTTGATCGAATCAATCCGGAGGGAACGAAGGAATTACTTGCTTATGTTGTTGCTGTTGACGGTCATCTCGAAACCGTGGAACTGAGAAATTTTTTATCTGCTTACCTGCCCAGTTATATGATTCCCTCCTATTTTTTACCTTTAGAAATCTTGCCATTGAACTCCAATGGAAAAATCGATAAACAGGCCCTGCCCGCCCCCGAAAATCTGGTGGCAGCAAACAGACTGAATACTGATTCAAGACTTCCTTATGAGCCTCCTCGAAGTTTGATTGAAACCCGGTTGGTTGATGTTTGGCAGGAAATTTTAAGACACCCGTCAATTGGTATTGGGGATAATTTTTTTACCCTTGGAGGAGATTCGATTAAGGCCATTCAGATGGTTGCCAATTTACGGCAAAAACAATTCAAAACATCTGTACATCAAATTTTTCAACATCAGACCATTGCTGAGTTGGCGCCCAACCTGGTTTCTCTCGAGCACTCCACCATCGATCAGGCTACGGTGGCTGGAAGTGTTGAACTCACGCCGATCCAGCATCACTTTTTTACCGAACACCAAATTGACCCTCATCATTTCAATCAGGCTCTCCTTCTGAAAAGCAAGCGAAGGTTTGATCAGGAAACGCTGCTCGAGGTACTGCAGGCAATTCAGATACACCATGATGTTTTACGAATTCGTTATCGCTTTGAGGAAAAACAGGTATTTCAGGAAATTGAGAAGAGAGAAGCCTTCCTGAATTTCCGTGTCATCGATTTAAGAGAAAAGGAAGAGCCCGTCGCACTCCAACTTTCCGAGACTGAAAAGGTCCAGGAGAGCATGGATTTGGAACAGGGGTCGTTGATGAAAACCGTGCTGTTTCGCCTGCCCGGGGAAGATCAATTGTTGATTGTGATTCATCACTTGCTCGTTGATGGAATTTCCTGGCGAATCCTGGTTGAGGATCTGCACAAAGGGTATGAGCAAAAACTAAATGGAAAACAGATCCAGTTTCCTGAAAAAAGTCATTCCTACCAACACTGGGCCCAAGCATTGAAACACTATGCAGAAAGTGAAGTCCTCCTGGCAGAGAAAACTTTTTGGCAGTCGGTTATTGCCTGCAGGGAAGGGGTGCTTGCATGTGATCATGAGTCTTCAGAACGACGAGTGAGAGATATTTCAATCCAATCCTTTCATCTGTCAGCAGCTGCCACTAAAATTCTGCTTGGTCAAGCTCAGCAGGTTTGTCATGCAGGGATTAATGATCTTCTTCTGACGACACTGGCCAGAGCTTTTTACCAATGGCAGGGGAATCGAAAAACGTTGATCTATCTGGAATCTCATGGGCGAGGATCGATTCTGGAAGATATTGATGTCAGTCGGACAATTGGGTGGTTCACAAGCTTTTATCCCTTTATTCTGGAACTGCCGAAGCAGGAAAAACTCATGGAGCAAATTCAATATGTGAAAGAATGCCTTCGAAGAATACCTCATAAAGGAATTGGTTTCGGAATTTTAAGATATTTAACGGAACTTCCTGCTCAAGAAATTGAAAAACTCCATGGAAAAGCACGAGTCAGCTTCAATTATCTGGGACAATTTGATCAGGAAATGAGCAGTGGTCTGTTTGAAGTTAGTCCAGAATCAACCGGTTCCTGGGCCAGTCTCGACTCGGAACCACTACATGATTTGTACATTGAGGGAATAGTACTGAATAAGCATTTGGAAATGAACATTCATTATCATCCAGGACAGTATAAAAAAGAGAATGTCGCTATGTTATGGCAATCCTACCAGGAGGAATTGGAACAATTAATTACCATTGCTGAAGATAGAATTTCATGAATATGGCTGAAATTGAGAGAAATAGATGAGAATACAAACACAATTCAATATTTTTTCATGGTATAACGAGATTAAAAAAGCCGATCGCCCGGTGGCTTGGTGCTCTGCCTTTGCACCAGTAGAGTTTCTAATGGCTGCAGGAGTGACTCCTGTTTTTCCTGAGAACCACGCCGTCATGCTTGGTGCTTTGGGAGAAATAAGACGTCCTTACTCTGTTCCTGCGATTGAAGATGCTGAATCCTCTGGATTGAAATCACCTCAACTTTGCAGCTATGCCCTTTCGGATCTTGGTACCTTGCTGGGAAATTCAAAATCCCCTATTCATGGACTGCCAAAGCCCAATTTATTTTATGCATGCGACAGTCAGTGTCGGGTCGTAGAGCGCTGGGGAGATCAAGTTCAGGATATCTTAAGCACTCGTGATCATGAGATTCCTCATTATGTTTTGCGGGCGCCGAGTTTGGCTAAAAAAGAAGAACACAGTCAGGAAGAATTGGATCATTTCCAATCACAAATTGAGCGCCACATCCAAGATATTTGTAGACGTTTAGGAACCACTTTTAGTGAGAGTCGCCTAAAGGAGGTCACTGCCGAATCTGAGCGGGCCAATAAACTATGGCAACAGTGTTTGGAATTGGCAAAGCTTTGCCCGGCCCCCTGGTCCAATACGGATGCTTTTGCTGCGATGGCGCCAATTGTCGTTGCCCGGGGGACAAAACAATGTACAGAATACTACCAAAAGCTTTATGATGAACTGAGTCAACGTGTGAAAAACAAAATTGAGGTAGTCCCTGGAGAGAGGATCCGGCTTTTGTGGGATGCCATTCCTATCTGGCCCCGGAGAAACTGGTTGGCTGATTTTGCGGCCCGGCATCAGGCCGTTTTTGTCGTCAGTACGTATACCCATAGCTGGTGGTTTAAATTTGATCCGGAAGATGCTGTAAACAGTCTGGTCAAAAGATATGCTTGGAATACTATGAATCGCTCGTCTCAGTGGATTTTAGATTGGACTCTTGAGTTGGCGAGGGAATATGATGTTGATGGAATTGTCAGCCATTGGAATATGAGCTGTGGGATCTGGAACAGCTATGTAAAACGTCGACTCCCCGGCTATAAAAATTCGAATCTGCCCCATCTTGTGATCAAAGCAGATATGGTGGATGCACGGGCATTCGATGAAGAGACGATCAGCCGCCAATTGTCAGAATTTTTTGAGCAGCTGTCCTGACCACAAATAGTCGGTAATATCTCCTGTCGTCTCGAGGTTCTGCTCCTTCAAGGGAAATGAAAATGGAAGAAGAATTGAAGAAAGGAGAAATCCATCTTTATTTTACTTTTCCAAACGAAATCAATGACCCTCATTTGCTGGCGAGATACCATCAATTTATGAATGCTGAGGAGGCAATTCAGCAACAGCGGTTTTATTTTGAAAAACATCGTCATCAATATTTAATCACTCGTGCTTTAGTACGAACAGTGCTTTCACGATATTGCGCGACCTCTCCTGAAGATTGGGAATTTTCAAAAAATGAATATGGACGTCCAGAACCGGTTCTTTCAGGAGAATTTATGCCATTCCGGTTTAACTTGTCCCATACTGAGGCATTGGTCAGTTGCGGAGTAGTATTGGAAACAGATATTGGCGTGGATGTCGAAGATACCCATAGGATCACAAGCTCTTTGGAAATCGCTGAAAATTTTTTTTCTCCACAGGAAGTTTTTGACCTTTCCCGATTGTCTGAAGATGCGCAGCAGGATCGTTTTTTTGATTACTGGACTCTCAAAGAATCGTATATAAAAGCACGAGGAATGGGATTGTCTTTGCCGTTGGAACACTTCAGTTTTGACCTGGGCCGTTCAAAAAACATTGATATTTCTTTTGATCAACACCTAAAAGATGATCCGCAGAATTGGCGGTTTTGGCTGCTGCGTCCTGGTCCCCATCACAAAGCCGCAGTTTCAGTGAACAGCAAAGGGTGGAAAAAATATGAGATATTGGTTCGGAAGATGGTGCCCCTTTCAGAAATTAAACCCTTTGAGTGCCCTATTCTGAGACAATCTATTGTTTGAAAAAAATAGGGTCTTTAAAAACCAGTACTTTCAGACTCTTTAGGAGCCTTCATCGACTTTTCAGTCCTTCAGGGACAACGACATAAAAGAGAATGAGGAAAAATGATTTCGGGATTAATCGTACTTGCTGTGTGTGGCGGCGCATTATTTTTGACAAAGCCTCGAAAAGCCAGTCGAAAAAGGATACCTGAAGACACAAGGCAAAACAGCCAGAAAGAACTGATTGTCAGCAGGAACAAGGCAGAGCAGGAAGCTTCTCGTGATTTTAATATCAGTACTGCCGCGCTGATTACTGCAATGATCAGTAAATCAATTCCTGGCCTGCTTCCGGTCAGTCTTCCCCTCCTGTTCTATACATCCTTCCCTGTTTTCAAAGGTGCCGTTCAGTCGTTTGTTGAGAAAAAGAAAATTGGGAATGACGCAATTGTGTCTTCCACCATTCTCATTTGTTTTGCTCTGAAGGAATATACAACCGTTGCTTTGGGAGCCTGGTTTTATTTTCTCGGCAATAAAATCATAGTAAAGGTGAAGGACCAGTCAAAAGAGAGATATGTTAAAATCTTCAAACAGCAGTCTTCTAAGGTTTGGGCCTTAAAAGATGGTGTTGAAATTCAAATGCCTTTGGATGAGTTGGACGTTGGCGATGTCATTGTTGTTGGTCCTGGTGAAAATATCCCGGTCGATGGCATCATCATCAATGGGCAGGCTCAACTTACTCAACAAGCACTGATTGGAGAATCGTGGCCTGCAGAAAAAAGTAAAGGCGATTTTGTTTTTGCTTCCACGGCAGTTCTGACAGGAAGGATTGTGATCAGAATTCAAAAAACAGAAAAGGAAGTTTTGATTGCCAAAATTGATCAGATCTTAAACTCTACCGAGGATTTCAAAACTCGTTTGGATTTGAAAGGAAATGAATGGGCAGATTGGGGTGCGCTGCCAATAATGAGTTTGTCGGGGTTGACATGGTTATTGATGGGGCCAACTGCGTCAGTTGTTGTTCTCAGCAGTCATTTCGGAAATCGAATCCGAATCATCTCAACACTGGGATCTTTGAACCATCTTAATTTATCCTCTGATTCAGGAATCTTAATAAAGGATGGACGTATTCTAGAAACACTGCCAATGATCGATACCATTCTCTTTGATAAAACAGGGACATTGACTGAGGAACAGCCCAAAATCACGCAAATCAATGCTTATGGTTCTTATCGAGAGGATGATATTCTGCTGTATGCCGCTACTGCCGAAAGTCAGTTTTCTCACCCGATTGCAAAAGCCGTCCTGCAGGAGGCAGAGAACCGGCGATTGACATTGAAAGAAGTCAAAGACTCTAATTATCGTTTTGGCTATGGAATTACCGTTAATATTGACAACAAAATTATTAAAGTTGGAAGTTTGCGACACATGCAGGAAACAGGAATATCTGTTCCTCAAGATATGGAGGTCGTGATTGAACGGGCCCATTCCAAAGGACATTCGATAATCTTGGTTTCCATAGACAATGAAATCCTTGGAATAATTGAATTCAAGCAGTCTGTCAGGCCTCAGGCAAGGCAAATGCTCCAGGGGCTGCGAGCAAGAGGGATTCAACACATCTACATTGTCTCTGGAGACCAGGAACAGCCGACTAAAGCAATAGCAGAATCTCTCAGTATTGACCGATATTTTTATGAAATTTTACCAGAAGATAAAGCTGCTATTGTCGAACAACTGCAAAAAGAAGGAAGAAATGTCTGCTTTGTAGGAGATGAAATCAATGATTCACTTGCCATGAAAAAAGCCAATATTTCAATTTCTTTAAAAGGTGCTTCTTCTGTAGTCAATGATATTTCCCACGTTGTTTTGATGGATGAAGATCTTGCTCGTATTTGTGATTTGTTTGATATTTCTATCAGATCACAATTGCATCTGGTCGGCAATTTGGTGATCGTGATGCTGCCAACAGCTATCATTATTTCTGGTGCCTACCTTTTTGGAATGGGAATTCAGACTGCAGTTTTAGTCAAAAACATCGGAATGGTGGGCGGTATCGCCAATACAATGCGGCCTCTCAAGGAATTAAAACCTTCATCACTGGAAAATAATGAATACGACTGAAACATTAGACCCTCCCGCAGGGACTTTCGCGTCTGAATCCACTCCAGTGCTCCATCAGGAAAATGCTGAAAAAATTGTAAAAAAATATATTTTGCTGTCTGGAGGGGCAGGGTTAATACCGATTCCCTTATTTGATCAAATCGTCATTGGCAGCCTC
>JADGAT010000130.1 GCA_015231885.1 SAR324 cluster bacterium
TGGGCTTCTGCGTGGATTGTGGGAATGTTAGCTTGTAGGCTTCAAGCACAGGAATTTTGACTCGAGCCATGCCTGGCGGAATTGCAGGATTGAGATAATCGGGGCTTGTTTGTTTGACACTAATACGCTCCATCGCTTTCTCCTCAGTGAGTATAATCAATAATCCACATCATGCTGAGCATACTATTCGCACTCAGAGCTGTAAAGGGTTTGTCACGATTAGTGATTCTTTTTCTCAAAAACGGACACCGAACGAAAAGGAATTATTCTCGTGCAAAGGTTTATTTGGGTGGGAAATGAAGACTTAAAAAAAGACCGTTTTCCTAAAAGTTTTGATTTCAGCTATATGGAAAAAAATCCTTTCTTTGGCTTGCGTGCACGGAAATGTGTAAAATTACTTGTCGCAAATGCAAGAGTATGAACTTTTTTCCTAAATTGCACGAAAGTTTTTAGTTTTTTGCTTCAGTAATACCTCGATTGCAGGAAGAAATTCGATCACTTTATTTAAATCAGCAGAGGGCTACAGAAATTTGCAAGCACCTATCCGAGATTGAAGTCTCATAAACTGTTGGAGGTACTACATCCGTTCATCACTTGCGGAATTTAGATTAAAACTGATTTGGGTTACAAATCGATAGAACATGATCACAGTCAATGATTGTCTGCAAATTTAAATAGGCATCTAAAAAATTTTCCGAAATAAAACCAAAATAAAACCAGAAATCAAAAAAGAACCAAAATAAATCCGAAAAATGTTCAAAAAGCCCAGAGAATACCACAGTATACTGATGGCATGGATTTTGAGTAATGTGATTTAGTGATTTTCATTCAGCACATCGGTCAGGTTAATAGGCTCCCTGCCTAGTAACGCATCTCAGTTTTTCGTATCTTTTTGCTTTTGGAAGTTGAGATCTCTGGGTGTTAAGGCCAACGCCAAAGCGTGGGACGCGTTTAGGAAATATTACAAGTAAAAACAATGATATAACAATAAAAACCTTGCAGTTTAAAATCGATGAAGCACACATAAAACCAAAGCATCTTTACTCGAAACTAGAAATACTACATGGTACTAACTATCTAGAAGCAGGAACGAACAATGGCAAAATTCGAGTATAAATACCAAATGTATAAAAGCCTACAAGCTAACATTCCCACAATCCACGCAGAAGCCCAGAATGCCTCCAATGAAATCGGCATCCCTGCCGAACTTCGCGATAAATTAGGACTGACCGGAGCCAACTCCAGTTGTCCAGCCCCACTCAGGGATGATATCAAGAAAGCAGCCGAAGACATCTCCAAAGAAGTTGTGTCGCTGGGAATACTCATGGACGAAATCCGGGAGATTGTCAAAAGTTTCTACGGCGACGAATACGATGCCGCCGCCACCAACACCTGCGAAGCCGCTCTGTGGTTGTCCTTCGACAGCCTATTCTGCCCGCCCATCTCGGGCCATGGCGACAACTACCGCGCCCGCTACCTTGCTCCCTATGAAAAACAACTCCACTACCAAGGCAGTTATGGCCGACCCTACCCACCCCGTTACAAGGATATTCTGGCCGATAGGGGTGGTACTGCCGGTGAACTCGGTTCCTTCGGCAAACGCCTCAACAACCTCGACACCATACTCATTCCGCTGGATGGGGCAAAATACGACGTCCACGGCATCAATTACCATCCCATACCCCTGCTGATCAACGTAAATGCTCAAGCCAGTGCGAAGACAGTAAAAAAATTCGCCGATAACCACCACGATTCGGTTACTGGCATTACGTCCCTAGCCTATGACACACCGTGCTACGGTTACGGCGAAAAAGACGAAGATGGCACACCGCTTCTGCAAAAACTGTATGCCCAAATCGCCAAAGAATACAACATCCCCTACATCATGGACAATGCCTGGGGTCTGCCCTTCGTCGGTAGCGACCCACGTAAAACCGGAGCCGACGTTATCGTTTACAGCATGGATAAAGCGACCGGTGCGGCCACCAGCGGCCTGGTCATCGGAAAAGAAGAATCGATGGTGACAATCCGCCGGGCAATGGGCATACACGGCAACCGGTATGGCACAACCTCCTCTTACTCCAAAGCTGCCTACTCTGCGTTTGACCCCGGTAAGCTAGCGCTGGCCACCCTTATTCAAACCCTCAAAGTATTGCGCGACAACCCGCAAATGCTGACGAAATCAGTAGACGACCTGGAGATAATCATCAAAGATGAATTCGCTAACATCAATCCTAAACTCAAAGCAGGTATCCAAATCTACAAGTCCTACAACTCCCGAACCGTCGAAGTAAACTATGAAGGAACCTGGAAGGACGGCGAAATGGGCCTGCCGATCTTCTCGATGGAGGACGTGGCCTCCGGTACCAACATCATTGCTTCCGGCATGCGCCAGATGGGCATCATTCCAAGCGGCTGCAACGACGGCAGCATCTGCATCTCGCCCGACATGGGGACTACCGACGGTAAAGGCAACTTGCTCCCTGATGTCACCCGCTACGCCGCCAAGGCTCTGGTGCGGCTCCTCGAGATTGTTGCCAAACATGCCGGAACAATTTAAGGGAAAATTGATAAAGGATTTCTAGATCAAGATTTAGCCTTTACCACCGGATCGTACACAGATATTGCAGCAGTAGGCTGTGAAGCAAGTAATATAAAAGAGGATCTTGTTATCCTAATAGATGGTGTTCAATATGCTCCTCACACGCCAGTGGACGTAGATTTGTGGAAACCTGATGCCTATGTTTTCGGGCCTAATAAAAATACTGGAATGAGACGCTGGGGTATTGGATATTTGTCCGAGCGCTTGGTTGCAAAAATTCCGAGTAACTATAATAACGATTGGAATGCCTGAAAATTTCAGGCGACTGGGCAGCAGAAATCACGCAAACTATGCGGCGTGGTCAAAAACAGTGGATCACATTTCGTGGTTAATTATAGCGTTCGCCCAAATAGTCTAAAAAAATCTAATTTGGCTTTAGAACCCCGTCCTTAGGTCGGGGGCAGAGACAATCGGTTCTTCCATGACTTTTCGCGCTACCACTTTCGCGCGGTGGCATCCTGGTGAGTAAACGATTAAATATACCAGGATTCCATATTTCCGGGGCAAAACAAAGCGGCAGTCGAAAGCCCCCTTCTAGGTGGCAAAACAATACAGTGCCCTCTGGGTGCGAATATTTTATTGAACCTATCCGATAATCTAGATGTGAATTTTATGATTGTGTAGAATTAAAGAGAGGAAAGATAATGAGACTAACTAAAGAGTATATGGGTGAGATTTCAATTACACCTGAAAAAAAGGTTATTGCCGGTGAATATTCAACATGGACAATCATTTATAAGGCGGGAGAATATGGATTTGATGAAGGTGGTACTTTGGTCATTGCATGGAAAAGCGTCAGTGATTGGGATAAACCACAATTTGATAAACCTAATATGCCCGGATATACAACAGCATCAACCGATGGGGAGTGTAAGCTCAAAGCAGAATATGCGAAGTTTGTTAGACCCTTTGGGAATAGCATTTTAATAAAAGTAACAGGCGGATATATTAAGAAAAATGACACGATAACAGTAGTTTTAGGAGATACAACACAGGGAAGTCTTGGTATGATAGCTCAGTCTTTCTGTGAAAGAGAGCATGAATTCAGAGTATTTCTTAATCCGTGTCGTACAGGCAGATACGAAGAAATGCCGCAAAGATTGAAGCTACAAATCATACCTTCCTTTCATCATGAGATTCAGGCAATTGTCCCAGGTTCTGTAAGAATTGGCGAACAGTTCGATATTTCTATAAGAGTGCTGGATGAATACGGTAATCCAACTGGCAAATATAAAGGAAATATCGATCTGAAAATATCTGGTGTAAAGGCAGCGGGTATACCAGAACATATTGAATTCCCTGAAGACACAGAAGGCATTTATAAAATAAGCGGGTGTAGTATTTTGGAAGAAGGCTTCTGGAATCTGAGGATTGAAGATAAACAGCGTGGGTATACAGCCTATAGCAATGCATCAAAGTGTATCTCGAAATACGAATGCAACAAACTGTATTGGGGAGATATGCATGGACAAACCCGTGAGACGGTTGGCACAGGTATGCTTGATGATTATTACTTATTTGCCAGAGATAAAGCATGTATTGATTTTACAGGCTGGCAGGGCAATGATTTTGAAGTTAGTGATGAGACATGGCAGGACATTCGCGATTACACCAGGAAATATAATGAAGAAGGAAAATTCCTGGCATATTTAGGATACGAATGGTCAGGCATAACACCGCAGGGAGGAGACCACAATGTGCACTTCCTCGATGATAATGCCGACTTCTTCCCAAGCAGCAACTGGACTGCAACTTCCGTGAATCCTGTAAAAAACGCAAATCCTATCACAGAACTGCACCATGAACTGGAAACGAGGGAAGATGTGATGTTGGTTCCTCATGTGGGAGGACGATATGCAAATCTGGATTATCTGAACAGACAATATACGAGTGTGATTGAGATACATTCTCATCATGGAACCTTTGAATGGTTTGCTATTGATGCAATGAAGAGAAGATTGAAGGTGGGTTTTATTGCAGCTAGCGACGATCATACTTGTAGGCCCGGTTTATCCTATCCATTAGGTGGGCATGGAACCGCTTCATCATCACTCTGGTTTGATGTTTCCAATGGATTTACAGGAGTATTTGCCGAGGAACTGACGAAAACTGCTGTATGGAATGCAATCAAAGCCAGACATTGTTATGCTTCAACATTTGACAGAATCTACCTGAATACCAGCATGGGAGAACTAAATATGGGCGATGAAGGCATCATCAATGGTCAGCCTGCATTGAATTTGGAAGCGGCTGGTAATTTTCCAATTGAAAATTTTGAAGTATATGATTGGGAGAAGAAGATATATGAAGAAGACTGTCTTGGAAAAGTCAGTAATAAAATTAGAATCAGATGGAGTGGCGTCGAATGTCGAGGATTTGGCAAATCCCATAAATGGGATGGTTTTATCTATGTTCAGGGTGGTAAGATAGCAAATGCCGAAAAGTACGCTTTCGACAGCATAAACCAGGGCATTGTAGTTAAATCAGATAAATTTATAAAGTTTACTTCCTCTACTTCAGGTGATTATGATGGAATTATTCTGGAAATTGAAGGAGACGACGAGATGGTTATCAAATTTAGCTCGGCAGCTGGTACTGTGGAAGCCGCATACAAAGAAATTTCAGAAAATGGGTATGAAAAAGAGATGGGTGGTCTGAATTTAAAAATACAGATGGAGCTTGCTTATGAAGCCGTTCCGTTTAACGATTATCCTAAGTCCAATTCCATCAAGAAAAAGATCCAATTACCGAAAGAGACAGGAGAACATGCGTATTGGGTTAGAATATTACAGAGCAATGGAAATGCTGCATGGTCGTCACCCATTTTTGCTGAAATCCAATAACATGAAACGAAGTATGATTGGCGCAGTTTAGTGCTGAGGTGGGCAATAGGAATGCTAAGAAACGATTCTAAATATGTGGATATTTCAGTACTTTGATCGGTTCATGACTTTCGCGATGGAAAGCGATAATGTCTGGATAAAGGTGTTCAGAGATAAACATGGTGTTGCCATTGTGCCGGATCTCTGCAGTATTGCCAAAATATACAATACATTTTAGTGATATTAATGATATTTAATAGACATTATAAGCAAATATATGCCAATTGTTTTCGAGATTGAGGTGAAATATCATATTGGGCTCCATCACTATAGTAGCAAAAAAAGAAAAATCCTTAATTGCTTGGAAGAAACGCATTTTCGATATTAATGATAAGCTGGAAGTTAAGACATTTACTTCAGATCAGTTAAAACCTGGAGACAACTATTATGACGATCTTATAGTAATAGTTCCCGATTCTTTAAAGCAAATGGTTTTACCGTGTCTTGATACGAAAGCCAAATATGTCATTGGAAAACGCACATTAAGCCTGGACAAGATACATCAACTGATCGATATTCCGTATGGAAGCAAGGTAATAATCCTAAACGATAGCTATGAATATTCACTCGAAATAAATAGAGAATTGGAATCTCTTGGTTTTGATTATTTCGAGTATCATCCCTATAATCCGAAAAATCCCCCTCAGGAAAAATTCAAATTTGCAGTGACTTGTGGTGAAAGCGGTCTTATGACTGATGTCGAGCATTGTATTGATTTGGGTCTTCGCCAAATAAGCGTATCTACTATTGCCGAAATCCTAAATCATTTCAACATGGGTGCACAGTTGGATTCTTATATTTTAAACAGATATATTTCTTCCCTGGTGCGTTCTTCTATTAGTTTAAATAAGGAAACAAAAAAAGGCGAGACTTTGCTCAGACAGTTGGAGGCGGTTATTTCAGCTTTTGATGATGGTATTATTCTCTTTAATGATCACTACGAAATATTGAGTTACAACACAAAATCGGAGTCGATTCTTGAGCAATTTCTAAACAGTACGTTTTTAAAGGAAAATATACCCCGAAAATGGAATTTTAACGAAGATATTGAATACTTTATCCATGAGGCTAACAATCCTCTTCACATATCACTGAGGCCAGTTTCGATAACGGGAGAAAAAATTTTCATGGCGACTATTTCGGATATATCAAAATTGCATGATATTGAAGAAAGATATAAACGGCATCAAACAAATAGTGGTGCAAAAGCACGTTATTCATTTAAAGATATTTTTTACAAAAGTGAAATCATGTCTTCCGTAGTTTCTGCGGCAAAAAAATATTCTTTTAGTGATTCAAATGTCCTTATTGTCGGAGAAAGCGGAACAGGTAAGGAGTTGTTTGCCCAGGCCATTCATAAAGCGTCCCCGCGAAAAGATGGGCCTTTTGTTGCCATAAATTGCGGAGCTCTCAGTACCAGTCTACTGGAAAGCGAACTTTTTGGATACGAAGCGGGGGCTTTTACAGGAGCACTCAAAGGTGGAAAAAGAGGGCTTTTTGAGATTGCTCATAAAGGGACTCTTTTTCTGGATGAAATCACCGATGCTCCTCTCTCCGTCCAGCAAAAATTACTGCGGGCATTACAAGAAAAAGAAATAATCCGTGTTTCTGGGACAAAGTCAATTTTCGTTGACGTCCGGACTATCTCGGCCACAAATAAAAATATACTAGATGAAGTGGCTAAAGGTAATTTCCGCCAAGATCTTTATTATCGAATTAATGTAATGACTTTACGGATACCTCCTTTGCGTGAACGTGGAACGGATATTACCTATCTTTTCAAGTTCTTGCTCAGTTTAAGTCTTAAAAAATTAGGTATGCCTTTTCCTGAGAAACAAATTGATGACAACCTGAATTCTTTTTTGCAGAAACACAATTGGCCAGGCAATATTCGTGAGATGGCAAACTTGGTGGAGATAGTTACAAACGGACTTGCACTAGAGAGTGATTACAACATTGTTGAAGAAATTAGGCAGTACTGGAACATGATATATCACGATGAAAAAGAGGCTCCATTCGTCTCGGAAAATATCGCTCCATATAACAACTCGCCTAATAAAAGCCAAATGCATGAGCACACGAAACAGGTATTCCTCATTTTAGCCTCACTCGAGCGGGATGGCAAAGTTCCCGGACGCAGCGCAGTTTGCCGCTTTTGTAAATTGAACAATATTCCTTTGACGGAGCAACAGATAAGACTAAGAGTTGAACGTCTTCGCGAATTAGGCATGATTCGGAATACCGGCGGTTACGGTAATGTGATAACTGATTTGGGTTATAAATACCTCGAAAATGAGCACAGTCAATAATTTTCCGAATATTTGAATAATCTTCCACAAAGTCCT
>JADGAT010000131.1 GCA_015231885.1 SAR324 cluster bacterium
CAGAGAAAATCATGCTGTCGCATGGGCAAGCTAGATTCTAAGGGGGTGGCCGAACTTACGACCAAGCCCATAATTTTAATGCGATTGCCCTGATGTCGACACCTATAGTGTGCACTTTTATAATGTGGTTATCAGAGTAAATGTTCTCTTTATAGAAATCAGGGATGAATCAAATGGTGAAAACTCACTCATGTATAGACTTTGAAATGCTTTCCCTGTATTCTTTATTCTCATTGGCGACAATATTTTTCAGAACGTTCACTCAGCAAAATAAAAAATGTTAACAGGCTGGTGTCAAAAACATAGTGAAATAGAATAAATGGGAGAAGCCTTATTGATGTGTTATGGATTGGAGTTATGATCAAATTTTAGTGTGGTTTTCCCAATATGCCTATGACCCCACCACCCTGTATTTAACGGTGGTGGGTCTCTTGCTGTTAAGCAGTTTTGGATTACCGATTCCCGAAGAAGTGAGTTTATTAGGGGCTGGGCTGGTCATCTACATGGGACTCCATCCGGAGTTATTCCCCCCCCCTTCTGTTGATGCTGTCAGAGTGAAGGCAATACCAACGGCGGCCGTTTGTTTCTTTGCTGTTTTTTTAAGCGATTTCCTGGTTTTTCTCATGGGAAAATACTTTGGAACGCAAGTACTGGAATCCCGATGGTTTGGGCGATTCATGAAGCCTAAAAAATGGGAAAAAATCGAAAAATGGACAGAGCAATACGGAATGTGGGCCTGTGCATTATTTCGATTCACTCCTGGTATTCGCTTTCCTGGCCATTTAATGTGCGGTTCTCTGGATATCAAAGTTTGGAAATTTGTGGTAGCCGATGGAGCCGCAGCATTGTTAACTGTTCCAACTCAAATCATTCTTGTGGCCTGGTACGGCGACGCTATTTTCACATATTTGAAACAGTTCAAAGTGGTTCTGGGAATCATCATCGGGGTTGCCGTTTTGATGTTCTTGGGCAAAAAATTGATTGCATGGAGGAAATCTAAAAATATTCCTGATTCTTCGCAACATGGAGAGTCATGAAGGAGAGATGCTCAAGCAGATCTCTCAAATTATTGACTGTCGATTTAAGTTGACTGCTTTGAATTTAAGGGATTGAACAATAGACACTAGTTTCTGGGTTAAAGGACGAGCAACAACGATTTCAATGCAAATGTGACTGTCATCACACCAATGGTTAGCGCGATGAATCCACAGATAATACCAATGCTGATCAGCATGCCATCACGTTCAAGTAAACCAAGGGACAGGAAGATAAGAGCGATGGCTGGTGGAAAATTGATGAACGGAAATGGCAGAATGACAACAATTGCCAAACTAACGGCCAGCATGCCTATCAGACGAGGCATTGGACTATGCGTCAGCATGAACCATCGAGGTTTGACATGCTGTTCAATACGTTCCAGCCAAGGGATGATCCGTACTCCAATCTGGCGAAGAAGGTTCCGACGTATCGTTCTTTGACGAATAAAGCGAGGTAGAATCGGGACTCGAACGCCAAGAATCATTTGTGTGCCTGGAATGAGAATTGCCAAACCGGCAAGCATTGATATTCCGGGGATTAGAGCAATGACAGCCAATATGATTAACAATCCTCCAAACGAACGATGACGAAACTGTGGTATTAAGTATTCGACCAACACTTCATCGCTCGATAGCTCCTCAAAGACTCTCGTGACCAATTCAGATGTTTTTTCGTCTGATGGTGATGGAAAAACAGGATCTGCGTATTCGGTTGTCAATTATTTCCCTCATGAGTGATAGGTGAAGCGAGAGGCACTATATCTTCCATTCGTCTAATTCAAAGATAACCACGCTATCGGTACAATAGCATCGTTGCCTTTGAAATTATAAATTAAAGTATGTCTTGAGACCACTTAGTGTGTTTGCCGTTGCAACTGAAGCAAGTATGAGCCCCATGACCCTGCTGATGATACTCGCCCCGCTGTCACCTATTATTCGGTTGATCCATTTGGAACTCAGCATTAAACAGTAAACCAATAGTAGTACAAAAAGCATGACCCCTGCTGTTTGTAGTTGTTCTAAAAAACTATATCGGGCGTTTTCAGTCATAAGAACTGCTGCAAGCATTGCTCCGGGCCCTGCAATAGATGGAACTGCGAGTGGAAAAACAGCTGTATCTTGATATTTGGTTGCTAGTTTAACTTCTTCGTCAGGCTTACTTTCACCAAAGATCATAGATAGTGCAAATAAAAACAACACAATACCTCCTGAAATCTGGAATGCCGCCAGCGGGATACTCATCGCATTTAAGATAAGTTCACCAACAATTATGAAGAACAGTAGTACAGATGCTGACACAATTATTGCGAGAAACGCTATTTTTGATTTTTCATTCTCATTATGTTTGTTAGTAACCGCAATAAAAACAGGAACCGTCCCGATAGGATCAATTACAGAAAAAAAAATGATAAACGTAGCGATAAAATCAATCATAAATAAATAGCTTCCTTTTTTGATTTCGATTGTTGTGTTAATTGACTTGAAACCTTGATTTTTCCTGGTGCATCATTTTTAGATACGTGGTTGTTTATTTTCCGAAACAGACACCTCAACTTTATTTGAGATGTTCTGTTGGAAAGGAACGGCTCCTCGTAAAATTCTTCCAAGTAAATCAGATCCAGTAATGATACGTTTTTCTTCGCACCAAACAAGAATCAAATCATAGTCAATCACGTCATCTTCAGCATGTTCTGGATAAATTCTAAGCTTTTGAATCACTTCTCCGAGCTTCATTTTGGGATTTGTAATAATGACAGGTCTATGACAATAGGTTTTAGGAGTGAAATTTTGTACTCCAACAAAAAGATCTCGAATGAAATCATCAACATTGAGTGCAAAGTGAGGCTGAGCTAGAGAATCTTCAATAATTACCCATTTTTTTTTGACCACCAATATTTTGTGTAAAAAAGAGTCTGTTGGAGTTTTTTCAAATGCAGGAAAAACGGGATGATTATCAATAAATGGAAGTTGAATAATAGTTTGGGGATCAATGCACTCTCCTTCTTGTAAAACAGTGATGTCATCAAGATGTAAAAAATTGATAGCCCCCATGCTTTCAAATCGACTGATATCTGATTCCTCAACCCCCGCATGATGTTCCAGCATGACTTTAAAACTATTTTCTTTCATATAGTTAATGCCTTCAGGTCCCACTAAGTGATCCAGAAGGACTGCCGTTGGTTTTGCAAGAGGATAAAGGATAAACTGATAAATTTTAACGACTGGAGCCAACATCGCACCTATACGGAGAGCATTTCTTGAAAAATAGGCTTGAGGGAGAATCTCTCCAAAAAAAGTAATTCCTAAAACAGAAAATACAAAAGCTCCGACTCCTGCCAAGACGGAGTCTGATAATAAGGTCAAAAGGGTGTTAACAATCACATTACCCCAAATCAGGGTTGTTAATAAAAAATTCGCATCTTTCCTTAACATCAAAACCTTTTGGGCTGCCAAATCACCAGCTCCTGCCTCCGCTTCCAAGCGTAATCGCCCCATTCCCAGCAAAGCTAAAATCAATCCGGAAAACATGCCTGATTGCAGTAAACAGAGTAAAATCCCTATCCAAATAAAAACAGTGTTCATAGTGTCTCCGAATTCTGTCCTGGATCATAAACGGTGCTGAAGGTAAACTTTCATTTGACCAGTATGCATCATGGTCAACTCCTGTTCTTTACTGACTTTAAAATTCAATAATTTCAAACTGGAAGTGCCTGCATTCAAGACAAGAAACTGTGGAATCATAAGTTGGTTTTGCGATTGAGTGCATATAATTCTGCTAACGCGCATGAAGCCATCCGCGCTAAGTTGTTGTCTGAACGGCTATTTAAAATAATAGGCACCCTGGCTCCTAGAACAATACCGGCCATTTGAGCATCAGCCATATAAGTCAGCATTTTGACCAGCATGTTCCCTGCTTCCAAATCAGGAACTATAAAAATATCAGCATGACCGGCTACTTCCGAACGGATGCCTTTGATCTGTGCCGCTTCTGCGGAAATTGCATTATCAAAGGCAAAGGGACCGTCCACAATGGCACCTGTGATCTGCCCACGATCTGTCATTTTGCAAAGGGATGCCGCTTCCAATGTGGATGGGATTTTGGGAGTAATGGTTTCCACTGCGGAGAGGACGGCCACTTTGGGTGTTTCGATTCCCAATGCATGTGTCAGGTCAATTGCGTTTTGTGTGATACTTTGCTTATCCAGCAGGTCTGGATAAATATTGATTGCCGCATCACTAACAAATAAAACCCGGGAAACTCGTGGAACATCCATTGCCGAAACATGACTCATGCGACGCTCTGTTCGAATCCCTAGATCTTTGTGGACAACTGCAGACATCAACTCATCCGTATGCAGACTTCCTTTCATCAATGCTTGTACCTGGCCTTTTCTTACCATTTCGACCGATCTTTCTGCTGCTTCATGACTGTGCTTGGTGTTGACAATTGTAAAGGGAGAAATATCTATTCTTTCAGTATCAGCGACCGTCCTGATTTTACTTTCCGGTCCGACAAGAATAGGTACAATCAGATTAGATGCATAAGCATCAACAGCGCCCAGTATACCATAACGGTCTGTTGGATGTACGACAGCGGTAGGGATTGGTGGTAATTCTTTAGCCAAATCTATTAAAATTTGATGTTTGGCACCTTTCTCCAGTATTTGCTCACATGGTTCTTTGGTTAGATTATTTTCCATATTTTGTATTCCTTTCCTCAGTAAAAAATAAACAGTACAATTTTAAAACGTCAAGTAGCGTGCAATATCAAGAATACACTCATTTAGGCTTTGATGAATGATGAATGATTTGTGCAAATTCTGTGGCATCCATTGTTTCTGTTGTTAACAATTGCGTTGCAACAGCATGCAGGGTCTCTTCTTTGTTTTGTAGAAGCTGCATCACATGTTGAAAACGTTGTTTGATCATCTTGGCGATGGTTTGGTCAATATAGCGTTGAGTTTCTTCTGAAAACTCTCGCGATTGCAAGGAACCATCTCCCAGAAAAGTGGGTTGATGAGAGGATAACACAACATTCTCAAACTCTTCACTCATGCCATATTCTGTAATCATTTTTTTTGCTATTTCAGTGGATCGTGCCAAATCATTGGATGCTCCACTGGTGATTTGATTAAAGATTATCTTTTCGGCCGCCCGACCGCCGAGCAATACATCGATTTTCCCCAGCATTTCTTCTTCGGTGACTAAATAGCGATCTTCTGTTGGCAGTTGCATGGTATATCCTAAGGAGCCCAAACCTCTAGGTACGATTGAAATTTTTTGCACAGGTTCCGCCCCTGTCGTCAATGCAGCTACCAAAGCATGTCCCGTTTCATGATAGGCGACAATTTTTCGTTCTTTGGGATTGAGAACTCTGTTTTTCTTTGCCAAACCAGCGACAATTTTTTCAAATGCGTCTTCAAAATCTTTTTGAATGACTTCCTCCCGTCCCACTCGAACTGCCATGATCGCTGCTTCATTGACAAGATTGGCCAAATCGGCCCCCGCAAACCCTGCGGTACTCTGTGCAACTTTTTTTAAGTCGATGTTTTTTTCCAACTTTACATTTTTGGAATGGACGTTAAGAATTGCTTCACGCCCAAGGAGATCAGGCCGATCCACTAAAACCTGGCGATCAAATCTTCCGGGGCGCAATAATGCGGGATCCAGGATGTTGGGACGGTTGGTCGCAGCAAGTATAATCACACCGCCTCTTGCTTCAAAACCATCCATTTCCACTAACAATTGGTTCAGTGTTTGCTCTCGTTCATCATTGGCCATTCCAACCGTCGAACGGCTTTTTCCAATCGCATCCAATTCATCAATAAAAATAATACAAGGGGCATTTTCTCGAGCTTGTTTGAATAAATCCCGTACTCGTGATGCTCCAACGCCAACAAACATTTCCACAAAGTCCGCACCACTGATTCTGAAAAACGGAACTTTTGCTTCTCCGGCAACAGCCTTTGCCAACATCGTTTTTCCTGTTCCCGGAGGCCCTACCAACAGCACGCCTTTCGGAACTTTTCCTCCAATCGCTTCATATTTTTCAGGGGTTTTGAGAAAGTCTACGACCTCTTTGAGTTCTTCTTTGGATTCCTCAGCTCCCGCAACGTCATCAAACAGCACGCCGGTGTCCCCTTCTGCCACAACCTTTGCCTGGTTGCGTCCAAACGACATAACGCCTCCCATCCCTCCCATCCGGGAGAACATAAACCTCCAGATGATCAAAATCAGAATAAACGGCAACACCCAACTTACCGTAGCCGTTACCAGCATTTCCAGGAAAGTGATCGGAACTTTATAATATTCCACTCCTTTTTTATCCATCAATGCAATCAATGAAGGGTCCTCAACGGGGGTAGTCCGGTAAGTCCGTTCCACTTTCTTTTTTTCACGGGTTAATTGTTCTAAGGTTTGGCGTGTCTGGAGAAACCCTGTATAATAACGTTCTCCCAGTTTCACTCGTTGAATTTCTCCTGCTTCGATTTTTTTCTTGAACTCACTAAATTCAATAGTGGTTTCAGGTATGTCTACCAGTGCATTGAGATAAAATAAAATGCCCATTGCAGCCAAAAAATACCAAATGGAAAACTGAAGTTGTTTCTTATTCATTGGGCCAATCATTTTTATTTCTTTTTGTTTTTCACCATCAGGAGTCTTTTGCCGATTCTGAGGGGACGCCAAAGAAGTATTGTTTTTGTGCTGTGATTCAGAAGAATTTTGTTTATTTCCCATGGCCAATTTTTCCCTAATGCGTGTATTGAAAGAGAGAGTTTAGAAAACATAGAATTTTTACTGGTAAGCTTTTATGTGTTTTAAATACGCAAATATAACATCTCCGTCAAGCCGCAAGCATCAACCGGAACGTATTCAGTAAGCAGTAACCGAACGAAAAATAAATCAGAAATCAAATGTCATGCTCCTAGTGATCGAATCGGACTTTTGGTGTCCCTTATGATATTTAAAAATAATAAATGCAATAATTTCAATTATTTATGAAATGGCATAAGGCTTGCTGAAAGTGTTACAGTACTTGAGTTTTTTCAATTCCCCTTCTGTTTTTCAGGTTCGGGAAAATGAGATGGTTGAAAATTTTTTTAATTTTGAAAGGAAGAAGGTGCTGCTATCTGATGCATTAAATCGAATACTGACTCTGCAAGAGTCTCTTGATCGTACAACCAATCGGGATTATTTTGGTTTGGGTACTACCAGTCGAGGAGTCAATCCCGAAATTAATGTATTCAAAAAACAGAATAATCTGATGGTTATCGCAGAATTGCCAGGCATCCAAAAAGATAAATTGGTCTTGGAAGTAAAAGATAAATTTTTGCGTTTAGCGGGACAATATAAGACAGAAGACTATGGGACCGGTGTCAGCGTTCATCGAAAAGAAAGAAAGAATCGCTCATTTGATCGTACAGTCAAGCTGCCCTTTCGTGTAGAGTCTGAGAAAGTGCAGGCCCAATACAAGAATGGTTTGCTGACCATTGAGTTACCCCAGGCAGAAAGTGACCAGGCCAAGCAAATATCGATTTCTTAACTTGATGTGATCTTATTCAATAATGAAACAAATTGATTCTGAAGAGGAACTAATGCATAATTATGAAAATCAAAAACTGCTACCAAACAGGAGTTGCAAACAAAGAAAAAACGACTCCTGAAAAATTCTACGTTCCATTACATCAGCAAACCATTTATTGAGAGTAAGCTATGCTAGATACGTTTATGATGGGATTGACCCATGTGGTTCTTTATTTTGCGGTTGGTCTTGTCGCTT
>JADGAT010000132.1 GCA_015231885.1 SAR324 cluster bacterium
GAAGTAGTCTGATAATTTTAAAAAATCCTGTTTTATCAGAAAATTTCTTTTGGAAAGTCTCATTTGCTGAAATGTTTCAAAATATTTTTCAGCAGAAACACCATATAACGTAGGGACAAAATAAATAGATTGCTTTTCTTCCTCAGTTAAAGTGTCGAGCAACCCTGGATAGTAAGTGTCATTCGTTTCTGAAAAATGACGAACAACGAAATAATCAATCAGTGTAATGTTTTTTTTTGAAAGAGAGGGGGAATTGTGAAAGGTACGTTTCGCTTGAAGCAATTGTTTGAGTTCACTTCTTGGAACCACAATAAATTGATAGAGGTTTTTTAAAATTTGATGAAAGCGTCGTGCAATTTTTTTTTTATGAAAAATTACTTTAATATTTAGTAACTGGTGGGTAATTAAATATTGTTCTACTACCCTTTTTAGTGCACCGGAATCAACGATAATTGCAGAGATAGGTTCTTTTTGAAGAACCAGGTGTTTTAAAAAAGCTAATAATGTACAATAATGAAATAATGGGCTTACATGGGTTTCTCGGATAATAGAACCAAACATCCACCAATCCAGTTCATGCGCGTATTCTTGGTAAATTTTTTCTGTCCAACCAGTAAAACTGACTCGAACCTCCTCAGCAATTTTATTGTATAAACGAACATGTTTTAGCTCTATTTTCCCTTGTTGAGTGAAATCTAATTTCATCAATTAGTTTGTAAAAGATGAGATAATGTTTGGATAAAATGCTCAGAATCTGAGAGGGAACCTATTGTTACTCGAGCCCATCCTCGCAAAGATGGTTCTTCAAATGGACTCCGAATTAATATTTTTTCTTCTTTTAGAAGTTTTGTGATTTCCAGTGTTTTGCCTTCATTAGGAAGATATAGCATCAAAAAATTCGCAGCAGTATCCTGGTAAGGGATCTCCAGTTTCTTCAATTGCACTTTAAGGTATTCTTTACTTTTTTTAATCAATTCTTGATGACTATGAAGAATTTCCGGATGATCTAAAACCCACTCTGTCGCATACGCAGTGAAACTGCTGATTTCATGCATGGGGCGGACTCCTGAAATTGATGAAATCAATGAGTCATGTCCAATCAAGTATCCAATTCTCAATCCGGCTAATCCGTGAGCTTTAGAAAAACTTTGTGAAATGAGGAGGTTGGGGTATTTTTCAATCCATTGATGGCTTTGGCAGGTTTTATTATCGACATAATAATAGGCTTCATCAAGTAACAAGAGGACATTTTTTTTATGCAACTCAGAAGCACATGCTTCTATTTGATCAACATGAGGTTTTGTACCGATTGAACCACTCGGGTTTTCTAAAACCACCATTTTGGTTTTCTCATCCACTTGCTTTAAGAGCATTTTGATATCTACCTGCCAACTTTGATTTATTGACACCACTCGAGTTTCCGCCTTGAACATCTCAGCATAAACTCGAATCATCGCATAAGATGGCAGAGGAAGAACGATATTGTCCCCCGGCTGAATACAAGCTTCATAGATAGATTTAATCGCTAAATCGGATCCTGATGCCAGCAAGATTTGGTTTTCGGATACGTGCAAATAATTGGCTAACTTCCGATAGAGGGGGCCTAGTTCGGGATAGCCGGTGAGATGTTCGGATTGGATCTGTTTTTTGAATAAATCGAACCATTTTTCTTCAAAAGGGAGCAATCGTTCATTTTTATCCAAGCGCAGGTAATCAAAACGGTCATCAAAAGTATCTTTCATCCGATACAATTGCTGTATTTCCGGTTTGATCACTTTTTCTAATAATTTCATAAACCTGCTTTATTCTGTAGGGTTTTCTGGCCCTTAAACAACAACACATCGCTTGCATGGTTCAATCTCACGACGTCGGGCATTTAGATGTCTTTCTCTCAAATGATTGTAAGCATCCGATGTCCAAATCTCTGAAATTGTTTTACTGGTCACATTTCCTAGAGTCAACATGGATTTATAATCATTTTCACAAGGATTCGCTTCGCCATTATACCAGATAAACATCCTCAACCATAGTTCGGAACAAGGTTGGGTGATTGTATTAACCTCACTTTCATAAGTCATATCCCATGGATTGTATTTGACGAAGGCTACCTGATCGACCAAAGATCCCCAAAACTTTTCCATCTCGCCCATCTGCTGCTTTTCAGGATTGATCATCACCCCTGAAACACGACTGATGATTTTAGAGTGAGGATAATGTTTGGCTCTAATATTTTGAAACAATTCAATCTTTTTTACTGTTCTTTTCAAACTACCATTGACTCGAATTTTTCCATATAATTCTTCCTCCGCCGCATCTGCAGAAAAAACAACGGTTTTCACTCCTCCAGCTAAAATGGCGTGAATATGTTTTTCTGTTAATAGCGAAGCATTGGTGTTGAGCTTCATTCCTAAAAATTTCCCCACGCTATATTCCAAAACCTGGTCAATGTCTTTACAAAGCATGGGCTCTCCTCGGGAAGCCAAAGAAAAAAACTCCACATTATTTTCGATTTGATCAATGATCTTTTTATAGGTTTTGAATGTCATTAACCCCATGTGACCATGCGACTTTCGGTGAAACGTTGGGTCGCTGTGGTAGCAAAAAACACATCGATAATTGCAAAAGGAGGAGGGTTCGATATTAATGTAAGGTGGATAATCATCCGAGATATGTATCAAAGGGTATATATCATAGCGGTAACGGTGAAAAAGATATCGAATCAGTTGATCGTCTCCTAAACGCTCCATTTCATCAGCAATGAAGCGGGTGATGTAAAAATCTGCTTTTTCCTGCGGTCCGGTTTTTGACAAATCATTTAAGACTTTGTGAATGACCTGTTGTTTTTTGCTTTCTAAACTCTGACCATCAATGGTCTCTTGAATAATCCTGACAGCTCTACGTTGTTGGATCTCAATCATTTGCGTTTCTTTTAACGAATAAACCTCTTTGAAACTATGCTGTTTTTCATAGGTTGAAGGTTTTTCCGTTTTCAGTGCAGATTCCATCTTTCCTTTTTCTCCAGAGAATTGAACACTCCTACTCCGCGCCCATCCCTCTATAATTTTTCAACCACCATTCGACTCCAGGGATTTGCCACTCATAATCAACATCACACCCGGCCTCTTGATAAAGAGGATAAATATTTTGCCCCATCCATTTTTGAGGAAGCAGGCCTTCTGCCATATTTTCCAAACACCTTGGTTTTACAATTGAAAGCCCCATATCAGCAAAGAGGACATCTCCCTGTGAATCACGATCACAATTGAGTGTTTTAGGATCTCCAAAAACTTCAAAGGGGACAAATGGTTTTAACAATCCCTTTTCATCGAGTTTTCTAGCCCTCAAAGGAGACCACATATTGTACCTGGACACCGTCACTGCCGAATCCACTTCGGGACGCTCTTTCAAGACCTGAATTCCTTGGCTAACTGTTTGTGGAGCAACAGTCACAGCATTACAAAAGAGTAAAACCACAAGTTCAATTGGCTGGCCAGGGTTCAACTTTTTAATTTCTTGATAACCATGCTCGTAAGCATCCTCTCCCAAAGCTTCAGAATTACAAAGTTCGGGAGGTCTTACAATGACTTCCACTTGAAGATCTTCCGCAATTTTCATAAGTTTCGGATCATCCGTGGATAAATAAACACGATCCACTTCTGGAGTGTCCAATGCAACCTTCATCGGATAATAAGCCAGAGGGTGGCCTAAAACCTCATACGTATTTTTCCCCGGGAATCCCCGACTGCCTTTGCGGCCTAATAATAATGTGGGTATCATAATTATTCTCCATTCTTCAAAAGAATCACCCATTGAGTGAGTTCGTTTTTTTGATAACACAAATAGACATCATATCGATTTTTTGGTAAAGAGACGTGACAGAATGTGAAACAGAGTGTTCATAACCATGAGTCAAAACTTCATCATTTTCCTCAATAACGGATTGTAAGTAAGTATAAAATTCCTCCTCATTGAGAATAATGTAAGGCACATCACCAGTGTCCAATTCCTCATTAAAAAAATTTAATTTTTGATATGACTGAGAAATATCTTCAACCGTTTTTCCAGTTTTTGTCAGCCTCACGTCAAATATAAGATACTGTCGCGAAATCAGGTAGAGATTCTTGAGGATAACTCTCCAGTCGAATGTCATGTGAAAAGTACCAAAACTGTAAATCAAATCAAACCGCTCTCCTGCTGACTGTATTTTTGAAAGCCCTAATTCAAAGTGAGACTGAGGATGGGCACTTTCCGCAACCCGAATCATCTGAGGAGAAATATCAACTCCCCAATAATTTATTTCTGGGAGCTGATATCGTTTAGAGAGTATATCGACAAATCCACCTGCGGCACATCCATAATCCAACACCCTCATTTCTTTTGTGAGGAATTTATCCAAAAAATATTTTTCTGACGGATAGAGATCTTCTTCTTTATTGCGGCTTGATAAAAAATGTTGAACAATTTTTTTATCATCCCAATTGCTATGATAATCCTTAGTCTGATGAGAGGTCATTGTTTGTTGAAAGCGAATTGTAACTGAGAGAATGGTCCTGTCAGAGACCATTCATGAACTTGCCCTGAGTTGTTGTAGTATTGTTTTTTGGTAGATAGCAAATAAGGAAGAAATTTGCACATTCGATTTGAAGAGAGGGTCAGCAGCTCTCTGAGAGAGCTGATTTAGAGCTGACCGACATTATGATCACCCGGTTTAAGCTGAAGTCGATAATTCATTTCATGCAACAGGGCTGATGTCTCTTTGATATCCTTCATCTAAACGGGCCTGTGCATTCACAGCTTGATACTCCCGTTGTAACCTTTCAAAGATTTCCCTTCCTTCTTGAGTATCTTTTTCGGCTTTTTCAATCCATCGCCATTCTGACCGAGGCAAGACTTGATATAAACCGAAAGTCCTTGCCAAACCGATAACTTCCTCTCTGGGAAGTTGAGGTTGATCCAGCATACTATTGATTGGTTCCTGGATGTCACAAATCGTATCCGGTGCAAGATAGCCATCTTTAACAGCAATATCTCTTAAGGATGTCCCATGATAAGGCGCAAATATAAAAGCACCTGTATCTTCAATATTGTCTGGGAGTTGACGACAGAATTCAATCGTATCAAAAATCAATCTGCGATTTTCTTTTGGCATTCCAATAATACAGTTCCCAGTCGTGACAAAATTCTTATCTTTACAATATCGAAAGGAATCTAACATCACCTTATTGGAGACTCTTCGTTTCAACACTTCTAGCCGATACCTGGGGTTGCCATGTTCAATTCCAAAATTCATGCGGAGCATGTTCATTTTTTCCAGACCTTCAGCACGATATTCTGTCATGGTTTCAGAGCGAGTATTCATCCAAAATGGAATTTTAAAATCAGAATACATTTCAACTAGCTCATCAAATTCTCGATTCGTCAGAGCTAAAAATGTATCCACCAACCAATAAATCAATTCAATATTGTGTTTTTTATGAAGAAACTCAATTTCTTCCCTCACTCGTTGCAAAGATTTTTTTCTGTAAAAAAGACTACCCTGCTCATGTTTGGAGAGGATATTCTGAGAGGGGGAATTGCAATAGGTACAAGTATACGGACACCCTCTTTGACTTTCAATCCCCATTGTTCTCCATATTTTCCCTTGCATAGGGCGATAGATTGCCTGTTCTTCAAACAAATCATAGTCAGGAAAAGGCAAAGTGTTGATATCCACTTTAGGCCCCATCGGGTTTTTTATGATTTGCCCATTTGTTCCCGCCCAAATATTAGGAATGCTGTCGAGTGGTTTCCCCGCACAAGCTCGTCGACAAAATTCAATCAGTGCGTCCTCTCCTTCTCCACGGCAAACATAATCTCCCACATTATCCCTAAAAATTATTTCAGGAGCAAAAGTAGCAAAAACACCTCCCCACAAGACAGGTATTTTTTTATGTTTGGATGGCAAAGTTCGAATCATTGCTCGTCCAATCGGATAGGTATTTTCAACAACAGAGACGGCAATGAGATCCGGAGCAAAATCCTCTACTTTTTTTGCAAAATCTTCCAACATGCTGCGTTTCTTAAAATCGACTCCTCTTTCTGCCCAATCGAATTCTTTCACAGCTGTTTGATAATGCTCGTAATTGGCATTGATATCATCCTGATAAAATGTCGAATCAAACAGTCCAACTTCAAAACCTTCCTGTTTCAACAAGGAGGTAAAAAGGCCCATCGAATAAGGCATCATGGCGCATTGCTGAATATTGGGATAAACAAGCAACACTCTATAATGGCTATGCTGTTTGTAATAGGTATTTTTAGGGGAAGGATCGGCCAACATTTGAACTTCCTTTATCGTTAATTTGAAAAATAAGGATTGCTGTGTTTCGCTTACAGTTACAACCACATCAGCTTAAAACCTTTCCGAAGTGTAAGCCTGTGGTATTTATAAAATTAGAAAAAAAACTTAGCCTGATTCACTAGAACACAAATATTTGAAGAGTTCGTTGTAATAGAAAAAATAGAAATACAAAACGAATATCTGAGAAAGATACGACTCCTTGAATAAAATATAGTGGTCCCCTTGCCGATACTGTCGTTCAATCTAATGAACAGAGAATCACATCGGTCATTTGGAAACTATTCTTCGACTAAAAAGCCGTGATGACTATGCAATTCAGGATTCAATTTTTGATGTAATTCTTCAACAATATGCAGCACTCCTTGCCCTAAATCGACATGAAAAGTTGCCGCCAATTTTTTTCCAACTCGGGGGTTGAAAGAATAAGGAGTGATTTCGTAGTGTGCGTAATCAGGATTCGATTCAAATTCAAATTTTAATTCTTCATTTAACATTTCACCAATCATTTTCAAAAGATCCCCAACCCGCATCGGCTGATGTCCGGTGAGCACAATATGCTCGTTAGCATATTCAGGTTCTAAGATTTTGACACTAGAACGAGCAGCATCTTCAACATGGATATACTCTCTTAATGCTTTAGGGCTTCCGCCATAGGTGATTTTCTTTTCAGTCAAAGCTTGATGTACAAAACGATGAATTGTATTCCGACTATCAGAACGTTGTCCGTAAAGCGAACCATAACGTAGAATCGTATACTCCAAACCAAAATATTCGTGATAATTTTCTATATACAGTTCACAAGCCTGTTTGCTGCAACGGTAAAAACCACCGGTTTTACTATATACATAAACAGAACTGGCAAAAACATAACGTTCCACAGAAGCTTGACGACAAGCTTCGAGAATCATGGTATTGCCCAGAATATTATTGCGAACTGTGTCTATCGGTCGAGCTTGAGCTTCATCCAAGTCAGCAATACCAGCAAAATTGAAGACAAACTGTGCGTTTTGTATTGCTTGAGCAATCTGTTCCTCATTCAGAATGTCTCCAATGAACATTTGCTGATCTTCCCGAAGCCATTGGGATTCAACCTGATCAAATATGGTGACTTGATAACCAGCATTACTGAGCTGGTCACAAACATGAGATCCTAAAAAACCGGAACCACCAAATACCGTAACTTTCATTCCCTAAATTTCCTCCAAATAGTCTATCACCGAAAAATTTGGACTGAGAAATAAATAAAAGCCCAAAGTTTGCGCAGATTTTTTTTCGATGATCGAGGCGTTCGTAGCTCCGCTACGGGGGCGATCAATCAACGCGGAGAATCGAGAAAAAGCCTAGCAAGAATGGGTATTTATTTTTTGAACATCCCTTACAGCAGGAATGAAATTCTACCACATAGGATAGATATCATCA
>JADGAT010000133.1 GCA_015231885.1 SAR324 cluster bacterium
GGTTTTTCATGATGGCCTCCTTTCTGATACTCGTTGGTTAAAGCTTGAAGGTCATCTTATTTTTTCTAAACAAGCAAATCAATTTCCTCAATTATTTCAAACCATAACACAATTTGTGTCAGTCAAGCAGGATGACTTGTTAATAGATTGAGGATTTGAATCGTTCCATGTAATTTTATAGGAGGTAAAATTACCCCTTTTTGAAAACAATTTTTGAACCACGACCAATGCGTTTACCGATCAATATTTCAGATTTGTTACACCATCGAACGGTTGAATCCGACCGAATCGAATACAAGTCTGGCTGGAATCCGGCATCCATCATGAGGAGCATTTGTGCGTTTGCAAATGATTTTTACAATATTGGAGGAGGATATATCGTGATTGGTGTTCAAGAAGAAAATGGTTTACCGAAACTACCACCAGCCGGAATTGACAGCAACCAGATCGATACCATCCAAAAAGAACTGCTTCAATTTTGTCATTTGCTCCAACCAGATTATTTCCCCACGCTGAGCATTGAAACTTACGAAGAGAAAAATATTTTGGTGATCTGGGTTGCTGGAGGTCTTCATCGCCCGTATAAAGTGCCTAAAGATATAGGCAGTAAACAAAAGGATTATCGATATTACATTCGGCGATATTCCAGCACAGTTCTAGCAAAAGATGTGGAAGTTCAGGAATTGGCAGAATCGTCCAGAATTCCCTTTGATGATCGATTGAACCACAAAGCCTCGCTGGATGATTTAAGTTTGTTTCTGATTAAATCCTTTTTACAGGATATCAAAAGTGGCTTGCTAGAAAACGTTGACACGATTCCTTTCGTTGATCTTTGTCGGCAAATGCAGTTAGTTGAAGGTGGGAATGAATTTTTGAAGCCACGAAATGTAGGGCTTCTCTTTTTCCATGAAAATCCGGATCAGTTCTTTCCGCAGACCCAAATTGATATTGTCCAATTTCCTGATGGTCCAGGTGGAGATGTCTTCAAAGAGAAAATATTCAAAGGGCCATTGCACCGGATGTTGAAAGAAACGTTGGATTACCTGAAAGCAGTGCTGATCGAGGAAACCGTTATCAAACACAATGACCGTCCTGAAGCGGAACGATTTTACAATTATCCATTTCCTGCTTTGGAAGAAGCCCTTGTCAATGCAGTTTACCATCGCAGTTATGAAATCCGGGAACCGATTGAAGTCAGAATTTTACCAGGCAGCGTCACCATTGCCAGTTTTCCAGGCCCCGATTCTTCAATCAGTATGGAAGATGTCAAAGAAGGAAAACTACTTGCCCGTCGATATCGCAATCGCCGTATTGGCGAGTTTTTGAAAGAACTGGATTTGACAGAAGGACGTGGAACGGGAATTCCAAAAATCAAACGGGAGATTCAAAAGAATCAATCTCCCATGCCCAAATTTCATACGGATGAGAACCGAAGTTATTTTGTAGTCGAGTTTCCCATTAAGAAAGAAGATTCCTTGGGTGAGGTATATGATGAGGTATATGATGAGGTACATGATCTTGAATTGAATGAAACTGAGATCAAAATACTCACTCTGTGTTCAAATCATCCCATTCAACCCAAAGAATTGATTGTCCAACTTGGGTATAAAGCAATAACAGGAAATGTGCGGAATGCCTTAACGCATTTAAGAGTCTCCAAGCTAATTGCTTATACGATTCCTGAAAAGCCACGCAGCAAAAATCAGCAATACAAAATCACGAAATCAGGAAAGATTCTGTTGAGTAAAACTCTTTCGAAGCGACAAAAAAGTGAAACGTAGTCGTACAGAATTCGTCGGACAGTGTCAGACTACCCTTTTACAACAATCAAAAACTGTCCGACTTCTTCCAAAAATCACTTGTATTTTCTGTGTTTTGAACTGAAAAAAGACTTCAACCATGTGTCAGACAAACCTGCTCAAAATATTCTGGGTCGAGTTAGGTTTCTTCAATCTCTATATTCGCTTCCACGACAGAATTAGGGAGAGCTTTCTTATTTTTGATTCCAAGTGTTTTTAAGTCCTCTGCTCGTTTCACGAGGTTCCCTCTACCAGTTGACAAGTGTTTCATTGCACCATCATAGGTATCTTGTGCTTGCTTGATTCGATTTCCAATTTTTTCTAGTTCTTCAACAAAGGCGACAAACTTGTCGTACAGTTTCCCTGCATCATCAGCTATTTTTTGAGCATTGCGGTTCTGATATTCATATTGCCAAATATTTTGGATCGTTCGTAATGTGGCGAGAAGTGTCGAAGGACTGACAATGATAATATTTTTGTCAAAAGCAATACGATAGAGGTCTGGATCTTGTTCAAAGGCAAGCAAGAAAGCTGATTCAACGGGAATAAACATGAGGACATAATTTAAGGACTTCACTCCTTTGAGTTCATCATAGTTCTTGCCACTGAGTTCATTAATGTGATTTCGGATGGATGTTATATGTTCCTTGAGATGTTGAGTTCGATCATCATCTGATTCCGAAGAGTAATAACGTTCATAGGCAGTGAGCGACATTTTTGAATCAATCACCACATTTTTTTCTTCAGGCAAATGGACAATAACATCGGGCTTATACAGCTTGCCGTCCTCATTGCGATACCCCTCCTGCACGTCATATTCCTGTCCCTTCCTTAAACCGGACATCTCCAAAACACGCTCAAGTACAATCTCCCCCCAAGTTCCTTGAACTTTAGATTGCCCCTTCAATGCTTGGGCTAAGTTATTGGCATCTTCACTGATATGCTTGTTGAGTTCACGCAGATTTTCGATTTCTTTTTGCAATGTCAGACGTTCCTTGGAGTCTTTGTCATACGTGTCCGACACCTTCTTTTCAAAGGTTGTGATCTTCTCCTTCAAGGGATTGAGGATCATTTCCATCTGAACTTTGTTTTGCTCAGTGAACTTTTTGCTTTTGTCCTCCATTACTGACTGTGCAAGATTCTGAAACTCTTGCTTCATTTGCTCTTTGGCTTCCAGTAGTGTTTTGAGCTTTTCATCAGCATTTTTCCTTGAAAGCGATAGTTCTGTTTCAAGTGACTTTTTGTCGGCAATGGTACTTGTTAAAAGGGATTCTTTTTCCCTGAGTTGATCTTCTTTTTCTTTCAGAAATTGTTGAGCAGTTTCTATTTCTTGGGTTTTAGAACTCAGCCTTTCATTCAACGTAGCGACCTGAGATGCATACTCACCCTTTACCTTTTCTTGAGTATGTTCTGATTTTTCTTTAATCAGCTTCAATTGACCCCTAAAATAAAGCCAAGTCACAAATGTTCCAAGGATAACTCCAAGGAAAGCCGATAATGACAAAAATATTTGATCCATACCCACAAATTTCGATTAAAAGTTATATTTGTTTTTCCTCTGCTGAAAAGCTTCCTCCCCGCCTTCCAAAATATCACAAACATGTTCCTGTATGCCATATTTGTAGAGGATTTTATCTTCATCTTGATTGTTGAATGTATTTTCTAAAGCTCCGCTAACATACTCAAACTTATATGTTTTGTTCATTGATTGATCACCTGCCTGATTGGCAACGATAACGCATTCAGCATCGGCTCCGACGACTAGGTTAGGGTTATGTGTGACAATAATGATTTGTCTCTCCTTCTTCTTATTTCTAATGAATTGAACAAGTTCATTATAAATTGAGCGATTATCTAAATCATCCTCAGGTTGATCCAGCAAAATAGGACACTTACTATTATCCAATTCAATGAGTAACTTCAAAAGCACGAAAGATTTTTTTCCTGGAGACATTGCAGATAAATGGTCTCCATTATGCTCAATTTTGTAATCAAAAATAAACCAATTGCGTAATAATTTTCTCACAGCATCTTGTCTTGAGTAATTTCCTTTAAGAACAAGTTCGTTGTTTAGAATACCATGCATAATCTTTTTGAAATCACTATTCAGTGTTGCATTATCGACATATATATATTCATTTAGAAATCCATTTTCAAATTGATTTAGATTTCTTAGGTTACAAATCTCTTCAATAAATTCCTTCTGAAACGATGAATTCTTAAATGAAATTTCAATATTAAATGATATTGTGCCAGAAATTATTCTTTGCTCAAGAATTGAAGATTTTGCCAAGAAAAGATTATCGTAAAATTTAGTGTGTGTAGTTAAAATTCTTTTAACTATTTCTTGATGCTGTGACTTCTTATTCAAAAGTTTCTTTTCTTCAGAAGATATTTCTTTGAGCTTCTTTTCTTCCACAGCTAACTTTTCGAGTTTTTCATCTAACGCTTTAGATTTTTTGAGTTTTGTATCTAATGGCTCAATTGCTTTATTTTTTGTGTCTAAATCACGTTTGTTTTCTGAAAAATTTCGACGTATTTCAGATATTTTATTGTTCAGTTTTTCATTTATTTCCGTTACGAATTTTTCTTTGGCTTCTTTAATTTCTTTGGCTAATGTGTCTCGAAAATTTTCTGATAGATCTGATAAATCGAGATCGATAAAATACTGATCAGATTTTAATTTTTCTAAGAAAGAAAGATCCTTGGTATAAATCTCTTGTAGGTCCTTAATTCTGCTAATTTCTTCGATTTGTTCATTGTAAGATTTTATATCATCATCGGACATCCCTGATGTTTTTTTAAGCAGAGAAATCTCATTTTTCAATTTCACTATTTCTGACTCAATTCCTTTTTTATCACCGATATTTTTAATTTCGTCGGCTAATGCCAAAATATCTTTTTCGAGAAAAAATAATGCATCAATATCATTAGAAGTGAGTCTTTCATTTTCTCTTTGCAGTTGTTCTAAGTTTTCAAAAGTTTTTTTTGTTTTCTCCTCTTGTTCCAACACGTTTTGTATGATGTCATCGATAGCCGTTTTATCTTCCCTTTGATCAATCAGTCTATTTAGATAAGACTGAGGGATGTAGATAATTTTTTTATCGACTCCTCCACTATTTTTCCGTTTCTCTTGGCCATCATTCCAAGCAACTTGAAATTCATTGACCTGATTTTCATATTCCTTTAATTGTACTTCCTCAATCCTCGTCTTGACCTCATGAGGGTCAATCGTATGCGCAATGTTTCGTAATAAAATAGACTTTCCTGTGGATTTACCACCAATAATAGCAGTAAGGTTTTGGTTCAGGTATATTTTTTCAGGTGAAAAATTATCATCTTGAAATCTCACATTGTTTACCAATTGGTAATCTTCTTTTTCCTCAGGTTTTAGTTCTTGAATTTTAACTCTATCTTCTGGCTCATACGCAATTTGTTTTAATCCGTCAAAAGTTGGGTCAGCTTTTATCCAAGTAAATTTTTCTCCAACATCTTTATATTCATGTGCATCTGAACCTTGTAAAATAGGTTTTGGCTTCAACGAGTATTGAGATCTTCCATTTACTTTATTCAGGAAAAAATCGACATCTTGTTCGTTTCCAAAAAACATGTGACAAATTTTATCAATTTCTTTGGCATATTCACCACCTCGACCATCATCCTGTCTTGAAGGTCTAATACTACCGTATCCTCTAGCAACACCTACAATCACAAAATCTTCTAGTTCTATAAAGTCTTTTTGTAGACACTCTTTGAGTGTCATAACCTCAACCATTGCACGTTTATAGCCAACATCGCTCAGGTCGGAGCTTGTGCAGTATTTATTATTAAGCGAATCATCATCTGTGGAAATCAAAGGAAGTCTTACTAAAAATTCTTCGATTTTTTGCAGATGGTTCTTGTTAGAAAATTTATCAGAAAAAATTACATGGATTTGAATAAACTCACTATCTTTATTTTTCTGAGCAATTCTAAACTCAATGTTGGGCAAAAACTGAATATCACATTCAAAATTTTGTTTCACATCTAAAAGGTTCTTGTAGTTTTCGATAGAAAAATAATCAGTAACACCCACAACAGATAATTGTTGTTCTTTCAGGACTTTAAAAAATAGTTCCCACTTTCTATCTTCCTCGTTGGTTGAGAGGAGTTCTTCTTCATCTGTAAGCTTAAAATTGTCATTCAGTTTGGTATTTGGGGTATGAACATGCAAATCCCATTTTCTCCATTCTGAGCCACGAGGATATTTATTTTGTTCTGACATAAAACCTATTAAAATTATTGTGCAAAATTATCTCAGCACGTATCACTACTTCAAAACTCACTATAAACTTCAAATCTACTTCAAAAGCAACATTCTTCGGGTTCCATCTAACACAAATTCCCAGTCAGCCCCATTAAATTCACGACCCACTTCATCAAACTGAGGTGTTCCACAAAAGAAGAAGATGTCTTCGTCCAGTTCAATCAGGTCAATCACTCTTGATTTAAGGTAACACTCTGCATAGATGATCAACGCCAACCGCAATTGCTGATTGTCTAGTGTAGGAAAAGGATGGAGTTTGAGCGTTTTTTTATCCTGGACTTCGCAAATCTCAAAAAATTCCAGCGTTTTGAGAAAGGAGCGCATGGAACGCTTCACTACATCCCTGTCGCCATACTCGGTTACAATCTTCTTGGTTAAGGATTCCGTATTTAGTGATCTGGAGTGATCCAGAAGCAATCGTATCTTTTGTGTCACAAATCGGGTGGCATCGTAGTCTATCAGAATCTTAATGAGTAACAGCGGTTTGATTTCATTCAGGGTTAGTTTTTCACACAAATCTAAAAACAGGTTGTGTTCAATTTTGGTCCGTTTTTCCTGCATGGTATAAATGAAACTTCGGAAAATTACGGTGCGTACTTTCCGTTTTCCTTCTTTCCCCACTAATTCTTTGGCTATGCTCTCAAAGGGAATATTGTAATTGGATGGGTTTTCTCCCACTTCAATCATTTTCAGTGTTTCATATATCCAATTTGGCCTTAATGGTCTGTCTAATCCTATCATTGATTTACCTTTACAAATGGGATGACTAATTCATCCAACGTAATTCCTCCATGCGTAATAGCTTTCGTTCCTTCGCTGGCAAATAAAGACCGCTTGGGGGCACATAAATATTTCTTGTCCTGAATAAATGGAATGTCGATGACCATATATGATGAGTCATCGAGTAAACTGCTTGGCTCCACAGTGCTTCCTCGTTTGCTGTAGCTATCCACCAAATATTTCTCCAGTTTGGCTCCATTGCCTTCTGCGAGAACGCTTCCGTGATCAGAACAAAAGTACAATTGATACCCGTTTGCCAATAACAACTCTAGTTCCTTTAGTATTGGACTCCGTTTTAGGTAGTTTTCAACATTTTCAAAATAATGATCTTTCTTGATTTCATTGGGAGGAATGTGGGTGCTATGGCACAAATCATCAAAAACATTATAGATGATTGAAACAAAGTCGATTCCGAGAAGCTGTTCTTCATTCTGTAATTCTCCTTCCTCGAACCATTTTATGGTCCAATCCGCTAACCCATCTCTCAATGCCTTCTTTTCCCTGTCTTTGTTCATCGATTTTACCGAATAAACCGTTTCATAATTTCCAAAATAAATGGCGGAACGTGAAATCGACGTA
>JADGAT010000134.1 GCA_015231885.1 SAR324 cluster bacterium
CAACCATGTACAAGGGATAACCACGTCCAAAATTTTTAGTGAGTTAACGCAAACAAAGAAAAATCCTGAAACAAGCACAATACGTCCAGCAAAATCCTTAAAAACGCAAAATCGTCCCCCAAATCCCTAAAATCATCCTCAAAAAATCCTTAACTCGTTCTTGCGCAATTTTTGATTTTCCTATAGATTCCTATAGATTTTAGTTCAGAGTACAATACAAGCTGTTTGGTAACAAATAATAAAATTTATTGAAAAAGAGGAAAAATGGTCAAGAAATGTTTTTCGGTTTTACTGGTGCTTGGAATGATGGCTGGAGGGTGTTCAACCATTGAAAAAATAACGACATCCACTTCTTCGGATAAGGAGCTTTATATAATTACTCCAGAAGATGGAGAGGCGGTGACTAATCCCATGACAGTCCGTTTTGGAATAAAGGGAATGGGGATTGCTCCAGCAGGAGTCGAACAGCCGAATTCAGGGCACCACCACCTGATGATTGATGTGGATAAGCTGCCGCCAATGGACCAGCCGATTCCGAGAAACGAAAACTTTCTACATTTTGGAGACGGGCAGACAGAGACCTCCCTGGAGCTGAATCCTGGGAAGCACACGCTTCAACTTTTACTTGGAGACCATATACATATGCCTCATGAGCAGCCTTTGGTTTCCAAAAAAATCACTATTACCGTTAGTGACCCACTGTTTCCTGGTAGAGGAGGCGCATATTTCATCTCACCTCGTGACAATGAAGTGGTATCCAGTCCGGTCCGGGTTCTCTTTGGGCTGAAAGGTATGGGTGTGGGGCCTGCCAGTGTAGATTGGCCCAATACCGGCCATCATCATTTGTTGGTTGATGTGGATAAGTTGCCGCCAATGGATCAGCCGCTTCCTAAAAATGAAAATTATTTGCACTTTGGTGGTGGAGAAACAGAAGCGACTATTGAGTTGAGCCCAGGCAAGCATACGTTACAAATGCTACTGGGGGATCATCTTCACATTCCTCATAAACCTCCGGTCCTTTCTAGGAAGATTACCATAACCGTTCGTTAATTTTTATTCATTGAGGAGGCCATGAAACAATTTTCTACTTTTCTTGTATTAATACTTCTAACAATAGTGAGTTCGACCGCAGCGGCCAAGAAAGACCCCAGGGGATTTAAAAAGATTACGGAAGAACGAAGGATTGCGCTGGTAATTGGGAATGGGAATTATGAAAGCTCTCCTTTGCGAAATCCTCAGAATGATGCAAAGGATATGACAAAGATGCTGAAAAAACGGGGTTTTGCTGTCAGAACATTAGTGGATGCAAATAAACGCACCATGATTAAGGCGATTCACGCTTTTGGCCAGGATCTGAAAAAGGGAGGGGTCGGTTTATTTTATTATGCAGGACATGGCATGCAGGTGAGAGGACGGAACTATCTCATTCCGGTAGATGCAATGATTGAAGTAGAAAGTGATATTGAGTTTGAATCAGTGGATGTCGGTCGTGCCCTGGCAAATATGGCCAATGCGAATAATCGTCTGAATATGGTCATTTTAGACGCTTGTCGGGATAACCCGTTTGCCCGAAGCTTTCGTTCTTCTTCAAAAGGACTGGCCCAAATGGATGCGCCTACGGGGACTTTAATAGCTTATGCTACGGCTCCTGGTCGAACAGCCGCTGACGGGAATGAACGTAACGGAATTTATACCAAATACCTGTTGGAGCAATCACAGGTACCTGGAATGGAAATTTCGCAGATGTTCAAATTGGTGCGGGCCAAGGTTCGCGAAGCAACAGATGGTAAACAGATTCCATGGGAAGCTACTTCTCTGGAGGGAAATTTTTATTTCACTCCGCCAAAAGAAAAATCGAAGGTAGAAAAACCTGTGGCTGCATCATCCGCGACGGGGGCATCACTAAAAGCAGTAGGTGCTGAAGTTGAAATGTGGAACTTGATTAAAGACTCAAAAGATGTCACGGATTTTAAAGATTTTCTGATAGCTTTTCCTGATGGAAAATATGCGCCACTGGCCAGGTTGAAACTAAAGAGGCAGCAACAGCAAAAACAAAGAAAAGTCAGCTATGTGCCAAAGGGCTTTATCCTGGTCCAGCCTGGCAGCTTTGAGATGGGAAGCAGTGAGGGGTATAGCAATGAAAAGCCGAAACATGTTGTTAATATTACCAAGCCATTTTATATTTCGGACCATGAAACAACGGTGAATGAGTATCAAAAGTTTGTAGAAGCTACCGGGTATCGTGAACCAACATGCTCCAGTTACGAAAATTGGGGGAAATCCGGAAGAGAGAATTCACCCGTCAATTGTGTTTCATGGGCTGATGCACAGGCCTATATCCGTTGGTTGAACATCAAGGAAGGTTCTGGTTACCGGCTGTGTGCAGAAGCCGAGTGGGAATATGCCGCAAAAGCAGGAACTTCCAGAAAATGGGGCTGCGGGAACAATGAAGAGTGCTTGAAAGAAACCAATCCTGACAGCGAGTATATATTGACGAACTTATTTCAAAAAGGTACGCCCCCGATAAAAAACAAAAAACCAAATCCCTGGAAAATCTATGATATGAATGGAAGTGTCTGGGAGTGGGTCGAGGATTGGTATGCGCCTTACTCAGCAGATTCCCTGAATGACCCCACAGGACCAGAATCCGGAACATACCGTGTACGCAGAGGAGGAGGGTTCACTGACAATCCTTCGAAGTTACGCTCCTCCGTTCGTGATTATATTTCTCCAGATGCCCGCATTAAAGATCTGGGCTTTCGCTTGTGCCACTTCAAGTAGACCCTTCTCTATTTGTTTGGCTGGGTCTCTATTAAGATCACAGCTTCAGCAGACAGGACTGTTTTCTTTTTTTTGGGTTTGAATGCACGGTTTTTTTGAATGCCTTCTGTTATTTTTTTGGAGATGACATGCAGTCCTGTTTCCTCATCTTTTATATGAGCGCAAGCAGGGATTCCCAATATATACCGTTAGTATATCCCACTTTGTAAAACCAGATCCAGGCTGCTGGAATAAAGCATATCGATATCCAGTCCAGCAGTGTGTGCTACTATGATATCTCCATAAAAACAGGAAGCCAGACGCAGCAGAGTATCCATGTGGTCGCGTGTGGGTTCGATCTCGGCGAGGTGTTTCAACAGTATTTCATTACCACTAGGGATCTTTACCTCATACAATTCAGGTGTATCCGGATAAAGCAGAAACCGATCAGCAGCTTCAATGTCATTTGCTATGGGGGTGATTTCGCTGGTAAGTAATGAGGCAACGAAATTGGCAAATAGGCGTGGGTGTTTTTTCACCTGCTCAGCGGTGTGGCTGAAGACACGGCGTATGGCTTTCTCACCGGTCAGCGGCTGCCTGTGTTGCAGAACCATGAGATCCAAAGCCCAAATTCCCATCATGTATTTGAGAATATCTTCCTTCTTTTGAAAGTAATTGAAGAAGGTCATTTCCGTGATACCAATCTCCTCGACAATTGACTTGACCTTCAAATCCCTGAAATTCGAAGTATTAGTGAGCCGGTAGACCGTATCAAGGACATTCAATCGGGTTTGTGCTTTGTTGAGGGCTCTCTTGCCAAAATCATCCATTTTTATATTCCATCCAATTAACTCTTTGTTATTAATTGTAAAATAAAATTATTATAGTCGACTAAAAAATATTTGACAAGTGCTAAAATAAGATTTATAATTTTTTAGTCGACTAAATTTTTTTATTCTAAAACGGACCTCATTGGTCTGAAACATCAGCATAGGGAGGTAAACTCATGATAAACAACTACCGTCACACGTTCCGTTTCTATTTTTTAAGCGCCTTCATCCCCTGGTCGCTCTGGCTGATGGCTGCCTATTTGAGCTACCAAACGGATGCGGTACAGAACAGCTTTTATATTAGTTCACTAGGATTGGCTGGTTTGTGCGGTCCCATATTCGTTGCCGCCTATTACATCAGTAAAGACAAAGTCTTGCTGGATGATGTTGCTGGGCGTTTTATAAATTTCCGTTCCGATAGGAAATACTATTTATTGGCCTCGCTGCTATTGATGCCCACCAGTATTCTACTTGCCATGTCCATATCCCTAATGCTTGGTTATGACATCGGGCAGTTCGTTATTACTGGCCAAACGACCTTCAGCTCATCTCTGTTTCCTGTCTGGTTATTACTGACCATCGCTCCCGTACTGGAGGAGCTGGCCTGGCACAGCTACGGTACTGACTGCCTGCGGCAAAAGTTTTCGCTGTTCACTACGTCGGTGATCTTTGCCGTTTACTGGGCACTCTGGCATATACCATTAGCCTTTATACAAGGCTACTATCATAACAACCTGGTGGAGGACGGCATGCTGTATAGTGTCAATTTTCTGATCAGTATTTTTCCGTTTGTTCTTTTGATGAATTGGCTCTACTACAAAACCGATAGAAATATCCTCGTCGCTGTGGTGCTTCACCTTACCGCCAATGTCTTCAATGAAATTTTTGCTACCCACCCGGACAGCAAGGTTATACAGACAGGACTGTTACTGCTATTGTCGGCTTATCTGCTCCTCACACAACGAAAATTATTTTTCAATAAAGACTTTCCAGACCAGTCTCTTAGGACAGATCCCAGACACATTCGACCATTTCTTAGAGGACAATACAATGCTTAATCGAATGATCTGTTCTTGTCTGCATGGCATTATGAAAAAAATTACTCTCATTATTGCTCTGTTTCTAAGCATTTCTTTTTCAGCAAATGCGATTGAGCGGAGAAAGGATCAATTTCCGAAACAATTCGGATACTTTCTTGCTCCGGTTCCATATTCTTTGGCAGGAATCGGGGACGGGATCGCTTTTCTGGGTTCTGTCAATAATATTTTTGAAACGAACACGGATGTTTTTGGAGGGCAAGCTATTGGAGATGCGGAAGCTTCCTTTTATGCACTTGCCGATCTTCATCTGATCCCGGAAACGTTGATCTTTGATACTTCATTTGATGAGGTGAAGAAAGTCGCACTCAATGTCTACAGCAAACGTGGCATGGACACGGAAAAAGACGACTTCAACATTCTGGTGCTCAAAAGCCGTTTTGCGATCGCACGCCTTACGTTGAGCTTTTTTGATCGGATGTTGGAATTTTATGGATATGGATATGAAAATGCCGTCAAGCTAAAAGAAATTAGAGACAATGACGGAGATATTATAACTGAAACCGACAGTAGCGAAGAAGAAGCTTCTAATACGATGGCCATTGGTGCTACTTTTGATTGGACCGATGATTTTCTGGATCCTCGCGTTGGGGTTCGGTTGGATGTTAATCAAACTTATACTCCACGCAGTTCCAAAGATAATCCTGATTTCAGCGTCCGTGATTACAATTTGACTTTCTATATTCCCCTTGGGAAAACAAGTACTTGGGTTTTTAATTATTATCGTTCAGATGCTTTGGTTCGGGGAAGAGGAGAAACAAATCGAGCAGCAGTTCTGGAGGATTTGAACTTAAACTGTGATTCGGAAGAAAATGAAGACTCTCTGGAAGCTTGCCTTGAAGCACTTGATGTGATTGTTGATGATCGAATTGCCGCAAATAAGTATGGGACGGCTTCTCCCCTTGGGGGAAGACTTCGGCTTCGATCCTATCCAGAAGGAAGGTTTAATGGCTCTCATACCGCATTTTATGGAACAGAATTACGATGGAATTTAACGGAAGAATCGACTCCTTTTGATATCTGGCTGATTAGGGATATCAGAACGGTCATGCAGGTTGCTTTATTTTATGAAGTGGGCTCCGTTTCCGATGATGCAGATAAATTGGGCGATGAAAGGCGGGACTCCTACGGAACAGGCTTTCGATTAGTGACTGGGTCTGGTTTGGTATACCGCATAGATGTCGCAAACGGTCAGGAAGGTATCAATCCTACTGTTATTGTCAATTATCCTTGGGGAAGTTTTTAAAGAGGTTTTATTCGGAAGCACATTGAGGCGGCAGCTCTCCAATTGCATCCAGAAAATTTTCTTACTCTCGCCATGGCTTGGTTTGTTCGAAAAAGCTCAGGCGGCCTTGCAGGTCTTCCATGTCTTTTTGATCAAAACTCTCCTCAGATTTGAGTCGACTATCAACTCATCTCTATGGATTTCTATCCATGCTTGAAGCAGCTTCATTTTGGGATTAGGCAGACTTCCTTCAAGAATATCTCCTTCTGGAATCGAAACAACTACTTCGTACTCTTGATATTTAGCGTGAATGTGAGGAACACTGTGTTGTTTATTATCCTTAAAATACAAGTATACTATGATCCCATAAAACATTTATATTGATGGCATAAGAACCTCATTTTTTGTTTGGTTTCAATTTGTCACATTTTTAAACTTTTCGAATACGATGTCTCTTTTGTTTGCTTTCTATAAAATATACCACATTGATCAAGTTATTTCATGAACTCTTGAAAAGAGCCTTTATAAAACCGAACGCAAAGCTGAGCGGGCAGTGCCCCACACAGAACTTTAACAAAATTGATGAATTTTCATCCTAGCAAAGACGCCATTAGAGCAACAAATTTTGCGGGGTACTGCTCCGTCTCTAGCGTCTTGTTCTGTGTTTTTTATTCTACCCTAAAGTTTCTGCAAAATACTCTCTTTCCCAAATAATCTGTTTTTCCTGAAACTCGGAATGCTGACTTATAATGTCCATTTCCGATTTATTCATAATTGAAATGGTTAACTCCTCAATTGAATAATCTGGAGATGAATCTATATAGAGGTGCAAATGATCGACAGCAAGCCAAAGTAAGGCGACTTGTGTTTGTTTAAAATCACTCCCTATTCCTTCAATAATTTTTGAAACAAAAGTGAAATGTTGATTTGAAAATAATGGTCTACGTTTGATCGTATTAAAACTCACATGATATTTGAGGTTAAAATGAATTTCATCAGGTTTCATCTTTAGTTGTTGAACACTATATATTTCACGCCATTTATCTTTTGGAGATTTATGTGAATCAATTTGTTCTATTGATTTAGTGTCTTCTTTGTCATCTTTCTGGACTAGAGCTAATTTCTGCCTAAAAGCATGGCACTCGAATGGACTATTATCCTGACTGTATCGAGTGAGATCACATAATATTTCCTCATCAAATCGCAATTTGTAACATATTTGACAATCTTTAATGATAGTTTGGTTGTGAAATTTATAACATTTTTCACATGTGTCAGGAGTTATCATTTGATTTGCTGATGGGTTAGTTGAGTATCAGATGCTTGTTGAATTTATAATTTCGTCACAGAACGACCAGAATGAGGTGCCTTTACCACTCTGTTTTTGAATGAATTTCACTTGTATTCCATAAGAATCCCTTGAAAAAATCGACTGTGGTAAAGGTCACTCTCAATTGCATTGTGTACGCCCAGCATGGGCGTGATCTTATGGGGTGAAAGTCCCCTGTGTGTAAGTCACTGCTGTATTCAATCCAT
>JADGAT010000135.1 GCA_015231885.1 SAR324 cluster bacterium
GGCGCATAGCTTGCTATGTCACTGGTAAAGCAACGCAGAAGATCGTTGAAAAGACAAGTAGATTTGCTAAGTTATTGCTTGAGCATTCCTTAGTGTTCGATGAGTTTCTTTTAGCGTGATCGTTTCTCTGTGTTATTTTTTGAAAAATAACCCTTTTTAAAAAGAAAAAAATAGTTTTCCATTAATAACAGAAAGGAAAATTGGTGTTTTCTTACGAACAACTCTTCAAATAGGCTGAATAAAAAAAGGTTGTTATGGCTGTAAAAGAAAATAAGAAATAGTTATTGATTAGAAAACTTTCCTATTCGGTTTCTTATTTAGATTTTAATCCTCAATTACAAAGCAGAAAATTCCCCAAAACTACTGAAAAAACTGCATTTTTCCCGAAAAAATGAGTACCTCCTCCCCATATACAAGAATCCTTCACTATGTTACCACAATGACAGCACACAGTGTGCTTTTCCATAATCTTGTTGCCCTGAGGAAAAGGGCCATTGTTGATAATGCTCCTCCAAGTACTATCGGGCCTTTTTCCTAACCAAAATATAGATTATCAAAGGAAATTTGTTTGTTGGTAGAGCATTATATCCAGGAAAATATTGCCATTCTTTATATCAACTGTGACCTCACGAAGGAAACCGTTCCTGCGGTAAAAACAGAGACGCAGAAACTCTTTCTCAATGGTTATGCTGTGGGACTGGTGATCAACCTAAATAGCATGAAGCACATTGACTCAGATGGCCTGGGTTTCTTCTTCTCGCTAGTAGAACAATTCAAACTTGAAGGCAAACAAAGTATTTTCTGTCAGTTTAATTGGGAAATCATGAATCTGTTCACTCTTTCGCGACTGGACCAAGTAGCTCAATTCTGTTTTTCAGAAAAAGAAGCGTTAGAACATTTCAAATCAAAGAATGTATCCACAATAGTGGCAAGATGAAGATACGTAGAGGACTCATTCAGAAATATGCTTCGATTTTCATGCTGTTGCTGCGCAGTTATGATGCAATAGTGCCTTTTATTGCTGGATATCTGGCTTATGTCGGAACATACGGACAATTGACCCTCCCTCCTGAGATCATGGTTGCATTACTCGTTGCAGTGCTCCTGGTCATTGTTTCTTTTCCAAGATTCTTTCTGTACCAGGTATGGCGCGGCAGTTTTCTATGGAAGGAACTTCGCCAGGTATCGGTAGCCTGGACTGTCGCTTTCCTGGGAGTATTGTTTTTGAATTTTTTTGTACTGAAGACCGATTATTCAAGGCTGTGGTTTTTATGCTGGTTTGCTTCGAGCTGGTCTCTGCTGGTGTTGTTCCGCATAGGGCTGCGATTATTCCAAAGATGGGCCCGGCAAAATGGGTACAATGTGCGCTCTGTAATGATTGCCGGGGCAGGCAAACTGGGGAAAGAGCTGGCGGAACATATCCAGGAGACACCGTGGCTGGGCTTTAAGGTGGTTGCTTTTTTTGATGACAATCCAGATCTAAGAGGAAAAACCATCAATGGTGTTCCGGTATTGGGAAATTTGTCTGAAGTCAGCCCGTTTTTGGATCAGCAATTTGCTAATCAATTGTGGATCACCCTGCCGTTCCGGGCAGAATCAAAAATAAAATGCCTGGTAGAAGATTTACGCCACCATACCGTTGAAATTCGTTTTGTGCCTGATATTTTTGGATTTGAACTGTTGAACCATTCATTTTCTGATTTAGCGGGTGTGCCCATCATCAACCTGTCTGCCAGCCCAATGGAGCATGGCCGTGTCATCAAAGAAATAGAAGACCGGGTGTTGGCTGCAATAATTCTGACTTTGATCAGCCCCTTGCTCTTGTTTATTGCTCTGGGTGTCAAGCTCAGCTCGCCAGGACCGGTTCTGTTTCGGCAAAAACGGCTTGGATGGAACAATCAGCCAATAGAAGTGTGGAAATTCCGTTCCATGGTCTGCCATGAAGAACTTCCGGGCATGGTGACCCAGGCCAAATTGAATGACTCACGAATCACCCGGTTCGGACGTTTTCTGCGCGGTACAAGCCTCGACGAGCTGCCGCAATTCTTCAATGTTCTGCAGGGGCGGATGTCCATTGTCGGACCGCGTCCTCATGCATTGGAGCATAATGAATCATACAAGGAAATTGTAAGCCAGTACATGAAGCGTCACAAAGTCAAACCGGGAATCACGGGATGGGCGCAAATTAATGGATGGAGAGGTGAGACGAAAAGGCTGGAGAAGATGCAGAAGCGGGTGAAATACGATCTCTATTACATCCAGAACTGGTCGATCTGGTTCGACATCAAGATCATTGTATTCACGGTTTGGAAAGGGTTTTTCAATGAGGAATTGAAGGGGGTTTTCAGCGGGTCACAAACCGGGGACGGCTTTTCTGGAGAGGATCTGCAGTATAAGCCAATCCTAAACTCAGATATCCATAAGGTTTCTCAAATATCCGGGCAGTTTGTTCATTTAACAGAAAAGGAATTTCTCCTGCAAAAAAGTGTTGAAAATACTGTGCTTGAAAGCTCAAAATCCAGTTTTGGCTGAAACGATACATCAATTCAGTCCGAATCAGCCGGTTGATCTCCGGTGCTTTTTTGATGCGGGCACTTCGGGCAAACCAGCGCTTTTCCTTGGAAGCATGCAGAAATATGTTTTCATAGACCTGCCAGTCCACAGCGACCCCCAGCAGGGTGTGCTCCTGTGTGCGGGACGCCAGTTCCTCAAACCTTTGGAAGCCGGGAAATGAAAATTTGATTTCCGAGGAAACATCAGATTTTCCATATCCTCCAAAAAAATGGGCATACCAGTTTTCATCAAAACCCAGACTGGCCAGAATACGGAGCTCGGCTCCCTGGGACGCCAATCCGCCAAACCTCATTTTTTTGGGCTCTAGAAACTCAATGACAATCTCTTCCTGAAGCAGAGAATCCTTTTCTCCCACACTGATCTCACTGATATTATTGAGACGGATTTCAGAAACTTTGGTTTCAAATCCATTACCGCGCAAATGATTGCCCCGCAGCTCCAGCGAGATTTGAGGATTGGCCCTGGGCTTCAGCAATTGGAAGCGTCCTGCTACATGGAAACGATCAACATTGACGGTGCTCAAACCATATTCAATGCCCATCCGCTGCAGTCGGGTCAGCAGGGTGAAATTTTCGGTCCATCCATAATTGTAGAGCAGCTCCAGGCCTTGCATGTCTCCCACATTGCCTGAAAAATCCAGAAAATTGATGCTGGTGTCTTCCTGCAGCTCATTTTTGACATCAAAGAGGTCCAATTGTCCATTGACCTGTTGATAATGGAGTGAAAGCTCCAGCTGTCCTTGGTTCAAGACATAAGCCCTGGGCCGGTCTCCCCACACTCCAATGTTTTTGGAAAAATTGGTGCTTTGCGGCCAGAAAGTACCCGCCTGGTAGACAAAACGAGGACGATCCTGAGCCAGCAGCATTGCATGAAATCCGAAAAGGAACACACAAATAGTAATAAGTCGAATAAACATAGAAAAAATCCTTCGTTATAATGCAACAATAACCAACAAAACGGTCGTGATGGTTTTAAAAAGAATATCAACCACAGTGGCTGTCTCCTTCAGAGGATTTTCCTGAGGAGTCAAGTCCGGCGGAACAATGATGATGTCTCCTCCCTGGACTTCATACTGGTCCAACCCCTCTTTGATCACCACGCCGCTGGGCTGGATGACGTAAATGCCGTCATAGTCCGCGAGCTCCCGGGGCCCCCCAAAGAGATCGGTATAATAATAAACGGTGGCCTCGCTTTTTTGCGGGAAGGCCCCCTCCCCAAAGGTTTCTCCCTTGACCAGTACCGTATCCAAAACAGTTGGAATGATCAGCCGGTCTCCATCCATCAGCTCAAAATCATCAGGACTTCCCCGTAGCTGTTCCAGGGGCTGCAGCTGAATGACCAGCCTTCCCAAATTTTTCTTTTCGATTTTGGCAGTTTCTTTTTCTTGAATTTCTGCCTGGTTTTCTGTTTCAGACAGTTGGGATACTTCTTTTTCTTTTTCTTTTTCTTTTTCTTTTTCTTTTTCTTGACTCTGCTTGCTTTCAGCTGCTTTGATGGCGGCGACCGCATTCAGTTGTGTTTCCGGTGAAGTCAGGCTGGCAGAGGACTCAACGGTGCTTTTCAGCAAAGAACGATCCACATCTTTCTGGATCCTCTGATCGGATGCGTCTTCCTGGATTTTGATGATTTCACGGGTAAAGACACTTCCCATCAAAAAGGCTTTGTTGGTGAAGTTTCCTGCCTGACGAACCAGGTCGCTGATACGCGACCCTTCGTTCAGCTCGTAGGTTCCAGGATACAGAACTTCTCCGCTGATAGTCACCCGCAAAGGACTTGTGTATTCCGGTATCTGTTTGAGGATGATCATGTCCTCTTCTTCCAAAATGAGAGCCGGTGTTGTTTCCAGTGTTTTCCTGTCAATTGTCAATGGAATGGTTTTGCGCTGCAGCTGATCCCCTTCAAAAGTCCAGCGTTTGATAATCACATCGGGGCTCAGGGCTTTATTTTTTAAACCGCCTGCCCGAAAGATCAGGCTTTTGACCGTCATGCCTTCCAGGAATTTGTATTTGCCGGCACGCTGGACATTGATCCCTTGAATGGTGACAAACCGCGGAGCAACCAAGTCGAGGGGGTGCACAATCACAATATCTTCCGGTTCTAACAAAAACGAGAATTTTCCTTGCTCCAAAGAGGCTTCGATTAAATCCCTCCTTCCATCCAAACGCAGCCGCTGCACTTCTACTTTTTCGGTAAAGGCGGTGGGTTTCATGCCTCTTGCCAGAATCAAGGCATCTTCAATCGTGATCCCCTGCAGATAAGAGAACGACCCAGGCTGCTTGACTTCTCCCTGGACACTGATCTTTTTGAACAGATCTTCGTTGTTATAGACAACAATCACATCATCGGGCTCCAGGGGGGTCTGGAGAGCCTGGGGGTCATTCAGGAAAATCCGCAGCAGCTTAGGGTCTTCGCCCCAGACGACACGGCGGATATCAATTCGCTCTTGATAGGCATTGGGTTTGAAGCCTTCTGCTAAAAATAAAGCATCATTGACTGTCATCCCCGGGATGAACTGAAACTCTCCCTGGTTTTCAACAGGACCTTGTACTTCGATAACATTTTCTTCGGTATACACTCGAATGGTGTCTCTGTCCTCAATGGGGAAATCGTGCATGTTTTTCTGTTCAATGACTTCTTTTAGATTGAATAAGATAAACTCCGGCTTGGGAAGAGGTTTCTCATCAGGGTAAGTCAAACGCAAAATATGACCAACCAGAAATGTCTCCCGGGTTAACCGACCTCCCACACGCAAAGCTTCTTCCAGAGTCAGTCCCGGTTTGAATTCAAAACTGCCTTGATGGGTGAAAGGCCCTGCTAAGGTAAATTGACGCTCATATTGTTTGGGCACAGAAAACACCTTGATGATGTCAAAGTTATGGACCTCTTCATGAGTTGTCTGGTTTAATGAAAATTCTAAGGTTTTCAGAGTATATTTGTGTTCGGTTCCCAGCCGTTCTATCAAAATACGTTCCAGGTTGGCGGTTGGCCTCAATCCTCCTGTGAGTGTCAGCACTTCCTTGATGGTTTTTTCCCGGGCCAGTTCATAAATCCCTGGGCGGTAGACCTGTCCCGCCACCGCCGCAGCTTTTTGCAAGAGCGGAATGAAGAGAGTGTCCCCGCTCTTGATGTGGGCATTTTTCAAAATTTTTCCCTGCAGCAGGTAATCATAAAGATCGATTTCTGCAATGAGACGGCTTTGCCGTTTCCACTGAATTTTTCTCAAGCTCCCTGATTTTTTGGCACCTCCGACCAGGGCCAGGGTATTGTAGATCGAAGCAATAGCAGGCACCTTGTGTAATCCGGGGGATACAGCCTCCCCAACAATATTGACCTGAATGGAGCGGAGTTTTCCAATCGTTGCATAAATATACTTGTTGTTTTTTTTCAGCTCTCCGTTGAGCTGGCTTAGAGTTAAATTCAACGCTGGAATGGGATTGATTCCTGGAATGTGCAAATTGCCATCCTGGTTTACAATAATCGGTATCTCCGGGGTTTGTGGACTGAGTGTGTTGTGAACAATCACCCCATCCCCAGGCCCGAGTTTGTAATTTTCAGGCAGAGTGGGATTGGCAATGGGGTCAAATGCAAACCGATCAGCTTTCAGCTGGTCATAACCAAATTGCCGCAGAGGCTGAGGGGGGGCGGCTTTGTCAAAAAAACCATCGGTCAATGTTGGTTGCAGCAGCTGCTCCAATGACGATAACTGGGGAGCGGGCTGTCCTTCTTTTTTTGGTATCTCTTGCCGATCCATCCGTTTGAGCTCTTGTTCCTGGGCGGAGCTGCCTGTGCTCTCGGCACTTTCTTCTGAGGGAAGCACGGTTTTTTGATCTTGTTCGGCAGGACGGTCGTTTGTCGATTTCTGGTCAGGCGTGATGTGGCCATTGGTGGTGTCGGCTGGCGGCGATTGCCCATTCGTGTTCAAGGAGTCCGTATTCGGAACTTCCTGTGCCCACGCCAGTGATCCCAGCATAAGCCCCAGCATGATCAATGTTGCCCGGGCATATTTCCAAAAACCCATTTTAATCAGGATATGTTTTTCAATCATAAGTTTTGCTTTCTTACAAGTATGTCAACTGTTTGGTTGCTTATGTTAAAATGCAACCCTAGGGATGAGGATAAAATAACTTCCACCAACAATTCCCTCTTTAGCAAAGGGGGCAAGGGGGATTGTCAAAAGATAGGGAAGTTATTTAATTCTGGTTCCCTAGGAGAAAGAACAGATTTTTAATTCCTCCACCATCAAAAGGCACCGTTGCCCGAATGACCCTAAAATCTTTTGAAGTGGTGATCACACAGGACTGATCCGCCCCATTTATTCTCGTTTGCTTCCTTGCTGCAAAACAGGTATTCTGTTGCTCTGGTATTGTATTGTTCATGAATATAGTATTCATTGAAAAGTAGACAGGGCAGTCGATGCAACACGATTCAAAATTTAAGAACTTGGTTCAAGATTTCCCCAAAGAGACCTTGCGATGGCTTCTTCCTCAGAAAGACATTCGTGCCGATGAAATAGAAAATAGCGATAACCCTGTCCTACAAATCCTGACTCCGACTTTGGATTATCCTCCAGAAGAGAGACTGCAACGAACAACCCAGGCTTATATCAAATTGCATCAGCAATTGGACCTTCGACTTTTTTACAAGTATGTCGACTTTTTGGATGCTTATGCTAAAATACAACCAGAAGAAAAAGAACAAATTTTGAATTTGATGACTGAAACCAACGGAGGAATGATGATTCGAGAAATGTTAATGGAAGAAGGCCTGGAGAAAGG
>JADGAT010000136.1 GCA_015231885.1 SAR324 cluster bacterium
TTTTGTGATATGCACTGATGAATGGATTGGCATGGAGCACCTGCCTAAATCGTTACTGGGTTTCGACTCGACCGTTAGCCCGCCAGAAGCCATCACCACGGTACGGTCTCATGCTGAAGAACAAACCATTTTGGCGGCTCTGAAACGCAATGGATTCAACCGTACCGCTGCAGCTGAAGAATTAGGACTTCATAAAACGACATTGTATCGAAAAATCAAAAAGCTCAACATAGAGCTCCCCAAGCAGGATGGGCGATTTTCTTGACACTTTTCCCTCGTTTCCCAAACAGCCTTTTTTCTTTCCTTTTCAAAAATCGTTCACGTCACGTCAGTGATTAATAAAACTCGTCGCCATCTTTATCATCATCAAACTCTTAAAGAGGAATGCATTCTCCCCAAAACACCACATTGCCCGCAAGAGGCAAGAAGAGCCGTCCAACAATAATAAAAATTTGATGAAAACATTACATCATGTTATAACTTTTGTGATAACAATAAATATTTAGGAGATAAACATGCAACCTTTAAAATTAAGAAAAATTGGGAATTCGCTTGGGCTCGTTTTACCGAAAGAGGTACTAGGACAGATTGGGGTTTGCGAAGGCGACTCATTATTTTTAGTTAAAACTCCTGAAGGAGCTTTTCAACTCACTCCTTATGATCCTGAATTCGAAAAACAAATGGAGATTGCAGAAAAAGGAATGTCAAAATACCGTAATACATTGAGGACATTGGCCAAATGAATTCTCCAATATGGATCGAAAAACCACTAGTATTAGCGGTTCTGTCTCGCCTTCTTGTTGAGCATGGCGGGGCTTCTGGCATAAGAGATGAGGGCTTGCTCGAATCAGCTTTAGATAAACCGAAAAATTTATATTATTATGGAGATCCTGATTTATTTGATTTAGCAGCAGCTTATATCTCTGGGATTGTCCAAAATCATCCTTTTGTCGATGGAAACAAACGAATTGGATTTATGGTAGGATACATCTTTCTGGCCAGGAATGGAAAGGAACTCACTGCTGATGAAGCTGAAGCAGCGCAGATAATAATTGATCTTGCTTCACATTCCATTGGAGAATCTCATCTAAAAGCTTGGTTAATTGAAAATTGTATTCGTGGAGGGGATGTCTTAACATCCAAACATAGAGTTCCAAAACAGGATGGGCGATCTTCTTGAATGACCAAAAATGTGACCAAGCCCGCCAAAGGGATCAATGCGGAGTCAGTTTTTTAATGTCCGCAACCATCTCCCTCATGGTATTGGAATCCGTGCGATAGAGCGCCCGCACACGACCTTTTGTATCGACCAGGTAGATGTAATCGGTGTGTGCATAAAAATATCCTGCTACATTTTTAACTTCCTGCCGGATATAAGCCACACGAAACTGTTTAGCAACCCTCAATATTTCTTCAGAGGTGCCTGTCAATCCTAAAAAGGACGGATGAAAACTGGTGACATAGTTTTTTAACTGTTCAGGAGCATCTCGTTCCGGGTCTACGGAAATGAACATGGTTTGCACATGCTCCGCACCCTGATCAAGCTTGTTCACCAATCGGCCCAAATACGACATGGTTGCAGGACACACATCGGGGCAGTGCGTATACCCAAAAAATATTAACACGACTTTTCCCCGGTAATCGTCTAAGCTCACAGGAGTTCCGTGGTGACTGGTCAAAGTAAAATTCCCTCCAAACCCTTCATAAATCATTAACCCTGAATCATCATCCTCAGAGGACTCTTTAGCAAAAACAACTGGATTGAACAAAATGCTGAAAACCAAGGTGACGATTACTATTGACCAGAAAAGTGCTGGCAGGTTCATAAGTGATTTCATGGTATTTTCTCCAAGCAAGTGATTGGTTAATGCAGGACTAAATCTGAAGCCAGGACATGGAGCCATTCTTTTTTCGCGGCTCTTATCAAATAATTTCGATCGATCCTTTCAAAACGGATAATTTCTTTTCCTTTTTCCAATTGTGACAGCTTTTGAGCGGTCTCTTCACTATTGACTGGTAAAAACTCCACCCCCATAGGTCCCAGCACTTCCGATCCCACCACAAAAATAGTTTCTTTCGCTTCTATCCAGGTTTCAGCGATATAATCTTTGAAATAAATGCTTTGGACTGTTTTGGAGGACCTTTCTGTTTTTTCGGGAAAAAACAAATAGACCAGTAATCCGATGGCACTGTCAAAGGCTTCGTAGGAACCATCCATGAAGACAATCTGACAATGAAACAGGGGATAGCGAGCGGGAATCATTCCGCAAAGGGGGCATTCCTTGGTGGTGTCGATTGTCCGGGGGCTTTCATTGTTTTCATGTGCAAACACACTTAGCGCCAAGGTGATGAAAATGAAAACCATGCAAAAAAGGGGTAATGGCTGGTTCTTCATAATATATTCTATAGTAATCGTCCCGTTTTTCCGTAATACAAAACAAAAGGGAGGAATGAAAAAAATAAAAAAATGAGCATCCCCCCAAATGCCGTTTTATGAAAGGTCTGCTGGAGAACTAGAATGTACTCTGTGAGTTGTTTTGACCTTCTTAAGCATTCCAGCAACCCTTTTGCCATTCCAGCAGCAGAAGCGACAAACAGGGAAAAATAGATGGGAATACCAATGTAGTGATACTCTCCTCGAATAAAATCAAAAGGACATTTGTGGGCCGGCATCTCATAGATGTAAGGACTGATAAAGGAAATAATCAGTAATATGGCAAAAATAAAAAAAAACATCCAAGAAGCAGACTCCAGCAGAAGTTTGCTTCTGTTTTTCTGATGATTGCAGGCATGGAATGGAAAATTGAGCAGAATCAATAAAAAAATCACTCCAAAAAACAAAGGCAAAATGATGTGAGGTGGTAAACCAGCCATTGCACTACCGATCCCAGATTCAGTCTCACTGAAAAGAGAACCGCAGCAGGACGTGATTACAGAGGGATCCAGGTTTAGTGCAAAAGCAAAGAGCAGCCCGACCTCAAGCAGAATCAGGGGAAACAGCAAGATCAGGATGGAATATTTCAAGCGGATCAGAGGATATGTTTCCAGTTGATTATCCAGGTAATTGATTACCAGCCAGAAAAAATATAAGAAAGCCGCGGCAATTTTGAGAATGAGCAATGGGAAACCATATGAATTTGCAGAGAACGTTCCTGTTGCGCACATCGCACCCGGTAAGACATGAGAGAGATCATCAGCAGTGAGAATCAGCATGAAAAGCATCAGTATTTGTAAAAACAGTGTGAAGTTCATGACCGTTGAAACCAGATATGTTTTTTTCTCCAGCATGTATTGCTGTTCTGTGCACGATTCGAAATGCCAACCTTGATATATAGTCCAGGCGTGAAATACTCCCAACGAATAAGCCATGAACAAAGTTATCTGCGTGAGGATCAGACCAAGAATCCAGGGATGGAATATCATGAAACGATTCTCCCATCTTTCATTTCAACCACCTGATCAATATCTGGATTATCATAGACAAGTGGATCATGGCTGGCCATCACAATGGTGTGCCCGGATTCTTTCAGCTGTTTCATTCGTTTGAGAAAGAAGTCAGTCAATCTACTATCCAGATGAGCAGTGGGTTCGTCAGCTAAAATGATGTTTGGATGATTGACCAATGCCCTGGCAATAGCCACTCGCTGCTGTTCTCCGCCAGAAAGATTTCTTACTTTAAATTGTTTACGATGGAGAAGATCCAGAAATTCCAGCTGTTTTTCTGCCAGACGAATTTGCCTGGAACGTCCTATTCCCATTGGCAGTAAAGGCAGCATGATATTATCCATGACACACAAGTCAGGAATCAATTGAAATTGCTGAAAAATAAATCCAATATGGTCCCGTTTATGCGCATTCATGAATTTTTCTGGTAGCTTTGAAACTTTTTTTCCATTCAAAATCACTTCCCCCCGATTGGGTTTGACGTGACACCCCAGCATGGCAAGTAGCGTAGTTTTACCGGATCCACTGGGGCCTTTCAACACCACCATGCTTCCTCCCTGTATTTTGAGAGAAACATCAATGACAGGGAAAACTTCGCTCAACTTTCCTTGATTATAAACTTTTGTCACATCAACGGCTTCTAAAGCATCAATCATTGTGTTACCCGGTATTTCTCATGATGGTATCAGCGTCTGTAATCGCGGCTTTCCAAGCAGGAAAGATCGTGACAGCGCTATAGGGGACGACAGAGAAAGTGACGATTAACATCACATATTTCAGATCGACTTCCGGTTTTAATTCAAATGATGGATATATCGTGGACCAGCCAATAAAAATATTGCGTAAAACAGGAGCCTCCAACCAGTAAATATAAGCATAGGACAGGAGAATTCCTAAAAAACAACTGCTGCCGGAAAGGATCAAACCTTCCCATAATTTGACTTTTAAAATCACATCCGTATCCCAGCCGATGGCCTTGAGGATGCCGATTTCCCGTTTTTCTTCTGCAGAAAGCCCGCTGGCCTTATCCCAGATTAAAATCAAAAAGGCAAAGAGAGAAGCCAGAAGAGTGGTCAATACAAAACCGCTTTTCCAGCTAAAAACGGAATGGTAGGTGCGTTGAATCTGAGCTTTGGTCACCGTTCTCAGCTCAGGAAACATACGACGGATTTTGAGCGCAATGGTTTCTACTTCTTCAGGATTAGGAACATGAACGGCCATATCTGTAAATTCGTCCTCTGGTATTTCCAGGACCATACGGGCACCTTCCGTCTGGATGACGAGCAGATCATTTGACTGCAAGCTGGTTTCTGCTTTGAAATGCCCGATCACTTCGAAGGGGAGAGGAACATCCCAGCTGGGTTGAAAAAATAAATAGGATCCTTCTGAATGCAGCTTTTTGAGCATCTGGTAAACTCCCTGTCCAATGATCATCCGAAAATCTTGGTTGTTTTGTTTAGGCAGGGAAGCGTTCCAGTTAATGATTTTTTGATATTCTCCTTCCTCCAGCTGTCCCAAATCCATCCCAAATACAGTGAAGTTCGCTTGGAGTTCGGAAAGGTAGTAGTATCCCCACAGACGGCCCTCAACCGCATCAACGCCAGAAAGGGTTTCTATCCTATCCTGATAGGAAGCCGGTATATTCACCTGGCGGCCGCCAAGAATCCGCTGTACCGTGATATCGGGCAACTCCTCGCTGGAACTCATCATCTCCGATGTCAGGGATCCTGTTAAAAACAGCACGGAAGCGACAGCAAATACCAGGGAAACAAAGATTATCAGAATCAGTGCATTTTTGGAAAAGCGGCGAATTAAACTTTGGATGCTGAAATCAATCAGGTTTTTTTGTTTTTCGAGCCATTCCATCGCAGCTCAGTATTGAAGATTTTCAAAACCCTTGATCCGGATGGGGGTTGGGGTCTCTGAATAATCGGGCACGGCAAAAGCAAAACCTGCGGGAAAATGATCAAAGCTGGTGGGATAATCCTGAAAAGGAGAGCTGAGGTCTGCCAGAGAATAATGCCGTAAGTACCTGGCGGCTGTTGTGATGGCTAAATTTGGAAGTCCGACTGCCGACTGTAAATTATCCCTCATCCAGATGGTTTGATTGTATTGCTCCACACGGAGTTGATAATCCCAGTATTCAACAGCGGCCAATAGAGCAAATACCAAACATACTACAACAAACCTGCTGGAATATCTCACTGAAGATCCTCCAAACGGATTGTTTTCCTGGCGTTGTCCAGCTTAACCAGCAAAGCAGGGGTTATTCGTTCAAAAGGAACAATTTGTACTCCGTGATGGTCATTGAAAAAAATTTCTGCTGATTTTTTATCCTTAAAAGGAATCAACTCGTGCCCCATCGGACCCAGCACATCACTACCTACCACATAATGGGCATGGTCGTGCCTGATAAAATGGAGCGTGTAATAGTCGCGTACCCAGAGGGCATCAAAATCGGCTTTGTTTTTGGTGTGATCATACTGTTCAGGATTAAAATAAAATTTAGCAAAACACTTCATCCCATCGAAGCTATGGTGAGACTTATCTTTAAACTGCATCTGGGTGATCCATTTTGGATAAGGTTTGACAAACATCCCACAGACAGGGCAGCGCTCTTTTTTCCCCAGGGAAATCTGGGAAGATTCCTTTTTTTTCCTATTCAGTTTCAATGCCCAGGATGGCATGGCCACACAGCTTCCCAGAGCAACAAAACAATACTTCAGAAATTTTCTTCGATTTTCCATCACGGCTCCTGCTCCTGGTTAAAAACACACTGGCATCATCAACCTTTGCTTTGCTTCATCATGGCCTTTTTTCTAGCCCTTCTTTTACGAATCATAATGGTATCCTGGGCCATATTTAAATAGACGGTGGTCAGTGTTTTATCAAAATCAGCGATTTCACCACCATGTTCTTCTTCTGCAGCTTGAGCTGCTTCTTTTGATAAAAAAGCCATTTTGCTATTGTGTGTCATTGTGCCTTTCAAATCTGAACCGATCAGATAAGTGGCTTTCTCTGCATCTATCAATGGTTTGACCTTGCTGCTTGAACCAAAATCAGCAGCATAAATTGCTTTTGGGCTTCGGTCTAAATTCAAGCTGAGACTCAACGCGGCACAATGAATGGAACATGTTGGATCTACCAGGTTGTCACTGTAATGAATCAAGTGACGGCTGTGGTGCCATTTTTTTCTTCCCATTCCGCAGTAGGGACATTTGGGATATTTTTCCAATTCGTTTTTTAGGGGATTGGGATCCGGCCCATTTTTTGGGAAGAATTGTCTTGGGGTCCCATCGACTTGCATTTCATTGGCTGCTGCACTTTTGGAAACCAAGGCATTGACTGCTGTAACAGTGGTGGCAGCAGCCATCATTCCCAACATTTCCCGACGGTTTATATTTGTTTTGTTCCACATATTGAACTCCTTCATAAAGGGCGTTTGATAGAAAATGCGCCACGAACCATTCGTTCCCGATAGCCTGTTGCCTCATCATGAGGGTAGTTGGTGCGCAATATTTTTTAAATCTTCGGCCTCACTCAGAAATGCTGCTTACTCTCATTTTTTTTGATTTGGCAGTTTTCCGGAGGAGAATTTTTTTCATTTGTCGGCACGCGACACGATGCGGAACTCATTCAAGTAGATACTCCAAAGTGCGGTAAAACCCACCTCTGGAGCACTACCCAGAGTACTACTATTGCAATCAACGCAAAAATGTCCATAATTTATCTTTCATTATGAGTTTCGTAAAATTATAAAAAAGTGACCATAGAAAATTTATTTATTAAAATATAAAAATATATAAATATTGTCAACTCAAATATTTAACTATAATCATGCGAAT